>DATGNB010000001.1:0-140891 GCA_035306945.1 Marinobacter sp.
CAGCCGCTGGGGCCGAACAGGCCGACGATGCCCCGCATCTCGATCGACTCGCGCACCTCGAGGCGGAAGTCCTCGAAGACCAGGCGGCAGTCCAGTTCCAGGCGCATCACAGCAGCCTCGCGTGGCGGTTGAACGCGTACACCGGCAGCAGCACCAGGAAGGAAAAGATCACCAGCCCCGCCGACAGCACGTGCGCCTGTGTGTAGTCGAGGATTTCCACGTGCTCGTAGATGGCGATCGACACCACGCGGGTGCGGTCGGGAATGTTGCCGCCCACCATCAACACCACGCCGAACTCGCCCAGCGTATGCGCGAAGCCGAGCACGGTGGCGGTGAGATAGCCCTGGCGCGCGAGCGGCGAGGCGATGCTGAGGAAGCGGTCGAGCGGCCCGGCGCCGAGTGTCGCCGCCGCCTCCAGCGGCGCGCGTCCCACCTGGGCGAAGGACGCCTGCAGCGGTTGCACGACAAAGGGGAAGGAATAGAGCACGGAGGCCAGCACCAGGCCGCTGAAGGAAAAGCTCAGGGTGTCGCCGGTGAGCGAGAGCCAGGCCCCGCCTACGGGATTGTCGGGGCTGAACAGGATCAGCAGGTAGAAGCCGAGCACCGTCGGTGGCAGCACCAGCGGCAGTGCCACTATGGTTGCCACCACTTCCTTGAAGCGTGAGCGCGAGTGCGCCAGCCACCACGCAATCGGCGTGCCCACGATCAATAGCAGAATCGTGGTCAGCCCCGCCAGTTCCAGCGTCAGCCGGATCGGCTGCCACAACTCCGCTGTCAGCATGCACACCTCATGTCAGGGTTCAGCGATCCAGCGCGTAACCGTATTGTTCGATGATGGCACTGGCTTCGTCACCCTTGAGAAATTCGAGGAAGGCCGCAGCCGCCGGGTTGTCAGCCCCCCTGCTCAACAGCACGGCATCCTGGCGGATGGGCTCGTACAACTCCTGGGGAACCACCCAGCGCGAACCCGCTTCGCTCTGGGAGATCTGACCCAGTGCAACCAGGCCAACCTCGGCGTTGCGGGTAGCAACGAACTGGTAGGCCTGGCCAATGTTCTGGCCCTGGACCAGCTTCGGCTTGAGCGTGTCGTAGATGCCCAAGGTGGTCAGGGTCTCCACAGCGGCCTGGCCGTAGGGCGCGGTTTCCGGATTGGCGATGGCCAGTTTGCTAAAGTCACCGGCCTGCAGCGTTTCGGCCCCGGTGACCTTGCCCTCGTCTGCCGAGTAAAGCACCAGCTGGCCGATGGCGTAGGTGAAGACTGTGCCATCCACGCCATGACCCTCGGCCACAGCTCGGGCCGGACGCTGATCATCCGCCGCGAGGAAGACGTCAAAAGGCGCACCCTGAGTAATCTGGGTGTAGAACTGACCGGTAGCACCAAAGGACAGCACGGCTTCGTGCCCGGTGGCCTCGGCGAAGGCAGCGGCAATCCCGGTGGCCGCATCGGTGAAGTTGGCGGCGACCGCCACATGGGTCGAGGCCGCCATGGCCGCGCTTGCAGCGCTGAACAGAATGCAGAAACCCAGCAGGGCGGCTGAAACAGCAGAACTAACAAGGCGCATCAGGCTTTTCCTTGGCGGTGGCAGACTCACCGGATAGTAGAAGATATCCGCAGGCACGGCAATCCGCGTGACTACATGACAGAACGGAGGTAAGTAACAAACCTGACACGCAATTTCCCTACAGGCCCGTGCACTTTTACACCGAGCACCTATAGTGAATTTGTGTCCTTTCACCCTGGCGGATTCAAGGAGATACAGATATGTCCCAACGCGTTCTGATTACTGCGGGTGCCGGTGGTATCGGCTGGGCCATTGCCCAGGCTTACGTCGCAAACGGTGCCCGCGTACATATTGCCGACATCAACGCCGAGGCGGTCGAGCGAATCACCAGCCAGCATCCGGAGATCACCGGCAGCGTGGGCGATGTCAGCAAGCCCGAGGATCTGGACACCCTGTTCAACGATGTTCAGAGCCAGTTGGGCGGGCTGGACGTACTGATCAACAACGCAGGTATCGCAGGCGCCACGGCGCCGGTCAGCGAGTACCCTTCAGATACCTGGCAGGCCGTGCTCGGCATCAACCTGACCGGCACCTTTCTGGTGACCCAGCGGGCGATCGAGCTGCTCAAGCAGTCCGATGCCGGGTCGATCATCGTTATGTCCTCCCTCGCCGGGCGCTTCGGCTATGCCAACCGGGTTGCCTACTCCACCACCAAGTGGGGGCTGGTCGGCTTTACCAAAACCCTGTCGCTGGAACTCGGGCCACTGGGCATCACCGCCAACAGTATCCATCCCGGCGCCGTGGACGGCCCGCGCCTTCAGTCGGTGTTCGAAGGGCGCGCCAAGGTATCCGGCCGTACCGTAGAAGAAGAAACCGAGCTGGCACTGGACAACCAGTCCATCAAGCGTTTTGTTGACCCGGCAGATATTGCCGCACTGGTGCTTTTCCTGACCGGACCCCATGGCCGCAGCATCTCAGGCCAGATATTCCCTATCGACGGCGACTCCAAGGCAGCCAGCTGACCATGGCGCAACCAGACCTGGACGCCACCCCGGCACCCGCCAGACAGCCCCTGTGGCAGGGCCGGGCTGCTGTACTGATCGGCATTGTCTTACTGGGCATCAGCCTGCGCTATGCAGTAACCGGTCTGTCACCGCTATTGACCGACGTGCGCCAGACACTGGGCATAGGCACCGCCGGGGCGACCGTGATTGGCATGCTGCCAACCCTGTGCTTTGGGGCAGCAGGCTTTCTGACACCATTGATCGTGCGGCGCCTAGGGACCGAAAGCGCCGCCCTGATCGCGGTGAGCATCGCCGCGCTGGGCGGGCTGGTGCGACCCTATGTTGACAGCCCCCAACTCTTCATTCTGCTCAGTGCGGTTGCCCTGTTCGGTATGGGGATAGGCAATGTGGTTGGTGCGCCACTGGTGAAAAAGTATTTCCCGGACCGGCAGGCGGTCATGGTCACCGTGTTTGCACTGCTAATGCAGGGTGGTGCGACCTTACCTGCAATGACCTCTATACCGGTCGCCAATGTCTGGGGCTGGCAGGCCTCGCTGGCGTCCTGGGGACTGATCTCACTGATTGCCATCGTTCCCTGGGCAATCCAGCTGCTCAAGCTGCGCAATGCCCGGGCCGCTGACACACAGGCCACCACCGGCGAGCCGACCGGTTCCGGGCTGGGTCTGCGGCAACTGATAACCAACCCGGTCGCCGCCGGCACGGCCCTTTTCTATGCCATGGCCTCGCTGAATATCTATGCCATGCTCGCCTGGATGCCCACCATCTTTCAGCAGTATCTGGGCATGGACCGGGAGGCTGCCGCGCTGGCATTTTCGGTATACACCTTCGTTACCCTGCCCATGGCCCTGATCACGCCGCTGATCGCCAATAAACTGAACAACCCGACCGGTCTGGCCATTGCCCTGGCGGCGTCAGGCCCGCTGGGCTATCTCGGCATCCTGTTCGGTATCGGCCCGGCATGGCTGATGGCACTGGTGGCCGGGCTCGCCGGTGGCGCCTTCCCCCTGGCCATTGCCATGTTCAACCTGCGCTCGCGTACGCCCGCCGGCTCTACGGCCATTGCAGGGTTTGCCATGGGGATCGGTTATTTAGCCGGCACACTGGGGCCCTTGCTGGGCGGCTGGCTGTACGCGATGACCGGAACCTGGGCGGCGCCGCTCTGGGTCTACGTTGCAAGCGTCATCCCCATGGCCCTGGGTGCGCGCATGATGGCCAGGCCAGGACGCTATCTGGAGGACAGCCTGAAATAAAGAAAGGTCTTCCAGGCGAAGACCAGCTCGTTCGAGACGATAGCTCCCGGAAAGCCGTCGGAAGGATCAGCGAGGGCGTTGGCTACCCGGCTTCGGAACAAGCGCTGATGCGCCCGGGGCTTCGGGTTGTTTGCCCTGGCCCATCATCCGGTTGAAATATACTACCGATACTACGACCAGCGAAGCACCTGCCAAAGTAGTGAGACTTATCGCCGTCCCGAACACGAGGTAGTCGAGAGCGATCGTTACGAC
Source organism: Marinobacter sp. (assembly GCA_035306945.1). Classification (GTDB taxonomy): domain Bacteria; phylum Pseudomonadota; class Gammaproteobacteria; order Pseudomonadales; family Oleiphilaceae; genus Marinobacter. The sequence goes on from DATGNB010000001.1 coordinate 4,030, forward strand.
CGGAACCATGTAGAACAGCACGCTTACCTTGCTAGCAGCTCCTCTTGTAAGCATATAGAACAGCAATAGCACAGCCAGTGTGGAAACGACCAGAATCATCCAGGTTGCGGATAGGACAAATTGAGCCGTGATCTCCAGCCGCACTGGAACAAGAGGCAGGAGAGCAATGAATACAACCGCAGCGGCAATGGTCTGGTAAAATGCCGATGCAAGAGGTTGTACGTTCGCCCGTTTTTGCAGGATCGAGCCAATGCTGATCGCCAGTACTGACAAGATGCCGTACACCACGCCCAGCGGCGTGACAGATCCGACCTCTCTGGCTCCGACCACCGCGATGATTAATCCTGCCAACCCAACCAGTAATATGGCATACCCTTTGATATCGACCCTGTCCTGAGCAAAAACGGAGGTGAGGATAGGCTGCAAGCCGAGGATGATAGCCAGCACGCCGGGTGCTAATCCTTTATCGAGCGAGAAGAAATAGGTTGTCTGGTATCCGACCTGGAGTACCAACCCTATAGCGAATGCCTGGTATACAGAACGCAACGGGACTTTCAGAACGCCCGGCCCCCATTTAGGCCACGCAAACAGCCAGCTGGCAATCAACAAAGCTAGCGCTGCGCCAGCCGAGCGTATCGCAAGGAACACCCAAACCGATGCGTCCTCAAGGCCAAGCTTCACGAAAATTGCTCCGCTACTCCACATGAGCAGGAACAGTAACGGCGAAAATCTCTCCAGTGTGGACATAGCGGAGACCCCAGGCTTATGCAGCCCAATCGTTTATGACATAACGCTCGAATTATAAATGCGAGAGCTTCTTCCAGTAGCCCTGACCAAATTCGTCATATTCTTCAGGAAGTTTTGTTACGGAATTAAGAATATCTATCTCATAGCCGAGCTTTCGACGTGGCCTCCGGCTAACCAGACATCCTGCAGGTGTGCTCGACTCGATTCCCTGATGTCGAGATCGAGGTCCATTGCGGCTACTGCGGAAAGATTTGGGAAATGTACGAAGCCTCAGAGCTGGACGTGGTGCTGACGCAAGGTTGCCCCCCACACATTGCATCAGAGTTGCTCCATTCTGAGCCGTTAGCGTGGGTGTGTTCCGTCGAGAGCGAGGTAGCAGACCATGATCCGATTCCCCTCGCAATGTTCACCAAGGGATGCGCTGATCGAGAGGTAGATCTCAGTAGAAACTTCTGAAACTAAAAACAACATTTATGCTGTTTTTCAAAGAGTTACAGACTTTGGTGGAAGTCTGTAGATCATAAACTGGAGCGGGAAACGAGATTCGAACTCGCGACCCCAACCTTGGCAAGGTTGTGCTCTACCAACTGAGCTATTCCCGCAGGTCGTTAAAAGCCATTAGCTGTCAACGGCTGCGTATTCTACCGATCGGCCGGCGCTCGTCAACTGTTTTTTTCAAAAAAATACCTCATCCATTATTGCCCGAACCTCGACCCTGCTTTCAGGTATTCCAGTTCCCCGGGGGTCGATACACGACCAAGCGCCTTGTTGCGGTGAGGGAAACGACCAAACCGGGCAATGATATTGCGATGATCCTCAGCCGATTTAAGAAAGCTCCCCATAAACTCCCTCAGTAACCCCGTCTGGCTCGCCACCAGCTGGGTATAGCACTCCACCCCCAGCTCCTGATCGGCCAGTTTCTCGGAATGCTGTAACGGCATATACACAAACGCTCTCTGTACCGCCGGCAACTGCTGATCCTGTCCTTTTTCCATCGCCCGCCGACACAATTGCCGGGCCACCCGGTCGTGCTCGAAAGCCAGTGCTCCGCCGCGGTATATGTTCCGGGTAAACTGATCCAGCAGGATAATCTCCGCCAGCGCGCCGCCCGGGGCGGCGCGCCAGTGATCCAGGCCCTCTTCCGAGGCAAACAGCACCAGCGACATAAACCGGCGCCGGATTTCCTGGTCAAACCTGCGATTGGCGCGAAACCAGCGGTTACGGTGCCAGGCATCCGGCAGCCCTTGCTCATCCAGAGGTCCGAACCAGTAATCCAGAAGCTCTTTCCAATCGAACATTCCCTCACTCCCTGCTACATTTGGAACCGCCCAGGGGCAACGCATGTTACTGTAGTACGGATCTGCCAATTTATCTGACCATTCCGGAGGCCATATGGCAAATAGCCACCGCATCATCTTGCTCGCCCATGGCAGCAGCGATCCGCGCTGGTGCGCGACCTTCGAGCAGCTCGCCCGGCCCACGCTGGAGTCAGTGGAAGGATCCGTTATTGCCTATATGGAGCTGGCCGAGCCCACTCTGCAAAGCATCGTGGCCCGGGATGCCCGGAACGGCATCCGGGCATTTACCATTGTGCCCCTGTTTCTGGCGGCCGGCCGGCACCTGCGCAAGGACGTACCGGCGACCATCAAGGCGCTGGAAGAAGAATTGGACGTCGTCATCCGGCTGGCCGACCCCATTGGCCGGAATCCACACCTGGGCGATGCGGTGCGTGAAGTGGTACAGGAGGAACTCAGCCGCGCGGCGGTCTGAAGAAAACCTGTGATTTTTTTACCAGAAAATCGTTGACAGCATTCAACCTCTTACTTAATATACGCGCCACCTCGACGAGGCAAGCTTTTGAAAACGTTGCGTCCCCTTCGTCTAGTGGCCTAGGACTCCGCCCTTTCACGGCGGCAACAGGGGTTCGAACCCCCTAGGGGACGCCAATTTTCTCTGCCCGAAAGCACCCGAAGGTGCTAAGCGTCCGGGCCTTCCTTGTGCCTGACAACCACTTTTCCTCTGTGGTTTCGGATATCTTTCATAATAAAGACACCAACTCCCGCAAAGAACCCAATCATCAGCAACACTGTCACAATCCCGGCGATTACCGTTGCATCCGTATACATGGCGGACCTCCTGCACCCTTACCAATTTATCTGTATTCAGAGTACGTTGGTCGCCTACGGCCCATCTTGATCTGCATCAAGTACCGGCTCTCGCATTACTTTATTGTAAAGTGCGACGCACACCTGCAATTTGCCTGATTTTTCCTGCATTTGCAGAGCGTGTTTTACAAAGTATTGCTATAGTTCCCTGCAGGGATCCGGAGGTAGCATCCGAGCTTTATACTGGCCTGATGCGCCGGAAATATCAGAGACTCCATACGGTGGCCTGGTCACATACATGCCAGACTTAAAGCAGCGCCTGAAACATCTCCATACCACTTCTCCGCTTTCCATCAGGCTCCTGGCATGGATCCTTCTCTTCAGCTCGGCCCTGACCCTGCTCGCCTCGGGCCTGCAGATATTTTCCGACTACCGTCAGGACGTGCAGCAGATCGAAGACCGGCTGGAGGTTATCGAAGACGGCTACTCTTCCAGCCTGTCCCGCAGCCTGTGGGCGCTGGACCAGAAATCCCTGCAGACACAGATGGAGGGCATCATGAGCCTGCCCGATATCCACCATCTGCGCCTGAGAATCGAGCCTGACTCCGAGCTGGTGATGGGTACACTGCCACCCGACGACAGCATGCTGTCCCACAGCTTTGACCTGGTGTATGTGGATGACCACCCGTTCCGGCTCGGCCGCATCACCGTAACAGCGGGGCTGGAGCGCCTGCATCGGAGCATGCGCCACCGTCTTGCCATTATTATGGTGACCCAGTTTCTCACCATCTTCCTGATCTCGATTCTGATCCTGTGGATTTTCCGGCATCTGGTCACCCGGCATCTGACCGCCATGGCCAGCTACACGCGGGACCTGTCACTGCACAACCTTTCCCGGCCACTGACGCTGGAGCGCCCGGACACCGCAGCCAACCGTCGCGATGAGCTGGGCATGGTGACCGAAGCCATCAATGAAATGCGGGAACGGCTGAACAACGACGTTGCACGCCGGGAAAAAGACGCTGCCGATATCCTGAAATTCTCCCAGGCCATCGAGCAAAGCCCCTCCTCGGTACTGATCTGTGACCGGCACTGGCACATCGAATACGCCAACCACAAGTTCAGCCAGCTGACCGGCTACCGGCCAGATGAAATTATCGGTAACCCGCCCTCTTCGCTGGTCGAGAAATCCATGAACAGCCGCGAAGCCCGGCAACTCTGGCAGGCAATCCGGCTGCAGGTAAAACGGGTTGGTGTCTGGCAGGGCGAAGTGAACAGCGTGCGCCGCAACGGCGAACGTTACTGGGAGCAACTGGTGGTCACGCCGATCAAGAACAGCGAAGGCGACACCGTGGGCTATCTGATCCTGGGTGAGGACATCAGCATCCGTAAGCGCTATGAGCAGCAATTACTGCGCCAGGCGAACTACGACGTCCTTACCGGGCTGCCGAATCGCATGCTGGCTCTGGACCGCCTGAAGCTGGCCATTGCCCAGGCGCGCCGGGACGATACCCAGGTGGGGGTCATGTTCCTCGACCTGGACAACTTCAAACACATTAATGACACCCTGGGCCACGATGCCGGCGACACCTTGCTGATCGAAGCCGCCAAACGGGTGTCAAGCTGCCTGCGGGGCACCAGCACGGTCGCCCGCCTGGGCGGTGACGAGTTTCTGGTGATCCTGCCCGGCCTGACCGGTCCGGATGCCGCCAGCCAGGTGGCCGAGCGGATACTCAAAACCTTTTCCACTCCCTTCATCCTGGGCGGTCAGGAAGTCTTCGTGACCACCAGTATCGGCATTGCCACCTTCCCCCACGATTCCGACAACAGCGGTACGCTTCTGCAGCATGCGGACGCGGCCATGTACCAGGCCAAACACAAGGGCAAGAGCGCCTACTGCCGCTTTAGCCCGGAGTTGTCCGAAGTCTCTCATGAGCGTTTGCAGATGGAATCCTACATGCGCAAGGCCATGGAGCTGGGTGAATTTGAGCTGCATTATCAACCGATTTTTGAAACCGCTTCCGGCAAGCTGGTGGCCGCCGAAGCGCTGATTCGATGGAATAACCCTTCGCTGGGGCTGGTGGTGCCCGACCGGTTTATTCCCCTGGCAGAAGAAACCGGCCTGATCATTCCGATCGGGGAATGGGTGGTACAGGAAGCCTGCAAAGCGGCCCGGAGCTGGCAAGCCCTCACAGGCTACCCTGTGGGTGTGGCGGTCAACGTTTCCCCCCGCCAGTTCCGGGACCCGGGCTTTACCGAGGCCGTCATGAAAGCCCTCGAAACCAGTGACCTGGAGCCTGAGTTGCTTGAGCTGGAAATTACCGAACGGCTGATCCTCGACAACTCAATCGAGACGGCCGACATTCTGCACAGACTGGACCGGTCAGGGATCCGGCTGTCGGTAGACGATTTCGGCACCGGATACTCTGCCCTCAGCTATCTTAAGAGTTATCCCTTTGACACCCTCAAAATTGACCGGTCGTTTATACAGGACGTGCTCGACGACAAGGATGACGCCTCTCTGGTGCGGGCCATCATTACCATGGCCCACAACCTGGGCCTGAAGGTGGTCGCTGAAGGCGTTGAAAGCGAGGAACAGACCCATTTTCTGAAGAAGGAACTCTGCGATTTCTCCCAGGGCTTCTTTTACAGTGTTCCACTTCCGGAACAGGACTTTATCCGCTGGCTCGACAGCGATGACCGGGCCACTTCCTAAAACCGATACGGCAACAAAATGAACGACTCAATACTGGTAGTGAACTGCGGCAGTTCCTCCCTGAAACTGGCTTTATTTGATAGCCAGAAGCGCAAAGTGGCCTCGGCTCTGGCCGAGAAGCTCAACAACCACGACGCCTTCGCCACCATCAGTGACGACGACGAGCCCGTGTCGCTGCCTGCCGGCGCAGACCACGGGCAGGCGCTTGAGGCACTGGTGAGCGCCTTTCGGGCACGCCGGCTGCTGACCGGCACACCCAAAGCCATCGGCCACCGGGTAGTGCACGGTGGCGAAACCTTCCGGGAGGCAGTCCTGATTGACGATGCCACCGAACAGGCGATCGACGCGTGCGCAGAGCTTGCCCCCCTGCACAACCCGGTCAACCTCATCGGCATCCGGGCGATGCGGGCCCTGTTCCCCGCGGTCCCGCAAACCGTTGTATTCGATACCGCCTTCCACCATACCCTGCCCGAGTATGCCTTTCGTTACGCGCTGCCGGAACACTGTTATACCGAATGGGGAATCCGGCGTTATGGTTTTCATGGCACCAGCCACTACTTCATGGCACAGGAAGCCGCCCGGCTGCTGGGAAAAACGCCTGAGACCACCTCCATCATCTCGGCCCACCTGGGCAATGGTTGCAGCATCACGGCAGTCCGCGACGGTCTGAGTGTCGACACCAGCATGGGCCTGACGCCGCTTGAAGGGCTGGTGATGGGTACCCGAAGCGGAGATGTTGACCCCGGCCTGTTCGATTATCTGGCAACGCGCGGCATCAGCGCGCCCGAGGCACACCGGATGCTGAATAACGACAGTGGCCTTTTGGGCCTGTCCGGGAAAACCAACGACATGCGCACGCTGTGTGAGCTGGCCGACCAGGGCCACGAGCCGTCCAGGCTGGCAATTGATGTGTTCTGCTTCCGCCTGGCTCGCTATATCGGGGCCATGACGGCGTCGCTGACGCACCTGGATGCGCTGGTATTTACCGGGGGCATTGGCGAAAACAGCGTCCGGGTGCGGCAGGAAACGGTCCGCCATCTGGGCCTGCTCGGCCTTCAGCTTGACCCTGAACTCAACAGGCAACAGGGCCGCAAGAGCAATGGCCGGATCGCCAGCCCGGCATCCCGTTTCCCGGTTCTGGTCATCCCGACCAACGAAGAGCTGGTCATCGCCCGGGAAGCCGCCCGACTTGCTTCCGCCTGAACCACCGTTTGACAGACGACAGGATTTACCATGGCAAAAAGTCTCTATATCGCCCCTACCTCCATGGGCTCCGGCCTGACCTCAGTCTGCCTCGGCCTGCTACATGCGCTGGCGAGGGAAGGCGTCAGTGTCGGCTTTTACAAGCCCTTCAGCCAGTCGGTGCACCGCGGTGAAGCGATCCACAACGCCGGGCGTGACTCATCCACCGCCTTTGTGGCTGCCAGCAGCCACCTGCAACCACCCGACCCGATTCCACTTAAACAGGCCCAGCAACTTCTGAACCGGGGCAAAGGCGACCTGTTACTGGAAAACGTCGTGGGCGAGTACCAGAAGGTTGCCCGGGATGTTGATGTGGTCATCATTGAAGGCCTGGTGCCAGACCGCAGTGAGGCCTACATCGCCAGACTGAATGTCGAGGTTGCCCGCAACCTGGGCTCTGAAGTCATTCTTGTCAGTGCGCCGGGCCGTTGTAGTGCTTCCGCGCTGGATGACGAGCTGGATTTTTCAGCGAGGCTGTTCGGCAACCCGAAAGACCCCGATGTGATTGCAGTGATTCTGAACAAGGTGGGCGCACCGGAAAAAGCCGGCGTGCCGGTCGGCCACCAGCCACCGCCTCAGAGCCAGGTGATCGACTACCGTAAACATTGCAAGGTGTTTAGTACCGGCCGCTTCGAGTTGCTGGCCGAGATTCCCTGGCAGCCACACCTGCTGGCACCCCGGGTCTCGGATGTGGCGCGGGAACTGGGCCTGCCGGTCCTGCATGAAGGCCAGATGCATTCGCGCCGGGTGCAGAAGGTTTCTGTCTGCGCCCGTAGCATCCGGAACATGACCGAAACCCTGAGGCCCGGTACTCTGATGGTCACCCCCGGCGACCGGGAAGACATTGCCGTCACGACGGCACTTGCCGCACTGAACGGCGTGCCCCTGGCGGGCCTGATGCTCACTGGCGGGTTGATGCCGGACGAGCGTGTGACCGAACTGTGCCGGCGCGCGCTTGAAACCGGCCTGCCGGTGCTGAGCTCGCCGGCCAATACCTACGAAACCGCGCAGATGCTGGCCAGCCTGACCTCAGCGATACCGATTGACGACCCGGACCGGGTTGAAGAGGCCATGGAATCGGTCGCCACCCGGGTAGACACCACCTGGCTGCAGGAGCACCTGAAAGTACAGCGGCAAAGCCGGCTGTCACCTCCGGCGTTCCGTTACCAGCTCTCGGAGCGGTCCCGGGCCGCGAACAAACGTATTGTCCTGCCGGAAGGCTGCGAGCCCCGCACCGTGCAGGCGGCCATTACCTGCCACGAACGCACCCTGGCCCGCTGTGTACTGATCGGCAATCCCCAGGAGGTACGGTCGGTAGCAGAGGCACAGGGCCTGGAGCTGCCTGAGAGCCTGGAGGTGATTGATCCGGCCGAGGTTCGTGAGCGCTACATCGACCCGATGGTAGAATTGCGCAAACACAAAGGCCTGACCCGTGACATGGCCGAAGCCATGCTCGAAGACAACGTGGTACTGGGCACCATGATGGTGGCCATGGATGAGGCCGACGGCCTGGTGTCCGGCGCCATCCATACCACCGCCAACACCGTTCGCCCTGCCCTTCAACTGATCAAGACCCACGACAACGCCAGAGTGGTGTCGTCCGTGTTCTTCATGCTGCTTCCGGATCAGGTCCTGGTTTACGGGGACTGCGCCATCAACCCGGACCCGAATGCCGAAGAACTGGCCGATATCGCCATTCAGAGTGCGCAGTCTGCCGAAGCCTTCGGTATTGAGCCGGTCGTGGCGATGATCAGTTACAGCACCGGCGAATCCGGCAGCGGGCACGATGTCGACAAGGTGCGCGAAGCCACCCGCATTGCCCGGGAGCGCCGCCCTGATCTTCTGATTGACGGCCCGCTGCAATACGACGCCGCCGCCATTGAGAGTGTGGGGAAATCCAAGGCGCCGGACAGTAAAGTGGCCGGCAGGGCAACGGTCTTTGTGTTCCCGGACCTGAACACCGGAAACACCACTTACAAAGCGGTACAGCGGAGTGCAAACGTGGTCAGCGTGGGCCCGATGCTCCAGGGCCTGAGAAAACCGGTAAACGACCTGTCCCGCGGAGCTCTGGTAGAAGATATCGTGTTTACCATTGCCCTGACCGCGGTTCAGGCACGCCAGGTGGAGGATGCCGGGATGGCTTGAGCCATCCCCTTCCGGATTACACCCCGGCCGCTCAGCGTTTGGTGCTTTTCTGCCGGGGCTTCTTGATCCTGCGACCCTTTTTGAGATCGGTTTCCTGCTTGACCCGCTGGCGGGGGGTCCGCCGGTCCACGTTGTTGGCAAAGGGGTTCTCGCCGGATTTGAATTCAAACCGGATGGGTGCCCCGGTGACTTTCAGAACTTTCCGAAAAACATTCTCCAGATAGCGCTTGTAGGCGCCGGGCAATGAATCCACCTGGTTGCCGTGCACCACAATCACCGGTGGGTTGGAGCCACCCTGATGGGCATAGCGCAGCTTGATCCGCCGCCCCTGGACCATCGGCGGCTGATGCTGGGCCACCGCATCCTGCAGGATGGCTGTCAGCCGGTTGGTGGGCCACTTGGCCATCGCCGACTCATAACAGGCCTGAACCGACTCATACATGGAACCAACGCCCGTACCGTGCAGCGCGGAAATGTAATATTTGTCGGCGTAGTCCAGAAAATCCAGGCGCCGGGCAACCTGCTCTTTGACCTTCTGCCGGTCTTCCGGGTCCATTCCGTCCCATTTGTTGACGGCGATAACCAGAGAGCGCCCGGCATCAAGCACAAACCCGATCAGATGCAGATCCTGATCCACCAGCCCCTCCCGGGCATCGATCACCAGAATCACCACGTGGGCATCATCAATGGCCTGTAAGGTCTTGATAATGGAAAATTTCTCTACCACTTCCCGGACATTTTTCCGGCGCCGGACACCGGCGGTATCAATCAGTGTGTATTGCTCGCCATGGCGTTCGTAGGGAATGTACACACTGTCCCTGGTCGTTCCCGGCATGTCGTAGACCACCACCCGGTCTTCGCCCAGCATACGGTTGACCAGCGTGGATTTACCCACGTTGGGGCGGCCGACCACACCGATACGAATGCCCGGGTAGCGATCGGCCCGATCCGCTTCTTCCGGGTTCTCCGGTTCCGGTAACAGCGCTTCCAGCAGGCTACGGATACCCCGGTTGTGGGCCGCTGAGATACCAAAGGTTGACTCAAAACCCAGTTTATAAAAGTCCGCCGCCGCCACATCCGGATCCTGGCCATCGGTCTTGTTGACCACCAGATGGGCCTCTTTGCCCGAGCGGCGCAGATGATCTGCAATCGTCTCGTCGCCGGCGGTCAGTCCTGAACGCCCATCGACAAGAAACAGGACGATGTCTGCCTCTTCGATTGCCAGTAACGACTGCCGTGCCATTTCGGCATCCAGACCCGCTTCATCCCCGGTCAGGCCACCGGTATCAATAACGATAAACTTCTGCCCCTCGTAATGACCCTCACCGTATTTACGGTCACGGGTCAGGCCCGGAAAATCTGCGACCAGCGCATCCCGGGAACGGGTCATTTGGTTAAACAGGGTGGATTTGCCGACGTTAGGACGGCCTACCAGGGCTATTACTGGAGTCATATTGGTCTGCTACATAAACAAAACAGAAACCCGGCCGTAGCCGGGTATATTCGTAAGCGGGTCAGTCGTCCTGCTTAAGCCTGAGTACCGACATCCGGCCGCTATTTCCGTAGACCAGCAGCTTACCATCTCTCATAATCTGCACGGGTACGCGGATACCCTCACTGTCGAACTTTCGCTGGCCTTGCAGGCTGCCGTCAGCGCTGGACAAGACGTGGAGATAACCTTCGAAATCGCCAGTCACCAGATACTCACCCACCACGGCGGGACGGGTCACCTGGCGCCAGGACAACTGGTCTTGCACCCAGGCTTCCCGGCGGTCATTGCCGCGGAACGCCACGACATCACCGTTGGCAGCAGCCAGATAGATATTACCCTGGCCGATGGACGGCGCGTAGAAACTTGAAGCCGGTCGACTCCAGATTTCCTGACCATTGCGGATATCGATGAGTGCCAGTTTTCCCTGATAGCCGACGACCATCAGAGCGGTGTCCAGCACAAGGGGCTGGCCGCCGATATCCACCAGTCGTTCCAGTTCGGTCCGGCCCTGGGGCTGGCCGACCTCGTATTGCCACAGCGGCTGACCCGCGTCGGCGGTCAGGGCCATCACCCGGCCATTGGCAAACGAGGCTATGACGACGTCGCCACCCACCAGCGGGGCTGCGCCGGTACGCATGGTGAGTACCGGAATCTGGACATCATACAGCCAGCGCTGCTCCCCGGTGCCGGCCTCAAAGCCGATCAGGCGACCGTCGGTGGTCTGGGCGACCACCAGCGAACCGTTGGACTGGGGCGCAATAACCACTTCTGTCGGCAGACTGGTGCGCCACTGCTCAGCACCGTCTTCAAGGGACAGGGCCACCAGTTCCGCATCGCGGGTGACCACGTACATCTGCTGCCCATCGGCACCAGGCCCGGCAAACAGCCGTTCGCCCAGCTTGCGTGTCCAGACAACCTTGCCGCTGTCACTTTCCACCACCATGACTTCACCGTCGGCAGAGGCCGCGAGAATCACGTCCCCGGCATACAGCGGTGCCATGTGCAGGAAATCACCGTCATGGCCCTCACCCACTTTCATGGTCCAGATCCGCTCGAAGTCCACACGGCTATCGACCTCGGGTAGCGGCGCGGGCTGCTCGTAGATGTCGGCTGAGCTACAACCGGTGAGCACGGCGACCGCCAGCATCAGTGCGGCCAGAATGGCGGTTTTCGGGGTACCGACCCAAGGCATCAGGCGTCCTCCCCGACACCCAGATCCGCCAGTTTCAGCTCCAGAATACCGCTTCGGGCCTGTTGATTCTGGTTACGGGCTGCCAGGTAGGCTTCCCGGGCACCCTGCTGATCGCCTTTTGCCACCAGGATATCACCACGCAGCTCGGCAAAAATGGCATTGAATGCGTCGGCATCGCCGGCGGCATCCAGTGTCGCCAGAGCCTGATCGTGTTCGCCGGCAGCAAACTGCGCTCTGGCCAGGCGGTTACGTACCACCAGGGCAAGCGCCGCATTATCACCGGCTTTATCCAGTGCCCAGGCCAGCGACTCTGCCGCGGCCGCCGGGTCGTTCTGGTCTGTCATCTGCTGCCGGGCCAGAACCAGAGTCCCGTATATCGCGTAGGCACTGTCCCCATGATCCTCCTGAAGCGAGCTGGCGACAAAAGCAACGGTATCGTGGTCTGGCTCACCCTGAAAGCCGACGAAGGCATTCAGCAGGTTGGCAAACTGGTTAGCCGCCTCAGCTTTCTGCTGGGCCTGATGGTTCTGCCAGGCCTGCCAGCCAAATACGATGGCAAGGGCTGCGCCGATACCGATCAGCAAAGAACTGCCGTTTTTCTTCCACCAATCCTTGATCGCCTGGATCTGTTCTTCTTCTGTCCGCAACTCAGCCATGAGAGCTCCTGTTTATTTTAAAAATAATTCAATCAGTTAAAGCCGATTATGAAAGTAGCTTTGCAAGTTCTGTGGTCAGTTCGGCCAAGGCAACTTCGCGCTGGGGCTGGTCGCTGCGCAGCGGCTTGACCGTCGCGGTGTGAAGGGCAATTTCGTCCTCACCCAGAATAATCGCATAGCGGGCATTGCTTCGGTCTGCCTTCTTCATCTGGCTCTTGAAGCTGCCCCCGCCACAATGGCTGATCACCACCGTGCCGGGCAACTCATCGCGCAGGCTTTCAGCCACTGCCAGCGCCGGGGCGATCGCATTGTCCCCCATCGCGGTCACGTACACATCCGCGTCGTTGTTGACCTGTTCCGGCACCAGGCCGAGGGTTTCCAGCAGCAGAATCAGGCGCTCCAGCCCCATGGCAAACCCGACCGCATCGGTCGGCTTACCACCCAGCTGCTGGACCAGGCCGTCGTAGCGACCGCCGGCACAGATCGTACCCTGAGCGCCCAGGGACTCAGTCACCCACTCGAAAACCGTCTTGCCGTAGTAATCCAGCCCCCGTACCAGCGCCGGGTTAACGGTATAGCTCACGCCGGCGTGATCCAATAACTGCTTGAGGCCCTCGAAATGGGCCCGGGAGTCATCGTCCAGGTACTCGTCCAGCAACGGCGCATTGGCCAGGATCTCTCGAGTTGCCGGGTCTTTGCTGTCCAGGATCCGCAAGGGGTTGGTGGTGAGCCTGCGCTGGCTGTCGGCATCGAGCTGGTCCCTGTACTGTTCCAGGTAACTCACCAGGGCTTCGCGGTAGACCTTGCGCGACCTGCTGGTGCCAATGGAATTGATTTCCAGCCGGGCGTGGTCGATCAGCCCCAGGGTTTTCCACAGCCGTGCCGTCAGCACCAGCAGCTCGGCGTCGACATCCGGACCGGCCATGCCAAAACATTCCACACCGATCTGGTGAAACTGACGATAACGGCCCTTCTGGGGCCGTTCATGGCGGAACATGGGCCCAATGTACCAGAGGCGGCGGGTCTGATTATAAAGCAGGCCATGCTCTTCGGCGGCGCGCACGCAGCCAGCCGTGCCTTCCGGTCGCAAGGTAAGGCTGTCACCGTTGCGGTCATCGAAGGTATACATTTCCTTCTCAACAATATCGGTCACTTCGCCAATGGAGCGCTTGAACAGCTCCGTCTGCTCGACCACCGGCATCCGGATTTCCTGATAGCCGTACTGGCTGAGCACTTGTCGGATGGTTGTTTCGAGATACTGCCAGACCGGGGTCTGTTCCGGGAGGATGTCATTCATCCCCCGGATCGCCTGGATTTTAGCCAAGTTTTGAGTCCTGCAAATCTGTGTCAAAATTTCGGAAACCGCTCAGTCTGCTGATCTGGCGATAACTGCGTCTTCCTGCTCCTGCCGTTTGGCGACCTGCTCGCGGATGAGGCGCTCAAGGTCATCGGCCAGGGCGGTATTATCCAGTTTCTGGTTGGGTTTGCCGCCAACATAAAGAAGGTGTCTGGGGCTTCCGCCAGTCAGTCCCAGGTCTGCCTCTTTGGCTTCGCCCGGGCCATTCACGATACAGCCGATAATGGCCACATCCAGAGGCGTATTGACGTCTTCCAGACGGGCCTCAAGCTCATTCATGGTCTGGATCACATCGAAGTTCTGTCGTGAACAGCTCGGGCAGGCAATAAAGTTAATGCCCCGGCTACGCAGTTTCAGGCTTTTCAGGATATCGAAGCCAACCTTGATCTCCTGGATAGGGTCTGCCGCCAGAGACACACGAATGGTGTCACCGATACCATCCATCAGCAGCATGCCAAGCCCGACGGCAGACTTCACCGTGCCGGAACGGAAGCCACCGGCTTCGGTAATGCCCAGGTGCAGCGGCTGCTCTATCTGGGACGCGATCTGGCGATAGGCCGCTACCGTCATGAACACGTCAGACGCCTTCAGGCTCACCTTGAAGTCCTGAAAATCATGCTTGGCCAGAATATCGATGTGACGCATGGCCGACTCAACCAGCGCCTCGGGAGTGGGTTCGCCGTACTTGCGCTGCAGGGCTTTTTCCAGGGAGCCGGCATTCACACCGATACGGATCGGGATATTGCCATCCCGTGCCGCACTGATGACCGCGCTGACGCGGTCGTCCCGGCCGATATTGCCGGGGTTGATCCGCAGACAGTCTACGCCCAGCTCGGCAACCCGTAAGGCGATCTTGTAGTCAAAATGGATATCCGCGACCAGTGGCAGGGTTACCTGCTGCCGGATCTTGCCAAAGGCTTCTGCGGCGTCCATCGACGGAACCGACACCCTCACGATGTCGGCACCGGTGTCCTGAAGGGCTTTGATCTGAGCGACCGTGGCCTCAACATCGCAGGTATCGGTGTTGGTCATGCTCTGTACCGCGATCGGGGCATCGCCACCTACCGGTACCTTACCCACCATGATCTGGCGGGATTTACGTCGTTTGATCGGAGAATCTTGTTTCATGGGCTGGAACCAACATTATGTTCAGGCGTTCGTTCAGGGCTCTAGAGTAAATTCGGCCCGATTGTTTACAACACGAAACCGGGTGGGGTCCAGAGGCTCGCCACGAAACTCGATTGTTTCGACCGCACTCATGGCCCCGATAACCACGGTAAAAGGTGTCGCTCCGGATACATCCAGCTGGTCGCCCCGCCTGCTCAGGCCGTTGGCGAGCCGGTTACCGGTGCTGTCCGTTATCCGCACCCAGCAATCACTGTTAAACGTTATCCGCAACCGGGCCGGACTTTCGGCAACCGGCACCTGTGGCTCGTCCCCCTGAACCTCCGGCTCCTGCACTGTTTCAGGATCGCCGGCGTCCTGCTGCCCGACTGGTCCCTCGGCTACCGGCGCCGGCAGCGGCTCATCGACAGGATCAACAGCCGGCTCCTCCTCGGGTTCCGGAGCGGGAACCGGCGCTGAAGCAATCAGCGTATCGCCCTGGCTCGTCTGGCCTTGTCCGGCCGGTGACTCAGGCACCGGCGTGGACGACTCATCACGATTGAAATAGATCACGATCAGGCCGACGACAATCACCAGCGCAACCAGATTAAGAATAATCTTTGCAATCCGGCGCTTACGACGCTTTTTTCGCTCAATATCGACCAGCGGATGGGACTGAAGGGCCTGCTCGCGCTCCTGGCGACGGGGCTCAAGCTCCACATCCAGCTGTCGGATCAGGGCATCGGCATCGAGCCCCACCTGGCGCGCATAGGCCCGGACATAGCCTTTGAGAAATAACTCGGTATCAACCTTACCGTAATCACCGCTCTCGATGGCCTGGATAATCGACGGCCGCAGGTGCTGTTGTTCGGCAACCACAGCCACGCTCAAGCCGGCCTTCTCCCGGGCCTGTCGCAACTGTTGTCCGGCAGACACGCCGGCCATGCTGTTTTCGTGCTCGTCACCGGTCATGGGCAGTCAGCACCTTATATTGTTGATATTCAGAAGAATCAGGGTACTGGTTCCGTAGCAACAGGGCCATACTGGCTTCCTGATCCTTATCACCAAAGTGGCGGGCAATCCGGATACCGGTGTAAAGGCTCTCGGCTGAGTGGGCCAGCCGGGTATTGCCCTGAATCAGGGTCTGAAGCCGGCTGTAGTACCGGGACGCCGCCGAATAGTCGCCCTGTTCCACCAGTACCCGCGATAACGACAGCAATGTGCGGGCTTCACCCCGTGTCAGCTCGACCGCCCGACGATAGGCAGACTCTGCGGCCTCCAGATTACCCTGGCGCTCTTCGGTCATACCCAGATTGTAGAAAACACCACCCCGCTCTTTGTAGCCGGTATCCCGGGAGGCAATCGAAAACTGGTTGCTCGCCTCGCGGTAGTCACCCTGACTATAAAGGAACGCAGCGTAGTAAACCCGGCCCCGGGTATAATCGCCGTCGGCGGCTACCGCCTTGCGAAAACTTTTCCCGGCAAGCTCGTCTTCACCTTCGTAGCTGTACACCAGGCCCATCGTTGCCAGCGCCTGGGCATTCCCGCTGTCAATTTCGAGCGCCCGGTCCAGGTGATGCCGGGCGCGTTCCAGGTTGCCCTGGCCGATATAGGCGGTAGCAAGCTGAACATAACTGCTCAGGGCTTTCTCGCGGTCTGCTTCGCGGCTGAACCGGCTGTCGGTTGTGGTTACGCACCCGGCGACCAGAATTCCGGCCAGCAGGAGGGGAATAACAGGCAGCTTTCGCTTGAAGTTCCTAACCATCAACAAACACCTTAAGTTGTTATAGGCTCCCCTGTCTTCAGGGATTGACCTGCCGCACCTCAATGTAACGCTGACTCCGGCGCGTCCGGTCCTCTACCCGTCCCACCAACTGGCCGCAGGCGGCGTCGATATCATCGCCGCGGGGGGTACGTATAGTTGTTACAAAGCCCGCCTCAGTCAGAATGTTCTGAAAGCGTCGCGTGGCGTTCATGCTCGGTCGGCGGAAATCACTCTCCGGAAACGGGTTAAACGGTATCAGGTTAATCTTGCAGGGCAATCCCTTCAAGATGACCCCCAGCTCCCGTGCGTGTTCCGGACGGTCATTCACGCCTTCAATAACGGTGTACTCGATGGTTGCCTTGCGTTTGTCCGGCAAACGCGACAGGTATCGACGCGTGGCTGCCAGCAAGTCTGCGATCGGGTACTTTTTATTCAAGGGTACCAACTGGTTACGGAGCTCATCATTGGGCGCATGCAGAGAGATAGCCAATGAAACATCGGTAACTTCGCCCAGGCGATCCAGAGCCGGCACCACACCCGCCGTACTCAGGGTCACCCGCCGCTTGGAGATACCATAGGCCAGGTCTTCCATCATCAGGTCCATGGCATCCACCACATTATCAAAATTGAGCAGGGGCTCTCCCATACCCATCATGACAACGTTGGTGATTGGCCTGTCGGCAGGATCGAACGGCATGAAGGCCCGCCGCGCCACCCACACCTGGCCGATGATCTCGGCCGCGGTCAGGTTGCGGTTAAACCCCCGCTTGCCCGTGGAACAGAATGTACAGTCCAGCGTGCAGCCAATCTGTGACGACACACACAGGGTGCCACGCTCGCCATCCGGAATCAGCACCGTTTCGACGCTGTTACCGTTGTCCATGCGCATCACCCACTTGCGGGTGCCGTCCCGGGACGTTTCGTCGTAGACCACTTCCGGGCCGCGTACCTCGGCCATTTCCTTGAGCTGTTCGCGCAGTACCCGGCTCATATTGGTCATTTGATCGAAGTCATCAATGCCCCGCTGGTGGATCCACTGGAGCAGCTGCTGAGCCCGGAAGCGCTTCTCCCCCAAGGATTCAAAGAACGCCTCAAGCTTTGCTTTCGGCATTCCCAGAAGATTGATTTTTTCGGTGGGGGCAGACATGGGATAACCTCGATCAGATAACCAATCCGGGGCCGGCTCAGGCCGCCCCGGACCAACAGGATCAACCGCGCGGGCAGATCTCGTTGTCGTTGAAGAAATACGCGATTTCGCGCTCGGCAGACGCCGCCGAGTCAGAACCGTGGACGGCATTGGCGTCGATGGAAGAAGCGAAGTCGGCGCGGATGGTACCGGCATCGGCTTCTTTCGGGTTGGTGGCACCCATCAGCTCGCGATTTTTCAGGATAGCACCCTCACCTTCGAGGACCTGAACAACCACCGGGCCAGACGTCATGAACCCAACCAGGTCATTAAAGAACGGACGCTCTTTATGCTCTGCATAGAAACCTTCAGCCTGCTCCCGGGACAGGTGCATCATTTTGGCCGCAACGATTTTCAGATCCGCTTTTTCGAAACGGCTGTAAATTTCGCCGATAACGTTCTTGGCCACTGCATCGGGTTTGATAATCGAAAGCGTGCGCTCATTTGCCATGTTGGTTCTCCAGTGTGGTGGTTAAAAATTCAGGGCTGCGATTATACGCAGTCCGGGACCAGCTGCCTACCGCACCGTACGAAGTCGGGACACAACCTGAACAATCTGATCGGCGGCAAAATCAATCTCCTCGCCGGTGGTAAACCGGCCGAAGGAAAATCTCAGGGCACGGTGGGCCAGCTCATCGCTCACCCCGATACCGCGCAGTACATAAGAAGGCTCCATGGTAGCAGAAGCACAGGCAGAGCCCGATGACACCGCCACCTGCCGCAACCCCAGCATCAGCGACTCGGCCTCAACGCCCTCAAACGACAGATTGACAATGCCCGGAACGCGATGTTCCCGACTGCCATTAAAACCGGTTCCCTCCAGGGCGGACAACCCGCCGAGGAAACGCTCCCGCAAGGCTTCAAGCCGCTGCGTCTCCTCTGCCAGCCCGGCGCCGGCCAGCTCAAAGGCTTTACCCATACCGGCGATCTGATGGGCAGGAAGCGTACCGGAGCGCATACCCCGCTCATGGCCGCCGCCGTGCATCTGTGCCTCAATCCGCACCTCAGGTGCGCGCCTGACGTAGAGCGCTCCGACTCCTTTGGGGCCGTACACCTTGTGCCCGGACAGCGACATCAGATCCACATTGAGCGCCGCCACATCCACCGGCATTTTACCCGCTGCCTGGGCCGCGTCGACGTGAAACAGCACACCCCGGCTACGAAGCAGCTGGCCGATCCCGGCCACATCGGTGATACAGCCCAGTTCGTTGTTCACCAGCATGAGACTGACCAGCAGGGTATTATCCTGAAGGGCGGCCGATACCGCTTCTACCGAAATCCGCCCATCATGCTCCGGCTCCAGCCAGGTAACCTGAACGCCCTGCTCCTCCAGCCATTCACAGGTGTCCACCACCGCCTTGTGTTCGATCCTGGAGGTAATGATATGGGCATTACGCCGGCCCGACACAGCCCCCTTGATTGCCAGGTTATCGGATTCGGTAGCGCCGGAGGTCCAGACGATCTCGCGCGGGTCGGCATGAATCAGGTCGGCTACCTGCCGGCGGGCGGTCTCCACCGCAGCTTCGGCCTGCCAGCCATACCCATGGGACCGGGACGCCGGGTTACCAAATACGCCATCCAGAGTAAGAAACTTCACCATCTCTTCAGCAACGGCCGGATCAACGGGCGTCGTTGCCGCATAATCAAGGTATACGGGTGTTTTCATAGGATTCAGGAAGTGTTGGTTATCAGGCCGGAGCCTGGTCAATCAAACCCCGGGTATTAATGGTGTCAGCGCCGTCATCGTTCTGCTTACGATTCTGACGCTCTGCCACTTGCCGGATTTCGTGCTTGCGCATCAGGTCGCCCAGGCTGATCTGGCTGAGAAACTGATGAATCTGGCTGCTGAGATCAGACCAGAGATGGTGCGTGAGGCACTTCTCGCCGTTCTGACAGTCCCCCTTGTTGCCACAGCGGGTGGTATCAAGGGATTCGCTGACGGCATCTACCACTTCGGCAACATAAACGTCGTCGGCAGAACGGCTCAGGCGATAGCCGCCACCCGGGCCCCGAACGCTGGTAACCAGCTTGTTCCGGCGCAAACGGGAAAACAGCTGCTCAAGATATGAGAGAGAGATTTCCTGACGGGCTGAAATATCAGCAAGACTCACCGGCCCCTGCCCTGCATGCAAAGCAAGATCCAGCATTGCCGTCACCGCGTAACGACCCTTGGTAGTCAGCTTCATAAAGTCAGCCCCGATGATGGGATTGAACTGCAATTAACCCGCAGAAGTATGAATTGACCAACCAAAACAGTCAAGTATTCACCTCTTGCCGTCCTCATCCTGATCATCCCGGACACAGTCAAAATCTTCTTCCTGGAGTGCCGGAATGTCGCCACGCTGGTATTCGCTGTTCACTTTACGCAAGGCTTTACACATATTCTCGATGCGGTCATCAACCGCATGCATATGATCCAGCAGGGAACGCATGGCGCGGGCCACCGGGTCCGGCATTTCTTCGGTCACCCCGTAGGCATCAAAGCCCATACGCTCCTCCATCTGCTTACGACGCTCCGGATTCTCCTCCTGACGCTTGACGATGACCCGGCCAGGGATGCCCACGACCGTAGCCCCCGCCGGCACAGCCTTGGTAACCACGGAATTGGAACCCACCTTGGCGCCTTCACCCACTTCAAAGGGGCCGAGAATCTTGGCCCCCGCCCCGACCACCACACCGTTACCGATGGTTGGGTGGCGCTTGCCCTTGTTCCAGCTGGTGCCCCCCAGCGTGACACCCTGATACAGGGTGACATCATCACCGATGATGGTGGTTTCACCAATCACCACCCCCATACCATGGTCAATAAAGAAACGTCGGCCAATGGTGGCGCCGGGGTGGATTTCGATCCCGGTAAACCAGCGTGCAAGGGTGGACAGGGTACGAGCCAGCCACTTCAGCCCGAGGTTCCAGAGGCAATGGGCCACCCTGTGGAACAACAGGGCATGCAGGCCCGGGTAATTGGTCAGCACCTCGAACGTGTTCCGGGCGGCCGGATCACGATGAAATACGCTGTTGATGTCTTCCCGTAAACGCTCGAACATAAATTTATTCCCGCCCTTCTTTTGCGGATGATGGCACGGCCGCTGTCTCTGCCCGGCCTCTGGACGACTCAATTCCGGCAGCCTTCTGTACAGCCGATAATACGCCTCTCATGATATTCACCTCCAGTTCGTCCATCCGGGCGCGCTGGAACAGACGCCTGAGCCGGCCAACAAGATGCCGCGGCTTTTCTGCCCGGTGGAAGTCGATCTCAACCAGCACCTGCTCCAGATGCCCGAAGAAACCTTCAACATCACGCACCGTGGCCGGCGGTGCGTCCCAGCCTTCGTCCCCTGGCTGAACCATAGGCTCAAGGTAGGGGCTCGACTGATCCGCTTCAAGCCCGCGCAGGTACTGCATGCGCAGCTCATAGCAGACCACCTGCACTGCCATCGCCAGATTGAGAGAGCTATAGTCCGGATTCGAGGGAATATGGATATGGTAGTGGCAACGCTGCAACTCATCATTGCTCAGGCCATGGTTTTCACGGCCAAAGACCAGGGCCACCTGGCCCTGACGGGTTTGCTGAAGCGCGATATCCGCCGCCTGGGGCGGAGCCATCACCGGCCAGGGCACTTTGCGGCCACGGGCGCTGGTACCCATCACCAGCGTGCAGTCTCCCAGAGCCTCATCCAGCGAGCCGACCACAGTGGCCCGGTCCAGCACATCCGAGGCACCGGCGGAACGGGCATAGGAAGCCTCATCCGGAAAGGATGCCGGATTAACCAGCCAGAGGTTGCCGAGCCCCATGTTTTTCATCGCTCTGGCCACTGCCCCGATATTCCCGGAGTGAGACGTTTCAACCAAGACAATGCGGACCTGATCGCTGTATGTGTCGCTTCCTTCCTGAGGCATGGCGTGCTTGTGCATGGTCTTGGAGCCTGTGACTGGACGTTCAAATTTTAAAAGACGCGCATAATACCAGATGCGCAACGGATTCGTTCTCCGAAATTGCCGAAACCCTCGCCAGAGCCATGGTGTCCGTGCTTTTCCTAAGCCAAAAAACGTACAACCGAAGGGAGTTTTTGCTATCATGGCCGGCCTTCACACATTCGGATAACGAACACTCAGATGCAACCAGCAATCAAAATGGCCCTGCGCATTGCCCGCCAGGGAGCCGACTACCTGAAAGCCCACTTCGAGCGTCAGGAAACCCAGGCTAAAGACGAATCAGACCGCCTTCGCCAGCTTGATCGCGTTGAGCAGTCCATTTACGACAATTTCTCGGAACAGCTCGAGAAAGCCTATAAAGATCACACCATCGCACCGATGGGCGAGGCCGATGCCGGTGGCAGCGATAAAAGCTGGCACGTTTTTCCGGTACTCGGGCGCGAAAACTTCGTGCGGGGCATTCCTGAGTTCGTTCTGGCCCTGTCTCAGAAGAAGAACAACCGTACTGAAAACCTGCTCCTGATCAATCCCATTACCGGTGAAGAGTATTCAGCCAGTCGCGGCCACGGTGCCGCCCTGAACAGCCGCCGGGTACGGACCTCCGAGATCCGGCTGGCCGGCAAGGCCGCACTGTCGACCAACCTGCTGGATCAGGCGCGCCAGGCTGACGACCCGATGATCTGGGGCGAAATGGCCGCCACTCTGGCCCGTGAGACCGCCATGTTCCGCACCTCCGATTGCGTGGTTCTGGACATCGCGCGGGTATCAGCGGGCCTGCTGGACATCGCGGTGATCTTTCGCCCGTCCAGCGCAGAGCTGGACCTTGGTGTAACGCTGGCCATGGAGTCCGGTGCCCTGACCGGCGATTTTTCCGGCAACCCGTCCATTGAGAACGCCCGCCAGCTGGTGGTTGCCAACCCCAAACTGTTCCGTGAAGCCCTGAAAGTTCTTCACCCGTTCCGGGGCCGCCTGCCACGCTGAGTTCACCAGGCACAAAAAAACCGCCAACCTCTGGGTATGGCGGTTTTTTTGTGCCGGGCACCTGCCCGGCGCAACGCGCACTTACATTCGGTTGAGCCATTCGGGGGGTTGCTCTTCTTCCCCGTCTTCACCCGCACCTTCCTTCGGCGGCACCATCAGGTCTTCCCTGCTCACCCCCATCGCCATCAATATGTTTGCCGATACGTAAATGGATGAGTAGGTCCCCACGATCACACCGATCATCAGCGCCATGGCAAAGCCATTGATCGCCTCGCCACCAACAAAGTAGAGGGCAATCAGTACCACCAGTGTGGTGGTCGAGGTGTTGATGGTCCGGCTGATCGTTTCATGGATGGACTGGTTAATGATGTCCCAGGCCTCACCAACCCGTATTTTGCGAAAGTTCTCGCGAATACGGTCGGCAATAACAATGGTGTCGTTCAGTGAGTAACCGATGATGGCCAGGACTGCAGCCAGCACCGTCAGGTCGAAGGTCCACTGGAACAGGGCAAAGATACCCAAAACGATAATCACATCGTGGGCCAGCGGGAGCACGGCGGCGACACCGAATTTCAGCTGGAACCGCATGCCCACATAGATCAGCACCACCATAAGCGCAATCAGCAGTGCCAGCCCGCTGTCTTCTTTCAGTTCATCGCCAACCTGGGAGCCAACAAACTCCGAACTTACCAACTCCAGATCAGCGCCAGTCGCTGAGAGCACCCGGGTCACTTCCCGGGCAAACTCATCATTGCCGGCTTCTGCCATCCGGATCAGCACCGTCGTGTCCGCCCCGAAATTCTGCACCACGAATTGCTCGTAGCCGGCTTCGCTCAGGGTGTTTCGAATAGACTCAAGATCGGGGGCTTCCGCGTATTCAAATTCGACCGAGGTGCCGCCGGTAAAATCCATGCCAAAGTTGAGGCCTCGCACGCCCAGCAGCACAATCGAGGCAATAACCAGGACAATCGAGACTACCGAGGCGATCTTCCGGTAGCCCATAAAGTCGAACTTCTGTTTACTCGTATCAACCATTGGACTGTCTCCCTCCGATCGAGAGTTTCTCAATCTTGCGACCGCCGTAGGCCAGGTTCACCATACTCCGGCCAACCATCAGGCCACAGAACATCGAGGTTGCAATCCCGATACAGAGCGTGACCGCAAAACCTTTTACCGGCCCCGAGCCCATAGCGAACAGGATTACCGCCACGAGCAGGGTGGTTATGTTGGCATCAAAGATCGACACAAACGCACGGCTATAACCTGCGTTGATCGCGCTTTGCGGCGGCACCCCGGCCCGGAGCTCCTCCTTGATCCGCTCAAAGATCAGCACGTTGGCATCCACCGCCATGCCCACCGTCAGAACAATCCCGGCAATACCCGGCAACGTGAGCGTGGCCGACAGAATCGACATGCAGGCGACAAGCAGCATCAGGTTCAGGCTAAGCGCAATGTTCGCCAGCAAGCCGAAGAACCGGTAGACGACCAGCATATAGATCAGCACCAGGCTGAAGCCGAGAATCACCGACATCAGGCCGGCATCGATGTTCTTCTGCCCCAGGCTCGGGCCGATGGTGCGCTCCTGTACGAAGTACATGGGTGCCGCCAAGGCACCGGCGCGCAGCAACAGGGCAAGCTCCGAGGCTTCCGGCACCGAGTCCAGGCCGGTAATACGGAAACTGCTGCCCAGAGCAGACTGCACCGTGGCCAGGCTGATCAGCCCTTTTTCGACAATCCGTTTTTCGTTCTCGACCAGCTCACCGTTGACTTCGCGGGTTTCAGTCTCGGTACGATATTCAATGAACAGAACCGCCATCCGCCGGCCCACATTATTGCGGGTTGCCCGGTTCATCAGGTCGCCACCCACGGAGTCCATGGTGATATTCACCTGGGGCTGGCCGTTTTCGTCGAAAGCCTGCTGGGCATTGGCCACGTTATTACCCGTGGCAATCACATCCCGCTCAAGGCGGGCGGAGCGCATCGGGTTGTCGCGGAAGCTGAACTGCTCAGTTTCTGCCGACGGTGTGTCCTGCCTGGCCTCCATACGGAATTCCAGGTTGGCGGTAGCGCCCAGTACCCGCTTGGCCTGCGCGGTATCCTGAACGCCCGGCAGCTCTACGATGATGCGGTTGGCACCCTGGCGCTGCACCAGAGGCTCGGCCACGCCCAGTTCGTTGACACGGTTACGGATCGTGGTCAGGTTCTGACCGAGTGCGTATTCCTGTATCCCGCGGATTTCGGCCTCAGACAGGGTCAGCGTCAGCAGGAACTCACTGTTGGCAGCGCTCTCGCTCAACAGGAATTCATTGTACTTGTCACGTATCAGGCTGAATGCTTCGGCCCGTGTTTCTGAGTCACGGAAGCTCAGCACAATGTGCCGGCTGTCGACAACGTCACCCCCACGGTACCGGATACGCTCGTCTCGCATGTCACGTTTGATCTGGCCGGACAAAGCCTCGAGCCGCTGCTGGACAGCCGTGTCCATATCGACTTCAAGCAGGAAGTGAACGCCCCCGCGCAGGTCCAGGCCCAGCTTCATGGGCCCCGCCCCCAGGCTCTGCAACCAGCCGGGCGTGGAGGGCGCCATATTCAGCGCGACGAGATAGTCACGGCCCAACGCCGTCTGTACCGCCGGCCGCGCACGGAGCTGATCGTCAGAGCTGTTAAGGCGGATCAGCGCATCGCGGGTGTCCAGCTCGGTGGACTTGATATCGATACCACGGCTTTCAAGTTCGGTAATGGCCCGGTCGAGAATTCGCTGATCCACCTCAGTGCTGCCACGGGCACCGGTAATCTGGATCGCATAATCGTCCGGAAAGAAATTTGGTAAGGCATAAACAAACCCGATAATCAGCGCAAAAACGATGATCAGGTTTTTCCAGAGTGGATATTTGTTCAGCATGAGAGTCCTTCGAGCCGGCTGACATGCCGGTCCTGGTGTTTCAGCCCGTCAGAGAATAAACAGGCGCATCAGTGATGCGCCTGTGGACCGGCTCAGATATCCTTGAGGGTGCCCTTCGGCAGCGCTGCGGCAACCGCCACTTTCTGGACCTTGACCTCTACGTTGTCAGCCACTTCCAGAACAATGAAGTCGTCTGCAACCTTGGTGATCCGGCCAGCGATGCCACCGGAAGTCACCACTTCGTCACCCTTGTTCAGGCCGGACATCAGCGCCTTATGCTCTTTTGCACGCTTGGACTGCGGGCGCCAGATCAGGAAGTAGAAAATCAGGATGAAACCGGCGAAGAAGATGATTTGACCCATCACGCTCATACCCTGGGCACCCGCATCCTGAGCCATGGCCAGTGCAGGCATCAGAGACAGCAGGCCGGCGATGAGCAGTTTGATTGATTTCATTCAGGTTCTCCGTTTGTAACAGTCTATGTGAAATAGTTTGATCAGAAATCGCCCGACGGTGGCACGCTTTCACCACGTAAGGCATAGAATTCGCTTACAAAGTCCGACAATGTACCTGCTTCAATAGCGCTGCGCAATCCGCGCATCAGGTTCTGATAAAAGCGCAGATTATGGATCGTATTGAGCTGTGCTCCAAGCATTTCGCCGCACTTGTCGAGGTGATGCAAGTAGCTTTTTGAGAAATTCTCGCAGGTATAGCAGTCACACCGCTCATCCAGGGGCCCGGTGTCGTGCCGGTTCTTCGCGTTGCGAATCTTGACGATACCGGTCGAGGTAAACAGGTAGCCGTTACGGGCATTTCGGGTGGGCATCACGCAGTCAAACATATCGACACCCCGGCGAACCGCCTCAACGATATCCTCCGGGCGGCCAACACCCATCAGGTACCGTGGCTTGTCGTCCGGCATTTTCGGAGGCAGGTGATCCAGAATCCGGATCATGTCTTCCTTGGGCTCACCCACGGACAGGCCCCCAATGGCATAGCCATCAAAACCAATGGCCTGAAGCCCCGCCAGCGACTGCTCCCTCAGCCCCTCGTACATTCCGCCCTGGACGATGCCGAACAAGGCGGCCGGATTACCCTGGTGAGCCTGTTTGCTGCGTGCGGCCCAGCGGAGCGAGAGCTCCATGGAGTCCCTGGCCTGCTTTTCGGTGGCCGGATAAGGCGTACATTCGTCGAAAATCATGACGATGTCCGAGCCAAGATCGCGCTGGACCTGAATTGCAATTTCCGGCGACAACTCAACCCTGGAACCATCCACCGGCGAACGGAAGATCACGCTCTGTTCGGTAATCTTGCGCATCTCGCCCAGACTGAACACCTGGAAACCGCCGGAATCGGTCAGGATCGGCCCCTGCCACTGGGTAAAATCGTGCAGATCACCGTGTGCCCTGACCACCTCGGTACCCGGGCGCAGCATCAGGTGAAAGGTGTTACCCAGGATGATCTCTGCACCAATCCCGTGGATATCCCGGGGCAGCATTCCTTTTACCGTGCCGTAAGTCCCCACCGGCATGAATGCCGGCGTCTCAACCGTGCCCCTGGGAAAGGTCAGGCGCCCGCGGCGGGCTCTGCCGTCCTCACCGAGTTTTTCAAAGGTCATGAAACAGGAATCACTCACAAAGCTACTCCGGGAAATATAGGGTTTCAGGGTTGGCCGGCACCGGGCGCTTGCCGGCCCAGGCTCGGCACCTGGCCGGTGAGGAACATCGCATCACCGTAACTGAAAAAACGGTAGCCTTCCTCAACCGCCTGCCGGTAGGCCGACATAATATGCTCATAGCCGGCGAACGCACTGACCAGCATGATCAGTGTGGACTCCGGTAAATGAAAATTGGTGACCATAGCGTCTACGGTCTGGAACCGGTAGCCGGGGTAGATAAAGATATCCGTCTCGCCCCGGAACACCTTGAGCACCCCCGCCTCGCTGGCCGACTCCAGGGAACGCACCGAGGTGGTACCCACAGCAACGACCCGCCCGCCCCTGGCTCTGGCACGGGCTACCGCGTCCACCGTCTCGGGAGGCACATGGGCCACCTCACTGTGCATGATGTGATCCCGGACATCGTCTACCCGGACCGGCTGAAATGTACCCGCGCCCACGTGCAGGGTAACGTAGGCAAACTCGACCCCTTTCCCGGCCAGAATCTCAAGGATCTCATCGTCAAAATGGAGCCCCGCGGTGGGTGCGGCCACGGCACCGGCTTCTTTGGCGTACACCGTCTGATAACGCTCGCGGTCAGACCATTCGTCCTGACGCTCCATATAAGGAGGCAGAGGCATATGGCCGATCCGCTCCAGCACGTCCAGAACCGGCTCGTCTGTCTCACAGACAAACCGGAAAAGCGCTCCTTCGCGGCCGACCATCCGCAACGCGGTTCCGTCCTCCAGAATCACCTTCTGGCCAGCCTTGGGCGATTTGGACGCACGGGTATGGGCCAGAATTTCCCGCTCACTCAGCAAGCGCTCAACCAGCACTTCAACCTGCCCCCCGGTTTCTTTCCGGCCAAACAGGCGCGCCGGAATAACGCGGGTGTTGTTGAAGACCAACAAGTCACCCGATTCCAGCAAATCCGGGAGATCGGCAAATCGGAGATGGCGGGTCTGGCCGGAACAACCGTCCAGGTTCAGTAAGCGGGAAGCACTACGTTGCTTGAGCGGATAACGGGCAATAAGCTCTTCCGGCAAGTCAAAATGAAAATCGGAGACGTTCATGGGCCGGGCTGTTTACGACGCCGCAGAATGCGGCCGATAAATGGTAGCGGTGGGCGGACTCGAACCGCCACGGGTTTTACCCCAACGGATTTTGAATCCGTCGTGTCTACCAATTTCACCACACCGCCATTGGAAAGTGGGAGGATTATACTGGCTCTGAAGCTGAACGCAACCGGTCATTTACGCCATGGGGCAAGCTCACCCGGCCGACGCCAGACTGCAACGTAATCACGGGTTTCCGGCCGCGGCACCGGCGGTTTGTGCTGAACCACCGTCCCGGTATAAAGAAAGCCCACCACCCTCTCGTCTGCCGAGAGACCAAGCCCCTGACGGACCTCTTCCAGGTAGGCCACCGGCCCGGTCCGCCACATCGCGCCGTAACCGGCAGCCTGAAGTGCAAGCACAAGATAGGCCATGCCACTTGCCGCCGACATCACCTGCTCCACCTCCGGTACTTTCGGGTGGTGGCGGGGAGATGCTATGCCGACAATCACCATGGGAGCACGGAGCGGGGCTTTACGGGCCTTTTCGATTTCCGGCCCGGTGGCGTCGGGCATACAGGCGGCAAACAGGTCGCCGAGGGCTTCCAGCGCCGGCCCTTCGATCACCAGATAACGCCAGGGGCGCAGCAAGGCATGATCCGGAGCCCGGGCCGCGCACCGGAACGCTTCATCCAGGACCTCTGTGGGGGGCGCGGGCGCCTCGAGCCGGGGTTCGGATGCACGTTCAAGCAGAAAGCGGGTAACAGAGGACATAGACACCTGTAAAAATTGTGACTTATAGGCAATACTGCTAACCTTACGGCAGCTCACACCAATAATGACAAAAACCGGTACCACACAATGAGCGACCAGCAGACTTTTAGCAACTCCGTGCCTGAGGCCCGGCTCTGAAATGATGAACGCACCGGCCGAATTACGCAACGCAACAGGGACCGCCAGCAAGGTGATGCAGGGCGAGTTCTCCAGCCATGCCCCTGTGGCCATCCCACCCATGCCGGATTACAGTGGCCGGATTCTGGGCTATTCGGTGACCACCGTCATTATTATCACCGGTGTGTTACAAGGCGTTTTCCCCAACTGGATACTCTGGCTGGTATCGGTCACCCTCGCCTGGCCCCACGCCATCCATTATCTGTCCCGGCACACATTCCTGAGTCGCCTGCCCCGGCGGCGCCACAAAATCCTGCTGTGGGACTGCATCGTGGGCGGCTGTTTTATCGGTATCACGGGACTGGTTGCCATGCCCACGGTAGCCACGGTGCTGATGCTGATGTTCAGCTGCCTGATTGTCGGCGGTCTGCGCCAGTGGGTACTGGGCACCACCTTGCTGACCGGCGCAGCAACCCTCTGTGTCGCCGCGTTTGGCATGGCCGAGAGTTTCCAGGCCCCCCTGCTGACCAGCGTGGTTGCCGTCGTCGCGACCGGTGTCTACATCTGCGTGACGGCCTATTATTCTCATCAGCAGGCCCGGGCCCTGCTACTGGCAAAAACCCAGATCCAGAACCAGCGGGAGCAGTCGATAGCCCTTTCCCACAAGCTTTCCAAATACCTGTCACCCCAGGTCTGGCAATCGATTTTCACCGGGGAGCGGGATGTCCGGCTCGAAACCCAGCGCAAAAAACTGGCAATTTTCTTTTCCGACATCAAGGGATTTACCGAGCTGTCTGAAGAAATGGAACCCGAGGCCCTCACCGAGCTGCTCAACCACTACTTTAACGGCATGTCCGAGGTGGCCCTAAAGTACGGTGGAACGATCGACAAGTTTGTGGGTGATTCAATCATGGTATTTTTTGGCGACCCCACCAGCCGCGGGCAGCGAGAAGACGCCTTTGCCTGTGTATCGATGGCCATCGAAATGCGCAAGCACATGAAGATCATGCGCCAGAAATGGCGCAGCCAGGGCATCAAAAGCCCGCTTGAGATTCGCATGGGCATCAGCACCGGCTACGCCACCGTTGGCAACTTTGGCGCGGAAAACCGGATGGATTACACCATCATTGGTAAAGAAGTGAATCTGGCCAGCCGCCTGGAGTCGCTGGCAGATTCGGGTGAAATCCTGATTTCTTATGAAACCTTCTCGCTGGTCAAAGATCGCATCATGTGTCGGGACAAAGGTGAGATCACGGTAAAAGGCTTTGCCAAGCCGGTGCCCATTTACGAAGTCGTCGATTTCCGGCGTGACATGGGCCCCCACCGCAGCTTTATGGAGCATGAGCACAGTGGCTTTGCCATGTACCTGGACTCCGAGAAGGTCACCGAGCGGGAGCGCAAAGCCATTCTGGCCGCCCTCGAAGACGCCGCCGACCGGCTGCGCATCGAGGATGAAAGCGAGTAACCGGGGTTACTGGCGTACCAGCCTGGGGCCCGGGGAATCGTCCGGACGGGTGCTCCGCCAGGGGTTGATATCCAGCCCGCCCCGGCGGGTATAGCGCGCGCACACCATCAGCTCCGAGGGCCGGCAGCGGGCCATCAGGTCGGTAAAGACAGTCTCCACACAGTGTTCATGAAAGTCCTGTTTCTGGCGAAAACTCACCACGTAACGCAACAGCCCTGCCCGGCTGATCTTCGGCCCGGTATAGCGGACCATCAAGGTCGCCCAGTCCGGCTGACCGGTGACCGGACAGTTACTTTTGAGCAGATGGGAACACAGGCTCTCGGTGACCATCCCGCCACTGGCCTGCAGCGTCTCCGCTGAGTACTCGTACGTCACCTCCGACACAGGCTCGTCATCAATCAGCTCAAACCCGGCCGGCCGGCCGATGGCCGGTGCAGACTCGTCCACACTGCGTAACTGCACCTGTACCGTTGCTCCGCAGGCGCTGGATAGATCTGCAGCGATGGTTTCCGATACCCGCTGCGGCGAACCGAAAGCGGTCTGGTTCAGGGAATTCAGATACAGCTTCAGGGATTTACTCTCGATCAGCGACGGTGCCGCCGCCGGAAACCGGATCTCGGCCCAGGCCACGGCGGGTACGCCGCCAGGCCTGAGCCAGGATACTTCCCACGCCTGCCACAGGTCTTCGCCGAACCAGGGCCAGCGTCCGTCCGACAGGCCGATCCGCCGCCGGTTCTCATCCCGGGCCACGGGGAACAACAGCGAGGGATCGTACTGATCCGGGTATTCACTGGCCTTGCCCAGTGGTGCATTATCCAAAGCCATACGATTGCGGTTTCCTGGTCAGTGACGAATGCCCTTGCCGCGCGCAAGCAGACGCAATGCAACAGCAGCAAGCACAACAATAAAGGCAATGATCATCCCCAGCGCGATGAACGGGTTGACATCAGAGACACCCAGAATACCGTACCGGAACCCGTTTACCATATACAGAATCGGGTTGATCATGGAGGCCCCCTGCCAGAACGCGGGCAGCAGGTCGATGCTGTAGAACACACCGCCCAGATAGGTCAGGGGCGTCAGCACGAACGTGGGCACGATAGAAATGTCGTCAAACTTGGTGGCCAGCATCGCGTTGATAAATCCGCCCAGAGAGAAGAGGGCCGAAGTTAGGAACACCGTCACCACAACCATGGTCAGGTTATGGATGGCGAGGCTGGTGAAGGCCAGCGACAACAGGGTAACGATCAGGCCAATGCTCAGCCCCCGGGCCATTCCGCCGGCAACGTAACCCCAAAGAATAACCCAGTTGGGCACCGGCGACACCAGTAACTCTTCAATACTGCGCTGGAATTTCATCGAGAAGAACGAAGACACCACATTGGAATAGGAGCTGGTGATCACCGCCATCATGATCAGCCCCGGCACGATGAACTGCATGTAGTCGTAACCGCCCATGTCGCCAATCCGGGAGCCGATGAGGTTACCGAAGATGATGAAATAGAGGGTCATGGTAACGGCGGGCGGCAACAGGGTCTGCGGCCAGATACGGGTAAACCGGCGAATCTCCCGCACCAGGATGGTCTGAAACGCGACCCAGAGAGCACGAGCGGTCATGTCTTCACCTCGCCGGCCACGGTACGGGCATTTTCTTCTACCATGCGAACAAACAGCTCCTCAAGGCGGTTGGCTTTGGTGCGCATACTCAGCACCCGGATGCCCTTTTGGTCCAGGGCAAGAAACAGCGCATTCAGCCCCTGCCCTTTGTCGACTTCCACCTCCAGCCCTCCGTCTTCGGTGACTGTGGTCCGGAAGCCGTCCAGTGACCAGCCCGGAGCCAGGGGGTGCTCAGTATCCAGCACAAAGGTTTCGACACCCAGTTGCTGCAACAACTCCCGCTTACCGGTATTACGGATGATCTCGCCATGGTCAATAATGGCAATGTTCCGGCACAGCGCCTCGGCCTCTTCCAGATAATGCGTGGTCAGGATGATCGTGGTGCCCTGGCGATTGATCTCTTCCAGAAACTGCCACATGGAACGCCGCAGCTCGATATCCACGCCAGCCGTAGGTTCGTCCAGAATCAGCAGTTTTGGCTCATGCACCAGAGCACGGGCGATCATCAGCCGGCGCTTCATGCCGCCTGACAACATTCTGGCCGGGGTATCCTTTTTATCCCACAGGCCCAGCTTGCGCAGGTACTTCTCAGCAGAAGCCCGTGCGGCGCTCAGAGAAATGCCGTAGTAACCTGCCTGGGTGGTAACAATATCAAAGGCTTTCTCGAACTGGTTGAAATTGAACTCCTGCGGCACGACACCGAGATTGAGCTTGGCGCCGGTCAGATCGGTGTCGATATCATGACCAAACACCCGCACCTTGCCCCCGGTTTTATTGACCAGCGATGAAACAATCCCCAGGGTGGTGGATTTGCCGGCTCCATTTGGGCCCAGCAAAGCGAAAAAATCACCCTCCCGCACCTTCAGATCGATTCCTTTCAGGGCCTTGAAGCCATCACCGTAGCTTTTCTCCAGACCTTCTATTTCGAGCGCAAAAGACATATATCGTACCGTAAAGTCGAATTTGGTCTGACCAGACCGACAAAAAGTAGAAAGCTATTCAATTGTGGCTTCCTGACAGAATTCAAGCCTGCTGCGGGCCGGGCACGCCGGCTAAACCGCCAAACTGCGACCGGTTTCCCGATATACGCGGTGTACGCCCCCTATAATGCCGTTACAACAACTTACAAGAGGCCTGCCCGGGCCACCGGGTGCTCAGGTCCACGCGAAGGGATCCTACGACACGCCATGAAACTCGTCCATTTGACCCGCTGGTTTGTGCCCCTTACCGCCCTGCTGACCTTGACCGGCTGTCTCAGCAGCGATAGTTCCGGTTCCGATGACACCCACACCGGGCGGCTAAACTACCACGGCCTCAGTGGCATTACCTACACCACCAACAGTCAGACCGGCGAAACCAACGCCGCCGGCGAGTTCCGTTACTATCCGGGCGAAACACTGTCCCTGAAAGTCGGCAATCTGCCCATTATCGAGAACGTCCCCGCCGACCGCTTTGTCAGTTTTCTGGACTTTCAGCCTGAATTACGGGAGGCCCTCAGGATTCCGGCAGTCAACAGTCTGGGCCTGAAAGACCACCGCCAGGTTGAGCGCGACCTGATTACCAGCAACACCGAACTTTCGAACCGCACCCGCTTTCTTCTGGCTCTGACCTGGGCCGGCAACACCAACGATGGCAAGGGCATCGACATCCGCCCCCGGGTGATCGAGCAACTCAATGCCGCACTGGCCTCGCCCAACCTTCCGGACATGCTCGATTTTACCGTAAGTCCCGAGGTTTTTGCCGCCAGTGACTCGCCGGCCAACCAGATTCTCCGCCGCATCTGCTTCCATCCCGCCGATGACCGGCTGTGCGGCGAGCCTCCCACTCAACAGGAGATCGATAACGCAGAGCCCCGGCCCGAGGACGATGACGACCTTGAGCCCGGGAAACGCTATAAAGAAGATCTCGAATCACTGCGGGATCAGATCGCTGCCGCA
Source organism: Marinobacter sp. (assembly GCA_035306945.1). GTDB lineage: Bacteria > Pseudomonadota > Gammaproteobacteria > Pseudomonadales > Oleiphilaceae > Marinobacter. The sequence continues at coordinate 38,174 of DATGNB010000001.1, forward strand.
GTCCGCACCCTTGCTGATGTGGATCGCGAGCAGGCTTCGGCCTACCTGAGGCGCGAGCTGAACAGCATTTCCAACGATTATGGCAGGAAATACGCTCTGGACCCCTACCTTGCCAGCCATCCGGCCAGTGATACCGCCATCAAGACGGTGAAGGTAACGAAGATTAATGGCCAGCCGGAACTGGCCGAGATCGAAGCCATCAGCACCCGCCCCGCCGACGTTCAGGCCCACTCCTGGAGCTGGCAGGACGCCGGGGTTGAGTACTTTGTAGCGGGAGAAGCCGGCGGTGAGGCAGAACTGCTGATTAATTTCCGCCCGAGTGACACCTATCGCTGGATCACCAAGCCGATCCGGGTACTCATCGACTGAACAGCTTGCTCAGGGGCCAGCGGCGCCCGGCTCCGGGCACATCGTGGAGCGAGGGCGACAAGCCTTCGGTGCCATACGGAAGGCATTCCTTTACCGACAGCATGGAGGATTCGGGGCGCGACTCGTTATAACTGGCAAGGTCAATAATCCGCGCCGTTTTTCGGGGGCGCTGACTGGCATCCTGTACCACCATTACGCTCGGCCACAACCGGCGTTCGGGCTCATGGGAAATGACAATGCCCCGCTGCCCGTCGGACAACTCCACAAGACTGCCCGTGGGGTATACCCCGATGGCCTGGATAAAGTGCTCAACCAGATCTTCCTGAAATTCGATATTCCGCATTTCATACAGCAGGGAAACCGCTTTGGCCGGGGTGAGCGAGTTACCCTCAACCCTCGGCGTAATCAGCGACTCGAAAAACTCAGCAATTCCGGCAACCTTTGCCAGCAGAGGAATCTTTTCGCCCCGAACACCCCGGGGGAACCCGGAACCGTTATGACGCTCCCGGTGATACTGAACAACGGAAAGCACCGCGCCGGACAAATCGGAAGCCCCAAGAGCTTCTATACCGCGGTCGACGTAGGTCCGGTAAACAGCAAATTCGTCTGAGGAGAGCTGCTGCTCACGCTCCACCAGGTCTTTTGGCAAAGCAGTCTTGCCGACCTGGGTCAGCAGGCACCCGATAGCAAGGTGGTTAAGCAGGCCTTCGTTGAGGCCCAGCTGACGACCACAGACCAGCGCCCATACGGCGGTATTCAATGCGTGCTGGTACAGGAAGTCGTCGTACTGGCGGGTGCGGCTGAGCAGCAACAGAGCGCTGGGCTGGCGCACCACGCTGGCCACCATCTTTCGGGTGAGTTCGGTAACGGGGCGTATATCCGGCGCCCCGCCGGATCTCATTTGCTGATAAACAGCCTCGAGGGCCTTTTCGCCATCCCGGAGCAGCTGTCGCGAAACCCTGATTTCCTTTTTCAGCGGCGTAACAACCTGATGCTGCACCGGCTCCCGGATACTTAGCGGGGGCAACTGCAGCTTCTCCCGTCCGCTGCCCCGACCTGACGCCCGGCGACCGAACACCCGGATATTACCGCCGTCGGTTTCAAGGCTGCCGCGGGTTTCGGCAACGTCGATCTTTACCCATTTGCAATGGGAAAGCAGCGCCCGGACATCGCTCTGGGAACGAATATAGAAGCCCTGGACAGGAAACGGTGTCTGGTGCCACGGACGATCAAGATCCGACACAAACATGCCGATCTCAAGGTCCTGAACCATTATTTTCTTTTGGGTTACACCCGCCATACACCTCGGCCCACGCATTTACACCGCTTTATATTCTTTCAATTTGGCAAAAAGCCACCACTCTAGCTTGGTCGCTAACGGCCACGATACCTCTACTGCCAGTAACGCTGTTTATCTTTATGAAACAAACTGTATCGGCGTGATTCCGGTCTCATGACATCTGTTTTCTCAACCCTCCTTACACACCGAAAGATCAAACGCCGGCAGCCTCGCACTCAACGATCCCCGGGCAACCCGGCGCGCAAACACGGTATACGCCACCGCTGAGGGACGCAGGTAATCCATGTTGACGGTCTCACCCGCCCGGTCCAGTGTTCGCCGGGCGGGCGCACAGGAAACCAGAAGCGAAAACTGTCCGTCCAGCTCACTGATGCGTTGCGCACCCTCAGGGGATGAAACCGACAGACAGGCGAAGTCCGCCGGTGCCCGCTCTCCGGTGCCGGGCAATGTGTCACGTGCCGGGTCAGAACAGGCACGGATGCCCTCACCACAGTCCGCCGCCCGGTCATGGCTGTCATCTGCCAGCCGCCATACCCGTTCACTGCACTGGGTTTCAACTTTCATGGTGGTGGATTTATCGGAGAACAGCCACCAGCCCGGATACTCCGCAGTATCCCAGAACACTCGCACCTGCCGGCTTTCGCCGGCTGAGTTCTCTGCCGGGAAGATCGCGTAATGCGTGTAATAACTGGCACAGCCAGACAAAGCCAGCACCAGGAGCAGGAAAACAAGCCGGGTACCCCCGGCGGCAATGACGGAGAATTTCATGACTAACAACCTTCCTTGTGTCGCTCCGACCATTATCGTCCGCCGGCATTTTTTATCTACGCACTGTTCGACACTCTGCCGTTTTGAGATACCTCTAAGGGGCGGTTGACCTGAACCTCATTAGCAATGAGAATGGTTGCAGTTTGTATCTCATTAAGAACTACACCACCTGTACCACACATAAGAGATAAGGGACGACTCATGCGAATGAAACTGACCGCCATCGCTGCCATGGCGCTTGCTGCAACTCCCCTGGCCGCGTCTGCCGATGGCGAGGTAAACATTTATTCCTACCGCCAGGCCTATCTTCTGGAGCCTCTGCTCAACGCCTTTACCGACGAAACCGGCATCAAAACCAACGTGGTGTTTTCCCGCCAGGGCCTGGCCGAGCGTCTTGAGCGTGAGGGCCGGAACAGCCCCGCCGATGTGGTAATGACGGTTGATATTTCCCGGATCAACGAACTAGTCGAGAAAGATCTGGTTGCCGGTGTCGAATCCGAAACACTGAACCGGAACATTCCGGAAAACCTGCGCCACCCCGATGGCAAATGGTTCGCCCTGACCACCCGCGGGCGGCTGATTTTCACCTCCAAAGAGCGGGTTGAGCCTGGCGAGATCAGCACCTACGAAGATCTGGCAGACGATAAATGGCAGGGCCGGATCTGTACCCGCAGTGGCAAGCACCCGTATAACATCGCCCTGATTTCTTCCATGATTGCCCACCACGGTGAAAGCGCAACACAGGAGTGGCTTGAAGGCCTGAAGGCAAACCTGGCGCGTAAACCACAGGGCGGTGACCGGGACCAGATCAAGGCCATTGCTGAAGGTGTATGCGACGTTTCTATCGGCAACAGCTACTACTACGGCAACATGCTGAAGGACGAGAATCAGCGCGCCACCGCCGAGAAGGTCAGTCTTGTGTTCCCGAACGCTGAAGGCCGTGGTACCCACGTAAACATCAGCGGCATCTCCCTGACCAAAAGTGCGCCCAACAAGGACAACGCCATCAGACTGATGGAGTTCCTGTCTTCGCCATCGGCCCAGCGCATCTATGCCGAGGCCAATACCGAGTTCCCGGCCAACCCGGATATCCAGCCCAGCGGTCTGGTAGCCTCCTGGGGTGAAATCAACCCGGATGACCTGTCATTGCAGGAAATTGCCAACCACCGGAACGCCGCGGTCAAACTCGTGGATATCGTGGACTACGACGGCTGATTAGCGCCTTCCTGCCACGCGGGCGTACCGGGCCTTTCCGGTACGCCCTTCCCGCCTCCTCCTGCAGCCTCTATAATCGCCCTCTTTTCCCACCCATCACATCGGACACAGAATTCCCATGACAGAGGTCGTTACCAGCACTAACCCGGGGTTCTCACCACCTTTGCTGGCCAAACGAACCTCCAGGCGCTGGCTGATCAGCGCTCTGATCACCACCGCCATTGTCGCTCTGCCGGTATTCTCAGTGCTGGTACTGGCCTTTTTTCCGGAAGAAAACATCTGGCCTCACCTTGTCAGCACCACCCTGCCCCGTTACCTGACGACCACCATCAAGCTGATGCTCGGTGTCGCGGCACTTACGTTAGTCATCGGGCTGGCCACCGCCTGGGCGGTCACCATGTGCGAGTTTCCGGGCCGGAAATTCTTTGAATGGGCCCTGATGCTTCCCTTTGCAGTCCCGGCCTACGTGATTGCCTATGTGTACACCAGCCTGCTGGACTACGCCGGACCGGTGCAGATTGCCCTCCGGGAACTGTTTGGCTGGAACAGTGCAGCGGATTACTGGTTTCCGGAGATCCGGAGCCTGGGCGGAGCCACCCTGATGATCGGCCTGGTGCTCTATCCCTATGTGTATCTGTTGGCCCGGGCGGCGTTTCTTGAGCAGTCGCCCTCGCTGTTTGCAGTCAGCCGCAGCCTGGGACACTCGGCCCTTAAAACCTTCTTCAAGGTTGTGCTGCCGATCGCCCGCCCGGCGATTGCCGTGGGTCTGTCACTGGCCCTGATGGAAACCCTGAACGATTTTGGTACCGTGGATTTCTTTGCCGTGCAGACCCTTACCGCGGGGTTGTTCGACACCTGGATGAACCTCGGCAATCTCGGAGGTGCCGCCCAGATTGCCACCACCATGCTGATGTTTGTGGTGTTGCTGGTCACCCTCGAACGATACTCCCGCCGCCGGCAACAGCAATACGCGGCCCGGGACAATCGCGAGCCTCTGCACCGGTTCAGTCTGTCCGTTCCCCGGCAGATGGTCTGTCTGGTGGTGTGCGCGCTGCCACTGATTCTGGGCTTTGTCATCCCCGGCGTCACTCTGAGCTATTACGCCTGGGAATATTTTGATGTCAGCTGGAACCCCAGTTTCTTGCGTAACACCTTTAACAGCCTGTTTCTGTCGGGTACGGCCGCCCTGGCCACCCTGGTGATCGGGGTAACCCTCGCCTACAGCCGCCGGCTCCATAACACTCGCGGCATGCAGGTCCTTATGCGCTTGTCATCCCTGGGTTACGCCATGCCCGGTGCGGTTCTGGCAGTCGGTGTGATCGTGCCTCTGGCAGGGTTTGATAACTGGCTGGATAGCTGGATGCGAGAGTACCTGGGGATCAGTACCGGCCTGTTGCTGAGCGGCTCGGTGTTTGCGCTGATTTTCGCCTATACCGTGCGCTTTCTGGCCGTATCCGCCGGGAGCGTTGAAAGCGCCCTGCAAAAGGTTACGCCCAGCATGGACATGGCGTCGCGCTCCCTGGGCCAAAGCCCCGGCCGCACCCTGGTAAAAGTCCACTTGCCCATGCTCCGGGGTACGCTCTTTACCGCCGCTCTGGTGGTGTTCGTGGATTGCATGAAAGAGTTGCCGGCCACGCTGATCCTTCGCCCGTTCAACTATGAGACCCTGGCCACCTATGTGTACCAGTTTGCCTCCGATGAACAGCTCTACCACAGCGCTCTGCCGGCCCTGATCATTGTGCTGGCAGGCATCATCCCGATCATCCTGATGAGCCGCTCGATTTCCAACTCCCGGGCCATTGCCTGAGTTGCTGTGCACACAAAAAACCCGGCTCCGGGGCCGGGTTTTTGATCCCTGAAACAGTAACAGGCTACTGCCAGATCACCGGTTGTTTCCGGGCGTACCAGCTGTCAACCTTGGACTGATAGGCTTCCTCCACCATATTGCGTTTGAGCTTCAGCGTCGGCGTCAGGAAGCTGTTCTCAATCGACCACTCATCGTTAATGACGGTAATGAATGCCAGTTGCTCGTGGGGATCTACCGTTTTATTCACGTCGGTAATCAGCTGGGCGAAGCTCGCTTCGATCTCTTTACGAAACGCTTCATCTGCCATTTTCGGACGAATTTCCTCGCCCAGCATCACCAGCGCATGGGGCTGGGTCTGATTGGCACCGGAAACGCAGACCATCTCGATCGCACCGTGGGCCATCAGCCGGTTTTCGATCGGTGCCGGAGCAATGTACTTGCCCTTGCTGGTCTTGAAGATTTCCTTGATCCGACCGGTCAGTTTCAGACGGCCCATCTCATCGATTTCACCCTTGTCACCGGTTCGCAGAAAACCGTCTTCCGTAAAGGCTTCCCGGGTTTTCTCTTCGTCCTTGTAGTAGCCCATCATGGTCGCCGGGCTTTTCACCAGCACTTCTCCAATCTCGCTGATTTTCACCTCCACGCCCGGCGCAGGCTCTCCGACGTAACCGGTACGGGTACGGCCTGGCTTGTTCATGTGTGAATAGGCAAAGTTTTCAGACATGCCGTAGCCTTCGAGCAGCTCAAGGCCGAGGTTGCGATACCAGTCGAGCACATCGTGGGACAGGGGAGCAGAACCGGAGCCCGCAAGCTTGACCTTGTCCAGCCCCAGGCCCTTGAGCACCTTCTTCTTGACCAGCCTGTTGAGTACCGGGACCCTGAGCAAACGGTCGAGTTTTTGCTTGGGTACTTTCTGAAGCACACCGTGCTGGAATTTCACCCACAGCCGCGGCACGGAAAGGAAAAGAGTCGGCCGGGCCCGCTGCAGGTCCTGAACAAAGGTGTCCAGCGATTCGGCAAAGTACAATTCGAAGCCGGCATACAGCGAGCCGAGTTCAACGAAGGTACGCTCGAACACATGCGCCAGTGGCAGGTAGGAAATCATCCGCTCACTGGGCCCCACCTTCAGGGTTTCGATGCCCCCGGCAGCGGCAAAGGCCATGTTGTTGAAGCTCAGCATGACGCCTTTCGGCAACCCGGTGCTGCCGGAGGTATAAACGATGGTAGCGAGCTCTTCGGGGTCGCGGTCGGTCCTGCCCTCAAGGGGTGGATACTTCGCGACAATCTCGTCCCAGGTCTCAAAATCATTCGGCGGGCTCAGAGGGTAGGAAATGCAGCGAACCGTCCCGGGCACGCCGGGCTTCATCAACTCCCAGTCGTCCAGTTTGCCAACAAACAGAACCTCGCACCCGGCATGATCCAGAACGTAACTAACGGTCGTGGCGTTCAGGGTGGGATATAGCGGAACGGAAATATGACCGGCCATCCAGATGGCCCAGTCGGTCATAATCCAGTGCGCACAGTTCTTGGAGATCAGACCAATCCGGCTCCTGGCCGGGAGGTTCAGGGACTTCAGGTAAGACGCTACCCGCCGCGCCTCATCGACAGCTCTGCCCCAGGTGTACTGAACTACTTTGCCGTCGCCAATGGGTTGAGTCATATATAGGGAGTCGGCCATTGTCGACTCCCTGTGATACACCATATCAAGGGGAAGCTTCGTTGTTGTGTTCATGTACGTTCCTGTGTTTGTCTTTATAATTTTAGTTGTGGTTATTATTCTGGTCTGTTCAGACCGTACGATGCCAGTGATCCATTTCACCATACCTGTCTGAGCCAAAACGTGATCAAGGCAAAATTATCCACATTTCAGAGGATTGAAAAACAAACCCGGACAAAGATGCGCAGAATCCCTACCCCGAACCCCATAAGCCTGTGGTAAACTTCCGGGCTTTGGTATTTTTCCCCCGCTCCATGGGGGATCCTGCAACAGACCCGGAGATCGGCATATGGCCAAGAAAAGTCTGCGTACCCTCATCGGCGCGTCTCTGCTCGCCGCTGCAAGCCTGGTTCAGGCAGAACAAACTCGTGTAGTTGCCATTACCCAGATTGTTGAACACCCGGCCCTTGATTCCGCTTATCAGGGTGTTGTCGATGAACTCGCAGAACGCGGTTACCGGGTAGGTGAAAACCTGCGTGTGATGCATGAAAGTGCCCAGGGTAACTCCGCCATTGCAGCCCAGATTGCCCGCAAGTTTGTCGGTGAAAAACCCGACGTGATCGTCGCGATCGCAACGCCTTCGGCACAGACTGTTGCAGCGGCAGCCAAAGAAATTCCGGTGATTTTCTCTGCAGTCACCGATCCGGTTGCCGCCAAGCTGGTTAAAAGCTGGGAAGCCCCGGGAGCCAACATCACCGGCGTCAGCGACATGGTGCCGATTGAACGGCATCTGGACCTGATCCAGCGCCTGTTACCGGATGCCACGCGCATCGGTACCGTCTTTAACCCCGGCGAAGCGAATGCCGCTGCGCTGGTCGAGCTGCTCGAAGAGCGGCTGGCCGCCCGTGGCCTGCAGCTGGTGAAAGGCGCTGCCACCAAGACATCTGAAGTGCTCGGTGCTGCCCGCTCGCTGGTCGGCAAGGCCGATGTCATCTACCTGACCACAGATAACACTGTCATCAGCGCTGCCGAAGCCGTGATTTCTGTGGGCGAACGCTCGAAGCTTCCGGTCCTGGCCGCGGATACCGCAACGGTAGAGCGCGGTGCGGTGGCAGCTCTGGGCTTTAACTACTATAACCACGGCCGCCAGACCGGCGCCATGGTTGCGCGGGTGCTGGAGGGTGCAACAACCGCCGACATGCCGGTAGAAACCATGGATGAGCTGGACCTCTACGTAAACCCGGAAGCGGGTGAGCGGATGGGCATTACCCTGCCCGAAGATCTCATCCAGGAAGCCGTCAAAGTCGTTAACAGCGACAAGTAACGCCTGACCAACGCGGGCGGACCCCACAAGGGCCCGCCCGTTTTCTTTCACAGTGAATCTATACCCATGCTCAGCGAAATAGCTTTTTACGGCGCTCTTGAAACCGGCCTGATTTACGGCCTGGTTGCCTTTGGTATCTATATCTCATTCCGGGTCCTGGATTTTCCCGACCTGACGGTGGATGGCAGTTTTCCTCTCGGCGCCGCCGTGGCCGCGGTGTTACTGCTCGAAGGCTGGAATCCCTGGCTGGCCACCGGCTGCGCAGTCCTTGCCGGGATGGGCGCCGGCGCAGTCACTGCCATTCTCAACGTAAAACTGAATATCCTGAACCTGCTGGCGTCAATCCTGACCATGACGGCGCTCTACTCAGTCAACCTGCGCATCATGGGCCGGCCCAATATCGCCCTGCTCACCGAAGAAACCGTGCTGACGCCCTGGTATGACCTTGGCCTGTCTTTCCACCAGGTTCCGGTACTGCTTTTTGCTATCGTGGTGGCTGTGTCACTGATCCTGCTCTGGCGCTTCATGAAATCGGAAACCGGCCTGGCGATGCGCGCTACCGGTGCGAACCCCCGCATGGCCCGGGCCCAGGGTATCGCTACCGGCGGCATGATTATTCTTGGGGTGGCTCTCTCTAATGGTCTGGTGGGCCTGGCCGGGGCCCTGTTTGCGCAAAGCCAGGGGGCTGCGGATGTCACCATGGGCGTTGGCGTCATCGTGATTGGCCTGGCCTCACTGATCGGTGGCGAGGCCGTGATCACTCCGTCTACCGTGGTCCGGGCACTGCTGGCCTGTGTGGTTGGAGCCATCATCTATCGTCTTGCCATCGCCTTTGCTCTGAATGCTGACATTCTTGGCCTGAAGGCACAGGACCTTAACCTGATTACCGCGGTACTGGTAACACTGGCAATCGTCTTGCCGGGTGTACGCACCCGGCTCACCAGCCGCTTCACCAGCAAAAAAGCCTGAGGAGAGACACTATGATCAGTGCAACCGATCTGCGGCTCACCTTCGGCAAGGGCACTCCACTGGAGAATCCTGCCCTGCGAGGCATGAGCCTGACGGTAAACCAGGGTGAGTTTGTCACCGTTATCGGCAGTAACGGCGCCGGTAAATCAACCTTCCTCAACGCCCTTGCGGGTGAAGTGATGGTCGATAGCGGCCAGATCATCGTCGACAACCAGGATGTCAGCCGGCTACCCACCCATAAACGGGCCGCCCGGGTAGCCCGGGTATTCCAGGACCCCCTGGCCGGGACCTGTGAAAATCTCTCCATTGAGGAAAACCTGTCGCTGGCGATCAAGCGAGGGCAGCGCCGCGGCCTGAGCTCGGCGGTTAAAAAGCAGTACCTGGGCCGTTTCCGGGAAAGCCTGTCGTCGCTGAGTCTGGGCCTGGAGAACCGTCTTGGCGACAAGATGGGCCTGCTCTCCGGTGGCCAGCGCCAGGCAGTGAGCCTGCTGATGGCCAGCCTGACTCCCTCCAGCATTCTGTTGCTTGATGAACACACGGCGGCCCTGGACCCGAAAACGGCAGCCTTTGTTCTGAAACTGACCGAACAGATTATCGATGAACAGAAACTCACGGCGCTGATGGTAACCCATAGCATGAAGCAAGCGCTGGAGGTTGGCACCCGCACCGTGATGCTGCACCAGGGCCAGGTGGTCTTCGATATCGCTGGCCAGGACCGGGAAGGTCTGGAGGTCAAGGATCTGTTGGGCCTGTTCGAGCAGCAGCGGGGCCTGGAAGTCGACGACGACAGTCTGCTTCTGGGCTAGCAGCATCGGCACACCTGACTGGTAAAGCGGGGCCCTGCCCCGCTTTTTTTTTGTGCTCAGAATTGTGCCACAGGTCACTTTCCAGGCACTACATGTAGTAGGTGTCGCAAACGCAAGGCTCACGCGGGCTGGCAGATTTTCAAGCCCTTTTTCATTGTTTTTTTTACCGGGCAGCGACGCCCCAATAGTCGATGCCTTCTTCAAAGAACACAATATACTGTTATACTTCATCCAAAATAGGCCCATATGTAGGGCTAAAGCCAAGACAGACAGCATACCGAGGGTGGCAATGAACGCTAAGGCACAGGCAGTAATCACGACGATTCCGATGCAGGAAGCTTCGCTGGACATCTGGAGCAGCAAATACCAGCTCAGAACCAAGACCGGAGAACCGGTAGACAGGGACATCAACGCAACCTATGAACGCGTGGCCCGTGCCCTTGCCGAAGTCGAAAAAAAGAACGTCCGCGACAAGTACATGAAAGAGTTTCTGTGGGCACTTCAGAACGGAGCCATTCCGGCCGGGCGTATTACCTCCAACGCCGGTGCCGAAGCGCACAAGCCGGCCACCTCGACGATTAACTGTACCGTCTCTGGCAGCATTCGCGACTCCATGAACGATATTCTCGAAAAGAACCACGAGGCCGGCCTCACCCTCAAAGCCGGCTGTGGTATCGGGTATGAGTTCTCCACCCTGCGCCCCCGGGGTGCCTATGTGGCCGGGGCCGGTGCCACCACCTCCGGCCCGTTGTCATTTATGGATATCTTTGACCGCATGTGCTTTACCGTGTCTTCTGCCGGCGGTCGGCGTGGCGCCCAGATGGCTACCTTTGATGTTCACCACCCGGATGTCATCGAGTTTATCCAGGCCAAACGGGAAGATGGCCGTCTGCGTCAGTTCAACCTGTCTCTGCTGATCACGGAAGACTTCATCGAAGCTGTCCGTAACGGCGATGACTGGCACCTGTCTTTCCCCGTGACGACCAAAGAAGTGGAAGAAGAAGGGCTGGACCTGAACGACCGCAGCCGGTTCCTGTACCGTGACTTCCCGGTTCAGGACAGCTACGTGGTCAACGATGAGGGCCAGGTTGCCTGCCGTATTTACAAGACGGTCAAAGCCCAGTTTATCTGGGATACCATCATGACCAGTACCTACGACTACGCAGAGCCCGGCTTTATCCTGATCGACAAGGTCAACCAGATGAACAACAACTGGTTCTGCGAAGACATCCGTGCCACCAACCCCTGCGGTGAGCAGCCCCTGCCTCCCTACGGCAGCTGCCTGTTGGGCTCGGTTAATCTGACCAAGTTTGTCGACTACCCGTTCACCGACAAGGCCAGTTTCAACTATGAAAAGTACCGCAAAGTGGTGGCTACTTTCACCCGTATGCTGGATAACGTGGTCGAGATCAACGGCCTGCCTCTGGCCGAACAGCGTCACGAAATCACCTACAAGCGTCGGCACGGGATGGGCATCCTCGGCCTGGGCTCAACCCTGGCGATGCTGCGCATGTCGTACGGGTCTGCCGAGTCGGTAAGTTTCACCGAAGACGTGGTGCGTGAGATGGCCGTCGAAGGCTGGCGCCAGTCCCTGGCCCTTGCCGAAGAGAAAGGCCCGGCGCCGATCATGGAAGACGAGTTCGTGATTACTCCGAAGATGATGAGCAAGTGTCCGGATCTGGCCAAAGACGGCCACAAGGTCGGCGACAAGCTCAAAGGCAAGGTGCTGCACGCCAGATACAGCCGCTACATGCAGCAGATTGCCAACGTAGAGCCGGGCCTGGTCGAGGCGCTGGCAGAAAAAGGGGGCCGGTTTACCCACCATACCTCCATTGCTCCGACCGGCACCATCAGCCTGTCGCTGGCCAATAACGCCAGTAACGGTATCGAGCCGAGCTTCTCGCACCACTACGCCCGGAACATCATCCGCGAGGGTCGCAAGACCAAGGAAAAAGTGGACGTTTTCAGCTTTGAGCTGCTGGCTTACCGCCATCTGGTCAATCCCGGGGCCATGCCGTTTTCCGATGCGGAAGAGCAAAAGCTGCCTCCTTACTTCTCAACGTCTGACGACGTAACGCCCAAGCAGCACGTGGACATCCAGGCCGCCGCGCAGAAGTGGGTAGACTCTTCGATTTCGAAAACGGCCAACGTGCCCCAGGACTTCGCCTACCAGGACTTCAAAGGCATCTATCTGTACGCCTACGATATGGGCCTGAAGGGATGCACCACCTTCCGCTTCAACCCTGAAGCCTTCCAGGGCGTACTGGTAAAAGAGAAAGATCTCGAGAATACTCTGTACGAGTTCACCCTGGATGACGGCAGCAAAGTGACACTGCGCGGAAACGAAGAGGTCGAGTACGATGGCGAGGTTCACACCGCCGCCAACCTTTTCGAAGCCCTCAAAGAAGGCACCTACGGTAAATATTAATCCGGGAATCGACAGACAGGATCAAGAAGATGACAGTGAAAATCAGCAACAAGATTGTCGGCTACCGGGTCAGGAAAGCCGATGCCGACACCCAGAATGAGCAGCTAGCGGCAAAGGCTGAAGTCAAGCCGATCCAGATGAACGAAAACATCGAACGGCCGGACTTTCTGTTGGGTACCACCTACAAGATCAAGCCGCCAATCGCTGAGCATGCGATGTATATCACCATTAATGACATCCTGCTCAACGAGGGGACCGACCACGAAAGCCGGCAACCCTATGAAGTGTTCATCAACTCCAAGTCGATGGAACATTTCCAGTGGGTTATTGCCCTCACCCGTGTTATTTCTGCGGTTTTCCGTAAAGGTGGCGACGTTACCTTCCTGGTGGAAGAGTTGCGCAGCGTTTACGACCCCAACGGCGGCTACTTCAAGAAAGGTGGCGTCTTCATGCCGTCTCTGGTGGCCGAGATCGGTGCCGTGATCGAGAAACACCTGAAAGCCATCGGCCTGCTCGAAAACGATGAGCTGAGCGAAACCACCAAGCGCATCCTGGCTGAAAAGCGCGCCGAATTCGAGGCCAGCCAAAACAAAGCCACTAATGACGACACCGCCAGCGACTACCCGGCAAACGCCAGCATGTGCGCCAAGTGCACCACCAAGGCGGTCATCGTGATGGACGGTTGCGCTACCTGCCTGTCCTGCGGCGACAGCAAGTGCGGCTAACGCAGACTGCCAGCGAGCAATAAAAAAGGCCCGGCAATCCTCTGGATTGCCGGGCCTTTTTTATCTTGCCACCCTGATCAGGAACAGGAACCGCAGCACGGGCCTTCGCTGTGCCCGCCTTTGACCGGTTCCTGCTGCTGGACTTCCCCGCCCCTGGACTGCTCTGCCTTCTCTGCCGGAGTGGCCTCAGACTCTGCACCCTCTTTACCGAACAGTTTTTTGAATGACCATGCCATGCTCAGATCCTCTCTACGATTAATAACATGTATATTTTTTAAATGTTATATCGGCAGCACAATCCGGTCAAGAAACTTGTGCCAGAATAATTCACAGGCCGGGCAGAACTGGATTTTCCTGCGGTTCCCGGTATGCTGCGGATATAGCATGAAACGGCGCGAGCCCGCTTACCTACCTAGGTGCATATTGAGCTGATATGAAAAAGACACTCACCTCGATCACGATTCGAAAATACCAGATTCAGGACCTCAGCCCGGTCGTACGGCTGTTTACCGAGTCAGTGCACGAGCTGACGGCGGGTGCCTATGATGAGACCCAACGCTATGCCTGGGCCTCTCGTACACCTCATCTGGATGTCTGGCGCAACCGCCTCGACTTGCTGGAAACCCTGGTGGCCGAAGAAGATGAGCAATTGGCCGGATTTATCTCGTACGACAAGGACGGTACCATTGATCTGGTGTTTACCGCTCCCAACTATGCACGCCGCGGCATCGCGTCCACCCTGTATCACGAGGCAGAAAAACAACTGATCGCCCTGGGCATCCGGGAGTTAACCACCGAATCAAGCGTGGTGGCGCGGCCTTTCTTTGAGCGTCACGGCTTTGAGGTGACCGACGAGCAGAAAGTCACGGTTCGCGGGGCGCAATTTCTGCGCTATAACATGCGCAAGATACTGGAAGGCTGATCCGCCATGTACCGTTACGGCATCGCCCCCTGCTTGCTCGGCCTGGTGGGTGTTGCCTGGTCTGAGGATAGTGTTTACGCCATCGAGCTCGGCGACAGCCATGACGCCGTGCTCAATGCCCTGATGGGGCGCTTTCCCGGCAACCTCCTTAAACCGGCGCCGTGCGATGCACTTGCCACGCTGGACACTGTCCGAACCTTTATCGACGCTCCCATCGGCCCGTTAGAACTGCCTCTGGCGATGCAAGGCACAGCGTTTCAGCTAGAGGTCTGGCGTGCGCTCCGGCAGATACCCGTCGGAACCACCCTGACTTATCGTGAGCTGGCCCAAAAGCTGGGAAAAGCCGACGCAGTGCGGGCTGTCGCCAATGCCTGTGGCGCCAACCACCTCGCGGTCGCGGTTCCCTGCCACCGCATTGTGCGTTCGGATGGAGGCCTTGGCGGCTACCGTTGGGGGCTGGAGCGCAAAAAGGCCCTGCTTAACCTCGAAGCGACTCTGGCAGCCAGCGCTTCTTAGCCTTTTCAACCAGATGCCGGGCATCCTGGTTCCAGGGGTGGAAACGGGGACTGTAGTACTTCAGGTAAGACGGAATCAGCTTTCGAAATACGCCCGGTTTGCCCCACATGTAATTGAGCGCCCCGGCCCATGATTTCAGGTTACCCAGCTGGCCGTCTTCCTTCATCAGCTGAACCAGGTGCAGGGTGCTGAAAAACGGAAAGATCACACTCACAAACATCATCTCGGTGATCCGGGTAAACTCACTGCCGCCGACGCTCTTGTAGACATCAAACGCCACCGCCTTGTGTTCGGACTCTTCAATGGCGTGCCAGGCCCACACTGGTGCCATCCGGGGGTCCATCTTCTCCAGCGCGTCGTACTTGAGCAGAAACTCCTCCGCCATCAGCGCGGTAAAATGTTCAACCGCGACGGTGTGGGCCAGCTGACGCTCAGGAGTAAAGTGTTTGCGCATCCGGTCCATAAACCACTGCACTTCCCGCTCCAGGCGCTTAAGGCCGAGGCCACGCTGGTCCAGAAAGCCGTTCATCTGCTGATGTTCTTTTGAGTGGTGGGCTTCCTGCCCGATAAATGCCCGAACCGCTTTTTTCAGTTCGGGGTCGGTGATCTGGTCCTGATAGTAGCGGACCGAGTCGATGAAGAATCTTTCTCCGGGCGGAAAGCTTGCGGAAAGTGCGCCCAGCAACAGCGTCTTGACCGGGTCGTTGTCCCACCAGTACCGCGGCAGGTCATCCGGGAGTTCAAAGTCCGGAGCACGCACCACGGGCATGACATCCGGCGGCGTGGCACTGCGGTAACCGGGCCGGGCACCCTTGCGGAGCCCTCTCACTGGTGCATTCATCGGGCATTCCCCTCAGCCTGTGTAAGTTGCGACTTATGACAGGCTACGCACTCTTGCGGACAGGCGTCAGGTGATTCGGGGCCAATTTGGTATTCAGGAAGGCCAGCATGGGGGCAAGGTCGCGGATTTTACGAGCCTGGGGCCACAGTGCTTCGGCTTCGGCAAAGCCGGTCCGCAGGTAGTTCAGCCACTGCTTGATGCGACCGGTGATGTATTTGTCTTCCAGCCGCGTCTGTAACGCAGCCGCGTACGCCTGCACAAGCACAACGGCTTCGGGCCAGGTCATCGGGGCCACAGACTCTCCCCGTTGCGAAGCCTTGATCTGAAGGGCCAGGTCCGGCCGGGCGATTAGCCCCCGGCCGATCATCACATCATCGCACCCGGAGACTTCCCGGCACCGCCAGTAATCCTCCACGGTCCAGATTTCACCATTGGCGATAATATGGCAACTGGTAACGGCTTCCCGCACCCGGGCAATCTCTTCCCAGTAGGCAGGTGGTTTGTAACCGTCCACCTTGCTGCGGGCATGAATCACTATTTCCCCGGCACCCGCCGCGGCCAGCGCCTGGCCACAGGCCACCGCCATGCTACGGTCGTCGTAGCCGAGGCGCATTTTGGCGGTGACCAACACACCTTGCGGGACCGCGTTACGCACCGCGGCCGTGATGGCGTACATCTGTTCCGGCTGCCGCATCAGCACACACCCGCCCTGGTGGCGATTCACCGTTTTGGCGGGACAGCCAAAATTGATATCCACCTGCCCGGCACCAAGCTCGGCGGCCCGGGCGCCATGACGGCCCATCATGTCCGGATCGGAGCCCAGCAACTGCACAGCCACCGGCGTCCCGGCCCGGGTACGGGCATTATTGAAAAGTTCGGGAGCGTACTTATAGAAAATCCTGGGCGGCAGCATGCCCTGGGTCACCCGGATAAACTCGGTGACACTGCTGTCGATACCACCAACCTCAGTCAGGGTTTCGCGGATAGGTGCGTCTACCAGCCCTTCCATCGGGGCGAGGATGATTCGCATGTAAGCTCCAGCCAGGGGACAGGTCAGCTCAAAGAGCTGATCGATAATAACGCGGAGCGGATTTTAAGGAATTCACAGACAAGTTGATAGCCGGGCATTCCGAAACTCGGAATGCCCGGCTGAGGTTACCGGACGACGGAGCGCTTACGCCTGTACGTCAAACCGGTCAGCGTTCATCACCTTGGTCCAGGCGGCGATGAAGTCTTTGACGAACTTCTCCTGGTTGTCGTCCTGGGCATACAGCTCCGCGTAGGAACGCAGGATGGAGTTGGCGCCAAACACCAGATCAATGCGGCTCGCCGTCCAGCGTACGGTACCGGTCTTGCGGTCGCGGATCTCGTAGACACCATCGCCCGCAGGTACCCAGCGGTATGCCATATCGGTCAGGTTGACAAAGAAGTCATTGGTGAGCTGGCCTTCCCGGTCGGTGAATACTCCGTGTCGGGTACCACCGTAGTTGGCCCCCAGCACCCGCATACCACCGATCAGCACGGTCATCTCAACGGCGGTCAGCCCCATCAGCTGTGCGCGGTCCAGCAACAGCTCTTCTGGCTTGACCAGGTAGTCCTTCTTCTGCCAGTTACGGAAGCCGTCAGCCAGTGGCTCCAGCGGGGCGAAGGATTCCGCATCGGTCATCTCATCGGTCGCGTCGCCCCGACCTTTTACAAACGGTACCCGCACATCGTGGCCGGCAGCACGTGCGGCCTGCTCAATTGCCACGCTACCGCCAAGGACAATCACATCTGCGATACTGGCGCCGGTCTCTGCTGAGATCTGCTCGTACACCTTCAGCACCTTGCTCAGGCGCTCCGGCTCGTTGCCTTCCCAGTCTTTCTGGGGTGCAAGGCGGATACGGGCGCCGTTTGCGCCACCGCGCATGTCGGAGCCGCGGTAGGTACGGGCGCTGTCCCAGGCGGTACTCACCATCTCGCTGATGCTCAGGCCGGCGGCCTCGATTCTGGCTTTCACAACTTCTTCGCAGTACCCGGCATTACCGGCCGGAACCGGATCTTGCCAGACCAGGTCTTCTGCCGGTACTTCGGGGCCGATATAACGGCTCTTGGGCCCGAGATCCCGGTGAGTCAGCTTGAACCACGCCCGGGCGAAGCAATCCCGGAAATAGTCCGGATCAGCCATGAATTTCTCGCAGATCGCACGGTACGCCGGGTCCATTTTCAGTGCCATATCCGCGTCTGTCATCATCGGGTTATGACGACGGGTAGGATCAGAGGCATCCAGGGGTTTGTCTTCCTCCCTGATGTCTACCGGCTCCCACTGCCAGGCACCCGCCGGGCTCTTGGTAAGCTCCCAGTCGTGGCCGAACAGCATCTCGAAGAAGCCCATGTCGAACCGGGTCGGGTGGGTTGTCCAGGCACCTTCAAGGCCTGAGGTTACCACCCGGGAAGCCTGGCCATTCATGTTCGGGTTGGACCAGCCCAGGCCCTGCTCTTCAACGGCTGCGGCCTCAGGCTCGGCGCCCAGTACAGACGCATCACCATTACCATGGGTTTTACCAACAGTATGGCCACCAGCAGTCAGGGCAGCGGTTTCTTCGTCATTCATTGCCATCCGGGCAAAGGTTTCCCGCATGTGCCCGGCGGTCTTCAGGGGGTCAGGGTTACCGTTCACCCCTTCCGGGTTCACGTAGATCAGGCCCATCTGTACCGAGGCCAGCGGGTTTTCCATGGTGTCGGGTTTTTCCAGGTCGCCGTAACGGCTGTCCGACGGTGCCAGCCATTCTTTTTCATCGCCCCAGTAGATGTCTTTCTCGGGATGCCAGACGTCTTCACGTCCGAAAGAGAAGCCGTAGGACGGCAGCCCCATGGATTCATAAGCCACGGTACCGGCCAGGATCATCAGGTCTGCCCAGCTCAGTTTGTTGCCGTACTTTTTCTTGATCGGCCACAGCAGACGGCGCGCCTTATCCAGGCTGACGTTGTCCGGCCATGAGTTCAGCGGCGCAAAGCGCTGGCTGCCGGAAGCCCCGCCACCCCGGCCGTCGGCCAGGCGGTAGGTACCTGCAGAGTGCCAGGCCATCCGGATCATCAATCCGCCGTAGTGGCCCCAGTCGGCCGGCCACCAGTCCTGACTGTCCGTCATCAGGTCGTGGAGATCTTTCTTCAGAGCGGCTACGTCCAGCTTTCTGACTTCTTCCCGATAGCTGAAGTCTGCACCCATGGGGTTGGTCTTGCTGTCGTGCTGGTGCAGAATGTCGAGGTTGAGGGCCTCGGGCCACCAGTCGGTATTATCCTGTGAATGTGCTGTGCTACCGCCGTGCATGACCGGGCACTTACCACCAGAAATATTCTCGGACATCATTTTCTCCTGTTTCATGGGCAGACTTGTGTCTGTACTACAAGCACTATTGGGCGATTGCGAAGTCACGGCTGTAATCCACCAGAATTCTGAGCAGTTCGCTCCACTGTCTTTGGCTCACGTTCGCTATCACTGACATCGCACAACTCTCTCGTTTTGGCTGACAAGAGAACGATAACCCAATCCCATCAACTAGAGATAATTGATTAAGAAAAACAATTTAAAAGCTTTTATTAATCGAAAACTAGAAATCAATAAAAAAGGCAGATGGTTACCCATCTGCCTTTTCAGTCTGCGGCGGCCGTTCTCTGCCGCGGAGGGTTACCCGGCGGTCAGTCCGCCAGCTCCAGTAACAGGCGATTGAGCCGGCTGACGTAAGCCCCCGGGTCCTTCAATTGCTCGCCACTGGCCAGGGTGGCCTGATCGAACAGCACGTTGGCCAGTTCGCCAAAGCGGTCCTCGCCCTGCTCACGTTCCAGACGCTGCACCAGCGGATGGTCCACGTTGATTTCAAAGATCGGCTTGCTGTCCGGAACCTGCTGACCGGCAGCCTCCATGATCTTCTTCATCTGTGCGCCCATATCAAACTGCCCTACCACCAGGCATGCCGGGGAGTCGGTCAGCCGGTTGGTGATACGGACTTCCTGCACCTGATCAGCCAGCACCGTCCTGATCCGTTCCAGCAGGTCCTTGTGTTCTATGGCAGCTTCTTCCTGATGCTTTTTATCTTCTTCGGTTTCTACCTCGCCGAGGTCAAGATCACCGCGAGCAACATCCTGGAACTGCTTGCCGGCGTACTCGGTCAGGTAACCCATCATCCACTCGTCAATGCGGTCCGACAGGATGAGTACTTCAATGCCTTTCTTGCGGAAGACCTCCAGGTGCGGACTGCTCTTGGCGGCGGCAAAACTGTCGCCCGTGATGTAGTAGATCTTGCTCTGGCCCTCTTTCATCCGGCCGATGTAGTCATCCAGAGACACGTTCTGGGTTGACTCGCCGGAGTGGGTAGAGGCAAAGCGCAGCAGGCTGGCGATTTTCTCGCGATTGCTAAAGTCCTCCGCCGGGCCTTCTTTCAGTACCGCACCAAACTCATCCCAGAAACCCTGGTACTCGTCACCTTCTTTCTTCGCCAGCCTGGACAGCATGTCCAGTACCCGCTTGGTCATGGCGGTCCGGATACTGTCCACCGTGCTGTCGTTCTGCAGAATCTCGCGGGACACGTTCAGAGACAGGTCGTTGGAGTCGATCACGCCCTTGGTAAAGCGCAGATACAGCGGCAGGAACTGCTCGGCGTCGTCCATGATAAAGACCCGCTGGACATAGAGCTTCAGGCCACGGGGCGCTTCCCGGTTGTACAGATCAAACGGCGCACGGCTGGGGATGTACAACAGGCTGGTGTAGTCCAGCTTGCCTTCCACCTTGTTATGAGACCAGGTGAGCGGGTCCTCAAAGTCGTGGGCAATATGTTTGTAGAACTCCTTGTATTCCTCGTCTTTTACCTCGGCCCGGGGCAGCGTCCACAGAGCCGTGGCATCGTTGACGGTTTCCAGCGTGTCCTGCTTGTCGTCCTCGCCGGATTCCGCTTTCATCACCACGGGGAAGGAAATATGGTCGGAATACTTCTTGACCAGGCTGCGCAGCTTCCAGCCATCGGCAAATTCTTTATCCCCGGCTTTCAGGTGCAGGACGATCTCGGTACCGCGCTGGGGGCGGTTAACCGACTGAATGGTAAACTCGCCGTCGCCGGCGGACTCCCAGTGCACGCCGTTTTCTTCAGCGTCACCCGCTTTACGGGTGAACACATCTACCCGGTCTGCGACAATAAAAGCCGAGTAGAAACCCACCCCGAACTGGCCGATCAGCTTGCTGTCCTTCTTCTCATCACCGGACAGCTGCTGGATAAACTCGGCCGTACCGGAACGGGCGATGGTGCCCAGATTGGCCACCACATCCTCACGATTCATACCAATGCCATTATCCGCAATGGTGATGGTGCCTGCTTCCTTGTCGTAATCGATCCGGATTTTCAGTTCGGGATCGCCTTCGTACAGTTTGTCATCTTTCAGGGCCGCGAAGCGCAGTTTGTCTTCAGCGTCTGACGCGTTGGAAATAAGCTCACGAAGGAAGATCTCTTTGTTCGAGTACAGTGAGTGGATCATCAGATGAAGCAATTGCTTTACTTCGGTCTGGAATCCAAGGGTCTGTTTACTGGTTTCTACCGTCATGGCGGGATTTTTCTCCTGAATTATCACTACAGATCGGGATGAGTTCAGAAATGGGGTTCGGCCGGGGCATTTCAACCCCGGCCCGGAGGCAAAATCAGTCTTCGAGCAGGAAATGGGCCCGTGCGGTGGCGATGGGCTGGGCGCGGGACTTTTGCCAGGCAGTGACCATGACGTTCGCCACGCGGTTGCCCTGGCGGGTAAGGTGGCATTCGGCGTAGGTTTCTCGGTTCAGGCCGGCCCGGAGGTAATCCAGCGAGAAGTCGACAATCCGGGGTATCCGGAAGGTGTCCTGGGACATCATCAGATAGATGGCTGCCGACAGCTCCATAAAGCCGCCGATCACGCCGCCATGGATCGCAGGCAAGATCGGATTGCCAAGATTTTCGTCCTTTCTGGGCAGGCGGAAGATCAGGTCGTCGCCAAAACGCTCGCATTGCAGCCCGACCCACTTTGCGTAAGGTACGGCTTCAAGCATCCTGGTGAAATCACCGGTCTCCCGGGTGTGGCTGAGAATGTCCGGGCTGGTCATTGATCATCTCCGGTGATCAGGTCGCGGTAGCTCTTGGGGGTCGCCTCCTTGCCAATACGCATAAAGGTACCCACGCAGTTGGCGATGGTCTCACCGCCTTCCTGATAGGCTTCGCAGCGGGTAAAAATGATGTTCCTGGTAACCCGGTAGGCTTCGGCTCTGGCAAATACAGGTTTTTCCGGCTCTGCGGGGCGCATGTAGTCAACCCGCAGGTCCAGCGTCGGGCAAAGCTCGAACTCATCCAGTGCACAGATCATCACTGAACCACTCGCGGTATCCATCAGCGTGGTAATGGCGCCACCGTGGATCACACCGGTATCGGGGTTGCCAATGATCCTGTCGCTGTAGGGCAATTCCATCACCAGATACCCCTGACCCGCTTCCGTTGCGGTCAAGCCAAGCTCGCGGGCCTGGTTTAACGTGTTAACAAACCGGTTAACCCGGTCGACTCGGGTTTCGTTATTCATTCAAGGCAATCCTGAAGGTCAGCTTTTGGTGTGGGTCTCGTCCGGGGTACCCGAAGGAAGCACTTCATCAAACACTTTGCCGGCCCGGAGGGCCTCAAGTGCCGTCGAGTTGAACTCCCGCTGGTACAGCACGTAAACCACCAGAGTGGATGAGGCCATAAGAGCCACGGGATGAATAAACCAGGCCACGATGGCCAGAGCATAATAATAGGAGCGCAGCCCCAGGTTAAAGGTGTCGCCGGCCTGGTTGCAGATTGCGCCAGCACTTCGGGCAAAGGCGGCTCGGGCGGCAGGGCTGGTTTTCGGGTCGTCAGGCATGGGCGCGCTGCCAATCATCACCGCCACAAAGTTGTACATGCGCATCGCCCAGCTGAACTTGAAAAATGCGTACACGAACACCGCCATCAGCACCACCAGCCTCAGCTCCCACACCTCCCGGCTGAGCTTGCCGCCAAAGGGCATGGTGGCAAAGACTTCCAGCGCCTCGCTGGTATAACCCAGGGCGGTTATGATACCGGCGAGGATCAGCAGGCAACTGGAGGCAAAGAACGCGCCGTTGCGTTCCAGATTGCCCACGACGGAAGCATCAGAGATCCGGTTTTCACGTTTGAGCATCACCCGCATCCAGTCTTCACGATACAGGTCCAGGGTATTCGACAGACAAGGACGGCTATCTGCACGATTGCGGGAATACCAGGTGTAGCCTCCCCAGCAGATCATAAACCAGAGCAGAGCCAGATAATCCAGGTAATGAATCATGGGTTGAGGGTGAATCCGGTCCAGGTAGGGTGGATGGGCAATGAACTGTTATGATACGTCAAGGCCATGCGCCGGGCCACTTCCGGCGTGTATAAGGATCACAGGCATACCGTTTTTTCATCAACACAGAATCCGATTGCTGACTATGCTGTGAAGATCGTTAATCTGGAACTTTCAAGGAGCACGAATGTGATTTCCGGATACCTGCCTCGCCTGAGCGCGCTGTTTTTGTTGCTACTGACACTCGCCGGCTGCGCCGTTAACCCGGTCACCGGCAAGAAACAACTCTCGCTGATACCCGAAAGCCAGGAACTGGCGTTGGGGGCTGAACAATACACCCCTACCCAGCAAACCCAGGGTGGTCAGTTTTACATTGACCCGGAGCTGACGGTTTACGTGCGGGAGGTGGGCATGAAGCTGGCGCGTGTCAGCGACCGGCCAGACCTCCCCTACGATTTTGTGGTTCTGAACAACAGCGTGCCCAACGCCTGGGCTCTGCCCGGGGGCAAAATTGCCATCAACCGGGGTCTGCTGGTAAGGCTGGATGACGAAGCTCAACTGGCTTCGGTACTCGGCCACGAAATCGTTCATGCTGCCGCCCGGCACAGTGTCCAGCGCATGCAGCAAGGCATGCTGCTCAGCGCTGGAATGGCAGGCATCGGTTTTGCGGTTTCGGACAACGAATGGGGTAGCCTGATCATGGGCGGCGCTGCGGTCGGCGCTCAGGTAGCTCTGGCCCAGTACAGTCAGGGTGACGAACTGGAGTCTGATGCCTATGGCATCCGCTATATGAAAGAGGCCGGTTACAACCCCCAGGCCGCAGTGGAGCTGCAGGAGCTGTTTCTGGAGCTTTCCCAGGGCCAGGAGAGCGGCTGGCTGAATGGTCTGCTGGCTACCCACCCGCCGTCGTCCAAACGGGTGCGGGAAAACCAGCGGCTGGTACAGGAAATCGGGGGCGGCGGTTACCGGGGGCGAGACGTCTATCAACGCAGAATCGCGAAGATCAAGGCGCTACAGCCTGCCTATGATGCCCACGACAAGGCCCTGAAGCAGGCATCTGAGGAAGACTATGCCGCCGCCCTGTCGTCCATTAACCAGGCGATCCGGGCAGAACCCCGCGAAGCCATGTTCTACGCCCTGCGCGGCCGTATCTACCAGGCACAGGAACAGCCGGAAAAAGCACAGGCAGACTTCGACAAGGCTGTCTCTCTCTACCCCGAAATGTTCGAGTACCAGCTCTATACGGGGCTCAACGAGCTGTCTCTGAATAACCTGAGCAAAGCCCGGGACCACCTGGAGCGGGCCAATCAGGTGGTACCCACCTCCATTGCCTACCTGCGGCTTGGGGACATTGCCCGCCAGCAAGGCCAGACCAATGAGGCCATTCAGTATTACTCAACCGCCGCCGAGGCCGGTGGCAACGTGGGAGAGGAAGCCAGACGCAAACTTGCTGACCTGGCTAACTGACCGGCCAGCAATTACCGTAATCCGCTATAAACCGGAGAATTTTCTCCGGTTTTTTTATAGCTGACGTTTGCCAGTCTGACGCCGGATCGCTGTCAATGAATACATTGACTTCTAGAGCAATAACTCTAAAAATCGGGTAAACCAACAATGAGCGGAAAACCATCATGCCCGTCAAGCGAATCCAACCGATGAAGCTTCAGGCCCGGCGGCATTACGTGGAGCTGATGTTCCAGGTGATGGGCCGTGCGCTTCAGGCCCTCAGTGAGGTAGACGAAACCACCCGGGAAGAGATGCGCGCCCTGCCCGAGGGTTTCCTGTTTGAGTTGCAGGTAATGCCTAACGGGCCAACCCTGGTGATCGAACACACCGGAGCCGGAAAAATGCGTTTCCATGGTAACCGCCCGCCCCGCAAGGTAGACCTGTCCATCCAGTTCAAGCACATGGCCCACGCTTTCCTGGTGCTTTCGTTTCAGGAAAAAACGTCGGTCGCCTTTGCCAACGACCGGTTGCTGGTGGACGGCGATATCAGTTATGCCATCCGCATCACCCGGGTACTCAACCGTCTGGAAGCCTTCATTCTGCCCAAGGTGGTGGCGCGGCGAGCGGTCAAGGAATATCCGGCCGATCTGCGCCTGCCGGAAAAGCTGATGAGTGCCATGCGCATCTATCTTCGGGTTGCCACCCACTCTGTCGAGACAGCGAGAGCATAATGACCAACAAATACTACGAGTTCTTCTGCCCGGTAAAAGTCATTGCCGGTAAAGCGGCCCTTGAGCACATTCCGTTTGAGCTTACCGGCCTGGCCGCCAAACGGCCGATGATTATCACCGACAAAGGGGTGCGGGCCGCAGGGCTGCTGGAGACCGTGATCGCAGCCTGCGAGGACAGCGGGCTGGAGATCGTCACCATCTATGATGATGTACCGCCGGACTCATCCACCACAGTGGTCAGTACCATTGCGGAGGTCTACAACAAGGAAAAATGCGACTCCATCATCGCCATTGGCGGCGGTTCTGCCATCGACACCGGCAAGGCGGTGAATATTCTGGTCTCTGAGGGTGGTACCGACCTCAGCCGGTTCAGTGGCGCGGGCATTCTCAAGCGGCCCCTCAAACCCTTCTTCGTGATTCCGACCACCGCCGGGACCGGGTCTGAAGTGACGTCTGTGGCCGTCATCAGCGATGAAAAGAAGGGCGTAAAACTTCCGTTCACCTCGTCGTTCCTGCTGCCCAATGCCGCCATCATCGACCCACGGATGACGCTGACCCTGCCGCCGCATATCACCGCGGCCACGGCGATGGACGCCATGACTCACGCCATCGAAGCCTTTACCTGCCTGGCCAAGAATCCGCTGAGTGACGCCTACGCGACCTCCGCCATCAAGAAGATCAGCCAGAATCTGCTCACGGTCATGAACAACCCGAAAGACGAACATGGCCGCCTTGAGCTCGCCCAGGCCTCGGCCATGGCCGGGATCGCCTTCTCCAATTCCATGGTCGGCCTTGTGCACGCGCTCGGGCACGCGACGGGGGCGATCTGCCACCTGCCCCACGGCCTGTGCATGAGCCTGTACCTGCCCTACGTGCTGGAGTTCAACCTGGAGAGTATCCGGGAGCCGCTGAGCGAGCTGTTGCTGTATCTGGAAGGGCCTGAGGTCTATTCCGCTACCCCGGCCTCACGCCGTGCCGAAGCCAGCATTTCTGCCATCCGCAAACTGCGGGATGCGCTGCACAAGCATTGCGAACTGCCCCGCACCCTTAAGGAAACCGGCAAGGTTCTGGAGACCCAGCTTGAGGCAATCGCCCGCCAGGCGCTGGATGACGGCTGCATGATGTTCAACCCGAGAGAGGTCACTTTTGACCATGCCATCGGCGTGCTGCGCCGGGCCTGGTCCTGAAAGAGCGCGCAAAGTCATTGAAATGACCAAATAAAACGGTAATATTCTGCAAGCGCGCTGGCAGGGAGTTGGCCGGTTAAGTGCATGTTCCAAGCATCGGCCACTTCCACCCGGGTTTTTTGTAATGATCAAGCTAATCAGACAGATCAAGGGCACCAGTCTCGGTGTGTTCCTGAGCCTGATTGCCATGGGCTGTTTTTCAACGGCCGCCCATGGCAATGAATCCTCTCAGGACGTTTTCTATTTTAACGTTTCACCCAACGGCTACCCGCCGTACCTTATCGTCGACAGCGATGAGCCTTCGGGCATCATGTGGGATGTGGTCAAACTGATCGTCCCGCGTCTTGGCTATCGCGTTGAACCCCGGAAAGTTCCCCGCAAGCGGGTCGACCAGATGCTCATCGACGGCTATATCGACGGCACCTCACGAGCCATCGAATGGACAGAAGAAGCCGGGAAATTCCTGTTTAGCGATCCGGTCGTGAATGTCGAGGAAGTGTTTTTCTTCCCGGTCAACTCGTCCCTCGACTTCAACGAGCCCAGCGATCTGTTTGGAAAAACCGTGGTTACCCACCTGGGCTACCTGTACCCCTCGCTGGCGCCCTACTTCGAAAACCAGCAGATCAAGCGCTTTGACGTCTCACGGGACCGGGACATGTTTCGTTTTCTGCGCCACGGCGAGCGTTTTGACGCCGCCCTGGCCGATCGGCTGGTAGGCCAGTGGATTCTGCGCAACGAAGGTGTGGCCCACGAATTTCGCAGTTCCCGCCGCTCCATCAGCCAGTACGGGTTCCGCCTGATGCTCCGTCCCGACTGGCAGGAGTTTGCGCAGGCCTTCAACCAGGAACTGGGCCGTATCCGGGACAATGGCGAACTCGATACCATTCTCTCCAACTACCGCTAAATCCCACCCGCCGCCTCACTCCAGGCGGCGCAGCAACAACATGGGAGAGACACTCAGCACCGGGCGCAACTGCCAGCGCCCGAACAACGCGAGCAGACCCGCGCTGAGTAACGGCACCGGCAACATGGTCTGCCAGTGCCAGCGGAATGTCCCTTCAAACATCTTCACCTGCAGCGCATAAACGGCTGCCTCGGCGGCCAGCACGCCCAGCACACCGGCAAAAAAACCCAGCAACGCAAACTCCAGCATCGTACTGCACACCAGTAACGCCTGTTGCCCACCCAGTGTCCGCAGCAAAGCGCCTTCACGCTGGCGATCCCGCAACGTGGCGCTGACCACCGCGGCCATCACCACCAGAGCCGCCGCCAGGATCAGGGCCAGAATCGCCTCGATCGCCTGCGTCACCTGTCTTACGATGTCCTGAATGCGCTCGATGATATGATCTATTTCCAGCACCGAAACAGTGGGGAAGCGTCGCGAAAACTCGTTCAGTGCCAATTTCCCGGCGGCCTCCAGATGAAAACTGGTAATCCAGGTAGCCGGCATATTGGTGAGCCCGCCATCCGGAGGAAAGGCAATGTAGAAATTGGGCCTCATGCTGTCCCACTGTACCGTACGAATGCTCACCACAGGCTCCGTGACGGTGTCAGCTCCGATGGTAAAAGTGAGCCGGTCGCCCAGCCTGAGCCCCAGACGCTCCGCCAGCTCTGCCTCTACCGAGACGCCTTCACGGGCACCGGGGGCAAACCACTGGCCCTCGACAATGCGGTTGTCCTCCGGCAACTCACTCATCCACGTGAGGTTAAGTTCCCGGTTCAGCGCGCTGACCCGCTGATCCTTGCTGACTGCCTCCCGCACCGGCAATCCGTTCAGGCCCGTCAGCCGGCCGCGCACCATCGGGTAGAGTGCTTCAACCGGCGCCCCCTGATCGGCCCAATAGGCCTCGATCCCGGCCACGGCGTCCGGCGCGATGTTGATCAGGAAATGGTTCGGGGCATCATCCGGCAACTGGGCCTGCCAGTCGTCGAGCAGCGAGGAGCGCACCAATACCAGCGTCGCGGCCAGCATCAGGGTCATGGCAAAGACCGCCATCTGCGCCAGGCTCGCCTGCCGATGCCGGTACAGCCCCGCCAGGGCGAGACGCCAGGCATTACCGCCACCTCGCACCCGGTGCAGCAGGGAAACCATTCCCCAGCCAACCAGTGCCAGCACCACCAGCAGAAGCACCAGGCCGCCCAGCAGCGAGGCCACCAGCGCCAGCTCTCCGGCATAGAGCCAGACCAGTCCGAAAATAGCCAGCACGGCAATGATCAGATCCGGTAACGCCTCCCGCCCGGTTTCACCCGGCTGGGAACGCAGCACCCTCATGGCGGGCACTGAGCGCAAGCGCCTCACCGGCGGGTAAGCAAAGGCAAACAGCGACACCAGGGCGGTCAGCAGGGCCGGCACCAGCGCGGCGGGATCAAGATAGAGATCAACGGGGCGTTCCAGCACCCGACCAAGCATCGAGGCCAGCAGCCCGAACAGCGGTAACGCCAGCATGAGACCGCCAACCACCCCCACACATCCCCAGAGCGCGAGCCGACGCAGATAGAGGCGGCTTATGCTCTGCCCCGGAAGCCCCAGCGTCTTCAACAGGGCCACGGTATCCCGTTGCGACAACGCATACTGGCGGGCGGCCACGGCGACGGCCACCGCCGCCAGCAGAACAGCCAGACTGCCACCCAGCAGCAAAAACCGCTCGGCCCGCGCAAGCGACCGGGAGAAGGTCTCCCCGTCCTTCACGCCCTCCCATTCATGGCTGGGCTCCAGTTGCGGCTCCAGCCACCGGTAATAGTTTTCCAGGGCCGCTTCGGGGCCCGCAAACAGATAGACGTACTCGACCCGGCTCCCTTCCTGAACAACCCCGGTAGCGGGTACATCCTGCGCATGCATCATTACCCGCGGTGCCAGCGACGAGAGCCGGAAGCCGCCGTCCGGCTCTCGCAACAACAGGCGTGTTACCTTCAGCTCAAGGTTACCCACCTCCAGCGTATCGCCAAGCTTCAGCTCCAGTAAACGCAGCAGGCGGGGATTGATCCAGACTTCTCCTTTAGCGGGGCCATGGCGTACCGTTGCCCGGGCTTCACCGCTGCCGGCCTGGATTTCCACTTCACCACGCAGGGGATATTCATCGCTGACCGCTTTTACAGACACCAGCTGGAACCCCTTTTCGCCGAAGACCATGGTGGAGAACTCCACCATCTGACCCGTCTTCAGCCCCCGGGCCTGCGCCTGCTCCAGCCAGGCCGCCGGCACGGGGCGGCCATTTTCCGCCTCCAGCTGTCGGTCGGCGGCCAGGAACGAACTGGCAGACGACACCAGGGTGCGCTGCAACTGGCTGGCAAACAGGGCAATGGTTGCCACCGTGGCAACGGCAATCACCAGCGCCACCAGGACCACCCGCACATCCCGCTCGCGCCAGTCCCGGCGCACGGACAACAGTTTTTTCGTTGCTACCATCAGCCAGCCACCTCCGCGCCGGCTGCCGGCTCGGTAAGGACGCCTGCCTCAATCCGAAGCTGACGCCCGCAACGTGCGGCCAGCCGGTCATCATGGGTAACCATCACCAGGGTGGTGCCTTTTTCCCGGTTGAGCTCCATCAGCAGGTCCGACACCGCCTGACCAGTACGGTTGTCCAGGTTGCCGGTGGGCTCATCAGCAAACAGCACCACAGGATCTGAGGCGAAAGCACGGGCGATGGCCACCCGCTGTTGCTCACCGCCGGACAGTTGCCGGGGGGTGTGGCGTAAACGCTCTCCCAGCCCTACCCGGACCAGCAACCCGGCCGCCCTTTCTTCTGCCTTATCAATCCCCGCCAGCTCCAGTGGCAGCATCACATTCTCAAGCGCGCTCAGGGCCGGCAGCAACTGGAACGACTGGAACACAAAACCGACCCGGCGGGCCCGGAGCTTTGCCCTGTCGTCTTCGCTGAGCCGGCTGATCTCGGAGCCGTCCAGCTCCACCAGACCAGAGCTGGGGGTATCCAGGCCCGCGAGCAGACCGAGTAAGGTGGTCTTACCCGAGCCCGAACGGCCAACAATCGCAACCGACTCTCCGCGATTGATTTCCAGATTGACCCCCTGCAAGATCATCAAGGTATCGTCTTCCAGGCTGACGGTGTGGGTCAGATCGGTCACGCGTAACATTGGCCTGGTCTCGGTCTTGTTGAGATCCGTCATCTGGTTCACGGTAGCTCCGGTATCTGCTTCAGAAAGTGTCATGATTATTCAAGGGTATACGAATTCGCTATGCATACGATAACCGCATTCATCCGTTCGCTGATCCTGATCGCCCTCGCGCTCATCACCCTGCCGGTTTCCGCCAGTTCCGGCACCCTGCTGGTGCTGGGCGACAGCCTCAGTGCTGCCTACGGCATCCCGTCGGAGGACGCCTGGGTAGAACTGCTGCGCAAGCGCCTGTCCGATCAGGGGCTGGACTGGCAGGTGGTCAACGCCAGCATCAGCGGCGAGACGACCGACGGCGGCCTGCGGCGTCTGCCGGGGCTGCTGGAGTCGAGCCAACCGGCCATCGTGGTGATTGAGCTCGGCGGTAACGACGGGCTGAGAGGCTTCCCGCCCAACGTTATCGAGTCCAACCTGGCGCAGATGATCGAACTCAGCCAGCAGGCCGGTGCCCGGCCCCTGCTGGTGGGAATGCAGATACCACCCAATTATGGCTCTCGCTATACCCGGATGTTCGCCTCTGTATTCCCGGCGTTGTCTGACCGCTATGACATCCCGTTGGTTCCGTTCTTTCTCGACGGCATTTACAATCAGGAGGGCCTGATGCAGGACGATGACATCCATCCCACCGCCGATGCCCAGCCGCACCTGCTGGACAATCTCTGGCCCCTGCTCGAACCGCTTGTTCAGTGACCCCGCGCCGGCCCGGACCTGGGAATAACATTAAAAACAATAAATAACCAATTATTTTTACAATGTTTTTCCTGAAAACATGACTGCTCGTCGTTCTGACCAGTAATAGCCATCTCTGGCGTGCTCCACAAAGCCCACATGGCCGCCCCACCGGGGCATTTCCAGAGTGACATAAGAGCCCAGCTGCGCTTTGGTTTCCGGAAAGCAGGCGGCCGAAAGAAAGGGATCATCGGCCGCATTCACCATCAGCGACGGCACCCGTATGTCCTTGAGCCGGTGCAGCGCAGAACAGTTGGCCCAATAGTCTCCGGCATCTCTGAAACCATGCAGGGGCGCGGTATAACGGTTGTCAAACTGCTCGAAGTTGCGTATCTCCCGATAACCGGTAACATCGATAAGCTCCGGAAAACGCCGGGCCTTGTCCTCCATCTTGCCCTGCAACCCCTTCAGGAAACGCTGCATATAGATACGCCGGCTGGGCAGCGCCAGCACCTCAGCACTGCCGGCCAGGTCTACCGGAACCGAGTACACGATCGCCCCACTGATGCGACTGTTTACCTGCTCGCCCTGCTGCCCCAGGTAGAGAAGGCTCAGATTTCCGCCCATGCTGAAACCGGTCAGAAAAACATTCTGATAGTCTTGCACCAGGGCGTGGGTAACAACAGCGTGCAGGTCTTCCGTCGCGCCACTGTGATAAAACCGGGGCTGGCGGTTCATCACGCCACCGCAGGAACGGAAGTTCCAGGCCAGCACATCCCAGCCCTGGGCTACCAGAGCCCGAGCCATGCCGAGCACGTAGGGCCGGCGACTGTGGCCTTCCAGGCCGTGTGAAATAATGGCCACCCGCTTACTGTTCTGACGGTACCAGTCGAGGTGCAGCTCATCGTGGTCCGGCGTGCTGATCACTTCGGTTTCCGGCTCGGGCATGGTGACCGTGCGGAACAGCGTCGGCCACACCGACTGGACGTGGCCGTTACGCAGCCACACCGGCGGGTGGTACCGGCCCTTGCTGCTTCTGTGCAAATTTTGACCTTTCATTTCAGAGGCTTGACGAACCTGATCAAAGCGCTTAATATGCGCGCCACGTTGATGTTGTTCCCCGATAGCTCAGTTGGTAGAGCAACGGACTGTTAATCCGTTTGTCGCTGGTTCGAGCCCAGCTCGGGGAGCCAGTTTTTCTGAAAAGCCGCTGATTGATCCAATCAGCGGCTTTTTACTTTCTGCCTCAGACCACCTCTGCCCGCTGCATGAACTCTTTCAGTACCCGATACAGGGTGTAGCCGTCCCGGGTACCGGTCAGCTCGCGGATGGAGTGCATGGCAAACTGCGGCACACCAATATCCAGAGTGGTCACCCCCAGATTACCGGCGGTCAGCGGTCCGATGGTGCTGCCACAGCCCATATCACTGCGCACCACAAAGCTCTGGTGCGGGAGGCCCAGCTCGTCGCTGATCAGGCGATACAGGGCGGCCGACCGGCTGTTGGTGGCGTAGCGCTGGTTGTGGTTGATCTTGATGACCGGGCCTTCATTCAGGATCGGGCCGTGATTTTCATCATGCCGGTCGATGAAGTTGGGGTGGACACCATGCGCATTATCGGCGGAGATCATCATTGAGCGGGCAATCGCCCTGCCCTTGCCGGCACCGCACCAGCGCTCCAGCACTGAATTAAGGAAGGGCCCCAGGGCACCTTCGGCCGACATGCTGCCCACTTCTTCGTGATCGTTACACACCAGAAGCGCCGGCTGTTCGCCGGATGTCTCTAGCAGTGCCTGTAATCCGATGTAGCAGCTCAGCAGGTTATCCAGCCGTGCCGACGCCAGAAACTCCTCCCGAAGACCGACATAAGAGGCACCCTGAGCATCGTAGAAACTCAGCTCATAACCAAGCACCTTGTCAACCTCCAGGCCCGACTCCCGGGTAACCTGCTCACAGAGCAGGTCGCTGAAGCTGGTATCCTCGCCCTCAGAGACCTGCATCATCACCGGTGGCAGGTCGGTCTGGGCATTCACCGAACGGTTGCTGTTCGCGTCCCGGTCCAGGTGAATGGCCAGGCTCGGGATAATCGCCACGGGCTTGCGGAAGTTCACCAGGGTATCCCTGACGGCCCCGGCCTTATCAAGCACGGTGACCCGGCCGGCCAGCGACAGGTCCCGGTCAAACCAGGGATTGAGCAGAACGCCGCCGTACACTTCGACCCCAAGCTGGAAAAACCCTTTGCGGCGGATTTCAGGGTTGGGTTTAACCTTCAGGCAGGGGCTGTCAGTATGGGCACCGACCATCCGCACCCCAGACGTCACAACATCACCTGAGCCGGTACGAAACGCTATGACGGATGAGCCATTGCGGATAACGTAATACCCGGCATTCTGCTCCAGGCTCCATTGCTCCCGCTCATCAAGCGGCCGGAAACCCGCAGCATCGAGCCGGGACTTCATGCTGGCAACGGCATGCCAGGGCGTTGGTGATGCGTTCAGAAACTCTATCAAGTCATTATTGAATTCAACGTGTTCCATGATCTTCCTGATTGCATGATAATGGCGCTAACAGTATGGCACGAAGCCGCTGGCACTCCTACAGGCCTGGCGACCAGTGTTTACGCGCACCCGCCCTTAGTGAACGGAGTAAACTGTGTCGATACCCCGCTTTCTGGACATTGAATACTGTCAGACCGACGACGCCCTGTTTCCGACCGCCATTGCCTGGTCTCTTGCCGACGGGCAGATGAAGACCGTCGTTATCGCGCCCGAGCAAGCCTGGCTGCCCGACGACGGTGATCTGGGCGATACTGACCTGCTGTATCTCGAAGAGCAGGGAGTACCCCTGCTGGAGCTGGTACAGGAGCTGCACCAGGACCTGCCGGATCAGACCGTTTTTGTGGATGGTATGGACCCGGATGAGATCCTGATTGACCTGATTTTCAGCGCTGTCGATCAGGAGGCCCCGTTCGAGATCGCGCCGGTGTCAGAACTGATCAGCAATCTGGACAGCGTCACTCTCGAAGACCGCCGCCGGCAGCTGATGTTCGAGGAAGGGCTGGAACCCCAACTGCCGGAAAACGGCGTGTATGCGCTGTTGTTGCTGGCCCGGGAAGAGGGCCTTCTGGACGACCTGTAAGGCCGCTGCAGGCGGGGAAGTGTGACCGGTGTCTGCGTAACAAAGCGTTACACAAGGCAGAATCGGGCGACTGCACTCTTACAGACAGGATGCCGGATAACAATGAACAAGGTCGTCTCACGTTTCCTCTGCACCAGCCTGATCCCGCTGTGCCTGACACCCGTTTGCGGTCTGGCTCAGGAAACGCCCCGCGCCGACAAACACTATGTCGGACTGCTGGCCACCGCCATCGAACATCGTTCCATCGGCGAGATTTCCAATGAGTCCGCCTGGAGCCAGGCGGGGGCCCTGGTCATTGGCGGCCATCTGAACAGCCTTATCCACGCCGAAATCCGCCTTGGGGGCGGTTTTAAGGATGCCGAGGTGGCCAACGACCTGACCCTGGCAGTGGACTATTACGCCAGTTGGTACATGGGCCTGCACTACCCGCTCGGCAGTTTCGGAAACGTATACGCCCAGGCGGGTTTTACCCACCTGAGCGGCGACGCCACCCTGGCCAATGCCGAAGAAACCCACAACCGCCAGTTCCGTGAGATCGACGGCAACTACCCGGGCAGCAGCTTCAGTTTCAGCTGGGTGGCAGGCCTGGATTTTGAACTGTTCAGCAACACCTACCTGGTGCTCGAAGGCGGCAAGCTGTTCAAAGACACGGAAACCGGTGCCAACACCTTCCAGTTTTCATCCGGCCTGCGCTACGAGTTCTGACCTGCCCCGGTGATCAGTGCCGGTGCTGGATATGCCAGCACCGGTGGATCTTCTGGTTGCGCTGAAAATCCTTGTCCAGGGTACTGGCGGTAACGTCCGTCACCTCGAACTCTTCCGCCAGGTCGTCATCGAGCCGGAACTTCCGGAAGTTGTTGGAGAAGATCAGCAGGCCATCGCTGGCAAGGCGCTCCATACACTGGCGCACCATCTCCCCGTGATCGCGCTGGATATCCAGCACACCCGACATCCGCGCCGAGTTGGAAAAGGTCGGGGGGTCCATGAAGATCAGATCAAACATCTCACCGGCGGTTGCAGGGGCCGACAGCCAGGCCAGGCAATCCACCTGCTCTACCCGGTGTTTGCGCGGATCGGCGCCATTGAGTGCAAGATTGTCCTGAGCCCAGGCCACATACGTTTTCGACATATCCAGACTCAGCGAGCGGCTGGCGCCACCCACGGCAGCATGAACCGTCGCCGCACCGGTATAGCAGAACAGGTTCAGAAACCGCTTGCCACGGGCATTTTGCTGAATCCAGTACCGCACCGGGCGATGGTCCAGAAACAGGCCGGTATCCAGGTAGTCTTTCAGGTTCACCTTCAGTACACAGCCGTGCTCATGCACATTGACGTATTCGCCGGTGGCAGCCTGTTTCTCGTATTGCCGGGTGCCGGTCTGGCGCTGGCGCTGCTTGCACACCAGGTCTTCCGGGTCCACTTCCAGCACGTCCGGGATCACGGCCAGAGCTTCGGCCAGACGCTCCCGGGCTGCCTTTTCGTCCACCGACTTCGGAGCCAGGTACTCCTGGACGTGCACCCGGCCCTCATAGATATCAATCGCCAGTGCGTACTCCGGCATATCAGCGTCGTACAGACGATAGCAGCCAATGTTCTGTTTGCGCGCCCATTGGCCCACGGTTTTCAGGTTTTTCTTCAGCCGGTTGCGCAACATGGCCGCCCGCTCCGCATTCACAATGCGCGGCATAAGCTGCCCGGGGGCGGCCGGGTCCAGCGGTGTGCGGGCGTTTTCCGGCAGGAGTTCAAA
Source organism: Marinobacter sp. (assembly GCA_035306945.1). Taxonomy (GTDB): domain Bacteria; phylum Pseudomonadota; class Gammaproteobacteria; order Pseudomonadales; family Oleiphilaceae; genus Marinobacter. The sequence goes on from DATGNB010000001.1 coordinate 74,195, forward strand.
CAGCAGCAACTGGGCCGGCAGCCTGGCGTTAAACAACTTGTACTGCTTGAAGCTGCGAACCCCCAGCGACTTGCCAAACTCCGGCGCTCCGGTAAACACAGCCAGCCGCCAGCCCGGAAATTCCCGCAATGCCGTTTCGCCCAGCGTGCGGTACAACCCTGCCAGCGCCTTTCGCTCGCTCAGACGCTCGCCGTACGGAGGGTTGGTCAACACCAGGCCGGTTCCCGCCCAGTGCGGCTCACGCTCAAAGTCTTCCAGGGCCCGGGCGTGTACCTCAACAACATTCTCAAGCCCGGCACGGCGGAGGTTGTTACGGGCAACATCGATCACCCGGGCATCCTGATCAAATCCGGCCAGCACCGGCACCCTGTTTTGCCGGCCTTCATGAGCCCGGCGCTCGGCTTCCTGGCGGAGGCCAAGCCAGAGCTCGGGCTGGTGACCCGGCCATTTCTCGAAACCAAAGGTGGCAACACGGCGTCCGGGAGCGATATCGAGCGCCATCAGGGCAGCTTCAATCAGCAGCGTGCCGGAACCACACATGGGGTCAACAAAATCACCGCCCGCCGCCGCGATTTCCGGCCAGCCGGACCGGATCAGCAAGGCCGCAGCCAGGTTCTCCTTAAGCGGTGCCAGCCCCTGCTCGGTCCGGTACCCGCGCATATGCAGGCTATGACCGCTCAGGTCCAGCCCCAGCGACAGACGGCCACGGTTAAGACGGGCAGAAATGGTTACATCCGGATCTTTCTGGTCCACCGAGGGCCGGGGCACTCCGACGCCGCGAAGACTGTCCACAATGCCGTCTTTCACTTTCTGGGCGCCAAACTGGGTATTGCGGATTTCATCGTTCTGCCCCAGAAAACTCACCTTGAAGCTGCCCGCCAGCGGAATGTGGGCCTGCCAATCCAGTGCGACGACGCCCTCGTAAAGCTCATCGGCGCTGCGCGCGTCCACTTCGGCAATATGGAGGATGACCCGGTTAGCCAGGCGCGACCACAGGCAGGCCCGATAACCGGCCTCCAGGGGGCCCTCAGCCCAGATACCTGCGGGTGAATTACGCACCTGCGTCAGGCCCAGACTGTCGAGTTCATCGGCCAGGAGATATTCAACGCCCTTCGGACAAGAGATAAAAAATGCATGTTTAGCCAAAACAAACTCCTGGGATGAGAGGAAACTCCGGTAAGCCATGGTAATACATCTGAAACACCAAAGCCGGTTGTCATTGCTATGCAATAAACCTATAACAAAAGCGAAACATAGAGGAAATTAGTAGTGTACTTCCCCTCAATGTTCGTCTTACCTTGTAGTTGACGCGTCGTTCCGGAAGCCGGATAGAAAGCTTCCGTTAACAGGATCCTGACTGCTCTGGCCTGAGCTGGCAATAACGGGTTACCGCTTGAGGTGCCCGCGCCAAGGCCACTGTGGGTGTGTACACGCTTGATCTGTTAATCCATCAGTGAGGAACGGCATGAAAAGACAGAAAAGAGACATGTACGCTCGTGCATTCAAGCGGGGCTACCTCGCCGGCGTCTCCGGCAAATCCAAAGACAGCTGCCCGATTGAACAACCGGAAGTTCGCCAGGAATGGCTAAGCGGGTGGCGAGAAGGCCGCACAGACAATTGGGAGGGTATGACCGGCGTCTCCGGCATCCACAGATTGGCCACCGTAACCACAACCTGACAGTGCACGTGGCCAGCCCCGTTTTAACCTGGTCTGTTTTTTCCATTCAACCTGGTACAACACGACAATCTGAGCAGTAATTCCGAGCAACCAGAACGGGGCCTCCCGCCCCGTACCATGCGAAGAAGCGCTACGGGGTGAGTTCCCCGCAAGGGCCCGCTAAGCGGGCCCACCTTCTTTCCGGCCTCAGGCCGTTTCTTTCCGGATGGCATCCACGGCTTCCTGAATCAATGCCGGCCCCCGATAAATAAACCCGGTATACACCTGCACCAGCCTGGCCCCTGCACGAATTTTTTCCACCGCGCTGTCCGCATCACTGATACCGCCAACCCCGATAATCGGCAGTGTGTTCCCAAGTTCGGCATATAAGCCCTCAATGACCCGGACCGATGCCTCACGCACCGGTGCGCCACTCAGACCACCGGCCTCATGTTCATGGACATGGCCTTTCACCGCCTCGCGACTGATGGTGGTGTTGGTGGCAATCACCCCGTCGAGTCCGGCCTCTTTCAAGGCTCCTGCCACAAAGCGGATGCCGGTGTCGTCCATGTCGGGCGCTATCTTGACCGCTACCGGTACGTAGCGGCCATGTTCCTGTTCGCAGGCCAGCTGTTGCTGCTTGATCTCATCCAGCAGCTGTTTAAGCGAGTCACCAAACTGCAGATCCCTCAAACCCGGAGTATTGGGGGATGATACGTTTACCGTGATGTAGTCCGCCCAGGGGTAAACCGCCGAGATCCCCTTTCGGTAATCCTGCCCGGAGTGTTCGTTGGGGGTGTCTTTATTCTTGCCCACATTGATGCCCAGCACCCCGCGATAGCGCCGCTCACGAACATTGGCGATCAGGTACTCGAGCCCTTCATTATTGAAACCCATCCGGTTGATGATGGCCTGATGCTCCGGCAGGCGGAACAGCCTCGGTTTGGGGTTACCCGGTTGTGGCAGCGGGGTTACCGTGCCTACCTCGATAAACCCGAAGCCCAGCGCCCCCAACCCGTCAAGATGGTCCGCGTTCTTGTCGAGCCCGGCCGCCAGCCCCACCGGGTTGGGAAATTCCAGGCCCATCACGTTCACCGGGCACGGCGCCGGCTGCCTGGTCACCGCGTTCAGGATGCCGGTTTTGCCCGCGAAATCGAGGCTTCTCAGCGCAAGATCATGGGCCTGCTCCGGAGGCAACCGGAAGAGCAGGTTTCTCAGAAGGCCATACATATTCAAACTCCTTTTTCGGGGTGGCGCGAGTATACCGAAAGTTTTCCACACCGGCTCGTCAAATCCCCGGGTGTGTCGGAAACCGCGCCCCATGTGAGCTTGCAGACCTTTTCCACGGAATCTGTGGATAACTCTGTTGAAAATCGCGGGGCAAGCGTACAGACCCCTTGATAAATGCGCCCATCTACAAATTGATCATTTTTTGATCAGCTTATTTTTTATTATTTTTCATATAGTTATGAAAGCAGAATTAACGTTTGACGGGTTCAGTTCTAAAATGCTAGTTGGTAACGGTTCTGTCATGGTGTGCATAAATCCACCGCCCATACCGCAGCCATTTTCCCTTCCGGCACCGGAAGCCGCTATACTTCCCATGCCTGAGTCGTACGGAGTCTATCAATGCAACAGCCTGGTGATCCGGGTGTCTCTGCCCATGCCCCTCTGGAAGCCGAAAGACGGGCGGCCTCGAAGGTCACGCTGATCGGCATGGTTCTGGATGCGTTCCTCGGCATCCTGAAAGTCATCGGCGGCACCCTCTTTCATTCCCAGGCGTTGGTGGTGGATGGCGTCCATTCCTTTACCGACGTCGTGTCAGACGCAGTAGTCCTCTTTATCATGCGGGTTTCCCGCAAGGCCCCCGACGACAATCACCCCTATGGCCACCAGCGCATCGAGACCCTGGGCACCATGCTCCTGGGCAGCCTTCTGATCGCTGTGGGCGCGGCGTTGGCATGGGAGAACATCCTGCGCCTGACCTCGGGCGAAGAGCAACTGGTGCCGGGCTGGCCAGTCCTGGTGGCCGCCGCCGTCTCCGTGGGCAGCAAGGAGTGGATCTACCGCTATACCCGCCGTGTGGGCATCCGCATCCGCTCCGATCTGATTATCGCCAATGCCTGGCACAGCCGCACCGATGCTTTCTCCTCAGTGGTGGTGTTGTTTTCCACCGTGGGAGCCATGCTCGGTTATGTCTGGATGGACATCGTCGCAGCCGTTGTGATCGCCGGTATCATTATGTACATCGGCTGGAAGTTCACCTGGGACAGCATGAAAGAGCTGGTGGATACCGGGTTGTCGGAAGAAGAAACCGAAGAGCTTAGGGTCATCGCCATGGAGACCGAAGGCGTGCGCAACGTCCACGATTTGCGCAGCCGGCGGATGGGCCACGATGTGTTTCTGGACCTGCACCTGGTGGTACGGCCTGAGATCAGCGTATCGGAGGGCCATCAGATCGGCATGAAGGCCATCGCAGAAATGCGCAAGGCGCAAGAGAACCTGCGGGATGTGACCTTCCACATCGATGCAGAGAACGATGCACGGGCGCCCTACGCCACCGACCCCGACCTGCCCGGCCGGGAGGATATCCGCCGGCTGCTGATCCGTAACTCCACAGAGCTGCCTGCCGAGAGCCGCCTGCGCCTGCATTATCTGAAAAACCACATTCATATTGAGATTTTTCTGGACGGACATCATGACAACCCCCGTCTGACCGCCGATCAGGTACAGGCGGCCCTTGAGGCCTACCCCTGGTTTGGCAGCGTACGGGTCTGGACCGCCGTTCGCTGAATCATCTAGCGGCGGCGGTTTGCTTCCATGCGGGACAGGAATTCCTGCATGATCAGAGTGTACAGCTCGCCGCCCAGAAACTTGTCCTCAACGCCCGAATCGATACTGGGGTTGTCGTTGACTTCGATCACCGCCACCCGGTTGCCGGCCTGCTTGATATCCACGCCATAAAGCCCGTTACCGATCAGCCGTGTCGCATGCAGAGCGGCCTGGATCACGTTGCGCGGCACCTCGTAGGTGGGCATGGTTTCGAAACCGCCACTTTCCACTTTACTGCCGCCATGGTGGTAGATCTGCCAGTGGCCCTTGACCATCATGTATTTGCACGCATAGATGGCCCGCCCCCCCAGCACACCTATCCGCCAGTCGTAATCGGTGTAGAGGTATTCCTGAGCCAGCACCAGGGCCGATTGCCGGAACAGGTCCCGCAGGCCGGCCCTGAGCTCTGCCTGGTCCCGAGCCTTGATCACGCCCCTGGAAAACGCGCCGTCGGGGATCTTGATCACCACCGGGTACCCCAGCTCATCCGCCACCCGCTGCACCGTGTCCTTCTTGTCTTTCGACAGGATCAGGGTGTTTGGCGTGGGCACCCTGTTATTCTTCAACAAGTCAGCCAGAAACACCTTGTTGGTGCAGCGCAGGATAGAGACCGGGTCATCGATCACGACCATGCCTTCAGCCTCGGCCTTGCGGGCAAAGCGATAGGTATGGTGATCGATTGCGGTTGTCTCTCGCACAAACAGGCCATCGTATTCCGGTAAGCGCATATAGTCCCGACGGGTGATGCGCTCCACATTGATCCCCAGTTTCCGGCCGGCCCGCTCAAAGTGTTTGAGCGCGGCTTCATCACTGGGCGGCATGGTTTCTTCCGGGTTGACCAGCATGGCCAGGTCAAACCGGTAATGCCGCCGGGCTCTGGGTTTACGCCAGATCATACTACTGAAACGGTCCAGCGCTGCCGCAAACAGATCCTGCTCATGCTCATCCAGATCCGCGGGCGCGGCAGGTTTCATGGATTCGATCTGCCACTGCTTCCGGTGGCGAAACACCACCTCCAGGATCGGGCACGGGAAGCGTTCAAACAGCGCTCTGGCAACGGGCTTGAGATCCGGATGCTCAGCCTGACCAAAATAGGTCCGGATCTTCACCTCATGGGTCGCGTTACGATGATCCGTGGCCGGATCAATCTCGCAGGCAGACGCCCGCAGCCAGCGGATCACACTGCTGTCGAGCTCTTCCAGCTCGAGGGAGAACAGCCCCTTGCGACTCAGGTCATTGAGCGTCATCACCGAAGGCACCACATGGTGCCCGCGTGCCTCTGCCAGCAACGAGCAGTAATAGCCCCGGCTCAGATATCTGGCACTCTGGCACAGGTTGATCACCCGCACGCGACTGTTGGCCGGCGAGGTGAACTGGAGATACTGATCAAAGGTGAGCACATCTTCGCTGGGATAGTAGGGTGACCAGTCCTGGACACGATCTACCACGATGAGCAATCGGGACATAAAGCGGCATTCCTCCCTGAAGGGTTAGCCGGACAGATTCCGCAACAATACGCGGCATCCTCAGGCCGGACAACGTCCCGTTGATGAGTGCTTTTACGCATCAGAAGCTGCTAGGACGGGAAGCCATCCGTCCACCATAATAGGGTCAGCCAGTGCCTTTGGCACCGCCGTGTTTCTTTCAGAGATCTGCCCGACCATGACCGATGTCACTTTCCGCCAGGCTGTATCCGGTGATCTGAATGCCCTGGTCCAGCTGGAAGAGCGAAGCTTCTCGAAAGACCGGATCTCCCGGCGCAGTTTCCGCCGGTTTCTGGAAATGCCCCGGGACCGGCTGATCATTGCAGAGCAGAAGGGTGAGCTGGTGGGCTACTGCCTGGTGCTGATGAACGCGGCCACCCGGCTGGCACGCATCTACTCCATTGCAGTCAGCCCGGCGGCCCGGGGCCGGGGCGTTGGCGAAGGCCTGATACGCGAGGCCGAAAAGGAAGCCGTCGAAGCCGACAGGATTCTGATGCGACTGGAAGTCCGCGACGATAACCCCGGCGCCATCGCCCTGTACCGGCGTCTGGGCTACCGGCAATTCGGCACCTACCGCGACTACTATGAAGATCACGGCGATGCACTTCGGTTTGAACGGCGCATTCTCTATTACGAACCAGGCCACGAATTCCTTCCGGTGCCCTACTATCCGCAAACCACCGAGTTTACCTGCGGGCCGTCGGCGCTGATCATGGCAATGGCGACTCTGGACGAGCAGCAACCGGTCAGCACTCTCGAAGAGCTGAGGATCTGGCGCGAAGCCACCACCATTTTCATGCTCGCCGGCCATGGCGGCTGCGGCCCCCACGGCCTGGCCCTTGCGGCCTGGCATCGAGGCTTTCATGCCAGTGCCTGGATCAGCCAGGAAGGTGCCCTGTTCAAGGACACCGTGCGCAACGAGGATAAAAAGCGGGTTCTGGAACTCGTGCATGAGGGCTTTTTGCACGACATGGGGAAAACCGGGATCGAGCTCCACCACGACCCCCTCACTCTGGATGCCCTGGAATCTGCCCTGCATCAGGGCCGGATTCCGGTCATCCTGATCAGCACCTGGCAACTCAACCGCAGTCGCGTGCCCCACTGGGTGACGGTCTGTGCCATTGATAAGGACTTCGTGTACCTGCACGATCCCGAGATCGACACCAGTGAAGGCGAAACCGTGGCCGACAAGCAATACCTGCCCATCGACCGACGGGTTTTCGACAGGATCTCCCGTTACGGGCGCAACCAGCCGCTGCAGGCCGCAGTAATTGTCGGCCCGAAACGAAGCTGATCAGCCGGTCCGTAACGCCGCTTCCCTGAGTTCCGAGATCTCATCCCGCAGCCGTGCGGCGTTCTCAAAATCCAGGTCACCAGCCGCCTTGTACATTTCGTCTTCCAGACGGGCAACTTCCTTAAGCACATCGTCCGGAGAGCGCCTGCCCACTTTGGCGCGATAGCTCTCGGCCTCTTCCGCCGCCCGTTCTCCCGGCCGCTCACCCCGGCGCCGGCCACGGCCGCCTCCGGTGGCACCTTCCATAATGTCGGCAATCTTCTTGTTCAGGCCAGTGGGCGTGATGCCATGGGCTTCGTTGTGCTCTGCCTGCCTGGCCCGACGACGTCCGGTTTCATCAATGGCCCGCTGCATCGATCCGGTTATTCTGTCACCGTACAGAATAGCCTTGCCATTGACGTTACGGGCGGCCCGGCCGATGGTCTGGATCAGGGATCGCTCAGAACGCAGGAAGCCTTCCTTGTCCGCGTCCAGAATCGCCACCAGAGACACTTCCGGCATATCCAGCCCTTCCCGTAGCAGGTTAATACCCACCAGCACATCAAACTCACCCCGGCGCAGATCCCGGATGATCTCAACCCGCTCAACCGTATCGATATCCGAGTGCAGATAGCGCACGCGGATGTCATGCTCCATCAGAAAGTCGGTGAGATCCTCGGCCATGCGCTTGGTGAGCGTGGTCACCAGGACCCGCTCACTGACCGCCACCCGCTTGCCGATTTCAGACAGCAGGTCATCCACCTGGGTCGACGCGGGGCGCACTTCGATCTCCGGGTCCAGCAAGCCGGTCGGGCGAACGACCTGCTCCACCACCTGCCCCGCGTGCTCCGCCTCATACACCCCGGGGGTAGCCGATACAAAAATCATCTGGGGCGCAATCCGCTCCCACTCCTCAAACCGCATGGGCCGGTTATCCAGCGCCGAGGGTAGCCGGAAACCATATTCCACCAGTGTTTCCTTGCGCGAGCGGTCACCCTTGTACATGGCACCAATCTGAGGAATGGTCACGTGCGACTCATCCACCACCAGCAAGGCATTGGCGGGCAGGTAATCAAACAGCGTTGGTGGCGGCTCACCCGGTGTCCGCCCGGACAGATAGCGGGAGTAGTTCTCAATGCCGTTGCAATAGCCCAGTTCCAGCATCATCTCCATATCGTAGCGGGTGCGTTCTTCCAGTCGCTGGGCTTCCACCAGCTTGTGGTTATCCCGCAGCTGCTGCAGACGAACCTCCAGCTCCGCCCGGATTCTGTCGACCGCATCCAGTACCGTTTGCCGGGGTGTCACATAGTGGGATTTGGGGTAGATCGTTACCCGGGGCACCCGCCTGAGCACCTCACCCGTCAGCGGATCGAAATAGCTCAGGTTCTCGACTTCATCATCAAACAGCTCAATCCGTACCGCTTCTCTCTCGGACTCGGCCGGAAACACATCAATCACATCCCCCCGTACCCGATAATTGGCGCGGTGAAACTCGATGTCGTTACGGGTGTACTGCAGCTCGGCCAGACGGCGCAGAATGAAGCGCTGGTCCACCTGGTCGCCCCGGTCCAGATGCAGCATCATCTTGAGATAGGACTGCGGATCCCCCAGGCCGTAGATCGACGAGACAGTCGCCACAATAATGGCATCTGGTCGCTCCAGCAGCGCCTTGGTGGCTGACAGACGCATCTGCTCGATATGCTCGTTGATGGATGCGTCTTTCTCGATAAAGGTGTCGGACGACGGCACATAGGCTTCCGGCTGATAGTAATCGTAGTAAGACACAAAATACTCGACTGCATTGTCCGGAAAGAATTCCTTGAACTCTCCGTACAGCTGGGCCGCCAGGGTTTTGTTATGGGCCATGACAATGGTGGGCCGCTGTATCTCCTGCACCACATTGGCAATGGTAAAGGTTTTACCCGAGCCGGTGACCCCCAGCAGCGTCTGGTGCGCCAGCCCGGACTGGATACCATCCACCAGCCCGGCAATGGCCTTGGGCTGATCCCCGGCAGGCCGGTAGGGGGAGTCGACACGAAATACACCTTGCTTGGCACTGATAGACTTGGTGGTCATAACGGACGAAGAACCTCCGGCAGTGGGGCGCAGCACAACTGTGCATTGCACCCTCAAGAAATTTAGCGTTCAGGCTGCTTCATGATACCATCTGTGCGATCGACGGCTGGGTGAAAAAACAGCCAGCAAAACTTGGCTTCCTCCCGGCCGATCGCAGCCCATAAGACGCAGCTTTAAGGAGCGCAAGTTTGGATCTTCAACTTTCCAGCCGAGTACAGGCTATCAAGCCGTCCCCCACTCTCGCCGTCACCAACAAAGCCGCGGAACTCCGTGCAGCTGGCCAGGACATCATTGGCCTGGGCGCCGGCGAACCAGACTTCGATACGCCCGGGCACATCAAACAGGCGGCTATTGAGGCTATTGCCAGCGGCAAGACCAAATACACTGCGGTTGACGGTACGCCTGAGCTGAAAAAAGCGATTATTGCGAAGTTCAAGCGAGACAACGGCCTGGAATACGAAGTTAACCAGATACTGGTAAGCAGTGGTGGCAAACAGAGCTTTTTCAACCTGGCTCTGGCCATTCTGAACGACGGTGATGAAGTCATCATTCCGGCGCCCTACTGGGTGTCTTACCCGGACATGGTGCTCGTCGCTGAAGGCAAACCGGTGATCATCAACACCACCGCTGAGACCCGCTTCAAGATCACCCCGGAACAGCTCGAAAACGCCATCACCGAGCGTACCCGCCTGTTCGTGATCAACAGTCCTTCCAACCCCAGTGGCATGGCGTACTCCCTGGAAGAGCTGGAAGCAATTGCCGCGGTGCTGAAAAAACACCCGCAGGTGATGATCGCAACCGACGACATGTACGAACCGATCCTGTGGACCAACAAGCCGTTCTGCAACATTCTGAACGCCTGTCCCGAGCTGTATGACCGGACCTTCGTGCTCAACGGCGTGTCCAAGGCCTACTCCATGACCGGATGGCGGATCGGCTACGCGGCCGGGCCGGCGAAAGTCATCGGTGCAATGAAGAAGATCCAGTCCCAGAGCACCTCCAACCCCTGCTCCATCTCCCAGGCCGCCGCCGCGGCAGCACTGGATGGCGATCAGGCCTGCGTGGGTGAAATGGTCAAGGCCTTCAAGGAGCGTCATGACTGGCTGGTAGACGCCCTGAACAAGCTGCCGGGCGTTGAATGCTCCTACGGCGACGGCACCTTTTACGTGTTTCCCAGTTTTCACCGCGCCATTGAGGCGGCCGAAGACGTGAGCACCGACATCGAGTTTGCCGAAAAGCTGCTGACCGAAGCCGGCGTAGCCCTGGTGCCAGGCTCCGCGTTTGGCTGTCCGGGCCATATGCGCCTGAGCTTTGCCACCAGCATGGAAAACCTGAAGCAGGCCATAGAGCGTTTGCAGAAAGCCCTCGGATAAAATTTTATTTCGAGGGGTTGACGGGGCGGTATGGCCAACTTAATATACGCGCCTCGTCACACGACGATGTTCCCCGATAGCTCAGTTGGTAGAGCAACGGACTGTTAATCCGTTTGTCGCTGGTTCGAGCCCAGCTCGGGGAGCCACTATTCCAAAAGCCCGCTGGTTCTTTGAACTAGCGGGCTTTTTTTTCGTTCTGGCTTTGACTTCTGGTGATGGCTGCTGGTGTCCTGGCCCTGCCCTCTAAAATTGAAGGCCAGGGCAGGATACGGAACAGCAAAACGAGAATCAGACTGAGATCACCTCAGCGTGAACAGCCTCCAGGGCGGCCAGAGGGTCAGGCGCCTGGGTAATCGGGCGGCCGATGACCAGGTAATCCGAGCCGGCCTTGAGAGCATCGGCTGGCGTCATCACGCGCTGCTGATCACCCCTGTCCGCACTCAGGGGACGAATGCCCGGGGTGATGAGCCGGAATCCGGCACCGAGTTCCGACTTCAGGCGGGGTGCTTCCAGGGCGGAGCAGACAACGCCATCCAGACCACTCTGCCTGGTGAGTGCCGCCAGGCGGGATACCTGGGCCTCGGCCGATGCGTTAATACCCAGGGCCACCAGATCGGCATCCGTCATGCTGGTCAGCACCGTTACCGCGATCAGCAACGGGCGCTCGGCACCAAAGGCCTCCAGGCGCTCGCGGCAGGCCACCATCATCTTCTCGCCGCCCGATGCGTGGACATTCACCATCCAGACTCCGAGATCCGCCGCAGCGGCCACGGCAGCGGAGGTGGTGTTGGGGATATCGTGAAACTTGAGGTCCAGAAAGATATCGAAGCCACGTTTGTGCAAGCTCTTGACCAGTTCCGGCCCGGAGCGGGTGAACAGCTCCTTGCCCACCTTGAGCCGGCACCGGGCCGGGTCGAGCTGGTCGGCCAGTGCCAGAGCGGGCCCGGCAGAGGGAAAATCAAGGGCTACGATAATTTTCGGGTCGTTGGGATTCGGCACGGTATGGTTCCTGGTGATATAAATTTGACGTGGGTTATTCCGCTTCGACACCCTGGATCGGGCGCACCGTTTCCCACTGTTTACAACTCGGGCACAACCAGTGCAGTTGCTGGCCGGAGAAGCCGCAGCTCACGCAACGGTAAATGGGACGGTTGGCCAGGATAAGGTGCCCTATCCTGCTGACCAGGCGGCCTTCGTCAGTGGTCATACCCTTCTCATATCCCGCCATCTCAACCAGCCGAAGCAGCCCTCTTACCGAAGGCCGGATTTCCAGCTCCTGACGGAGCAGGTTGAGAGCGGCCGGGCGTCCGGATGCGCGCTCCACAGATTCTACCAGCGCCAGCAGCAAACTGGTGCCCGGATATTGCTCGTACAGTTTGCCCAGCCTCTTGGCCAGGAGCCCCACATCGCCGTGCTCCCGTGCCAGCTTCATCAGCCGGTCAACGGCTTCCGGGCCAAATTCCGGGTTCTGTTCGAAGACCCTGAATCCCTGGTTCCCCGCATCGCGGTAATTCCCCTGGCGCACCTGCAGTGTCATCAATAACAGGGTCGCACGGACACAGGAGCGATCGTAACCGAGTGCTTCTTTGGCAAGTTTCCGGGCACCCCAGCGATCGTCTTTCTTCAACGCCGACTCGGACAGCTCACAGGTGATATAGGCCAGCGTCTTGAGCATTGCCGGGTCAGAGTCAGAGCGGGTCAGCGTTTCAGCCACCTGGGCGGCTTTTTCCCACTCTTTTTGCTGCTGGTAGAGCTCAATCAGTTGGTGTGAGGCCTGCCGACCGTACTCCCGATCCCCCATCAGCTGCTGGAACAGCGCCTCGGCCCGGTCAAGCAACCCCGCGTGCAGGTAATCCAGGGCCAGCGCCATGGTGACCTGAGGCGTGAAACGGGGCGGTAACTCCGGCCGCGCCAGCAGGTTCTGGTGAATCAGGATGGCCCGGTCGGTCTCGCCTTTATTGCGGAAATGGCTGCCGATGGATAAATGAAGGCTTACGGTATCGCGGTTAACGGCCAGGGACTGGACGAAGTTTTCCACCGCCTGGTCAGAATAGTTGGTGAAGAGGAACTGCAGGCGCTCCCGCACCGACTCTTCGTTATTAATGGCCTTGCCGCTGCGCCGGGTTTTGTAGCCGTAGCGCCCGACCACCCACCCGACTGCAACCGCGACCGTCAGCAGCAGCCAGTTAAACATCATCTCCATTATTGTAACCGGTCGGGTTCAGCCCTCGACCGCTCAAGCGCCTGCTCAGTACGCTCAAGTCGCTTCTGAAGATTACGGCGGGAGACAGAGGAGCGGAATGTAGCCAGCAGGGTCATCAACACCCCTACCAGAGCACCAATCACAAAAGACATCACGATCCAGACCGCAATACCGTGGGGCCGGGTCTCGAACAGCAGAAAATTCAGCGACACTGCCATCTGGTTATTCAGCGAAAACACCAGTGCAACAAGAATTAGCAGCAGAACCAGAACGGTAAGGAGGATCTTCTGCAGTCCAGCCATATCGTGTGCGCTCCAGACGGGCAAAGCCCGATTATATGAGGTGCTTGATGCATCAACGACGAGGTTTAAAAGCCTTTCTTGAGGCTGTCGTTCACCTGCTCTCTCAACTCTTTGCCGGGCTTGAAGTGAGGAACATACTTGGCCGGCAGCTGCACCGCCTCTCCGGTTTTGGGATTGCGACCGGTACGTGCCTCTCGATGATGCAGGGAAAAACTTCCAAAACCCCGGATCTCAATCCGCTGACCATCAGCAAGGGCCTGGGACATATGCTCAATAATCGTTTTAACCGCCAGCTCAACGTCTTTGACCGAGAGCTGTGTCTGCTTGGAGGCAATCAGTTCTACCAGTTCGGACTTCGTCATGAGGTGTTTCCCTCTGTCGTTATTATTCCGTGACTTATTACCGGATTCCACTGCCTCTAGTTTAGCCAAATCACAAAAAAACACAAAAAAAACGAGCTCTTAGAGCCCGTTTTTTTCTACACCAGAAGGAGTATTATTCCTTGTTGGCGTTCTGTTGCTGCATCTGTTCCTTGATCAGATCACCGATAGTGGTTGCACCTGAGGTTTCAGCAGCCTTACTGCGTACATTTTCCAGAGCCTGCTTGTCGTCTTCAACGTCTTTGGACTTGACGGACAGGTTGATCACGCGGTTCTTGCGATCGATGCTGATGATCTTCGCTTCAACTTCTTCGCCTTCTTTCAGCACGTTGCGCGCATCTTCAACGCGGTCACGACTGATTTCAGAGGCTTTCAGTACCGCTTCAACTTCTTCGTTCAGGGCAATGGTAGCGCCTTTTGCGTCAACCGCAGATACGGTGCCCTTAACGATGGAGCCTTTGTCGTTCAGCTGAACAAACTCGGCGAACGGATCGCTTTCCAGCTGTTTGATACCCAGAGAGATACGCTCACGCTCAGGATCAACAGACAGGATCACGGTTTCAACGTCGTCGCCTTTCTTGTACTCGCGAACGGCTTCTTCGCCGGTCTCGTTCCAGCTGATATCAGACAGGTGAACCAGACCGTCGATGCCGCCATCCAGACCGATAAAGATACCAAAGTCGGTAATGGACTTGATCTTGCCGGAGATGCGGTCACCCTTGTTGAAGTTGCCGGAGAAATCTTCCCAGGGGTTGGAAACGCACTGTTTGATACCCAGGGAGATACGACGACGCTCTTCGTCGATATCCAGGATCATCACTTCGACTTCGTCGCCTACCTGAACAACCTTGGAGGGATGGATGTTCTTGTTGGTCCAGTCCATTTCGGACACGTGAACCAGACCTTCAACACCCTCTTCCAGCTCCGCAAAGCAACCGTAGTCGGTCAGGTTGGTTACACGGGCAGTCACCTTGGAACCTTCCGGATAACGGGCCTTGATTTCTACCCAGGGATCTTCGCCCAGCTGTTTCAGACCCAGAGACACACGGTTGCGCTCACGGTCGAACTTCAGGACCTTAACATTGATTTCGTCGCCCACATTCACGATTTCGCTCGGATGCTTGATACGCTTCCAGGCCATGTCAGTGATGTGCAGCAGGCCGTCAACACCGCCCAGATCTACGAACGCACCGTAGTCGGTCAGGTTCTTGACGATACCTTTGATTTCCAGACCTTCGGTCAGGGTTTCCAGCAGAGCTTCGCGCTGCTCGCTGTTCTCAGCTTCCAGAACGGCGCGGCGGGAAACAACCACGTTGTTACGCTTCTGGTCCAGCTTGATAACCTTGAATTCCAGTTCCTTGTTCTCCAGGTGCGCAGTGTCGCGAACCGGACGAACGTCTACCAGAGAACCCGGCAGGAAGGCACGGATGCCAGCCAGATCAACGGTGAAACCACCTTTGACCTTGCCATTGATAATTCCCTTGACCACTTCTTCCGCTTCGAAGGACTTCTCGAGTACCTTCCATGCTTCAGCGCGCTTGGCTTTCTCGCGGGACAGACGGGTTTCACCGAAACCGTCTTCAACTGCATCGAGAGCTACATCGACAACGTCGCCGACAGCAACTTCCAACTCGCCTTTTTCGTTCAGGAACTGGGAGGCGGGGATAACGCCTTCGGACTTCAGTCCGGCGTTAACGGTGACCCAGTCGTTGTCGACGTCAACTACGGTTCCCTGGACGATGGAACCCGGTTGCATGTCAATCTGTTTCAGACTTTCTTCAAAAAGATCCGCAAAGCTCTCGCTCATTATGTGTCCTATATGATCTACGCAAGTGTACTCCGTGCTACCAGCAACACGGTCTGTTAACGATTTCCGGAACCAGTCAGCGGCTGGCAGGTTACACTGTGTTCCGGCATTTCAACGACGAAAAGGTGCACTCAGGCCTGGCTTGCTGCCGCCATGCACCTGCTTAGCACCTCTTCGATACTCAA
This sequence comes from Marinobacter sp., assembly GCA_035306945.1. GTDB lineage: Bacteria > Pseudomonadota > Gammaproteobacteria > Pseudomonadales > Oleiphilaceae > Marinobacter. The sequence continues at coordinate 89,767 of DATGNB010000001.1, forward strand.
ACCCGTGGAATCAATGACTTGCGCATCATCCGCAGGCTTGAGAGGGGCGGCGGAACGGTTCATGTCACGTTCATCGCGTACCCGTATCTCCTCTAAAAGGGTGTCAATACTAACATTGACACCCGCCTCCATCAACTGATTATAACGGCGCCGTGCCCGTTCTTCGGCGCTGGCGGTGAGGAAGATTTTGACCGGGGCGTCCGGAAATACCACGGTGCCCATATCCCGGCCATCGGCCACCAGGCCCGGCAGCTTCCGGAAGTCCCTCTGCCGCTGCAGCAATGCATCCCGCACCGGCTGAATAACCGCCACCCGGGAAGCATTATCACCACAGGTTTCGGTCCGGATATCCGTCGTTACATCCTCGCCAGCCAGGATCACTTTTACCGGATGGCCGTCCCCGGTCGGTACGAAGGAGACATCCAGAAAGGCGGCGACCCTGACCAGGCCGGCTTCATCATCCAGCGATACGCCCTGACGCATGGCCGCCAGTGCCGTCAGCCGGTATAAGGCGCCGCTGTCCAGCAGGTGCCAGCCGAGTTTCCGGGCCAGCATCTGGGTGATTGTACCCTTGCCGGCCCCCCCGGGGCCGTCGACGGCAATAACCGGTGGCCTGCGCTCATTCATTACTCGCCGCCTTCTACGCTGATGTTCATGCCTGTCTGTCTGGCCAGCTCGACAAAGCCGGGGAACGACGTCGCCACGTTGGCACAGTCATTAATCCGGATCGGACCGGTGGCACGCAGCGAGGCCACGGCAAACGACATGGAAATACGATGATCTTCGTGGCTCTCAACCGAACCGCCACCCATCGTCTGACCGCCCTCGATGATAATGCCGTCGGCAGTTACGGTCGTTTCGACACCGAGCGCGGCCAGGCCATCAGCCATCACCTGAATGCGATCACTCTCTTTAACCCGAAGTTCCTCTGCGCCGCGCAGAACCGTACGCCCCTCGGCGCAGACCGCGGCGATAAACAGCACCGGGAACTCATCGATGGCCAGCGGTACCTGATCGACCGGAATGTCGATGCCCTTGAGCCGGGCGTAACGCACCCGCAGGTCGGCCACCGGCTCACCACCAATGATCTGCTCGTTCGTCACTTCAATATCCGCGCCCATCAGGCGCAGGATATTGACAATCCCCACCCGGGTGGGGTTCATGCCCACATGGCGCAGGGTCAGGTCAGAGTCCGGCGCAATGCTTGCTGCCACCATAAAGAAAGCCGCTGACGAGATATCGGCCGGGACGTCAATCGCGCAGGCCGTCAGTTTGCCACCTCCGGTGACGCTCGCGGTGGCACCACTGCGGCGCACCTGGTAACCGAAACCTTCCAGCATCCGCTCGGTGTGGTCGCGGGTAGGCGCGGGCTCGGTCACCGAGGTTTCCCCTTCGGCATACAGGCCGGCGAGGATCAGGCAGGATTTCACCTGGGCACTGGCTACCGGCATATCGTAGTGAATACCGGCGAGTTTCTGCCCACCCCGGATTCTGAGTGGCGGACGCCCGCCCCCGGCGCTTTCGATAACGGCACCCATCGACCGCAGCGGATCCACCACCCGCCCCATGGGGCGTCTGGACAGGCTGGCATCGCCAGAGAGCTCAGAGTCAAACGGCTGCGCTGCCAGCAGGCCCGCAAACAGGCGCATCCCGGTGCCGGAGTTGCCCAGGTAGATGGGGCCACGGGGTGCCTGAAGGCCATTCATACCAACACCATGGATTCGCACCCGGCCGTCGTCGGGCCCTTCGATGGTCACCCCCATGTCCCTGAATGCCTGCAAGGTCGCCAGGCTGTCTTCACCCTCGAGGAAGCCGGTTACTTCGGTAACCCCTTCAGCCAGTGCACCCAGCATGATGGAGCGGTGAGACATGGATTTGTCACCCGGCACCCGGATATCACCCCGGATGGAACCACCGGGCTGCATGAGGAAAGTCACCTGCCTGTCGCTGTTAATAGTCACGTAAGCCTGTCCTGAGAGCATCTTGGAGAAATGTTCACGCGCCGCCTTGGCGCGGGTGAAAACCCGGAGCAATGTGGCGCCGTCACCAGCAGCAATCGCTGAACGGAGCCGCTCAAGGTCGCGGGTAAAATGATCCATTACCCGTAACACTGAATCGCGGTTTGACAGAAAAATGTCGTGCCACATCACCGGGTCACTCGCAGCAATGCGTGTAAAGTCCCGGAATCCGCCTGCCGCGTACCGGAAAATATCCATATTCTCGTCTTCGCCGGCCAGAGTGTCTACCAGCGAGAACGCGAGCAGATGCGGCAGGTGGCTCGTAGCGGCAAGCACTTCATCGTGATAGGCCACCGACATGGAGAGCACCGTGGCCCCGGTGGCTTCCCATAAGGCCGTGAGTCTGTGCAGGCCCGAGGGGTTGGTGTTCTCATCGGGGGTAAGAATCACCTTGTGATTGGCAAACAGGTCGGGGTCCGCCGCACGGATGCCGCTTTTCTCAGAGCCGGCAATAGGGTGACCGGGGATCACATTGGGGAAAACACGGCCAAAAACCGCTTCAACATCCGCCACAAAGCTGGACTTGGTGCTGCCCACATCAGATACCAGCGTCTCGTCGGAGAGCCACGGCTGAATCTGCTCCAGCACCTGGCGCGTAGCGCGAACGGGTACCGCCAGAACCACAAGGTCACTGCCCTGTACCGCCTGCCTGATACTGTCGGCGGCTTCGTCAATCACGCCGAGCTCTACGCCAAGCACCCGATCCTCGGTTTTCTGGTCGTAACCGACCACCACGTCGGCCAGCCGGCGACTGCGCAGTGCACTGGCAAATGAACCACCGATGAGGCCCAGCCCGATAACAGCAACACGCCGGAAGACAGGTTGCCGTGCCGTCACCTCACCCACCTTCACCTGCCGCCACCAGTGCTCCGGCAAGAGCGTCCAGGAAGCGCTCGTTTTCTTCCGGCAAGCCTACCGACACCCGCAGATGGCGGGGCATGCCATAGCCGGCCACCGGCCGTACGATGACACCGCGAGCCAGCAACGCCTGATACACACCGCTGGCCTGAGGGCCAACCTCAACCGCAATAAAATTACCCGCGGATGGAATATAACGCAGCCCCATGCGATCAAAGCCGTCAGCGAGCTGACGCAGGCCGGCAGCGTTGACTTCCCGGGCCCGGTTCAGGTACTCGTCGTCGTCCAGCACCGCGGTTGCCGCAGCCAGCGCGGGGGCATTCACGTTGAACGGCTGGCGTACCCGGTTAAGGATATCGGCGATCTCCGGAGAGCTGAGCGCATAGCCCACCCGCAGTGCCGCCAGCCCCCAGGCCTTGGAGAAAGTACGGCAGACAATCAGGTTGGGATAGTCTGCCAGCAGTGAGACACCGTCCGGGTATTCGTCACCGGTGAGAAACTCACAGTAGGCTTCGTCCAGAACCACCAACACCTGCTCAGGAATCCGGCGCAGGAAGGCGTTGACCGCGTCAGCCGTGTGCACCGTGCCTGTGGGGTTGTTGGGGTTGGCGACAAACACCAGCCTGGTGCGATCGGTAACCGCCTCGGCCATAGCGTCCAGATCGTGGCCCCAGTCTCTGGCGGGTACCACAATGCCTGTGGCACCGAGGGCCTGGGTGACGATGGGGTACACGGCAAAGGCGTACTGGGAATAGACGATCTCGCTGTTGTGGTCAGCGAAGCAACGGGCAATGACCTCCAGCAGGTCGTTCGATCCATTCCCCAGCGTGATCTGGTCCATATTCACATCAAGGCGTTTGGCCAGCGCCTGCTTGAGAGCAAAACCATTGCCGTCCGGATAAAGGCACATTTCTTCAAGTGCTTTTTTCGCCGCCGCGAGGGCTTTCCTGCTGGGCCCTATCGGGCTTTCGTTACTGGCCAGCTTTACGATAGCGTCCGGATCAAGACCAAGCTCCCGGGCCAGCTCGTCAATCGGCTTGCCCGGCTGATACGGAGAGAGGGCCTGAACGCCGTCAACTGCAAGACTCTGGTAATCCACTGCCATAAGACATTCTCCGGTTATACGCCGGGCAGCTCAGAGCACACCCAGGGGATAAGAACCCAGGCGTTTGAGCTCTACGGCTTCCTGATCAATTTCGGCCAGCACGTTTTTCACCCGCTCATCGTCCATGTGTCCTTCAAAGTCGATATAGAACACATAAGCCCAGGTACCGCTTGGAGAAGGCCGGGTTTCAATACGGGTAAGGCTGATACCGTGCCGGTGAAACGGCTCCAGAACCGCATACAGGGCACCCGGCTTGTTACGCATGGACACCAGTACCGAGGATTTGTCGTGACCGCTGGCGGGAACGTCTTCCTGACCGATGATCAGAAAGCGCGTGGTGTTGTCAGGCTGGTCTTCGATGCTGGCCGACAGCTTCTCCAGGCCATACAGCTCAGCGGCCATGTCACCCGCAATGGCGGCGGCGCCTGGTTCTTCCCCGGCCCGGCGCGCTGCTTCAGCATTACTGGAAACGGTAATACGCTCAACGCCGTACCAATGGGCATCCAGCCATTGCCGGCATTGGGCAAACGACTGCTGATGGGAGTAGATCCGGGTGATTTGCTGATCTTTATGCCTGGGCGACACCAACAAATGATGATGAATACGCAGCTGCACCTCGCCGCAGATTTTCAGCGGTGAAGCAATAAACATGTCGAGGGTATGGTTAACCATGCCTTCAGTGGAGTTTTCCACGGGCACCACACCATACTGGGCAGCACCGGATTCCACTTCCCGGAAAACCGCATCAATGGCGGGCAGGGGTACACTGATCACCGAATGGCCAAAGTGCTTGAGTGCGGCAGCCTGGGTAAAGGTCCCCAGAGGGCCGAGAAACGCGATGCGCATCGGTTTCTCCAGCGCCAGGCAGGCCGACATGATTTCACGGAACAGGCGGGCCATTTCTTCGGCCGGCAGCGGGCCCGGGTTCAGCTCCTTTATGCGACGCAGCACCTGGGCTTCGCGCTCGGGACGGTAGAAGAATACGTCCTGTCCGGGGTTGGCAGCAATTTTTACGTGGGCGACTTCCTGGGCGCAACGCGCCCGGGCGCTGATCAGTTGCATGATCTGCTGGTCAAGGTTGTCGATTTCGACTCGCAGTTCGCCCAGCCGGGTCTTCTCATCCGTCATGGTCAGCCCCGCGTCCTAGCAAACTCAGCCATGAAGTCGATCAGCGCGTCAACACCCTCTTCCGGCATGGCGTTATAAATGCTGGCACGCATACCGCCCACCGAGCGATGGCCCTGCAGGTTAAGCAACCGGCGGGCTTCAGCGCCCTTCAGAAAGTCCGCATTCAGCGCATCGTCGGCCAGGGTAAAAGGCACGTTCATCCAGGAGCGGAACCGCGGCTCGATCGGATTGGCGTAGAAGTCGCTGGTGTCGATGAAGTCGTACAGTTTTGCCGCCTTGCGGGCGTTGATTTCACCCATGGCCTTTACCCCACCCTGCGCTTTCAGCCATTTGAACACCAGGCCGGCCAGGTACCAGGAATAGGTCGCCGGCGTGTTGTACATGGAGCCGTTATCCGCTGCCACCTGGTAATTCATCATGGTCGGGGTTTCTTTGCGGGCTTTACCCAGCAGATCCTTGCGGACAATGACAACAACCAGGCCCGAGGGGCCGATGTTCTTCTGCGCCCCGGCGTAGATCAGCCCGAACCGGCTGACGTCGACCGGGCGGGACAGCATGGTCGAGGACATATCCGCAACCAGAGGTACGCTGCCGCTGTCCGGAATAAAATCGAACTCCAGGCCGCCGATCGTTTCGTTGGGTGTGTAATGCAGGTACGCCGCGTCTGCGCTGGTGTTCCAGGCGGACTGCTCGGGAATGCTGGCAAACCCCGAACTCCCGGCACTGGCCACCACATTGATATTGCCGTAGCGCCTGGCTTCATCAATCGCTTTGCGGGACCAGATACCCGTGTCCACATAGTCTGCCGATGATGCCTCACCCAGCAGGTTCAGGGGAATACTCGAAAACTGGCTTGAAGCGCCGCCCTGCATGAAGAGAACCGCGTAGTCGTCCGGGATACCCGCCAACTCCCGAAGGTCGCTCTCGGCTTCTTCGGCGATGGCTACGAACGCCTTGCTGCGGTGGCTCATTTCCATCACCGACATTCCGGTGCCGCGCCAGTCGAGCATCTCGTCCCGGGCCTGCTTCAGAACAGCCTCCGGCAAGGTCGCCGGACCAGCACAGAAATTATACGCCCTGCTCATTCTTCGCTTTCCTCGCCTGCTTCTTCGTCGCCTTCGTCAGATTCTGCAATACGCTCCACACCCACCAGACGCTCGTCTTCCTGGGCCAGGCGAATCAGCCGGACGCCCTGGGTATTCCTGCTCAGCACCGATACCTCGTCTGCATGGGTGCGCACCAGCGTGCCCTTGTCAGAGATCAGCATCATCTGGTCACCCTCAAACAACTGGAGGGCGGTAACCAGGTTTCCGTTGCGCTCGGAGCACTGCATGGCGATAACGCCCTGGCTACCCCGATTGTAGACCGGGAACTCGTCAAGAGCGGTACGTTTGCCGTAACCATGCTCACTGGCGGTGAGAATGACACCGCTTTCCTCCGGAATGATCAGAGAGACTACATGGTGCCCTTCCGGCATCCTGATACCCCGGATACCACGGGCCGTACGGCTCATCGGGCGTACCTGCTCCTCAGCAAAACGCACAGCCTTGCCAGCACTGGAGAACAGCATCACTTCCGCGCTGCCATCGGTAATTGCAGCACCGATGAGCGTATCACCCTCGTCCAGGTTCAGGGCAATCAGGCCACTGCTACGGCGACGTGAGAAGTTTGGCAGAGGTGTCTTCTTGACCACACCGCCAGACGTCGCCATCAGCACAAACTGATCTTCGGGATAATCGCGGACCGGCAGGAAGGTGGTGATCCGTTCACCGTCGTCCAGCGGCAGGATGTTGACCATCGGCCGGCCACGGGAACCCCGGCTGCCACGGGGAATCTCGAACACCCGCAACCAGTACACCTTGCCGCGGTTAGAGAAACACAGGATGGTATCGTGCGAGTTGGCAACCAGCAGCTTCTCGATAAAGTCTTCGTCTTTCATTGCCGTGGCTGCCTTGCCACGGCCCCCACGGCGCTGGGCCTGGTAGTCTTCAACCGCCTGGGTCTTGGCATAACCACCGTGGGAAATGGTGACCACCAGATCCTCTTCGTCGATCAGGTCGGCGATGGTGAGATCGCGTCGGGAACTGGTAATTTCTGTTCTGCGCTCGTCGCCGTACTGGCTGACAATCTCCTGCAGCTCATCACGAATCACCTGCATCAGACGTTCCGGGTCGCCCAGAATATCCAGCAGGTCTGCGATCTTCTCGAGAATGTCTTTGTATTCGTTCTGGAGTTTTTCTGTTTCCAGGCCGGTCAGGCGGTGCAGACGCAGGTCAAGAATGGCCTGAGCCTGTTCCGGAGACAGGTGATACTCGCCATTGCGCAGGCCATAATACTCAGGCAGATCGTCGGGGCGGCAGGCATCCTCGCCGGCACGTTCCAGCATCGCCAGCACCGCACCCGGTGCCCAGCCCTTGTCTATCAGCTTCTCTTTGGCCTCTGCCGCAGACGGCGAGCGCTTGATCAGCTCGATGATCTCATCGATGTTGGCCAGAGCAACCGTCAGACCTTCCAGGATGTGGCCCCGCTCGCGGGCTTTACGCAACTCATAGATGGTGCGGCGGGTAACCACTTCCCGACGGTGGCGCACGAAAGCGTCCAGCATCTCTTTCAGGTTCAGGGTCCTGGGTTCGCCATTGATCAGCGCCACCATGTTGATACCGAACACGGTCTCAAGCTGGGTCTGGGCAAACAGGTTGTTGATGATGACCTCCGGGTTTTCTCCCCGGCGCAGTTCGATCACAACCCGGATGCCTTCCTTGTTGGACTCATCCCGCAGTTCGGTGATGCCTTCAAGGCGTTTTTCTTTCACCAGCTCGGCAATCTTTTCGATCAGCCTGGCTTTGTTCAGCTGATACGGCAGCTCGGTGATAACGATGGCTTCACGGCCGGTTTTCTTGTCTTGCTCGATCTCGTGACGGGCCCGGATGTAGATCCGGCCACGGCCGGTACGGTATGCCTCAACAATGCCGGCCCGGCCGTTGATAATGCCCTGAGTCGGGAAGTCCGGGCCCGGTATGAACCCCATGAGCTCATCCACGGTAAGATCCGGATTATCGATCAGGGCAAGACAGCCATTCACGACTTCCGTCAGGTTGTGGGGCGGGATATTGGTGGCCATCCCAACCGCAATACCGGAGGAGCCGTTAACCAGGAGGTTGGGCACGCGGGTGGGCATGACTTCGGGAATACGTTCGGTGCCGTCGTAGTTATCAACGTAGTCCACCGTGTCTTTGTCGAGATCTGCCAGCAGCGAGTGCGCGATCTTTTCCATGCGGATCTCGGTATAACGCATTGCCGCCGCGTTATCGCCGTCGATGGAACCGAAGTTACCCTGCCCGTCTACCAGGGGGTAGCGCAAAGAAAACGGCTGGGCCATCCGGACGATGGTGTCGTACACCGCGGAGTCGCCATGGGGGTGATACTTACCGATGACGTCACCCACCACCCGGGCGGACTTCTTGTAAGCCTTGTTCCAGTCGTTACCCAGCTCGGACATGGCAAACAGTACCCGGCGGTGAACAGGCTTGAGGCCGTCACGCACATCGGGTAAGGCCCGCCCGACAATAACGCTCATGGCGTAATCGAGATAGGACTGCTTTAACTCGTCTTCAATATTGACCGGCAGGATCTCTTTGGCTAACTCACCCATCGAGAAAGGTTCCTTTGCGTTATCTGGAAGTCGTTCGGGGGCCGTTTCCGGGCCCCGTCTTTATTCTTCATCAAGCCGCCTAGCATACCACAGACCACCCCCGGCGGGGGCACCCGTGGTCACGCCTTAATCAAAGACCACGGTCTTGTTTTCGTAGGTAATCACCCGGTCTTCGATATGGGCCCGGAGGCCCCGGGCCAGAACATTCTTCTCTACATCCTTACCCAGGCGCACCATGTCGGCGATGGAATCGCTGTGGCTGATGCGGATCACGTCCTGCTCGATGATGAGGCCTTCGTCGAGGTCCTGGGTAACGTAGTGACAGGTAGCGCCGATCAGTTTCACGCCGCGGCTGTAGGCCTGGTGGTAGGGGCGTGCTCCGGCGAACGATGGCAGGAAGCTGTGGTGGATATTGATCACTTTGCCGGCGTATTTTTCGCACAGATCAGCCGGCAGTATCTGCATGTAACGGGCAAGTACCACCACATCGGTTTCATATTGTGCAAACAGGTCTTCGATCTGGGCGAAGGCTTCGGCCTTGTTTTCTCTGCTCACCGGAATATGGTGATAGGGAATGTCGTGCCATTCCACCATGCGGCGCAGGTCGTCGTGATTGGAGATCACTGCAGCGATCTCGCAGTTCAGCTCTTTGCTGTGCCAGCGGTGCAGCAGATCGGCAAGACAGTGGGATTCCTTGCTGCACATCAGAATGACCCGCTTGGGGCGGGCGGAGTCGGCGACGTGCCAGTTCATGTTGAACTCGCGGGCGATGGGCTCAAACGCCGAACGGAACTGATCCAGCCCGAACGGAATGGATTCGGCCTTGATTTCGTGCCGCATGAAAAACCAGCCGGACTGCGTATCTGAGTGGTGGCTCGCCTCGGTAATCCAGCCATTGTAGGTGGACAGAAAGTTACTCACCTTGGCAACAATTCCGGTCCGGTCCGGACAGGAAATAACAAGACGATAGGTATGCTCCATTAAGCCTTTCCTTACTATCAATCTGGGAAAGCGGGTGCGACAGCGAACCGCACCATAAAAAAATGACCCGCTATAATAGCCTATTTGAACGCCGGAAACGAGGATAGAGCGCATGGGGAAAACAACGGATTTACCGCCGGGAACTGCTCTGGAAGGCCTGCGAAAGCTGACGGTCGGCCTTCTGTTTGGCATCGCTGCTGCCACCGCCACTGCAAGCACCCAGGCAATTCTGGAGGGCGAACGCTTTCATCCCGTTCAGGGCCGGCAAGGCATGGTGGCCACCAGCCACACCCTGGCGTCCGAGGTTGCGCTGGAAGTCCTGAAAAACGGCGGAAATGCGGTAGATGCCGCGGTCACCGCCGGCTTTGCCCTGGCGGTCACCCAACCTCGTTCCGGTAATATCGGCGGCGGTGGTTTTCTGCTTTATTCCCCGGGCGACGGCTCGGCCCCCGAGGCTATTGATTATCGGGAGACAGCGCCTGCGGCCGCCAGCGAAACCATGTTCCAGGACGAACATGGCAACGTTGTCAGCGAACTCAGCCGGTTCAGCCACCAGGCGGCGGGCGTGCCCGGCACGGTTGCCGGCCTGGCGCTCGCCCTCGAACGCCACGGCACCCTCACCCTGAAAGAAGCTCTGGCGCCTGCGATCCATCTGGCCAGTAACGGCTTTGTGGTGCCTCACCGGTTTACCGAAGGGCTGGAACAGGCCCAGGACCGCCTGCAGCGCTGGCCAGCCACCCGCTCCACCTTTTACCACGACGACGGTACCGCTCCGCAGCCCGGCGACCTTTTCCGCCAGCCGGAACTGGCCGCCACCCTCCAGCGGATTGCAGACCAGGGGATCAAGGGGTTTTATGAAGGCGAAACCGCCCGCCTGATCGTTGAAGAAATGCAGCGGGGCGAGGGCCTGATCACCCTGGACGACCTCAAGAATTATCAGCCCGCCATTCGCCGGCCGCTGCAGGGCCGGTACCGGGGATATGATGTTTTCTCGATGTCGCCGCCGTCCTCCGGCGGTACCCACATCATCCAGATCCTCAACATCCTGGAGCCGTACCCTATCGGTGAATGGGGGCACAACTCCGCCCGGACGATCCACCACATGGCCGAAGCCATGAAACTGGCTTACGCCGACCGCGCCGAGTATCTGGGCGACACCGATTTTGTCGAGGTACCGCTGAAGGGCCTCACCAGCAAAGACTACGCCGCCGGGTTGCGCAAGACCATCCGGCCAGACAGAGCACGGCCGGCCACGGAGATCAAACCCGGCAAACCGGCAGTCTTTGAAAGTCCTGAAACCACCCACTTCTCGGTGGTCGACCGCTGGGGCAACGCCGTGTCGAACACTTACACCATCAACTTCAGCTATGGTTCCGGGATCACGGTGGCCGGGGCAGGCTTTCTTCTGAACAACGAGATGGATGACTTCAGCGCCAAGCCCGGAGCGGTGAATGCCTACGGACTGCTCGGGGCCGAAGCCAACCGGATTGAACCAGGCAAGCGCATGCTCAGCTCCATGTCACCCACGATTGTGCGCAAGGATGGCAGGAACGTTCTGGTAACCGGCAGCCCCGGCGGCTCCCGGATCATCACCACCACCCTGCAGGTGCTGATGAACGTGATCGACCACAACATGAACATCCAGACCGCGGTAAGCGTACCGCGCATGCATCACCAGTGGCTGCCCGATGAAATCCGGATCGAACAGGGGGTCAGTGCCGACACCGTCCGCCTGCTCGAATCCATGGGCCATACCGTTAGCACCAACACCGCCATGGGCGCGATTCAGAGCATAATGATTGACGACGATGGCACCCTGTTCGGGGGTGCGGACCCAAGGCGAAGCACCTCCTCCGCCATGGGTTTCTGAGGTCCCCGGCTTATGAACCCCCGGCTTCCAGCTTATCCTGAGTGCGCTGCTCAAAATCACTGGCGTCGTGGCGTTCATGCAACTGGGACGACAGCTCACCCCAGGCTTTATTCACCATCCGGCCCCGCTGTATACCGGGGCGGCGGGCAAGCTCACCAGCCCAACGCAGCACGTTGGTGTAGGTGTGGGCTTCCAGAAACTCCGCTGCCCCATACACTTCGTTCCTGACCAAGGCACCGTACCAGGGCCAGATCGCCATGTCGGCAATCGTGTATTCCTCACCGGCCACATACCGGTTCTCTGCCAGCTGGCGGTCCAGCACATCCAGTTGTCGCTTTACTTCCATGGTGTAGCGGTTGATCGGGTACTCGTACTTTTCCGGAGCATAGGCAAAGAAGTGCCCGAAGCCACCCCCCAGGAAGGGCGCACTGCCCATCTGCCAGAACAGCCAGCTCATGGTTTCAGCCCGCCTGGCAGGGTCTTTGGGCAGGAACGCATCAAACTTTTCCGCCAGATAAAACAGGATCGAGCCGGACTCGAATACCCGGATAGCCGGCTGCACACTGCAATCAAGCATGGCAGGAATTTTAGAGTTCGGGTTTACCTTTACAAACCCGCTGCTGAACTGATCGCCTTCGTTGATACGGATCAGCCAGGCGTCGTATTCTGCCTCTTTGATGCCCTTCTCCAGCAATTCCTCCAGCAGGATGGTGGCCTTCACACCGTTGGGGGTTGCCAGCGAATAGAGCTGGAACGGATGCTCACCCACGGGCAGCGCTTTATCATGCGTGGCACCTGCAACCGGCCGGTTGATACTGGCAAATCTGCCACCGTCATCCTGCTCCCATTTCCAGACTTTGGGCGGGGTATAAGTCGGGTCACTCATCAGCATCTCTCCACAGATTAAAAATAAACAGCGTCGTATTACCCAACCAGAAAAGAACAGGCCAGGCAAGCGGTTCAGGCAAGGGCTGACTGCTTTGCCGCAGCCTGCCGGAAGGTGAGGCTGCCCTGGCTTAACCTAGTACAACCATCCGGTACGGAATGACACTCCAACAACCACGAACAGAATCGAAATCAGGGTGACCGGCACAATGTGCCACGCCATCAGCCTCAGGGTAGCCGGAGACAGGTTCGGGATCACTCTGAACCGTGCACTGAGGGCAAAACATACGGTCAGCATGAGCAGCACCAGCTTGGCCATGACCGGATGAGCAAGCGGGTTGGACGGATTAAACCACTGGTTCAGGTCTGGCAGCATCCGATGGGCCAGCATCAGGCCCGTGACAACCTGAACCACAAGCGCCGGCATACCGATTTTCTCGTACACCGACTCAAAACCCAGAAGCACGTCAGGAGATTTCTCTTTCAGCGCCCTGGGCAGAATGACCACGGCCAACACGATGTGGCCCCCGGTCCAGATCGTTGCGCCCAGGATGTGAAACAACAACAGTAGTCCGTACATGAATACCTCTTGGCAAAGGACAGGCGCTCCCTACTCTCGCGAGCTGTTCCCTGGTCGGGACGATCCTACACTGCCTGGTGAGCAAGCTCACCCCCAATCCAGGCAAAACCCGCACAGCACACTACCCTTACCTTGTCGATATTCAGAACAGCCGGCCCCGTCAGAGCCGGGGCCGGCTGACTCCATCAGTCCGTGAGGTAGTCACCGTTACTGTCGATCACCTGCTGGTGAGAGTAGTCACTACGCAGTGGTAACTTCACGGTACCTTTCTTTTTCAGGTAGTTAACGAGGCTGTCGGTATACAACAAATAGGTATTGATGCTACGGCCGCCAGCAGTCACCTCGCCCAGTGTGAGGTAACCATCACGCCCTTCAGCAATGAAGTCGTTGGTCACCATGACATAGCGTCGGCCAGGCTCAAGAGCTTCCCATGCGCCGTCCCTGCGTACTTCCAGGTTGCTGAACCGGCTGCCTTTGGGCTGAGACAGATCCAGATCCCAGCGCAGACCAGCGGCATAGGGGTGCGCACCATCAGAGCCGCCCAGGGTCATGTGGTTATCCACGGCATCTTCCAGCGCATCCCGGACTTCAGCTCCGGTGATATCCAGCTCAACCAGTACGTTAGTAAAAGGCAACATTCTGGCCGCGTCATCAAAGACCAGATTGCCGGCAGGAAAAGGAATGCGCACCCCACCGGCGTTCTGCAGGGAGAATTCGGCGCGCAGGCTGGCGTCGAGGAAAGCCTCGGCAACCAGTTGCGCCGCATCGCTGCCCTGGGCCCGCTGATGGGCATCAGCACAGCCAACGGTGTCACCACTGCGATTCGTGGTGCCGGGCACCCGCACCAGACAGAAGGCATCCTCCGCCATGCCAATGGGTTCGCTACGCTTGGCTGCCATCCGGTCGTTGTAACTATCCAGAATCCCCTGCGCAGTGCCATCCGGTTGCGTTACCTGTACTTCAGGCATATCACCTAACAGCGCCAGCAGGCTGGCGGTTTCGTTCGCGTCCAGGGCCTGGCCATCACGGGAAAAGGTATCACCCACCACCAGAGACGCCCGGCCCTCACAGCTGGCCACCGTCCCATCCGGTTCAAAGTTTACCCTCATCAGACCAAACGCCTTGGCGTACTCCCAGGCCTGACCGATACAGACGGTGTCACCATCCAGGTTACGGGTAACGGTCGGATATGCGCCTTCAGAAGGCAAACCTACGGAGTTGAAATCTCCCAGCAACGAATGCGAATCGCCACCAATGATCACATCCACCCCGGGCAGCAACGCAGCCATGCGCTGGTCGTTGTCATAGCCCTGGTGAGTCAGCAGCACAAGGTGCTCAATACCTTCGGCCTGCAGCTCTTCGATAGCACCGCGCGCCGCCGTCACTTCATCCTCAAACTCGGTCGTCGCCAGCGGGCGCGAGGAGTTCTGTGTCTTGCCGGCAATATCGATGCCGATGATCCCGACCTGAACCCCGTCGACCTCCTTGACGATGTAGGGCCGGATGTAATCAGTCTGCGCGGACTGCGCCAGCGGTGTGCCTATCTGCGGCTTGACGTTGGCCGCCAATACCGGAGTAGTGCAGGCACCATTATTCAGATGATCCAGAAACACCTTGAGGCCGTCATCACTACCATCGAATTCATGGTTACCCAGTGCAAAGGCATCAAAGCAGATCGTGTTCATCAGATCGGCATCCGCCTCACCCTCATAGAAGGTGTAATACAGAGTACCGGTAATGGCATCACCCGCATGCAGTTTCAGCAGATTGTCATATTCCGCCTCAGCCTGAGCAAACAGCGTGGTGAGTCTTGAGAATCCCCCCAGTTCCACCTCGGTCGGCTTGCCATCCAGCGTCAGGTTAGCGGCAAAACCGTCAAGATGGGAGTGATGATCGTTGACGTGGGCAATGTTCAAGGTCAGCGGCTGGGCGCTCCCCTGCTCGTGATCATCGTTGCTACTGTCGCTAAAGCAGCCAGCCAGCGAAATCGATGAGGCCAGTACGGTAAGAACTTTCCAGTTAATCTGATCCATGCTGAGCTTCCCGGTGGTGGTGGATAGCTTCGTAGCCTGTCAGCCGGTTATTACTCGGTAATGACGGATAAAAAACATCCCATTACGGTTTTATGAGACAGACATGGGAGTCCACACCAGCAGGAGCTCAGATAAAACGTCTTCTAATAAACCTCATCCGTTCTGGCGGCCATAATAAAGTCATTCTTGTGCAGCCCTTCGATCCTGTGGGTCCACCAACGCACAGTGACTTTACCCCATTCCACCAGAAGGGCGGGATGATGTTTTTCGGCTTCGGCCAGCTCGCCCACCCGGTTGGCGAAGGCCAGAGCTTCAGCAAAGTTGCTGAAGGTGAATTCCCGGCGCACCTCCTCTACGCCATCGATTACTATCAGCTCCCATTCAGGCACTTCGTTCAGCAGATCGTGCATGGCCCGGCCGGTGACCTTGGGGGTATCGGGAGGGCAGGCTTCGCAGGCTTGTTTGCTTAGTCCGGTCATGACTTTTTCTCCTCTGTGAGTTCCATTACTCAGCGTGGTCAGCGTCAGCTGTTTTATCAAGCAACAGTTGAAATTACTTCGCTTCAGGAATACTGTACATAAAAACAGTATCCGGAAGTTTTCCCATGAGCGACCTCCTCAACACCCTTCTTCAGGATGCCCGTATCTGGCAGGGCCACAGGCACCGGAAAACGACCCAGCCGGCAGAGCCTACGGGGTATCAGGTGCTGGACAACCAACTGGGCGGTCTGGGCTGGCCCCGGGGAGCTCTGAGTGAGTGTCTGCACGATGCTCCCGGTATTGGTGAGCTGCAGCTGGTGCTGCCGTTAATGCGACGGGTAAGCGAGGCGGGCAAGACCATTTTCTGGCTGAACCCGCCCTATACCCCTTATGCCCCTGCCCTGGCCAGGGAAGACATCAGTCTGGATCAGCTGGTGCTTCTGGATACACCGGATACCGGAGACTTTTTGTGGTCACTGGAGAATTGCCTTCGCTCTCCGGTAACCGGCCTGGTGCTGGCGTGGCCGGGCCGGCTTGCAGGCCGGGATGTGCGACGGTTACAGCTGGCGGCCGAGGCCGGAGACAACGTGTGCGTGCTGTTTCGCAGCCGGCAGTTTGCCGGTCAGAATTCTCCGGCGGCACTACGGCTGGAGCTGGTGCCGGGTGAACATCAGGATCTGAAGATCAGCATCCTCAAACGTCGGGGCAGCTGGCCGGGACAACGGTGCACCCTGGCCCTTGGCCAGCGTGCGGATATTGCGCTGCAGGCTGGCAGCCGGGTGGTCTCCGGCCCCTGGTCCGGAGCAGGCAGGTAGTTTTCCATGCTCTGGCTTTATCTGCACTTTCCTCACCTGTTGCTGGATCACATACACCGTCATCAGGCACCCGGCGGAGCCCTGGCGGTTGTGGATCATACCGGGCAATGGATAAGCCAGGCCTGCCCCACCGCACAGGGCCTGGGCGTCACCCCGGGCATGCGCCTGAAGACAGCTCTGGGCCTGGCGCCGGAACTTCAGCTGATGCGGGCACAACCCGGGCAGGAAACCTGGCTGTTGCAGGATCAGGCCCGCTGGCTGTATCACTATGCCGCCCATATCACACCAGACCCGCCCGGCGGTCTCTGGGCCGAGGTCAGCAGTCTGAAAAAGCTTTACGGCGGCCTGCCTGCGGTCTGGCAAGCAGTGGCGCAGGCGCTGGCCGAGCGCCAGCTCACCGCCTGGCCGGCCATTGGCCATACCCCGATGGCCGCCCGCCTGCTGGCGCAGACAGGTAAAGGTGAGTGCACCGAAGACAAGGGCCATATTACGGCTGCCCTCAGCCACCTGCCGTTAACGGTGGCGGGCTTTGACAAACAGGCCTGTACCCGGCTCCAACGCCTGGGCCTGAATACGCTGGGCGAAGTCTTTGCCCTGCCCCCAAAGGAGCTGGCTCGCCGGTTATCGCCACAATTGCTGGATACCATCCAGAAAATCCAGGGTACCCGGCCCGACCCCAGGCCCCCCTGGCAACCGCCTCATCGTTTCCGCCAGCGGGTGGATTTTATTCAGGAGGTGGAGCACAGCCAGGGGCTGGTATTCGCGTTACAGCGGATTCTGGCCGAGCTGGAAGAAGACCTGTGCTGGCGCCAGCAGGATACCGACACCCTGATGCTTATCCTGCAGCACCGCCACGAAGAAGCTACCCGGCTGCGCATTCGTACGACCGGTCCGGAGCATCGGGCTGAGGTGTTTCTCAAACTGATTCGCTTACGGCTGGATCAGCACCCTTTGCGTGCTCCGGTGACCGGGCTGGTGCTGGCCACCCGGCGTTTTACCGGGAGGGAAGCCCCCGGCGGGCCGGACCTTCTGGGCGAAGCCCAGAATATGGACGAAGCCTGGCACACATTGATCAGTCGTTTACAGGCCCGACTGGGTGAACAGGCGCTCCGGCAACTGTCTGCCGAAAACGACCACCGGCCTGAATGCGCCTGGTCAGCCAATAAAGCAGACCACTCCGGTAAAAAATCCGGGCTGCCCGCTGCCCTCCTGCCCCGCCGCCCGCTGTGGCTGTTATCGGGCCCTCAACCGTTATCCCACACACCGGTAGCCTGGCACTCGGGGCCGGAGCGGATCAGCAGCGGCTGGTGGGACAACCACCGGATACATCGGGATTATTACATCGCCCAGCTCCCCGGCGGCGAGCTGGCCTGGGTGTTCCGGGACGGACAGGGTTGCTGGTTTATCCAGGGGTGGTTTGGCTGATGGGACCTCAATACGCGGAGCTTTGCTGTTTCAGTAATTTCACCTTTTTAACGGGGGCCTCTCACCCCCATGAGCTGGCCGAGCGGGCTTTGGAGTTGGGCTACCATGCTCTGGCCATTACCGATGTCTGTTCGGTAGCAGGCATCCCCAGAGCCTGGGCCGCGCTGAAAGACAGCCCGGTAAAACTGATTACCGGCAGCTGGTTTGAGTTAAGCGACGCGCCGGCGGGGGCTGTGCCAACCGGGTTTACCCTGCTGGCCAGAAACCGGAAAGGTTATGGCCAGCTGTGTCAGCTGATTACCAGCGCCCGGCGACGGGCCCGGAAAGGCCGGTACCAGCTGTTTGTGCACGATCTGGACAACCACAACCTGAGCGACTGTCTGTGCCTGTGGCAGCCCCCGGGTATCGCCCTGGCCAGTTACCAAGAAGCTCTGGCGTGCGGTGAGTGGCTGGCGCGGTTGTTTGAGTACCGGTTCTGGATAGCCGCCACCCGCACACTGGAGGCCGGTGAAGACCACCAACTGGCCCGGGTACGGGCACTGGCGGATCAGTTACGCGTGGCCATTACTGCCGTTGGTGAGGTCCACATGCACAGCAGGGAACGCCAGCCGCTGCAGGATGTGCTCACCGCCTTGCGCCATCACACCACGGTAGAAGATGCCGGCCATCTTCTGTTCCAGAATGGTGAACGTTATCTTCGCCCGTTACCGGTGTTGCAACGGCTGTACCCCTGCGCCTGGCTGGAGGAAACGCTGCACATTGCCAACAGCTGCACCTTTGAGCCCGGCAGCCTGCGTTACGAGTACCCCAAAGACCTGGTACCGGAACAGGAAACCCCGGCCGCGTATTTATCCCGGCTGACCCAGCAAGGCGCACACCGGCGCTACCCCGGGGGCATCCCGCTGAAAGTACAGGGGCTGATCCGCAAAGAGCTGGCCCTGATCTCGGAACTTGAGTACGAGCATTATTTCCTGACCATTCAGGACATTGTGGCTTTTGCCCGCAGCCAGGGCATCCTCTGCCAGGGCCGAGGGTCTGCCGCCAACTCAGCGGTGTGTTACTGCCTGGGCATTACCGAGGTAAATCCGGCCCGGGTAGAACTGCTGTTTGAGCGCTTCATCTCCAAAGACCGGGACGAGCCGCCGGATATCGATGTGGATTTTGAGCATGAACGCCGGGAAGAAGTCATCCAGTACATTTACCGGCGTTACGGCCGGGAGCGGGCGGCATTGACGGCAACGGTGATCCGTTACCGGCCCAAGAGCGCTATTCGGGATGTGGCCAAGGCCCTGGGGCTGGATGCGGTTCTGGTCGAAAAACTGCTGGACGGCATCGACTGGCGCGATAAAACCACCAACTGGCGCCAGCAGATTCTGGACAAGGGGCTCACCCGTAATCCCCGGGTGGCCGATCAGTTTTTCATACTGGTGAATATTCTGCTGGGTTTTCCCCGGCACCTGTCCCAGCATGTGGGCGGCTTTGTGATCAGTGCCGGTCCGCTGGCCGAACTGGTACCGGTTGAAAATGCCGCCATGGATGGCCGTACGGTTATCCAGTGGGACAAGGACGACCTGGAGAGCCTGGGCCTGATGAAGGTAGACGTGCTGGCACTGGGCATGCTCACTGCCATTCGCAAGGCGCTGGCAATGATCAGCAACGACCTGGGCCGGCCATTCACCATGCAGGATATCCCCGATGACGACCCCGCCACCTACGCCATGCTGCAAAAGGGCGACAGTATCGGTGTGTTTCAGGTGGAATCCCGGGCCCAGATCAACATGCTCCCGCGTCTGCGACCAGAGACCTTTTATGACCTGGTAATTGAAGTGGCCATTGTCCGCCCCGGCCCGATCCAGGGCGACATGGTGCACCCGTATCTCCGCCGTAAACATGGCCTGGAGCCGGTGGAATTCCCGAGTGAGGCCGTGCGTCAGGTGCTGGAGCGTACGCTGGGGGTACCGATTTTTCAGGAACAGGTGATCAAGCTGGCGATGGTAGCCGCCGGCTTCAGTGCCGGTGAAGCCGACAAACTGCGCCGCGCCATGGCGGCCTGGAAAGCCCACGGAGATCTTACGCCCTTCCGGGACAAGCTGATCAGCGGCATGCTGGAGCGTGGTTACGCCCCCGGGTTTGCGGAGCGCCTGTATCAGCAGATTTGTGGTTTTGGGGGTTACGGTTTTCCGGAATCCCACTCGGCCAGCTTCGCCCTGCTGGTGTACGTGTCTGCCTGGCTCAAACGCCATCATCCGGCCGCCTTCTACTGCGCCCTGCTCAACAGCCAGCCCATGGGTTTTTACTCTCCCAGCCAGCTAGTACAGGACGCCAGGCGCCACAACGTAACCGTACTGCCGCCCGACGTTAATCACAGCTATTGGGAACACACCCTGCAAGGGCCGGAAAAACACCTGCGCCTGGGGTTATGCATCATCCGTGGTCTGTCTCTCGGAGGCGGGGAGTCCATCCCCCGCAAGCGCCCGGCCAGCGGTTACCAGAGTGCCAGCCAGTTACGCAGCGCAGCGGAGCTTAATCAGCGTGATATGGAACTGCTTGCCGGCGCCAATGCCATGCCCGGCTTTACCCACAACCGCCATCAGGCGTACTGGCAGTTACTGGAACACGAAGAGCCTGCGGCGCTCTTCACGCACGACAGGGATGCCAGCTACACTTCGGCGCCTTGCGACCTGCTCCCCGAGCCCACCGAAGGCCAGAACATCCTCGCAGACTACAGCAGCCAGGGGCTTACTCTCCAGCGCCATCCTCTTGCCCTGCTGCGGGAGCAAGGCCACCTGCGCTACTGCCTTACCGCCGAAGGGCTCAAAACCACACGCCCAGGTACTCCGGTGCAGGTCGCCGGCCTTGTCACCGGTCGTCAACGCCCCGGCACTGCCTCTGGCGTCACCTTCGTCACCCTCGAAGACGAAACCGGCAACGTCAACGTTGTGGTATGGCTGGACACTGCCCGTCGCCAGCGCAAACCGCTACTCACCGCGCGGTTGCTGCACGTAAAAGGTGTTATCGAAAAAGAGGGAGACATCGTTCATGTAATGGCAGGGAAACTGTCTGACCTGAGCCACCTGATTGCCTCACTACCCATCAGTTCCAGAGACTTCCACTGAGCCCGGACGGGATTAACGTAACCATCGGCCAAAAAAAACCCTGCCAAAGCAGGGTTTTCTCAGTGCAATGCGCCAGAATGATCAGCTCAGCAGCTTGATCATCACGCCCGCTGCCACCGCAGAACCGATAACACCCGCCACGTTCGGACCCATGGCGTGCATCAGCAGGAAGTTCTGTGGGTTGGCTTCCAGGCCCACCTTGTTGGACACCCGCGCCGCCATCGGTACCGCCGATACCCCGGCCGAACCAATCAGCGGGTTAATCGGCTCTTTGGTGAACTTGTTCATCAGCTTGGCCATCAGAACACCGGCAGCGGTGCCCACACCAAATGCCACGATACCCAGCACCAGAATACCCAGGGTCTGGGCATCCAGGAACTTGTCGGCCATCAGCTTGGAGCCCACCGACAGGCCCAGGAAGATCGTTACAATGTTGATCAGCGCGTTCTGGGAGGTATCGCTCAGGCGCTCAACCACACCACACTCACGCATCAGGTTACCAAAACAGAACATACCCAGCAGCGGCGCCGCATCGGGCAGGAACAGCACCACGGCAATCAGCACCACCAGCGGGAAAATGATCTTTTCTTTCTTGCTCACCGGACGCAGCTGGCTCATCTTGATCTTGCGCTCCTGCTCGGTGGTCAGAGCACGCATGATCGGCGGCTGAATCATTGGCACCAGCGCCATGTAGGCGTAGGCTGAGACCGCAATGGCCCCCAGCAGATGCGGAGCCAGCATGCTGGCTACATAAATGGACGTGGGTCCATCAGCGCCCCCGATGATACCGATTGCCGCTGCCTCCAGAATGGTGAAATCCAGAACACCCATCCAGTCCAGCAGCGCCGCACCCAGAACCGTACCGAAGATACCGAACTGGGCAGCAGCACCCAGCAGCAGGGTCTTGGGATTGGCCAGCAGCGGCCCAAAGTCCGTCATCGCCCCTACGCCCATGAAGATCAGCAGCGGCCCCACGGTGCTGCCGATAACCACCGCGTAGAAGTTGTACAGCATGCCGTTGCCATAGCCGTAGTCCTGCGCCACCGCATTCGCCATGGCCATTTCGGAGTAGCTGGCTTCTTTGATGGCTTCCCCGAACACTTCCTTCAGTTCCGGCGTAATCGCCTGACCGGCCTGATAAGCCACGTCCAGCGGCATGGCCAGAGCAGCCAGAATTTCGGCCGAACCGTTTCTGAAGGCAAAGTGAATAGCGTTCTCGGCCGCAGTCAGGGCAAGCCCCGCCTCCGGAATGTTCGCCAGAATGCCACCAAACCCGATGGGTACCAGCAGCAGCGGCTCAAACTTCTTGTAAATCGCAAGATAGAGGAGCAAGAGGCCAATACCGATCATGATGACCTGGCCCGGCTCGATATTGAACAGGCCACTACCTGTCCAGAGTGTCAGTAATTTATCCATGGAATGCTGGCCCTTATGCGATTGTCAGCATTTCATCATCAACGGAGACAGCGTCCCCTTCTTTGATGAAGACGTCACCGACGGTACCGGCTTTCGGTGCGCGGATCTCGGTTTCCATTTTCATGGCTTCCAGAATGATCAGCACGTCACCTTCTTCGACGGTGTCGCCGGGACCAACGAGAACCTTCCAGATGTTTCCACCCAGGGGTGCGTTGACCGGCTCGCCACCCCCTGCGGATGCGGGTGCCGCCGTGGGTGCCGGAGCCGAAGCTGCTCCACCCTGGTTCTCGATCTGGCTGATCTCACCACCTTCACTCACCGCCACCACGTACTTCTGGCCGTTCACCTCAACCGTGTAGGTTTCGGGGCCTGTCGCCTTGCTGGCCGGCGCAACATCGTCGGCGCTCGGCACCGGCTCAAACGCGTCCGGATTGCCGCGGTTTTCGAGGAACTTCAGGCCGATCTGCGGGAACAGGGCGTAAGTGAGAACGTCATCGACTTCCTGCTCAGCCAGTTTGAAGCCTTTGTCTTTCGCAATATCCCTGAGTTCGACCGTCAGCCTCTCCATTTCCGGCTCAATGTTATCGGCCGGACGACAGGTGATGGCTTCTTTACCATCCAGAACACGCTCTTGCAGCTCCTTGTTGAAGGGCGCAGGTGCCGAGCCGTATTCACCTTTCAGGATCGCGGCCGTTTCTTTCGAGATGGACTTGTAACGCTCGCCGGTCAGCACGTTCAGTACCGCCTGGGTGCCTACAATCTGGGAGGTCGGCGTTACCAGAGGAATAAAGCCCAGGTCTTCACGTACGTGAGGAATCTCGGCCAGTACCTGATCGAACTTGTCGCTGGCGTTCTGCTCTCTGAGCTGGCTTTCCATATTGGTCAGCATGCCACCCGGAACCTGGGCCAGCAGAATGCGGGAATCCACGCCTTTGAGGCTGCCTTCAAACTTCGCGTACTTCTTGCGCACTTCCCGGAAGTAAGACGCAATTTCCTCCAGCAGGACGAGGTCCAGGCCGGTATCGCGGTCGGTACCTTCCAGAATCGCAACCACAGCCTCGGTGGGCGAATGGCCGTAAGTCATACTCATGGAGGAAATCGCCGTATCCACGTTGTCGATACCGGCTTCGGCGGCCTTGATCGCCGTCGCGGTAGACATACCGGTGGTCGCGTGGCACTGCATGTGGATGGGGATATCCAGCTCTTTCTTGAGACGGGTCACCAGATCAAACGCCACATAGGGCTTGAGCAGGCCGGCCATGTCTTTGATGGCGATGGAGTCGGCGCCCATGGAGGCGACTTCCCTGGCCAGTTCCACCCAGCTCTCGATGGTGTGCACCGGGCTGGTGGTGTAGGAAATGGTGCCCTGGGCATGTTTACCTGTTTTACGAACGGCCTGGATTGCCGTTGCCAGGTTGCGCGGGTCGTTCATCGCATCAAAAATACGGAACACATCCACGCCGTTTTCAGCGGCACGGTCAACAAACCGCTCTACCACATCATCCGCATAGTGGCGGTAGCCCAGCAGGTTCTGGCCTCTCAGCAACATCTGCTGGGGCGTGTTGGGCATGACTTTTTTCAGTTCGCGGATACGCTCCCAGGGGTCTTCGCCCAGGTAACGGATACAGGAGTCAAAGGTAGCTCCACCCCAGGATTCGAGCGACCAGAAGCCCACTTTGTCGAGTTTCTCGGCGATCGGCAGCATGTCGTCCAGCCGCATCCGGGTGGCAAGCAGGGACTGGTGGGCGTCACGTAGAATTACGTCCGTAATCCCCAGCGGTTTCTTGGTGTCAGTCATCGTGTCAGCCTTCTGTTAAAAGGTTCTCATCTGTACCCGGATCACTTCTTGTGGCGTGCCCGGTATTGTGCAATTGCCTTCTTGATGGCCTCAGCGGTGTCAGGGTCTACCGACGCTGGCGCCTTTGGCTTGGCACGTGGGGTTTTAGCCGGGGTTGCCGGCTCGGGCGGCGCAAACCGGAGAATGATTTTGGACATCAGGCCGGTCGCGAATACCAGAATAACCAGGAACACGAACACGAACCCCATGCCGGCGATCATCAGCTCAACGGCTTGTGTCATCAGCTCATTCATAACGAACAGCTACCTGTGTTGATTTGAGTGATACCCCGAGCTACCGGACACACCGCCCGACGACAAAGGCCTAAAAGGAGGGTTCCGACAAAACGGGAGGCAAAAATCCTGCGTAATTTACCGGTTTCATTGATCAGGAGCAACCAAAAGGATGGATTTCTATAGGGAATTTCCGAGTGACCCGGATGCCTTGCGCGCTTCCGGGCCCCCTCGGTTTTACTGCGGAGTCAGGCAAATCGTACGCGAATTTTCCGGCCTTTCACCCGGCCCTGCTCCAGTCGCGACAGTGCCTTTTCGGCCCATTTGGCCTCAACGGCGACAAAACACTGGAAATCAAACAGGTCGATTTTTCCAACCGCCGGCCCGGGAATACCGGCTTCCCCGGTGAGCGCTCCGAGCACGTCTCCGGGGCGCACTTTCTCCTTACGGCCGCCCGCCAGACATAAAGTCCGCATCGGCGGGCGCACCGGGCGCACGCGCTCCGCCAGAAGCTGAGCAGTATCACCCCAGCTGGCAACCTGGCTCCGGGCGGTTTCAAGCTGCGTGATCTTGTGCCCTTGCCGGGGCGTGCACAAGGTCACGGCATGGCCTTGTTCACCGGCCCGGCCGGTACGACCTATCCGGTGGGTGTAAACTTCGGGATCGCGGGCCGGGCCGGCATTGATCACCAACGGCAAGGCTTTGATATCCAGGCCGCGGGCCGCTACATCGGTGGCCACCAGGACCGTGCAGCTCTGATTGCCGAATTTCACCAGGGTACTGTCACGCTCTTTCTGATCCAGATCCCCATGCAGTGATACCGCTGAGAAGCCCAGCCCGGTGAGCGCCCCTGCAAGCTCATCGCATTCGCGCCGGGTGCCACAGAACACCAGACACGACGATGGCTGGAACCGCGACAGCACCGCAGCCACGGCCTCCACCTGCTGGCCGTCAGCGATTTCGTAAAAAGACTCTTCGATATCGGGACCCGCGGAGCCGGCCTCTGCCCGAACATCCTCCGGCTGCTTCTGGAAACGCGCGCTGATGCTCCGGATCGACTCCGGCCAGGTGGCCGAGAACAGCAGGGTCTGGCGGGTTGCAGGCGTCTGCGCCAGGATCGACTGCATCACCTCTTCAAAGCCCATATCGAGCATCCGGTCTGCCTCATCCAGCACCAGGGTGGTCAGGCGGTCCAGATTCAGGGTGCCTTTACGCAGATGGTCCTCTACCCGGCCCGGGGTGCCGACAATAATGTGCGCGCCATGGCTGAGAGAGCCGATCTGGGGCCCGATCGGGACGCCGCCGCACAGCGTCAGCACCTTGGTATTGTCCCTGGCGCGGGCCAGCTCGCGCAGGGATTTGGCCACCTGATCTGCCAGCTCCCGGGTCGGGCACAACACCAGCGCCTGCACAGCAAACTGGCGCGGGCGCAGCTTTTCAATCAACGGTATTCCGAAAGCGGCCGTTTTGCCGCTGCCGGTCTGGGCCATCGCGATCACGTCCTTGCCGGCCAGGGCCGGTGGCAAAGCCTGGGCCTGTATGGCGGTCGGTTCGAAATAGTCGAGCCGGCCAAGATTATCCAGCATGGCAGGGGAAAGGCCGAGCTCTTTAAAAGAAGACATAGAAAATCCGTGAGATGAAGGAAGCATGGGTTAATGAATATGCCGGACCGCGTATACTGGCCGTATAATTACTGAATACTATCACGAAATCACGGAGTCACTGATGGCATCCTTACAGGAGCAACTGATGAAAGCCGGGCTGGCTGACGAGAAAAAGGCCCGGGCGATTCGTAATGAGAAGCGCAAACAACGCAAACAGCAGCCCAAAGGGGCGGTTGTGACCAACGAAGCAGAAGAACGTGCCCGCCAGGCCCGGCAAGAGCAGGCAGAACGGGATCGCCAGCTGAACCTGGAGCGTCAGAAGGAAGCCCAGAAGAAAGCTGTCCAGGCTCAGATCCGCCAGCTGATTGAGAGCAATCGCCTGAACCGCAGCCGGGGCGAAACATCCTATCAGTTTGTGGATGGCAAGAAGATCAAGAAAATCCTGGTGGACGACGTTATGGTGGATCAGCTGTCCCGGGGGCGACTGGCCATTGTGGCCCTGGGGGACAACTACGAAGTCGTACCGGAGAAAGTCGCCCGCAAAATCATGGAGCGCGACGAAGCCGCCGTGATCTCCCTGCACGATCGCAAGCAGGACGACCTGGGCGAAGACGATCCGTATGCCGGGTACGAGATCCCGGATGACCTGATGTGGTAACAGAATCAAAAAGCCCCGCACAAGGCGGGGCTTTTTGATTGATATGGCGCGGCTGGGAGGATTCGAACCTCCGACCGCCTGGTTCGTAGCCAGGTACTCTATCCAGCTGAGCTACAGCCGCTTGAAACTTGGGTTGCGATAATGGCGCGGCTGGGAGGATTCGAACCTCCGACCGCCTGGTTCGTAGCCAGGTACTCTATCCAGCTGAGCTACAGCCGCGCATCGCAATGTTGAGTGCTACGTCAACACGTCTCGTTTTCTCCGAAAAGAAAATGGCGGAGAGGGAGGGATTCGAACCCTCGATACGCGCAATGCGTATGGTTCCTTAGCAGGGAACTGGTTTCAGCCACTCACCCACCTCTCCTTGAGAACGGGGCGTATACTACCATAATTTTTCTGTTTTCATAGGCTTGACATGAGATTTTTCTGCTCGATTTTCACAAGCATCAAAAAAGCCGCTCAGGTTTCCCGAAAGCGGCTCTTTTCTGATCAACGATTGCCCGGTTCTGGCTCGTCTGCACCTTTCTCAGACTGAATTCGCTGATAGATCTCTTCACGGTGAACAGCAACATCTTTAGGTGCGTTAACACCGATGCGAACCTGATTCCCCTTTACTCCGAGTACCGTTACGGTGACTTCGTCACCAATCATCAGAGTTTCGCCAACACGGCGGGTCAAAATCAACATATCCCTTCTCCCTTTATTCCAGAGCTACCTTGTACCGATTTTTACTTCTGTCTGCTTGTTGCTTTTATAATGGGATCACTGAATTGTCTAAAGACGCAATAATACTTATACAATCGGCGTCCGCCATAGATTTTCTCAATGATCCGGCAGAAGAAGAGTTAAGAACTTCCTGTTTTTACATCTTTTCTTCGACTACCTCAGCCTTGTCCAGCTCAAACGCACTGTGCAGCGCACGAACGGCCAGTTCGAGATATTTCTCATCAATCACCACCGAAATCTTGATTTCGGAGGTGGAGATCATCTGAATGTTGATGCCTTCATTCGACAACGCTTCGAACATCTTGGTGGCAACGCCCGCGTGCGAGCGCATGCCCACCCCGACAATACTCACTTTGGCAATTTTGGTGTCGCCGCCCACTTCGCCGGCGCCCAGTTCCGTGGTGATACCCCGCAGAACATCCTGGGCGCGCTTGAAGTCGGTGCGGTTCACGGTAAAGGTAAAGGCCGTTTTGGCGTCCTCACCAACGTTCTGAACAATCATGTCCACTTCGATGTTGGCATCGCTTACCGGCTTGAGAATCCGCAACGCACTGCCCGGGGTGTCGGGCACACCGGAGATAGTCAGTTTGGCTTCATCACGGTTAAAGGCAATGCCGGAAACTACCGGTTGTTCCATGGTGTCCTCATCCTCAAAAGTAATCAGGGTGCCTTCGCCTTCCTGGAAGCTCGACAACACCCGTAACGGAACGTTGTACTTACCTGCAAATTCGACCGCGCGGATCTGGAGTACCTTGGAGCCCAGGCTCGCCATTTCCAGCATTTCTTCAAAGGTGACCCGCTCCAGGCGACGGGCACTGTCTACCACGCGCGGGTCGGTTGTATAGACACCATCCACGTCGGTATAGATCTGGCACTCATCAGCTTTCAGGGCGGCCGCCAGAGCCACCGCCGTCGTGTCAGACCCGCCACGGCCCAGCGTGGTGATATTGCCGTCCGCATCCACACCCTGGAAACCGGCCACCACCACCACCCGGCCTGCGTCGAGGTCGGCCCGCATCCTGCTTTCATCAATCTCCCGGATACGCGCTTTGGTGTGGCTGCTGTCGGTCAGTACCCGTACCTGGCTGCCGGTATAGGAGCGTGCGTCACAACCCCGCTTTTTCAGAGCCATGGTCAACAATGCAATGGTGACCTGCTCACCCGTCGAAACCAACACGTCCAGCTCCCGGGGCGTCGGCTCTTCCATAATGTCGTTCGCCAGCGCAATCAGCCGGTTGGTCTCCCCGCTCATGGCAGAAACCACCACCACGATGTCCTGCCCCTCTTTACGGGCCCGACAGACTTTGTCAGCGACCGCCTCAATCCGTTCGGTTGTCGCAACGGACGTACCACCAAATTTCTGAACAAACAGAGCCATGTTTTCCCAAACTCCGAAACGGGCGTCACAGCGGGAGCCGAATCCCGCCAGTCAAATAAAGCAGGCGGAATTATAAACCTCCGTCTACCCCCGAAAACAGCTGCTTAGCGGATATTTTCTTCGATCCAGGCCGGCACCCCTGCCAGGGCTTCAGCCAGCCTGGAAGGATCACTCCCGCCACCCTGAGCCATGTCCGGACGGCCACCACCTTTGCCGCCCACCTGTCCCGCCAGATGCTTCATCACATCGCCGGCCCTGATGCGCGCTGTGGCAGACTTGGTCACCCCCGCCACCAGCGTCACCTTGCCGGCCTCCACGGTAGCCAGAACCACCACACCCTCACCCAGCTTGTTCTTGAGCTGATCCACCGTATCCATCAACGCCTTGCGGTCTGCCCCTTCCAGCTGAGCGGCCACCACTTTCAGACCGGCCACATCAACCGCGTTGCCGGCCAGATCACTGCCGGCAGAGCTTGCCAGCCTGGACTTCAGCGCATCGATGTCTTTTTCCAGCTGCCGGTTGCGATCAAGCACCTGCTGTACTTTCTCGACCACCGTGGCGCGGGTACCTTTGACCAGACGAGCGGTCTCGCGCAGCGTACGCTCAGTGCTGTCCAGCCACTCCAGAGCGCCAAAGCCGGTGACCGCCTCAATACGGCGGACACCGGAAGAGATTCCACTTTCAGACGTAATGCGGAACAGGCCAATGTCACCCGTGCGGGAAACATGAGTACCACCGCACAGCTCAACCGAGTAACGATCGCTGCCCATGGTCAGCACCCGGACTTTATCACCGTACTTCTCGCCAAACAGCGCCAGCGCACCCTGGGTTTTGGCGGTGTCCATATCGGTTACCACAATCTCCACCGGGGTATTTTTCAGTACCTGCTCGTTCACCTGCCGTTCGATTTCTTTCAGCTGCCCGGCAGAGACCGCTTCAAAATGAGAGAAGTCAAACCGCAGTTTGTCCGGGTCTACCAGCGAGCCTTTCTGGGTGACATGCTCCCCCAGGACCTTACGCAGGGCGGCATGCAACAGGTGCGTGGCGGAGTGGTTGCGCTTGGTACGCTCACGGCGCGCGTGATCAATACGGGCGTCTACTTCAAGGCCGGGAAACAGCTCACCCTCAATCACTGTGCCCACGTGCAGGTGGTTATCACCTTCTTTGCGGGTATCTGTTACCTGAAAGCGGCCACCGCTCCAGGTCAGCAGTCCGGTGTCACCCACCTGCCCGCCGGACTCTGCGTAAAAAGGCGTACGCTCCAGAACAACCACACACTCATCACCGGCTTCAGCGGTACCTTCCTCACCGTTGACCAGTACCGTGCGAATGCGCTCGTGGCCATCAATGTGGTCGTAACCGGTAAACTCGGTCTTGCCTTCGAGGGTGATGCCGGCGGCGTTGTAGTCGATGCCGAACTTGCTGGCTGCCCGGGCACGGTCACGCTGGGCCTCCATGGCTTTCTCGTAGCCTTCGTAGTCCAGGGTCAGGCCCCGCTCACGGGCGATATCGTTGGTCAGATCCACCGGGAACCCGTAAGTGTCGTAAAGGGTGAACACGGTCTCGCCCGGAATTTCGGTACCCATCAGCCCGGCAATGTCCTGCTCCAGCAGGCGCAGGCCCTTGTCCAGCGTCTTGGCAAACTGCTCTTCTTCCTGCAGCAGCACCTTCTCGATCTGCTTGCGGCTGCTGACCAGTTGCGGATAGGCGTCACCCATCAGGTCAACCAGTGCGCCGGTCAGCTGGTAGAAGAACGGCTGGGTAGCGCCAAGCTTGTTGCCATGGCGCGCGGCACGACGAATGATCCGGCGCAGCACAAAGCCCCGGCCTTCGTTGGAAGGCATCACCCCGTCGGCAATCAGGAAGGCACAGGAACGGATGTGGTCTGCCACCACCCGCAGGGACGCTTCAGTGGTGGCTACCCCGCCCAGAAGATCAGACGCCGCCCTGAGCAAATCCTGGAACAGGTCGATTTCATAATTACTGTGCACGCCCTGCAATACCGCGGCAATCCGCTCCAGACCCATGCCGGTGTCTACCGATGGCTTGGGCAGATTGAGCATTTCGCCGTCGGCGGTGCGGTTGTACTGCATGAACACCACGTTCCAGATTTCGATGTAACGGTCGCCGTCTTCCTCCGGGCTGCCGGGAGGACCGCCGGCTACATCAGGGCCGTGATCATAGAAGATTTCGGTACAGGGGCCGCAGGGGCCGGTATCACCCATCTGCCAGAAGTTGTCAGAGGCATAACGGCTGCCCTTGTTGTCGCCAATGCGAACAATGCGTCCGGCCGGAACCCCGATTTCCTGATTCCAGATGTCATAGGCCTCGTCGTCTTCGGCGTACACGGTTACCCAGAGCTTGTCCTTTGGCAGATTGAGGTGTTCCTCGCCGGTGAGGAAGGTCCAGGCAAAGTTGATGGCCTCACGCTTGAAGTAGTCGCCAAAGCTGAAGTTGCCCAGCATTTCAAAGAAGGTATGGTGGCGTGCGGTATAACCGACGTTTTCAAGGTCGTTGTGCTTGCCGCCGGCCCGCACGCATTTCTGTGAACTGGTGGCCCGGGTATAGTCGCGTGTTTCCCGGCCAAGGAACAGGTCCTTGAACTGGTTCATGCCAGCGTTGGTAAACAGCAGCGTGGGATCGTCTGCCGGCACCAGCGAACTGCTCGGGACAATGGCGTGCCCCTGCTGTTTGAAATACTCAAGAAACGCCTGTCGCAACTCTGCGGTTTTCATAGACCTTGGATACCTTTCGACCTTAAATACCTTGCCGGAAACCCGCCGGAACAGCCGGCAAGCCTTCGATTGAAATAGCAATACTTACATGCGTGTGCAAATCCGCTACTCTAGCACACGCCGAGTACAGGAAAAACGTGAAACCTTACAGGAGACCCCATGCCCCGACGCTTTCATGACGCCGAGCAGCTGCTGCCACCGGCAACCGCCCTCCGGCGCGCGCTGGCGATCATTTACGATGGCCTGATCAGCATCGCCGTCCTGCTGGTTGCCACCTGGATTTATACCATGATTGAGGGGTGGTTGACGGGCTGGGACAAGTACGAACAGCTGGCCGAGGCCGGCCAGCTGTCAGGCGACCCGGGGCTCACCTTTACTCTCTTTCTGGTGCTGTATCTGTTCTTTGCCTATTTCTGGACCCGTATCGGCCAGACTCTGGGCATGCAGGTGTGGCGGGTACGGATCGAGAACCTCGATGGCACGCCGGTAAGCTGGACCCAGGCCCTGCTGCGCTACGGCACTGCCGCCTTCGTAGTATTCCTTGCCATGCTCGCAGGCCACTACCTGGGCGCGGTTACCCTGCTGATCAGTGTGCCCGCCATCATCGCCCTGTTCTGCCCCATCAACGGCCAGTCCCTGACCGACCGCGCCTCTAACAGCGTGGTGGTGCAGGTCGAAAAACCCCGGAAGCCGTAACCAGCCCGGGCCGCCTAACCGGCCCGCTTCATCAGGACCGCCCCCACCACCGCGTTGATCACGATGGGGGCCAGTACCGCAATAAGCGGGCTAAAGCCGTACACCATACTCATCGGCCCCAGTAAATCCTGCATATACTTGAACAGCAGCCCCACCAGCAGGCCGGTAAACACCCGAAAACCCATGGTAACGGACCGCAACGGCCCGAACACAAACGAGATGGCCACCAGTACCATAACCGCGGTACCAAGCGGCATCAGGGCTTTCTTCCAGAAGGCCAGCCAGTACTGAACCGCTGTGAGCCCCTGCTCGCCCAGGTAGGTAGCGTAGGTGTACAGGCCGCTCATGGACAGGTTTTCCGGTTTTACAATCAGTACACTGAGCA
This sequence comes from Marinobacter sp., assembly GCA_035306945.1. Lineage (GTDB taxonomy): Bacteria > Pseudomonadota > Gammaproteobacteria > Pseudomonadales > Oleiphilaceae > Marinobacter. The sequence continues at coordinate 122,380 of DATGNB010000001.1, forward strand.
CCTCCGGCGACAGGCCGGTATCCCAGCGCAGGGTATCGTGCTTTTCGCCCAGGGTCCGCTCTTCCTCAAACCGGGTAACGGCCACATTCTCCAGCACCCAGTGATCACCTTTGAACACGGCACGGCCAGAGAAGCTGGACTGCTCCAGCTGCCGATCCTCATCAAAACGGAACAGCGACACCCCCACCAGAACCCCGTCTGGCTGCACCGCATTCAGGTGCATAAAGGTATTGCCTTCGCGATGCCATACCCCCTGGGCAGAGGCAACGTTCTTGCTCGCCCCCAGGGCAATGGACTTCTGGCTCTGCGCCATACGCTCGGTGGTGGGCGCCACATACTCACCGATCACCAGACCAATAACCACCACAACCAGCGCCGGCTTCATGGCCGACCACACGATTCGCCTGATCGAGACTCCGGCCGCCCGGATCACCGTGAGCTCCGACGAACTGGCCATGGTCCCCAGCCCCACCAGGCAACCCATAAAGGCACCCAGAGGGAGATAATCGTAGATTCGCCGGGGCAGGGTCAGGGCCACGTGCCACAAAGCCTGCAGGGTCTGGTAGTCGTTGCGGGTATCATCAAGCTCGGCAATAAAGGCAAAGATCAGATCCAGTGACAGCACCACCACCATCACCAGAAACATCGCACCGCCAACCGTGCGCATGACATAGTTATCGATCTTACGCACGGGCACCGGCCTCCTTCTCCAGTCGCCGGCGACGTAACCAGGCGGGCCCCAGATGCAGCCATAAACCAAAGGCCAGGAACAGCGCGTGCACCCACAGCATGCCAATCCACTCAGGCACCTTACCGCCGGCCAGGGCATCCCGGGCAACAATCAGCAAGCCCAGATAGGTGATGTACACCAGCATGGCAGGGAGCAAATGGAAGAACCGGCCCTGGCGTGGGTTAACCCGGCTCAGGCGTACCGCCAGCAAGGTCACAATCGGAACAATAAGGGGCAACGAGAAACGCCAGTGCAGCAGTGCGCGGTCTTCCGGGTCGTCCGAGTGCCAGAGATCGAGGGTGCTGATGCCCTCTTCCAGCTCCTTGTTGCCCGCTTCACCGCTCTGGATCTTCAGGCCATAGGCTTCAAACTCAGTGACGTTGTAATCCAGGCGGCCCGGCATACCGTGAAAGCGGCCGCCGTCTTCGAGGATCAGGAACCGACTGCCGGTGCGCTCATCAATCAGCTGGGAACCCGCTTCTGCGGTGATCACCGTAACGCCTTCGCCATTGCGGCCGTGCTCGGCGATAAACACGCCCTGCAGCTGACGCTTGTCGTCACTCAGGGCCTCAGTGTAGGTTACCCGGGCGCCGGAGCTCAGGCTCTGGAAGCGGCCCGGAGCCAGCATTTCAAACTCGGTGGCTTTGCGTTGCTCGTTAAAGATGTGCTCCACCTGTTTCATTCCCCAGGGGGAGATAAACAGGCTCATGGCCGCCACCACCAACATCACCGGAATGGCCCCGGTCAGGGTTTTCCTGAGCAGTTCGCCTTCACTCACCCCGCAGGCAAACAGCACCGTCATCTCGCTCTCCAGATACATGCGCCCATAAGCCAGCAGAATGCCGATAAACAGCCCAAGGGGGAGAATCAGTTCCAGAAAGCCGGGAAAGCGATACCCCATGATGGAAAACAGCACACCCGCTGCCAGCTCACCCTCGGCGGCATTCGCCAGATATCGGATAAAGCGGCCACTCATGAACACCAGTAACAGAATGCCGGACACCGCGAGCATGCTTACCATGATCTGGCGAATGAGGTATCGGAAAATTATGGTCAAACTAATCTCTCTGTGTGCGTTTCAGGAGATGGAGGATAAAAGCAACTGCGCGTATTCTATGTAACCTTGTGAATGAATGACAGTGCGGAGAAACTGCCTGACTCCATCGTAACCATAGCAGCTTACCGCTTGATTAATCGTGCCTTTGCCCCAATCCTTAATAGCATTCGACCGAACCCGCCCGGAGCGGGCCTCCACAGCATCATCTGACAACGGGAGTTGCCATGAACTTCAGCCTCAGCAGCAAAGCCATTACCGAACCCAAAACCGAATGCCTGGTAATAGGCCTGCCTGAAGACGGCGAGTGGCCAGAAACCACCAAAGCCGCCGATCAGGCCCTCGGCGGACTGATCAGACAGCTGCAGAAAGCCGGCGATCTGAGCGGTAAAAATGCCTCGGTAAACACGCTGCCTCTGGTTGGCCAGCCCTGGCAGCGGGTGCTTGTGGTAGGTACCGGTAAAGACGCAGACCGCACTCCGGCCAGCTTCCGCAAGGCTCTGAGCGCCCTCACCGGCAGCCTCAAGAAGGGGCCCTCCAGCAGCGTGCTGATCAGCCTGACGGATACCACCCTGAATGGCGACGACACGGTAACCTCAGAGCCAGCCCGCCTGAATCTGATCGGCCGCACGCTGGAAGACCAGCTCTATTCCTTCAGTGGCTACAAAAGCGAACAGCCGGAAGACCACAAGCTCAGCGAAGTAACGGTCCAGGCGTCCGGTACTGACAGCACGCTGGAAGCCGCCCTCAACCTTGGCTTGGCCACCGGCCGGGGCATGAACTACACCAAAGACCTGGGCAACACCCCGCCCAACGTCTGTAACCCCGTGTGGCTGGCTGAGCAGGCCCGGGCTATCAGCAAAGAGCACGAGTGTCTCAGCGTTGAAGTGCTTGACGAAAAAGACATGGAAAAGCTGGGCATGAACACCATTCTGGCGGTGGGTAAAGGCTCTATCAACCCGCCGCGCCTGATTGTGATGGAGTACCGCGGCGGCAACAGTAAAGACCGGCCGTACGTTCTGGTGGGTAAGGGCATCACCTTTGACACCGGCGGGATCAGTCTCAAGCCCGGCGAAGGCATGGATGAGATGAAGTACGACATGGGCGGTGCCGCCAGCGTGTTTGGCACCATGAAAGTCCTGGCCGAGACCAGACCCGCGATCAACGTGGTGGCGGTTATCGCGGCGGCCGAAAACATGCCGGACGGCGGTGCGTCCCGCCCCGGCGATATCGTCACCACCCTCAGTGGCCAGACCGTCGAAATCCTCAACACCGACGCCGAAGGCCGGCTGGTCTTGTGTGATGCCCTCACCTACGTGAAGAAGTACAACCCGGAAGCCGTTATCGACATGGCAACCCTGACCGGCGCCTGCATTATTGCCCTGGGCCATCACGCCACCGGCCTCTTGTCCAACAACGAGGAGCTGGCCAGCGAACTGCTGGCCTCCGGTGAACGCACCGGCGACCGTGCCTGGCGCCTGCCCCTGTGGGACGAGTACCAGAGCCAGCTCGACAGCAACTTTGCGGATATCGCCAACATCGGCGGCCGTCCGGCAGGCACCATCACAGCCGCCTGTTTCCTGAGCCGCTTTACCAAAGACTACCGCTGGGCCCACCTGGACATTGCCGGCACTGCCTGGAACTCCGGCAAGGCCAAAGGCGCTACCGGCCGCCCGGTACCGCTGCTGGTCGACTACCTGATGGCCCATGCAGAACAGTAAGCCTGGCGATACGCCGGATGGCAGGAACCAGCGCTACTGGTTCCACATCCTCGCCCAGAACACCCCTGCTGCCAGGAATCTGCATGCCGCCAGGCTTGCAGACAAAGCCTGGCAGCAGGGCGACCGCGTGTGCATCCTGTGCGACACCGAAGCCCACGCCAAAGAGCTCGATGACCTGCTGTGGACCTTCACGCCGGAGGCATTCCTCCCCCATGGCATCGGGTCTGAACAGAACCGCCCCGGTGACACCCCGGTCAGCATTCTGCTACAGCCGCCCTCGGATCCGTCTCTTTGGGATACGGTAATTGTTCTGTCCAGCACCCTGCCCCTGAGCGCAGACCAGTACCTCCGCCTGGCCCTTGTGGCCCACAATGACCCGGCCGTTCTTGATCAGGCCCGGGCACATTACCGACAGTTGCGGAAACTGGGGATTGAAGCGCAGGTGTACGATATGCGGCGGTGAGCACCGGCGTTCGCCGCAATCGGGGCGACCATGTATAATCGCTCAATTAAAAATCCCCTGTGTGAATCAACCAAGACGGTCACTGCATAATCCCATGGAAAAAACCTACCAGCCAGAAAACATCGAGCGCCAGTGGTACGAAAACTGGGAATCCAAAGGCTATTTCCGCCCCAGCGGACAAGGCGACTCCTACAGCATCGCCATCCCGCCACCCAACGTGACCGGCAGCCTGCACATGGGCCATGCGTTCCAGCACACCATCATGGACACCCTCACCCGTTTCAAGCGCATGCAGGGCCGTAACGCACTGTGGACGGTAGGCACCGACCACGCCGGCATTGCCACCCAGATGGTGGTCGAGCGCAAACTGGCCGCCGAAGAAGATAAAACCCGCCACGACCTGGGCCGGGACGAATTCATCAAGCGCATCTGGGACTGGAAAGAGCACTCCGGTGGCACCATCACCCGCCAGATGCGCCGCCTTGGCAACTCCGTGGACTGGAGCAACGAGCGCTTCACCATGGATGACGGCTTCTACAAAGCGGTACAGGAAGTATTTATCCGCCTGTATCAAGACGGTCTGGTTTACCGCGGCAAGCGACTGGTGAACTGGGACCCGAAACTGCACACTGCCATTTCGGATCTGGAAGTCGAGAACAAGGAAGAAAAAGGCTACTTCTGGCACCTGCGTTACCCGCTGGCAGATGGCCAGAAAACCCGGGACGGCAAAGACTACCTGGTGGTGGCGACCACCCGCCCGGAAACCATGCTGGGTGATACCGCCGTGGCCGTGCACCCGGACGACGAACGCTATCAGCACCTGATCGGCCAGTACGTGATGCTGCCACTGGTTAACCGCCGCATTCCGATCGTGGCCGATCACCACGCCGATCCGGAAAAAGGCTCTGGCTGCGTGAAGATTACCCCGGCCCACGATTTCAACGACTACGCCGTGGGCAAGCGCAATAACCTGCCCATGATCAACGTGATGACCCAGGACGCCAACATCCGGGCCGTTGCCGAAGTCTTCAACGCCGACGGCACCGGGAACACCACCATCGACGGCACCTTGCCTGCCGCTTATGCCGGCCTGGCCCGCGAGGCTGCCCGTCAGCAAATCGTGGCAGACATGGAAGCCGAAAGCCTGGTCGAGAAAATTGAAGACCACGTGCTGAGCGTTCCCCGTGGCGACCGCTCGGGCCTGATCATCGAGCCGATGCTGACCGATCAGTGGTTTGCCGATGCCAGGACCCTGGCCAAGCCTGCCATCGAGGCCGTGGAAGACGGCCGTATCCAGTTTGTGCCCAAGCAGTACGAGAACATGTATTTTGCCTGGATGCGCGACATCCAGGATTGGTGCATTTCCCGCCAGCTCTGGTGGGGCCACCGGATTCCCGCCTGGTACGACGCCGAGGGCAACATCTATGTCGGCCGCAGCGAAGAGGAAATACGCCAGAAACACAGCCTGGCCTCTGACCTCACACTGAAACAGGACGACGACGTCCTGGATACCTGGTTCAGCTCCGCCCTGTGGACGTTCGGCACGCTGGGCTGGCCGGAAATTACCGAGCGCCTGAAAACCTTCCACCCCACCGACGTGCTGGTCACCGGGTTCGACATCATTTTCTTCTGGGTGGCCCGGATGATCATGATGACCATGCATTTCGTGAAGAACGAGGATGGCAGCCCCCAGGTGCCCTTTAAAACCGTGTACGTGACCGGCCTGATCCGGGACGAACACGGCGACAAGATGTCCAAGTCCAAAGGCAACGTCATTGATCCGCTCGACATGATCGACGGCATCAGCCTGCCCGACCTGCTCGAAAAGCGCACCGGCAACCTGATGCAGCCGAAGCTGGCCGAAAAGATCGGCAAACGCACCCGGAAAGAGTTCCCGGAAGGCATTGCTGCCCACGGCACCGATGCGCTGCGCTTTACCCTGGCGGCCATGGCCACCACCGGTCGCGACATCAACTGGGACATGAGACGTCTCGAAGGCTACCGGAATTTCTGTAACAAACTCTGGAATGCCGCCCGCTATGTGCTGATGAACACCGAAGGCCAGGACTGTGGCGTGAGCAACGAGCCGGTAACGCTATCGCTGGCCGACCGCTGGATTATTGGCGAACTGCAGCGTTGCGAACAGGACGTCATCCGCCATCTGGATCAGTATCGTTTCGACCTGGCCGCCCACGACCTGTATGAGTTCATCTGGAACGAATACTGTGACTGGTACCTGGAGCTGGCCAAGCCGGTACTGAATGATGACAGCGCCAGTGCCGAAGCCAAACGCGGCACCCGCCGCACCCTGGTACGGGTACTGGAGGCCGTGCTCCGCCTGGCCCACCCGATGATGCCTTTTATCACTGAAGAAATCTGGCAGCGCATTGCGCCACTGGCCGGCAAACAGGGTGACAGCATCATGCTGCAGCCCTATCCGCAGCCAGACACCGGCAAACTGGACGCCGAGGTAGCCGCCGACATAGAGTGGCTCAAGGGTGTCATCCTGGCCGTGCGCAACATCCGGGGTGAGATGAACATCTCCCCGGGCAAACCGGTTCCGGTTCTGCTCAAAGGCGGCAGTGCCGATGATGAGCGCCGCCTGAACAATAACCGTCAGTTCCTGATGTCCCTGGCCAAGCTGGAAACGGTGGAATGGTTTACCGGCACCAAGGCGCCCATGAGCGCCACCCAACTGGTGGGCAAGATGGAAGTTCTGGTCCCCATGGCCGGCCTGATCGACACCGGCGCCGAACTCAAGCGCCTGGATAAAGAACTGGAGCGCCTGAACAAGGAAATCAGCCGTCTGGAAGGCAAGCTGAACAACGAGAAGTTTACCGCCAAGGCCCCGGCCGACGTGGTCGCGAAAGAAAAAGAGAAACTCAAGGAAGCGCAGGAAAGCCTCCAGCGGCTGAGTGCGCAACGGGCCGACATCGAGGCCATGTAAGGCCATGCTGGCCATTCTCGGTGCCGGCGCCATAGGCCGGCTCTGGGCGGCAACGCTACCTGCCGGGCAGGTAGCGTTTGTACCCCGCCCCGGTCCGGCACCCGAGCCTGTCCGTTTCCGTTTTGTTCCCCATGATGGCAGTGCGGTTGACATCAGCATTCCCTGGTTGCAACCGGGCCAGCAACCAGAGCTGGTGCTGGTGACCACCAAGGCCGGTGCCACCGTTGCGGCCCTCAGCACCCTGCTCCCGACGCTGCCTGCCGCCGTTCCTGTGGTGCTGTTCCAGAATGGCCTGGGCAGCCAGCAACAGGTAACGCAGCGTTGGCCAGAGCGACCCGTTCTTGCCGCATCAACCACCGAAGGCGCCAACCGGCCAGCCCCGGATATAACCGTCCACGCCGGGCGCGGCGAGACCTGGGTAGGCGCACTGACCAACACCGGCAACCAGCAACTCGATACGGTGGTAGAACAGCTGAAACGCAGTGGCCTGGTCACCCATCCGGAACCTGACATTACCGGCAAACTCTGGCAAAAGCTGATCGTTAACGCCGGCATCAACCCTTTTACGGCGATTCTGGACTGCAACAATGGCGATATTCTCATCCACCCCTTTTATCAGCGGTGGATAGCCCCCCTGTGCCAGGAAATCAGCCAGCTTTTGCCGGCCAGCGGGCAACCGGCCCGGTCAGCCGACGCCCTGCGCGCCCATATCGAGCGCGTCGCACGGTCCACCGCGGCCAATACCTCATCGATGCGGGCCGACAGGCTGGCTGGCCGGCCTACAGAAATCGACTACATCAACGGGTATCTGGTTAAGCTGGGGAAACAGTACGCCATCCCCACCCCGGTCAACCAGATGCTTACCGAACAGGTACACCAACTTAGCTGACCCCTTTCTCAGGAGAGAGTATCCATGGGTAACCGCTTGTCGAAAATCTATACCCGCACCGGTGACGACGGCTCAACCGGGCTGGCCGATGGCAATCGCATCGCCAAAAACACACTGCGGGTCGAGGCCATGGGCAGCGCCGACGAACTTAACAGCCACCTGGCGCTTCTGATAGAAACCCTGGCCCCGGAGGACGAGCTGGTAGAAATGCTTCGCCGTATCCAGCATCACCTGTTCGACCTGGGTGGCGAATTCGCCATTCCGGGCAGCCAGATCATCAGTAACGAACATATTGGCTGGCTGGAGAACCTGCTGGATGAGTACAACGACGACCTGCCGCCCCTGAAAAACTTTATTCTGCCGGGCGGGTCCCCTGCCGCGGCCCAATGTCATCTGGCCCGGGCCGTCTGTCGCCGGGTCGAGCGTGTTGTGGTCGGGCTGGGGCAGGAAGAGGCCATCAACGTTAACAGCCGACAGTATCTCAACCGCCTGTCTGACCTGCTGTTCGTGATTGCACGGGTGCTCGCCCGGCGAGAGGGTGCCCGGGAGATTCTGTGGGAACAAAAGAAGTCTGGCATTTGAGATCAGGCGCTGGTGATTGCCGGCACTCAAAGAACGCCGGCAATCACCAGCACGGCAACGGCACAGATCCACACCAGCATGCAGCGGCTGAGCAGATCCCGCATGGCCCGCACACTGCGACCACCAAACTTGTGCCAGTCATCGGCATACACCTGGGTGAACCGTTCCGGATCGAGGGCGTAGCCTGTCAGTGAACCGCCGGCGGAAATCATCAGGACGTCATCGGCGGATTTATCGAAGGCCGGAAGCACCGCACGCACAGCCCGGGTCCAGCCGGCCAGGTCCCCGGCAATACCAAAGGTGCAGGCCAGCACGCGGGCAGGCAGCCAGGCGGCGATAGCAGCAACCCGGGCAAAGCGAGCGCGCACAGCCGCCTGTGGCCACTGTTCAGCAACCGCTACCAGGCCCCGGACCAGCACAGCCAGCCAGATGCCACCAACCAGATACCAGAATACCACCAGAAAAAAACGCTGGAACACCGCCATCATCAGGGCTCGCGCCACGGATAAATGCATGGCCCCGGCAGTCTGGTCCTGCCCTTTCCCGGATTCCGGCAGCTTTGGCTCCACGTGATGCCAGGCCGCCTGCATGTCGCCGCGGCTCCAGGCTTCTGTGTAGGATTCCAGTACCTCACGCCAGCCCGGCACCCCCATCAGCAATACCAGCAGCACAAACTCAAGCGGATACAGAATCAGGCGAATGCCGCCGTAGCTTGCGGCCAGCACCAGAAGCCCAAGCGCCAGTGTCGGCACCAGCACCAGCCCGGCCGCCATGAACAGGGAGCGCTGTTCGCTGGCCTCTTTTCTGGTGCCAGGTTTCAGCCAGCAGTTCCAGAGCTCGTCACTGGACAGGATACCCAGCCGGTCGAGCCGCTGCCGGAGCACATAGGCAAGCAGAAAAACCACCAGAACCATTCAGGTGATCTCCGTTATGTTGAGTTGTTGGTAAAAGCGGTCCCAACCGAAGGCATCGCCCGGATCGGTTTTCCGGCCCGGGGCAATATCACTGTGGCCGGTAATCCGCTCCGCCGTTATTTCGGGCCAGGCGGCCATGATCAGCCGTGCCAGACGCGCGAGCGTGGCGTATTGGGCGTCAGTGTAAGGCAGATCGTCGGTGCCCTCCAGTTCGATGCCGATGGAGAAATCATTACATTCCTCCTGACCATCAAAACTGGACCGGCCGGCATGCCAGGCCCGATCCAGGCAGCTGACAAACTGTACCACCGAGCCATCCCGGCAGATCAGGGCGTGAGCGGATACCTGTAAGCCGGCAATGGTTTCAAAATACGGATGGGCGTGCGGGTCCAGCCGGTTGCAGAAAAACGCTTCAATGTAGCCTCCGCCAAACTGCCCCGGAGGCAGACTGATGTTATGGACCACCAGCAGCGAAATCGGGACACCGTCAGGGCGAGGACCATAGTTGGGGGAAGGACACCAGCGACTGTCGGGAAAACGGCCCGTGGCGCGAAGCTGCTCGACGAGATGAAAGACGTGATTATGGGACAAGAGCGATCCAGATACGCAAAGAATGATTCACGTAAGATTGAATCACAAAGCGTCTGGCGATGCTACGGAGTGATGGCCAGGGTTCAGTCTTTGCGGCTGTAACGGAGATTATCGATGATCGACTCAAGCGCCCGGTCAAAGATCAGCCCGTCATCCAGCATGCCGACCTGGCCCGCCTGCATGGCCGCAGCCAGCTCGTCCCGCTGATACTCTGCCACCTTCGCACCACTGCGGTTCACAAAAATGTATTTACCGGTTGCTTTGATAAAGGCGGCCAGCTTACAACGCAGCCGGGTGTCGTCATCCCGCTGCAGCTCAACCCAGGACCCTACCCTCATCTCATCAGCCTGCGCCAGCCACTCGGGCGCGACGACCGGCCCGTGCTCGGGTTCCACCATTGCCGGTGACCGGAGCTCCATGCAGGGTTCAGGCGCCGGAACCACGTCTGCCTGTACGACGGGCTCTGGCTGCATTTCCGACTCTCCGCCCGATACCGGATCCTCACCATGCCAGTCCTCGGGCATGAAATCCTCGGCCAGAAACTCTTCGATGATAAGCTCTTCAGCCGCGGCCGTTGCCTCATCCGGCAGGCGTGCCTTGTCTGCGCTTTGGGGTAAATCTGAAACCTCGGGGCCATCGGCCACAGCGGCCTGTACCGGCACCAGTTTCTGGAACGCATCCACATGGGCCAGCTCCAGATCTCTTACCGCCGCATCTGTTGCAAACGGATCCCAGGAAATCTCCTTGAGTGCGGCTCGCAGGCCTTCCACAACATCCGGAATCGCCCGCAGCAGCTCGGCCCGGGTGGAGGCTGTGACCGGCCTCGGATCAATGGTCCAGATCAGGCGGCTCACAAGCTGACAGGCATCGCGCCACTGTTGGCTGTCTTCGCCCTGGCGCAGCATGATCCACTGCAGGTACCGGGTGCAGGGCCCATCGAGCAGCTGGCAGATCGCCTCAGAGACGTCTCGCCCTTCAGTCTGCTCGCGCATGATGTCTTTGGCCATCTGCGCCGCTCGCTCCTGCCGGGCCCGGCCTTCTTCCGCATCCCGGAGCCGTTGCTCAACCAGCTCCCGGCGACGACGGTCAAGATCCATAAAATGGCCGAAGTCCCTGAGCAGGTCGTCGAACAGTTCAATGTTATCGGTAAACTCCGACAGGACCCGGCCAACCACCTCTTCGATCTTCTCACGCAGGGGATCGCGCATGCCGGCGCGCTTTTCGTTCCAGCCAATGGCCGCCAGGGCAAGCTCGTTCAGCAGTTTGCGAACCGGGTGACCGCCACGGTTAAAGAAATTGCGATCGCTCAGCGCAACTTTCAGCACCGGGATCTGCAGGCGGCCGATCAGCGCTTTCATCACCGGATGCAGCTGACGGTCGTCCAGAATAAAGTCAAACAGCATGGCCACCAGATTAATCACATCACCGTCGGTCTGGTTAACGGCGACACTGGCCTCTTCAGAGGGCTGTAACAGGGACTGCAGCTGCTCCCGCAAAGGCCGGATGCTGTCTATGGAAAGCGGTGCATCACCGGCTGCCTGGAGTTCGCTCAGCCGGGCCAGCAAGCCGCTGGTATCCAGCACCTGGCTGGCGTTAGCGGGCTGGCTGACCACCGCAGGCTCGTGCCCTTGGCGCAGCAGGGAGCTTAGCTCGCTGAAAGTGGCAGAGGTGGCGATACCACCGCCATCCTCCGGGGTGTTTTCCTGGGTGAGATCCCCGGCGGTGTCGGTATCCGGAGTACGGGACGGGACCGCGGGACGAGGCGCCACCGGCGCCCGGCCAAACGGGGCATTCTTCATCGCCGGTAACACGCCCTCGGAGATCAGGGCCTGATTACACTGCTGGTAAAAATGCTCCAGTTTGTCGGCCAGCAGACGCTCAAACAGCTTGAGCACCACCAGCTTGGCCCGGATATCAATATCCAGATCGGCGCAGGCTTCGGCGATACCGCCGCAGATGACTTCAGGGCTCAGAGGAATCTGGTCGTCGGTAAGCTCCAGATTCGGCATCAGGTGGCGCACCCGTGCCGCCAGCAGGCGGATCTGTTCCTGATGGCGGTTACGCAGACGGTTGGTGAGGTTTTCAACCGCCACCTGCTCTTCCAGCTCGGAGTGCTCCATCAGGCTCAGAGTGTCCTGGGTCACATCCTCCAGCGAGCCACCGGAGCGCACCGGCTTGAACCGTCCGAGCTCGTTGAAGGCCTGGCCTACATACTGCAGTACCGACAGCGACATGGCCTTACGCCGCAGCCGCAGCTCACGCATGGCATCAAAATACGCAGACTGGTCCGTATTGGAGCCGGCACGGTCTGCCAGCGAAAACAGGCTGTCGTCGGCCTGCTCGAAAAAGCTCGCCAATACCGTTTTCAGTTCCTGGCCGGCAGTATCCCGCAGGCGGACCAGAGCAGCAGGCAATGAGAACCGGCTTACCGGTTTTTCGCCAACTAATCGGACTACCTTGCTGTCGTGCGCCATGGAATCGCTCCGAAGTTGAATCTGCGTAACTTACTTATACTACTTGGCAACCTTATGATACGACCACTTGTCGTCATCTTCTGTCAGTTTTTGTCACCTTTTGTTTCCAGATAAGACCCTAATCGGCGGGACTATTTTGTCAATTGTTCAGGGTAGCAGTAGAATTGCCCGCTACAGTCCCTTTTCTCTCACCCACACCGGAAGTTTGCCATGATTACCCCCGAATTGCTCCGTCAGGCCCGAATTGAATCTGTCGCCCAAAGCCTGAGGGAAGATATCGGGGATGGCGACATCACCGCCATGCTGATTCCCGGCGACAAAACCGCCAGAGGCCGGGTGATCACCCGGGAAAACGCCCGTCTGGCCGGTACCGAGTGGGTCAATGAGGTGTTCCGCCAGGTGGATCACGGTGTGCGCCTGGAATGGCTGGTTTCCGATGGCGATGACGTACCCGCCAACGCCGAACTGTTCCGTATGGAAGGCCGCGCCCGCTCGCTGCTCACCGCCGAGCGCTCGGCGCTCAACTGGCTGCAGACGCTTTCCGGCGTTGCCACCCGTTGCGCCGGCTATGCCGCCCGCGTGGCTCACACCAATGTGCGCCTGCTGGATACCCGCAAGACACTCCCCGGTTTGCGGCTGGCCCAGAAGTACGCGGTAACCTGTGGCGGTTGTGACAATCACCGGCTGGGCCTGTGGGATGCGTTCCTGATCAAGGAAAACCACATTGCCGCCTGCGGCTCGATTGCCAATGCAGTGGAGGCCGCCCACCGTATCGCGCCCGGTAAGCCGGTGGAGGTCGAAACAGAAAACATGGAAGAGTTGGAGCAGGCCCTGCGGGCCGGTGCGGATATCATCATGCTGGATGAGTTTACGCTGGGCGATATGGCAGACGCGGTCCGGCTGACAGCCGGCCGGGCCAAACTGGAAGCCTCTGGCGGCATCAACGAGCAGACGCTGGTGCCCGTGGCCGAAACCGGGGTGGATTATATTTCCATTGGCGCACTGACCAAAGACGTCAGGGCGGTTGATCTGTCCATGCGGCTGGACTGACCCCTGCCCGGGCAATCAGGCCCGGCTCAGCAGCCGGTCCATTTCTTCAAGGGCCCGAATGAGGCCCTGCCCCGATTCCGGGCGGCCCCGAAAGTATTCTTCCGCCATCGGGGCGATGCCGGAGGTCACCGGCAACGGCTGACCAGTCTCCACCAGCACCTTCATTCGTTCCAGAAAGACAAACTGCAGCCACTGGCCAAAGTTCATGGTATCCAGGCAGAACGGCTGGGTACTCAGGAACGCCTCTGCCGGTAAGGGGTCGGCCTGCCATAAGCCAAGCTGCCGCAGTTCGGTTTCGATCCGTAACAGGCTGTCGGTGACCTGGTGCAGGTGCTGTTGGTTCTGGTTCATAGTGCTCTCATCAATCTGCCAGGGCTTCCAGCTCCACGGTTTCGCCGTGGAGAATGCCGTACAGGCCCTGGAACTGGAGGGTCAGCGGATGTTTGGGTGCCAGATGAATCAGCGGCTGCCGGCTCTGGTGGGACTCTTTCATTTTCACCGAACTTGAGAGCCGTACCGGCAACACCGGCAACCCTTCGTCCAGCAACTCCTGCAGCAATTGCCGGGGCAGAGTGGCACGGGCCTGAAACTGGTTGGCAATAATGCCCTCAACCACCAGTGCTTCGTTATGATCTTCCTGTAACTCACGAATCTCGTTAAGAATGTTGTAAAGCGCCTGGCGCGCAAAATCATCACAATCAAACGGAATCAGACAGCGCTGGGCCGCGATCAGAGCAGAGCGGGTATAAAAGTTAAGGGCCGGAGCGGTATCAATGTAAATGGCATCAAAGCTTTCGCTCAGCTTCTTCAGGTACTCCCGCAGCTTGTAGATCTTGTGCTTGGCCTCAAGCTTGCGCTCCAGAAAATCGAGCTCGGGACTGGACGGCATCACAAACAGGTTGTCAAACGGCGTGGCATGCACAAACTCATCCGGACGACGGTTGAATACACTGAACCCGACCGTCTGCTCCATCAGGTCGGCAACCGTGTCCCGCAGCTCCGCCGCCGGTTTGCCCAGCAGGTAATGGGTGGAGTTGCCCTGCGGGTCCAGGTCGACCACCAGCGTACGCTTGCCTCTGGCCGCACTGATCGCGGCCAGATTACAGGTAATGCTGGATTTGCCCACGCCACCTTTCTGATTAAAGATCACCCGTCTCATGCGTCCCTCCAGTATGTCCTTGTCATTAATGGCAAACCGCGACTACCACCCCATAACCGTCTTGACAAACGGCACCGTTAACCGGCGTTGGGCCTGCAGAGAGTTCTCATCCAGCGCGTCCAGAATGGCCAGCAGCTCGCCGAGCTTGCGCGGCGCACGACGCATAATAAAACCGGCCACTTCATCGGTCATTACCATGCCCCGCTGCTCGGCCCGGGCCACCAGAATCCGAACCCGGTCATCGTCCCGGTATACGCCCAGCTGCAGCAGCAGACCATGGGCCAGCCGGGACCCCAGGTCCGCCAGTCCAAAAGGCAGTACCGCCGGCACTTCCGACATGGACACCACCAGCAATCCTTTGCAATCCAGAATCCGGTTGTACAGATGGAATACGGCTTCTTCCCAGCGCGGATCACCGGCCAGCAGATCCAGGTCGTCCAGGCAGACTACCTGATGCTGCTCCAGACCTGCCAATGCTTCGGGGCCAAAAGGCAGTAATTCACCGATACTGATACACACGGCACTCCGGCCCGATTGTTCAACCCGATGGCATACCGCCTGCAACAGATGGCTCTTGCCGGTATCCTCAGCCCCGCAGATCACCAGCACCGGCAAGTCGAGCGCCTGCTCACAGGCCATCTGCAAACGCCGGGCTACCTGCTGGTTGCGGTCACCATGAAAGTTGTCAAAACGGGCATCATCCCGGAGCTTGATGCCGAGGGCCATCTGGGAGGCGGTCATGACTGCTTCATCCTTACGGCTCGCAAACTCCAGGTAATGACATAGTGACTTCCGCTAAACACCGCTGAGGCAGCCACCAGCCAGACCCCGGCCCCTATCACCCCCGAGGGCATGGGCCAGCCCGCCAGCAAAACCATGATGGCAACCGCGACGAGCACCTGCACCAGCGTGTTGAGTTTGCCCGGCGTACTCGGAGCCATCTCAAACCGCCCGACAAAATAATGATAAGCCAGCGCACCACCCACAATGGCCAGATCGCGGGCAAGAACCAGCAAAAAGAGCCACACCGGTAACACACCGGTAATGGTCAGCATCAGATAGGTGGTAATCAGCAGTGCCTTATCGGCCAGAGGGTCTGCGATCGCCCCTATCCTGGTACGCCAGCTGAAGTAGCGGGCGAGAAAGCCGTCAATACCATCACTGATGGCGGCAATCACAAAAATCAGCAACGCCAGCCGGTAGTTGCCTTCCAGCAGCGCACCCGCAAATGGAACGATCAGGACCATCCGCATGAAGGTCAGGGCATTGGGAATCCAGCGCCACCGTTCTGATCTCACCCGGCCGCCTCCGTCAGCTTATTCGTTGTCTCCACCACTACGGACAACAGGGGTTGGCTGCCAGCGGTAGTAAAGTACCTGGTACAGAGCTTCGAAAGCCTGCTCAGCGTCGTGTTCGTCGGTGGAGGCCTCCACCTCGGGCCCGGCCGCCACAGGAACAAAGCGCGGATCAAGCGCCATATATTCTTTCAGCTGCTCAAGCTCTCCGGTAAATGCGATACGCATGGTAAGGCGCTCGCCGCGAACGCGGGTGGCACTCACCGAATCCACCGGCGTCAGCTCTTCAAGCACCCCGATCACTCCGGCATAATCGGCGACGGTCGATACCCCCTCAAAAACCACGTCTACCCCGGGCGCCTCTCCCACGTCGCCAGCCGCCACGGCATACCGCCGGGCATATTGCTCGGCCCAGTGATCAACCACCGCCCGGGCCAGGTTTTCCGGAGTGTCCGCTGTGACCGAGCGTTCCGCCGCGTCCATGCCCATGCCGTCGATCACCCAGCCGGCACGCCAATGACCACCACTCCGACTGACCCGTACCAGCGCAAGCACATCGTAGGCGATGTCTTCAGATGCCTGCTCGATACGACCCACAAACTGGCCCCACAGGTCTGACATCAGCGACCGGTTACCGGCATGCTCCCCGGAAGGAAACGCCACCGGCAAACCCCGTACCCGTGCTGCGATCTCAAACGCCTCGCGCCAGAGTTCGCGGTCGTCACCGCTGACCAGCAAGTTCCGGCTGCCCCGATCCTCTACCGCCACCCACGCCAGGGTAAGAGGGCGATTGGCGCCCCAGACGGGCGCGCCCACCGAGGCCAGCGCCCGGTTGACGCCCACCGCACCAAAACTCATCTGCAACCGGGCCTGGCCGTCCTCACTACCCACCTGATAGCCCTGCAACAGGCTCTCGGCCTCGGCCAGCACCTGATCAATTCCGTCAAGGCTGAGTACCTCCTCGCTGCCCGACACCCGCACCAGCACCTGTCTGAGCCCGTCCCTGTAGCCCTGCTGCAGGGCACCGGAAGCGCTGTCGGCCACCGGCACCTCCGCGTAGTACAGGCCCGGGACCGACACAGCGTGAGCCGGCGCGGCCAGCACGATCAGGCCGGCCACCAAAACCGATAACGCCGCCCGGACTGAGTACCAGCGTAAGCTTTTCCATCGCGATTCAGTCATGTAACACCCTGTCGTTCCGATGATTCGCGCACAGGATACACCATCACTTCATACTAGAGTAGCAACCCCCTGAAAGGTCTCCAGGGGCAATACCATTTGGAGCCCCCGTGCGCACCTGCTAAAATCCGCCGCTTGACCCACAGGCCTACGGTTTACAATTCATGAGCGAACAGAAGCCCTCCCTTACCTATCGTGACGCCGGCGTTGATATTGATGCGGGTAACGAACTGGTCGACCGCATCAAGAGCACCGCTGCGCGGACCCGTCGCCCCGAAGTGCTGGGCGGTCTTGGTGGTTTTGGCGCGATGGTATCCATCCCGGCCGGTTACAAGGAACCGGTACTGGTATCCGGCACCGATGGCGTGGGCACGAAACTTCGCCTCGCCATGCAACTTGAAAAGCACGACACCATCGGTATCGACCTGGTGGCAATGTGCGTGAACGACCTGGTGGTAGGTGGTGCCGAGCCGCTGTTTTTTCTCGACTATTACGCCACCGGCAAACTGAACGTCGACATTGCCGCGCGCGTGGTTGAAGGCATCGGCCAGGGCTGCGAACTCTCCGGCTGCGCCCTGGTGGGCGGAGAGACCGCTGAAATGCCCGGCATGTACGAAGGTGAGGATTACGATCTGGCCGGCTTCTGTGTGGGCGTGGCAGAGCGCAGCGAAGTCATCGACGGCAGCCGGGTGCGGCCCGGTGATGTCCTGCTGGCGCTGGGCTCCTCCGGCCCCCACTCCAACGGTTACTCGCTGATCCGCAAGATCATCGAAGTCAGCAACGCAGACCTCGGGCAGCCCATGGGCGATGTGACCCTGGCCGACGCCCTGATGGCCCCTACCCGCATTTACGTAAAGAACCTGCTGCAACTGATTCGCCAGGTCGACGTCCGTGCCCTGTGCCACATCACCGGCGGTGGCCTGCCCGAAAACATCCCGCGCATCCTTCCCAAAGGCACAGTCGCGGCCATCGACACCGCCAGCTGGGAGTTGCCGCCGGTATTCCAGTGGCTGCAAGACGCCGGTGGTGTGGCTATCGAAGAGATGTATCGTACGTTTAACTGCGGTATTGGCATGATCGTATGCGTACCGGCGGATCAGAAAGAGCTGGCGATCGACACCCTCAACGCCATGGGCGAGAGCGTATGGCAAGTGGGCGCCATCGAAGCCGCGCAAACCGGCGATACTGATCCCGTGATGCGCTACGCACCGGAGTTGCTGAAAGCATGATGGCTGACCCGGCACCCCTGCCAACGATCGTGGTACTGGCCTCCGGCAGCGGTACCAACCTGCAAGCTCTTATCGACGCCAGCCGGGAACGCGACTTTCCCGGCGAGATCCTTGCGGTCGGCTGCAACCGCCCGGGTGCTTTTGCGCTCGAGCGGGCCGCGCAGGCCAACCTCAAAACCTTTGTGCTGGATCACACCAACTACGGCTCCCGGGAAGAGTTTGACGGGGCCCTGTT
>DATGNB010000002.1:0-3338 GCA_035306945.1 Marinobacter sp.
GCCAGAAACGCCTGCCCGGCCCGATCACTCTGCTGGTGCACCGCCCGGGCCACCAGCTCTTTGCCGGTCCCGCTTTCACCATTAATCAGTACCGCCGCCTGGCTACGGGCCACCTGCCGGATTTCAGTTCGCAACCGGGCCATAGCCGGGCTGTCTCCCACCAGGCCCAGGTTATCCCCGCCATTCTGGCTGGCCTGAATCTCCGCCAACTGCCGGTTGATGTCTGCCTGGGCCAGCAGCCGCTTTATCTTGAGCCTCAGGTGATCAGTCGACAGCGGCTTGGTCAGAAAATCATCAGCACCGGCTTTCAGTGCATCCACCGCCTGGTCGACCGTGCCAAAGGCGGTAATTACGATAAACGGAATGCCCGGATGCTCCGCCTGCTGGAATGACAACACCTGCAGGCCATCGCCATCCGGCAGTCGAAGATCCGAGACAATCAGGCTTGGCCGCTGCCCACGCAGTTGCTGCCGGGCCTCACCAACGGTACCGGCCCTGAGCATGGTGTAGCCATCCATCTCCAGCTCTTCGGCCAGTAACTGGCCCAGGCTCTGGTCATCCTCAACCAGTAATACAGTCGCTACCGAATCACTCATACGCCGGTCTCCCTGGGAAAATACAGACTCATTAGACACCCGCCCAGGCTGCTCTCTTCTACACCTACGCGACCTCCATGCTCCTTCATGACACTGCTCACAACCGCCAGCCCAAGGCCGGTCCCTTCGCCGGCCGGGCGGGTACTGTAGAAGGGCTCAAAGATCTTGTCCCGATCCTCCGGCGCAATGCCCGGGCCATCATCCTCTACCCGGATTTCCCAGCAATCTTCACACTCATGCGCCGTCACCCTGAGCCGGCTCTGTGCAGACTGGCAGCCATTACGGATCACATTCAGGCAGGCGAGACCAACCCTCAGTGGCTCGGCCCGGGTGGGCATGGGTTGATCGAGGCCGTCGGTTTCCAGCCGACAATGGCTGCACCGCTCGTCTTCGGAGGCGCGGGCCAAAACGTCCCGCAGGACATCAGACAGGTCCAGTGGTCGCCTGGAGTCTGGCACGTGCCGGAAACAGTCCAGTAACTGCTGAATGATGGTGGTCATCCGCTGCACCTGGTGCTCGATATCCTTCAAGTGCCGCTGTTGATCTTCCGGCAGCCCGGCCCTGGCGAGTATCCGGGCGCGCCCCTGAATCACGTTCAGGGGCGCGCCCAATTCATGGGCCACCCCGCCGGCAACGCGGCCGATCATGGCCACCTTCTCCTGATACTCCAGCTGTTCCGCCAGAGCCCTTTCCCGGGCAATCCGGTCTTCAATCTCGGCCTCGGCGTCGCCCATACGCCGGCCCATATCCCGAATACCCCGGTGAATCTGTCGCAGCTCCCGAGGCCCTGCCGCAGGCGTAGCCAGAAGCCAATGGCCGGGCGCCAGTTTGTCCATATTCTCCATCAAACCATTGACGTGGCGACCCACCGTTCGGTAGTGCCCCAGAACCACCACCAGGATGATGGTAACCGCCAGCACAGACCAGATACCCACCGCCCACCAGCGGCTGGAGGCTACCAGGTCGTGGAAATCGCTGCGCTGCCTGGTCACCTGGAGCAGACCCTGAATACGGCCGTCCTCACCGACCAGCGGCGTAAACTGTGAAAACACCGATTCGCCATCAACCCGCCGGAAGGCACCGCCCAGCTCGCCGCTGGCAATCACCCGCTCGGCACTCACGCTGTTGGTGACGTCTGAATCCGCCACGCCCAGGCTGGCCACCCGGTTCCCCTCTTCATCAAACACCGACGCCCCGGAAATGCGGCCAATCTGAAAAATGGATTTGAGGGACTCCCCCAGCACCAGTTCGTCTTTCTCCACCAGGGCATTGGACAGTGGGCCGCTGACCGCCCTGGCCACCAGCTCAAGGTCTTCACGAAGGCGCTCATTTAGCGCTTTTTCAA
The DNA here is from genome assembly GCA_035306945.1 of Marinobacter sp. Classification (GTDB taxonomy): domain Bacteria; phylum Pseudomonadota; class Gammaproteobacteria; order Pseudomonadales; family Oleiphilaceae; genus Marinobacter. The sequence continues at coordinate 1,942 of DATGNB010000002.1, forward strand.
CCGCACCCAGACCGATGTAGATCGCAATACCACTAAACAACAGAAGTGGGACCACGATGCTCAGAACCAGCGTTAACTGGAGCGAGCGAAACAGATCACCAATGCGGCGGCCAAGGGAAGCCATGGGCGATTCCTATGTAGAAGTGTCACAGCATTTGTGCCACATGTGGCATTTCGCCACAACCGGGATTACCCGAACGTAATGCCACAAAAAACATAACTATTTGTTTTTATTGCCTTTAATATTATTTGGAAAAGTTGGCACAGCACTTGTTAGGTCTACTGTGTGTTTCACAAATCGGCGGAACCTCTTGATTCTCCGCCAAACCCTAAGTAAGGAGCTTGTTTATGAATAAACTGCTGATTTCCATGACCGCTTCCCTCGCCATGCTCGCGGCTGCACCTGCCATTGCTCAGCAAGATGCACAGCAAGGCGCAGAATACGCAGACCCAGCGGCTCAAAATGCTCAGGATGCCAACTACAGCGATTCCGAGCTGCAGCAGTTCGTCGAAGCGCAATCCGGCGTGATGGAAGTTCGTGAAGACTACATCGCGAAGATCGAAGCGGCCGATTCCCAGCAAGAGGCCCAGGAGCTGCAAATGGAAGCCAACGACAAGATGGTGGGCGTGATCGAGGAAGTCGGTATGGACATCCCGACTTACAACGCCATCGCAACGGCTTACAGCAGCGACCCGGAAGTACGTAATCGCGTTGACTCCATGATGTAAGCGAACCCTTCAACCCGGTTCGTCCTTCAGCCCCGCTCCCAGCGGGGCTTTTTATTGCTTGTCACGGTTATATTACGGCCTATCCGGATCTGCCACTGGCTTCATCTTGTGATACCTTTCTGTGAGGAATAACGATCTGCTTTTCATCTTTCCGGGCCGGAGTCCGACCGCTATGATCAAAACACCCATCCGCCCCTGGCTTGCACTGGCCGCCTGCTCCCTGATGCTCTCCGGATGTTCTGACGACCCGGCGCCCGGTGATCAGGGCAGCCTGCAACCCATCTCGGAGAAATACCCGATCACCTGGCGCTTTGCCCTGGAAGAGATTGAAGGCAGCGTGCAGCATCAGTACGCAGAAGCATTCCGCACCCATATTGAGGATATTTCTGACGGCCTTATTGAAGTGGACGTCTTTCCTTACGGGTCTCTGGGTACCTCCACCCAGCTCACCGAACTGGCCCGCAATGGCTCGGTGAACCTGGCCTTTGCCTCGCCCGGCCACCTGGCCGACACGGTTCCGGAAGCCGGCATTTTCAACCTGCACTTTCTTATGCCCGAGCAACCGGAAGACGCTCGCCAGTTACTGGACGACCCGGAACTGATTTCACAATTCCAGCAGCCCTACCAACAAACCGGCTTGCACCTCCTGGGCTTTATTCCGGAAGGCT
>DATGNB010000003.1:0-3550 GCA_035306945.1 Marinobacter sp.
GATTCCTACAACGACACCACCATGCTGGGCCAGGCCGAAGCCGGGATTCTGTTCCACGCGCCACAGAATGTGATTGACGAGTTTCCGCAGTTCCCTGCGGTCCACACGTTTGATGATCTCAGGCAGGAGTTCCTGAAGGCCAGCGCCATCCACAGCGCCTGAGCCCTGGATCGTCCGGCCCTGCCGCTGCACCCCCGCAGTGGCAGGGGTTACAGCTTGAGTTGCTCCAGGAAGTCCATCAGCGGCTTCACCTTGGTCAGCGTTTCCTGATATTCCGCCTCAGGGTCTGAATCCGCCACGATGCCGCCGCCACCCCAGCACCTTAGGGTGCCATCGGCTTCGCACAGCAGAGTACGGATTGCGATGCTGCTGTCCAGCCGACCATCCAGTCCGTAATAGAAGACAGAGCCGCAGTAAGGGCCCCGCCAGTGAGGTTCCAGCTCATGGATGATCTGCATGGCCCGGATCTTCGGGGCGCCGGTGATGGACCCGCCGGGGAAGGCATCGAACAACGCCTTTAGCGGGCTGACCTCTGGCTTCAGTTGCGCCCGGATGTGGCTCACCAGGTGATGCACGTTCTCGTAGCTTTCCAGCGCAAACAACTCATCCACTTTTACCGTCCCGGGCAGCGCGTTCATGCTGAGGTCGTTGCGCAACAAATCCACAATCATCAGGTTCTCGGCCCGGTCTTTCTCTGAACTCACCAGTTCGCCGGCCAGCGCCTGGTCCTGTTCCGGGGTTGCGCCACGCGGGCGGGTACCCTTGATGGGACTGGTCTCTACCAGGCCCTGATCAATGGCAAGAAAGCGTTCGGGTGAGGCCGACACGATAGCCGCGCCCTTATGGCGCAGAAAAGCCGAGTAGGGGGTGGGGTTGGCCGCGCTGAGTTCGCCAAAGGCCCGCCAGGGGTCGCCGTGGAACTGCCCTCTGAATGACTGGGATAGGTTGGCCTGATAGCAGTCACCCGCCCGGATGTACTCCAGTACCTTTTGCACGCGCTGCTGATATTCCACGGGCGACTGGCTGGCCCGGAACGGGTCGGTTACCGCCCAGTGCGTTGATGGCGGTTCCGGGGCGGTGGTGAGCCAGTGTTCCAGTTGTGCCCGGTGGCTGGCGGCCAGGGAAGGGTGGGTCCATAAATAGCAGAGCCCGGTGTGCAGATCCTCGCTGGCGAACCACAGATACAGACCGGCAAACATCAGGGGCTGGGGCAGTTCGGGCGTGAGTTCCTGCAGCCTGGCTTCCCGGGCGTATCCGAATTCATAGGCGAGGCTACCTACCCAGCCTCCGATAAACGGCGCTGTATGTCCGGCCTGGCGGGTGGCTGCGGTTTCATAGGGTGCCTGCAAGCTTTCCATTTGTTCAGCAACGGCCCGCGTGTCTGTGCGCTGGCCCGCTGCAGACGGAACCTGAACGTACTCGGCAGCCAGACAGGAGAACCCGCGGGCCGTGCCGCGTCTGCCTGAGCTGGCCAGGCTGCCGAGGAAGACAAAGTCAGGTTGGGTAGCAGCATGGGCCTGCAGCTGCTCAAACTGTTGGCGGGAAATCGGCCGGCAAAGAGGAAGCTCCAAGTTACCTCCGTTAAAAATTGGAAGATTGCTACGCACAGCACAAAACGGCTGTTGTCCGATCGGGACAGGCGTTGCTCTAATGGAATGACGAAAATCTCGGGCGGCCGGTAGTTTACCGGAGATTGGGCTGAGGTTGCGGAAATCCTGATAACAAAAACGGAATCAATAGTATGTTCGGTTCAAGAAACACGTCTTTGCTCGTCGTATTCGCCTTTCTGATGTCCTGCTGTGCAACGTTGTCGGCCCAGGGTCTGCCCAAAGATGGCCCGCTGTCAGACGGGAAAATTTCTGAGGATGAGCTGGTGAGCATACTGGCAACGGCTCAGAACCAGCTGCTCCGGCTGTCCAGTCACGCGGTCGATGAGTACCAGCCGGTACTGGAGGCCCCGGGGGCGGATGATCCGGCCGCATGGATGCTGATGCGAGACGGGCAAACGGTAAAGCGCCTGAACCTTGGTGCCAGTGCCGGGGGGGTGCCGGCGGAGGTGAGGCTGATCATGTATCGGGCCGCGCTGAAATCGATCGCCCGCAAAGGCGAGATCAATGCGGGCATGATTCTGTACACAGGGCGTCTGAATGAGACCAGTGATACCGAAGTGCTGGTACTTGAGCACGAACACCGGCTCGGGGTTTCTAGCAATCAGGTTATTCCCTATGAGAGCGAAGGCGGCCAGCTTCTGTGGGGTACGCCGGTGAACCAGGACAAGCCTTATGAGTGGTTTTACGACGGAAAAAGCAGCAAATCCCGGTAAAAATACGCCCATTTCGTCATTTGTTTTCAATTGTAAGGTTGTTGTAAGGGTTTGTGAGCAGAGTCACGGATTAGGACTGTAAAACAATCTTAAATGGCTCCGTGGGGTTCCTGCCCACACCTACTAAAACTCACATAAGAACAAAAGAGTTTCTCAAGGAGAATATAATGAAAGGCCTGAAGAAAATTGCTTTGGCAACTGCGATTGCCGCTGCTCCTTTTGCTTCCCACGCCGGCATGAAAGCCCTCGACGATACCGATATGGGTAACGTTACGGGTCAGGCCGGTGTCACCATCGAGTTGGAAACCCTCGTTAGCATTGGCACTTTCACCTACACGGATGAAGGTTCCTTCAACGTAAACGATATCGTTTTGGGTGGTGCCGGCGTTGTGGGCGCGACCGATGACGGGCTTGGCAACCCGGTTACCAATCTGTTGGATGACCTGGTTATCGATATCGATGTTGAAGCCGACGGTGACGCAGTGATTCACGTAGGTACCATTTCCGGCGCACCCATTGACTGGGGTATGAGCATCGGTTCTGCAGAGCTGGTTGCGGCTGATGGCAGTGAGCAGACCACGCTGATCTCGAACCTGAGCGGTCACGGTATGTTGGGCCAGCTGGATATCCGTGTCGACACAGCCACCGATACTCTTGAACTGGACGTTGCGTTCAACGTGATCAACATGGACTTCGACGTTGAGTTCCTGGGCGTTGGCATCCGGGATATGGCCATTATGGGTGGCCAGTGGCTTGAGCAGGGTGCTGCTGGCGGTCCCGCTGCACTGTTCGCCGTGGCTGACGTAGATGTCTACAAAGGCGATGGTTTCGGTGCCTCTACGGCCACTGATGTACTGCGTATTGATATCAACGACATCACCATGGATATGACCATTGGTGCGATTGAGATCGGCGGAGCCTCTATCGGTACTGTCGCTCTGGATAACCTGACCATCTCTGACACCCGTCTGGCTGTGTACGGTCACTAATCCGACCTGACACCAGTTCTGGTGTGCGCCCCGCTTCGGCGGGGCGTTTTTGTTTGTGCCTTTCTAAACGGGCGCGTGTGTGGGTTAACGATCCGGGACCTGAATGGAGAGATCGAAGCCGCCACCGGGGCGGGGCACCAGATTGATCGGCCCTTCATTGATGCCGTGGGGAATGTCGATACGGTCGATGCCAGGTGGGTTGCCGATGCTGAAGTTCAGGTTCTGGCCGTCAAACCCG
>DATGNB010000004.1:0-36377 GCA_035306945.1 Marinobacter sp.
CGCAGTAGGGGCCGATGGCGGCCGGGGTCAGGTCGATGACCCTGATGCCGGGCTTGCGCTCGCGCAGCAGGGTGTCGTTGTAGGTGTGGGCGCCGGCGGAGGTGGCGTCAAAGACGACGTCGATGTCGGCAAATTCCGGCATGTTCACCAGGCCGTCCACGCCTTCGGCGGTGGTGGCCACGCCCAGGCGGCTGGCGCGGGCCAGGCCGTCGGAGGCGGGATCGATGCCCACCATTACGCTCATGTCCAGATGCTGGCCGTGGCGCAGGATCTTGATCATCAGGTCGGTGCCGATGTTGCCCGAGCCGATGATCGCGGCTTTCAGTTTTTTGCTCATACCTGTCTTCCTAAAAAGTGCTTTCAAGACTTTCAGATTCTGACGTGATGAGATTAACCAGGCCCCCTGGCCCCCCAGCCACCGTCACTGTGGATCACGGTCCCGGTCATCAGCGGCGACTCGCTGTTCGACGCCAGCAACACGTACAGCGGTGTATGATCAGACGGAGCAGCCACTTTCTTCAGCGGTACAGACGCGGCCGCCCGGCTATGGAAGCCATCGATAAGGTTGACGGGCCTGGCGTTGTCGGAAATACCTTCCACGGATTTCATTCCGGTATCCGTAGCGCCCGGGGATACGCCATTCACACGGACTTCCGGCGCCATCTCGTACGCCAGCTGCTTGATCATGCCGACCACCGCGTGCTTCGAGGTGACATAGAGTATGCCGCCACCACCCGGATAAAAGCCGGAGTTGGAAACCGTGAGGATGATACTTCCCTTGGTTTTCCTGAGCTCGTCATACGCCGCCCGCACCCCGTTCAGATACCCCATCACATTGACCCGGAACAGGCGATCAAAGGCACTCTCAATATTCGCCAGTTCAATCTTTCGTAACGGGGTGAAGTAATCAAACAGCGCCGCGTTACCGACAAAAATATCAAGCTTGCCAAAGGCACTCACGGTTTCGCGTACCGCACGCTCATTGTCCCCGGGGTTTGCTACATCCCCGAGGATGGTCACGATGGAATCGGGGTACTTTTCCTTAAGGGCCTTTAACCCGTCCTCATTAATATCGAAAACACCCACACGCGCACCTTCCGAGATATACCGTTCGACAACAGCACATCCGATTCCTTCAGCGCCACCGGATACGAGGGCGACTTTAGTTTCCAGAGTTCTCACTAAGTAACCTCACAGGAAAGTGTTGATGTTTTTGAACTTGAGGGTTGCGTTAGGAATCACGATCAACCGTTTTCTGATCCTGAAGCCTTCAGGGCTTCTGACCAACAGGTCCTGCCGGCGCCCGTAGAGCACGTATTCCTCGTCAAGCCCGCGGGCCCTGACACTCTGAACGACCGAATGCACCACATATTCATCAGGGTTTTCTCCGTGGTAAACCTCAACATTGCTGACCTGATGAACATTCCGGGTGGGCGGATTCTCCGACCAGGCCGATGGCTGCAGAAATCTCGCCACACGGCGGGTCAGATCTCTCAGGTTATCGTCAAAATAAGCCATGTGGTCGGTGCCATAGAATCCCTGGTCCAGCAGGTTCTCCCGCCTCCGGTTCTCGATACCCGGCATCCAGTAATGAATGTCCTCGTGCATCAGGTTAAGCCAGTCCTCAAAACGTTCCTCATCCAGAAGACGGTACTCATAGTTCAGGAACCGGGACACTTCATAATGCTGGTCAGCGGTAACCGGTTTGAGATCATCATTACTCTTCAGCATTACTGTACCTCCGCCTTTCCTACGTTCCGATCAGGAACCTCTTTCCAGCTTTCAGATTCAAGCAGATCCCGCCAGTACTGATAGAAAGCACGACCATTGGCTTCGTTGAGCTGGCCACTGAATACGTTGCCTGGCAACGAGGTATCGCGGTCAAGACTGTCCATGCCCAGGCCAATAAAGAGATTCTGCTGGCCTGTAACCCAGCCTTTTGCGGTTTTAGTGCAGTACTCCCAGTTTTCACCGTCATCCATCTCGAAGACCCCGGTTGGTGAAAACGTGATCATCGCACCCTTTCTCCACTTCTCTTTGATATCTTCCGGTGCGCTTTTGTTGACGAGTACCCAGGTGTACAGCTCGATCTTGTTGGGGCCTCGGGGCTGCCAGACACGAACGGTATTCTGTCCGGGCAAGAACGAAAAGTTGGGGAATATTGTGCAAGAGGAAACCGATGCGATCATGTTTGACCGGAATGCACCCAGACGCTCTTCTGCCGACGGTTTGATCTGATAGATGTATTTGTTCAGGGCTTTTTCACCCAGCGCCGCCACATTACCAACGGTATCCAGGGCAAACTCATAACCGTGTCCATTCCAGTTAACCGAGTAGGATTCGCCCAGCTCGCTGATCTTGGTAACCGAACCGCCAAGCATCGCTTTGGCACCCGAATCGTGAGTCCATCCGGCGTGCAGCGCGTCCCCGACAAAGTTCTCCGCCGCGATCTTCCAGTTACATTCGTAGGTGGACCGGATACAGCCACCAACAAACTCGGTACCACCTTCCTGGTTATCAAACAGGGCGTCCATATACCAGGTCATCGGCCCCAGGTATTCCTCAAGGGACGGGCTTTCCGGATCAAAGGTCGCAAACACGAGCCCCTTCCAGGAGTCCACCTTGGCCACTTCCCTGAGCCCCCAGCGAGACTTGTCGAAGTTACTGTCTTCATAGACCGAGGACTCGTGTTGGCCGATCAGGTTTCCTGACAGGTTGAAAGACCAGCCATGGTAATTACAGATGAATCCCCGGGTGCTGCCGGATTCCGAGAAGCAGACTTTGTTTCCTCTATGCGGACAGGCGTTGAGAAAAACCTTCACTTCTCCGCTTTTCTGACGGACAACAATCACCTCATCCTCACCCATGGTCGTGGTGATATAGTCGCCGGTGTTCGGAATCTGTGATTCATGGGCCACAAAAAGCCAGCAGCGGGCAAAAATCCGCTCCAGCTCTTTTCTGTATATGGCCTCGTCACTGAAGATCATTCCCGATATTGTGCCATTCTCGATGTCACATAATTGGTCAAGACTAGCTGTCGAGTCAGTTATATCAATTGTCCGAATCTTGTTACTCATAGTCCCAAACCCTTATTAATTAGCCTTCGCTATAATCGCCGAGCCTTCATCAACCATCTGCTCAATGAGCGCGTATACTTTTCCGTCCTCAACCTCAACCGGATAAGTACGAAGATCAATCTCGCAGGGAAAGCCTTCAGCTTTTCCGGTCGGGATATGAAACGTGCCCCAATGCACCGGGCATACAATCAGGTTGTCCTCGATATCGCCTTCTGATAATGACGCTGTCGCGTGGGTACACAGATCCGCAGTCGCGTAGAAGGTGCCGCCCAGGTTGTAAACAGCAATATCGCCATGGGTGCTGTTCTCAACTTTCTTTATCTCATTCTCGGCAATATCCGATACATTGCATAAAAATAGCTTTTCCATATCTGCCTCAGCTCTTCTCTAACTCGATAAAGCCCAGCCCGGTCACCCACTCTCTTACCGGCTGATACTCTATTAAGGTCCCTCTGGAAGGGTTAACGGCACCCATCGCGCAAAGAAAGTTCCTTATCTCCATTGCGCCGTTTCCTGCCCGCTGAAGTATCTGTTCATCGGTGTAAGAGACCAGCCCTTCGATATCCCCTTCGCAGCACAGGTTAATGATCTCGCGATCAAACTCTTCGTTAACCTTCCCCATTTCCGCCGTGCCTACCCAATGGCTGATGCCACCGCTTCCGATCATGAAAACCTTATCCGTGCTATCAAATGCCTCTACGGCACTCGCTATCTGCTGACCCAGTTCGTACGCCCGGCGTGTGGTGATATAGGGATCAACCGCGCTGGCGATATACACCGGGATGGCCTTTATCTGCCGTCCGCTGATCTGCTCCGCCCGGCGCACAATCAGCTGATAGGGAATTGAAAAAGCGTGATCGACGGTAAAAGAACGCGCCACGGTCCAGTCAAAGCTGTTTTCAGCTCCATGAGAGGCAATATGGGACGCGAGCTCTTCATGGTTATCGATCTGTTGCTTTGTCAGGCCTGGCAGCTGCTCTATCGGCCCTTCCGCATGCCCGATGGCGATACAGTATTTGGGAAGACACGTTGTCCCGAACAGCATGTAATGATCGTTCCCCACGATGACAACAGTAGTTGCATCACTGTCAGCCAGCCGCCGGGCACACACTTCATAGGCCTCCCATACCCGCTGCGCTTTCTCGCGGTCGGGCGCATCAGGGGCAGAGAACATGATCGGGTCATGAGGGACCAGAAAACCACCAATAACGTCTGCCATACTTTCTACCTCTTCGGGGAAGCTGAGTGACTTGATACCGAGTCTGCCCTCAACTTCCTGTTGTACGATGAGATGCGCCGATCGGGTGCCATTTCCATCCAGTAGCCGATCGTCAGCATTGGATTGACGCCCAGCTTTTGCATCTGATCCACTTCAAAATTCAGAATCATCTGCCTGCACTCATCATCCAGTGCAAACCGCCCGAGAAACTTTTCCGGGTTTTCCCTGAATTTCTCTTTAGAAAAGCGATCGACGGACAGATTCCAGAGAACCCTTTCAACCACATCACGCTTCATGTTCACCCTCACCAAGAAAGCTGCGCAGAATCGTAAGGAACTTCGCCCGCTGCTCAATCTGGACCCAGTGACCACACTGACCAAAAATATAGAGGTCACTGTCAGCAATGTTTTCAGAGAGCGTCAGCCCACACCTGAGCGGTACGACCCGGTCTTCGCGCCCGTGAAGAATCAGTGTGGGTGCTTTGATGTTCCTGAGCGCCTTCTCGGGAAAGCCTTTTACCAATGTCTCACCGGTTTCGTTGGGTTTGGGTAAAAGCTTGCGCAAGGCATCCTGGGCGCCCGGCCGCGCGCTCGCTTCGTAACGCGACTGGACAAGCTGATCGGTAACCAGTGACTTGTCATAGGGGAACATCCGCATCAGTTCGCGCATGTTGTCGATGGATGGCTCGTACAGCCACACGCCGGCCAATCCGGGGGTTTGCACAAAGGTGCCGGCGGGTGTACCAAGCAGCACCAGCTTATGGACACGCTCGGGGTAAAACAGGGAAAGCCCGATGCCCACGGCACCACCAAATGAGTTGCCGACCAGCGAGGCTCTGTCAACGCCTACCGCATCCATGAAGGCCACCAGGTGGTCCACCCAGAACTTAATTCCGTATTCAGCGTCCTCCCGGAACTCGGTAAAACCAAATCCGGCAATATCCGGAACAATTACCCTGAACTGTTCAGACAGAGCCTCAATCACTGACGACCAGTTACTCCAACCCGATACACCCGGGCCCGAACCGTGCAGCAACAAAAGAGGCGCACCGCTACCACACTCGAAATAGGCTGTTTTATGGCCCTCAGCATCAACAAACTTCCGATCTTGTTCTTTCATTTTGCACCTCAAAGTACACAACTGTATGTTCAAACTACCGAACTTTTATGAGCCTGTCAACAACCGTACCGCTTTCGTATCATCTGAAGACAGGTCGATAAATATCAGTAAAAACATATAATTAATATTAAAATCAAAAGCGATCAGAGATTTTAAGGAATGGAAAAAATCAGGAAATTAATCTCTGTAAGTACAGATTTGCACTTTAAATTGGTGAGGTAAGAAACAGAAGAAAAGCAGCACACCGGCGGTGATGGCGCTGTATCGCGATCACCGCCGGTAAACCCCGGGCGGACCCGGGGGCAGAATCAGACAAAGGCATCGGCAAAGAAGTTTTCAAGCTGGAGCTGGCGCCTGGCGACAAACTCTTCCCTTGACGAATCCACCACGACCGGGGCGCCGCAGGCATAGACCTGATAACCGGACAGGTCCGGATAATCATTCATCACGGCGGCATGGACATACCCGGTCCGGCCGTTCCAGCTCTCTGTATCATCAGAGACAACCGGCGTGTACTGGAACCAATCCAGCTCTTGCGCCCATTGCCGGCACAAACTGTCCATGTAGAGGTCCTCCCGGCGTCGGCCGCCCCAGTACAAATGGACTTTCCCGGTGCCGGCACTTTGCCCGATCAACTGCTGCATCAGCGCCTTTATCGGAGCGAAACCGGTACCACTGGCAACAAATATCGCCGGCGCATTGCTTTCACGAAGATAGAACGAACCGAAGGGGCCCTCGACGGTGACAATATTCTTGACCTGCAAATCATCAAAAATAACCGGCGTTGCTTTGCCACCGGGTACCAGCCTTATGTGCAACTCAATACAGCCGTTTTCAGCATCCGCCGTCGCCAGACTGTAGCTGCGGGTAATCTGATTTTTTAACGTCAGATCCACATACTGGCCGGGCAGGTAGTTGAACACCGATCCCGGTGCCAGCTTGCAGGTAATTTTAACCACGTCATCCGCAAGCTCCTCTTTGCCAATGACCCGCGCCGCGACTTTCTGGATACTCACCCCCTTGAAACCCGTCACCTCAGGCGAATGAATGGTGATATCCGACCGGGGCCGTGCCTGGCAGGTAAGTACGGTACTACCCGAGACATCGGTATCCGACAGCTCAACGCTATCAGGATACGAAACCTCTCCCTCGACAAGCCGGGTGCGACAATCACCGCACCTACCATCGCGGCAGCCGTGCTTGAGTACAAAGCCCTGCTTCAGGGCCGCGTTCAGGATGCTGTCGCCACCCTCCACTTCAAACACCTGGCCAACTGGACTAATTGTCACGGTATGACTCATACAACCTCCCCGCCCCACAGGCGTCTAACCCCTTAAATCCGGATTTCTTGTTACTGATTGCATACAGAAGTGTATTTTATTTTTGTCGTCGTATCAAAAGGATTTTTACGACCAGGCGGCCACGCTAGTGCTTATTGGGAGAGCAATAGAGGGATTTCAGCGGGTTAACCGAGTGGATAGTACGTACAGGAGTGTTGTTACTTGATATAGGCAACTAAATAAAAAGGTCTGGCCATTCCCACTCGCTCCAGGGGGAACAGCCAGACCTTGTGATATCAACCGACAGCCCCCGGCCTTAGGACGGCGCACTGCAGGTCCGAAGCTGCGACTCCGCTTACTCCACGGTCACACTTTTGGCGAGGTTACGGGGCTGGTCCACATCGGTGCCTTTCAGGACCGCGACGTGGTAGGACAGCAATTGCAGTGGAAGGGTGTACACAATGGGGGCGGTGATCTCGTGCACCGACGGAATCTCCATCACATGCAGGCCGTCTTCTTCTTTGACCGCCGCCGCTTTATCCGCAAACACAAACAGCTCTCCGCCCCGGGCGCGAACTTCCTCAAGGTTGGATTTGAGCTTCTCAAGCATGTCGTTGTTGGGCGCCACCGTGATCACCGGCATTTCGTTATCCACCAGCGCCAGCGGGCCGTGCTTGAGCTCACCGGCCGGGTAGGCTTCGGCGTGAATGTAGGAGATCTCCTTGAGCTTGAGCGCGCCTTCCATCGCGACCGGGTACTGGGAGCCGCGCCCCAGGAACAGGCTGTGGTTTTTGTCCATAAAGGCTTTGGACATGATCTCGATATCGGCGTCCAGTGCCAACACATCGCTCACCTGTTTGGGCAGCTGGTGGATGGCGGCCACGATCTCGGCTTCCCGCGCTTCACTCAGGCCGTTATGGCGTGCCAGAGCCAGGGTAAAGATCAGCAGTGCGGTCAGCTGGGTGGTGAAGGCTTTGGTGGACGCCACACCGATCTCGGGGCCGGCCTGGGTCATGATCACCAGGTCAGACTCGCGCACCAGTGAGCTGCCCGGTACGTTACAGATGGCCAGTGCTGCCCGGAAGCCGGACTTCTTGGCCTGACGCAGGGCGGCCAGAGTATCGGCGGTTTCGCCGGACTGGGAAATGCACAGGAACAGTGTGTCTGGCTGGATCACATGCTTGCGATAGCGGAATTCGGACGCCACTTCGACCGAGCAGGGGACACCGGCGAGGTCTTCAATCCAGTAACGGGCCACCATGCCGGCGTGGTAGGAGGTGCCACAGGCGATGATCTGCACGTGGCGCACGTTTTCCAGCAACTTGGCGGCATCGGTACCCAGCGCCTGTTCAAGTACGCGGGTATCGGTGATCCGGCCTTCCATGGTGGCCTTGATCACTTTCGGTTGTTCGTAGATTTCCTTCAGCATGTAATGGCGGTATTCGCCTTTATCGGCAGAATCGGTGCCATGCTCAAAGCGGTTGACCTTACGCTCGACCGGATTACCCTGGCGGTCCTGGACCTCAATGCTGTCTTTACTGATAACCGCAATGTCCCCTTCTTCAAGAAACATGAAGCGGTCGGTAACCGGCAGCAGCGCCAGCTGGTCGGAGGCGATGAAGTTCTCGCCGATGCCGACGCCCACCACCAGGGGGCTGCCCTGACGGCAGACGACCATGTGGTCTGGCTCATCGGCATGCACCACGGCCAGGGCATAGGCCCCGCGCAGGCGCGAGAGCGTGGTGCTGACCGCCTGGAACAGGCCTTCGTCCTTTCGGTAGTTCTTGCTGATCAGGTGGGCAACAACTTCTGTGTCTGTCTGGGAGGTAAACTCGAAGCCGTCGGCCTGGAGCTCGTCTCGCAGTTCCTGGTAGTTCTCAATGATGCCGTTGTGAACGATCGCCAGGTCGTCACCGGACATATGAGGGTGAGCATTCACCTGGGATGGTACGCCGTGGGTGGCCCAGCGGGTATGGGAGATACCCACCCGGCCGCCGATGGGGCTGGCCTCGATGGCTTCTGCCAGAGCCGCCACCTTGCCCACTTCCCGTGCCCGTTGCACCTGGTTTTCATGGCTGATCACGGCCATGCCGGCGGAGTCGTAACCCCGGTACTCAAGACGACGCAGGCCCTCCAGCAAAATACCCTGGACATCCCGTTCAGAAACCGCTCCTACAATCCCACACATGCTGTTGTCACCTGTACGTTAATCGGTCGTTATACTTTTTTCGGCCGTTGCCAGCCGGAAACATTCCGCTGCTTGCCCCGGGCTACCGCCAGTTCCCCCTCGGAAACATCACGGGTGATCGTAGACCCGGCACCGATGGTGGCCTCCGCCGCTACGGTTACCGGCGCCACCAACGAGGTATTGGAACCCACAAATACGCCATCACCCAGGCGGGTCTCAAATTTATTTACGCCATCATAGTTACAGGTGATCGTACCTGCACCCACATTCACATTACGGCCAAGAGAGGCATCGCCCACATAACTCAGGTGGTTGATCTTGCTGCCCTCGCCCACCACGGCTTTTTTGGTTTCAACAAAATTGCCCACCTTGGTGCGGGCCGCCAGTTCGGTGCCCGGGCGCAGCCGGGCAAAGGGACCAATCTGGGCCTCGGCCCCGATCACCGCGCCGTCGATCACGCTGTTGGCCCGGATCTCGGCGCCGTCGGCGATTACAGCATCCCGGATCACGCAGTTGGGGCCGATCGATACGTTACTGCCAAGGCTGACCCTGCCCTCGAACACCACGTTCACATCGATCCAAAGATCGTTGCCGATGGTGAGCTCGCCGCGCACATCAAGACGGGCGGGATCGGCCAGGGTCGCGCCTTCGGTCATGAGCCGTTCCGCCTGTTGCCGCTGATACCAGCGTTCGAGCTCGGCCAGTTGCAGGCGGTTATTGACCCCCTGAACTTCAAACGGGGTTTGCGGTTGGGAGACGGTCACACCCAGGCCATGGGCCACGGCCATGGCAATGATATCCGTCAGGTAATACTCACCCTGGGCATTACTGTTGGATAACGTGGGCAGCCAGCTTTTCAGGTGGCTGGCCGAGACGGCGAGGATGCCGGTGTTCACTTCCCGGATTTGCTGCTGTTCGGCGGTGGCGTCTTTCTGCTCGACGATGGCCTGCACCAGTCCGTCGTCGTTGCGCACGATCCGGCCATAGCCCTGGGGGTTATCCAGGTTAACCGTGAGCAGCGCCAGATTGCGCTGGTCCAGCCCCTGTACCATGGCTTCCAGGGTGTCTTTACGGGTCAGTGGAACGTCGCCATACAACACCAGCACCCGGGCGTTATCCGGCAGTGCCGGCAGCGCCTGGGCCACAGCATGGCCGGTACCCAGCTGTTCGGTCTGGAGCACCCAGTGTACCGAGTCATCCTGCAGGGACGCCCGCACCTGGTCTGCACCATGACCTATGACAGTGTGAATTTTCTCTGCGCCCAGTTGCTTTGCGGTCTCAATAACGTGGTGCAACATGGGTTTTCCGGCCACCGGGTGCAATACCTTGGGCAACGCAGACTTCATCCTTGAGCCCTGGCCTGCCGCCAGGATCACAACGTGTAACGGGTTCATGGGGCGATTTGCTCCGGATTCCTTATTACTTCAGAAACTAAAAAACCGCGTCCCTGTGGATTGTCCGGTTTCCTCCAGGGAAACACAGAACATTCCACATCAGGATGCGGTTCACTGTCAGGCCAGCCCGGACACTGACGCAACCCTGCTCAGCGCAGGTGCTTGCGCAGTTTCTGGATGGTACGCAGTTGAGCGGCGGCTTCTGCCAGCTCGGCTGCGGCCCGGGTATACTCGAACTCACCTGTTTTGTTTGCCAGTGCCTTCTCGGCTTGCTTCTGGGCTTCCAGCGCTGCGGCTTCGTCTACATCTTTTGCACGAAGCGCAGTATCAGCCATCAGAGTAACCAGGTTGGGCTGCACTTCGAGGTATCCCCCCGATACGTACAGAATCTCCTCACTGCCACCCTGTTTGATGATCCGCACTGCACCGGGCTTGAGCTCGGTGAGCAACGGAGCATGGCCTAACTGAATGCCAAGCTCACCCTCGGTGCCGGTGGCGATCAGCATCTCCACCAGACCCGAGAAAATTTTCTCTTCGGCACTTACGACGTCACAATGTACAGTCATAGCCATTTTTCACGCCTCTTGGGTCAGAAAGGAAAGAAGGTGTGTTACTTACCTTCTTTCGCTCTCATTGCCTTCGCTTTCTCGATTGCTTCCTCGATGCCGCCGCACATGTAGAACGCCTGTTCCGGCATGTCGTCGTACTCACCGTTCAGGATGCCTTCAAAGCTGGCGATGGTCTCTTTCAGAGACACGTATTTGCCCGGAGAACCGGTAAATACTTCCGCAACGTGGAACGGCTGGGACAGGAAGCGCTCGATCTTACGGGCACGGGCTACGGTCAGCTTGTCTTCTTCAGACAGCTCGTCCATACCCAGGATCGCGATAATGTCTTTCAGCTCTTTGTAGCGCTGCAGAACGTTCTGGACACCACGGGCCACACGGTAGTGCTGCTCGCCGATAACCAGCGGGTCCAGCTGACGGGAAGTGGAGTCGAGCGGGTCGATCGCCGGATAGATACCCTTGGAGGCGATGTCACGGCTCAGTACCACGGTTGCGTCAAGGTGAGAGAAGGTGGTGGCCGGAGACGGGTCCGTCAGGTCATCCGCCGGTACGTATACCGCCTGGATAGAGGTGATGGAGCCGTCTTTGGTCGAGGTGATCCGCTCTTGCAGCTGGCCCATTTCTTCCGCCAGAGTCGGCTGATAGCCAACCGCAGAAGGCATACGGCCCAGCAGTGCAGAGACTTCGGTACCCGCCAGGGTGTAACGGTAGATGTTGTCGATAAACAGCAGAACGTCACGGCCTTCGTCACGGAACTTCTCAGCCATGGTCAGGCCGGTCAGCGCCACGCGCAGACGGTTTCCGGGGGGCTCGTTCATCTGGCCATAGACCATGGCAACTTTATCGAGAACGTTAGACTCCTTCATTTCGTAGTAGAAGTCGTTACCTTCACGGGTACGCTCACCAACACCGGCGAATACGGAAAGACCGGAGTGCTCTTTCGCGATGTTGTTGATCAGTTCCATCATGTTGACGGTTTTGCCGACACCGGCACCACCGAACAGGCCAACCTTACCACCCTTGGCGAACGGGCAGATCAGGTCGATAACCTTGATACCGGTTTCCAGAAGGTCTGCAGAAGCCGCCTGGTCGGCATAGCCCGGCGCCTTGCGGTGGATAGCCCAACGCTCGTCTTCGCCGATCTCGCCCTGTTCGTCGATGGGACGACCCAGAACGTCCATGATCCGGCCCAGAGTCTGGGTACCAACCGGTACCGAGATCGGTTTGCCGGTATTTTCTGCTTTCAGGCCACGCTTCAGGCCCTCGGTGCTGCCCATGGCGATGGTACGAACAATCCCGTCGCCCAGCTGTTGCTGGACTTCCAGAGTTGTTTCGCCACCTTCAAGCAGCAGTGCGTCGTAAACGCTTGGCACGGCGTCACGTGGAAATTCCACGTCGATAACCGCGCCAATGATCTGAACGATGTGTCCGCTACTCATGCTCGGTTCCTCGTTATCTTGATAGTCAATAAAACCAGTAGGTTTGTGAGCGTTAACCAACAGATGCTGCGCCGCTCACAATCTCCGAAATCTCTTGTGTAATGGCTGCCTGACGGGCCTTGTTATAGACCAGCTGAAGCTCGTCAATGATGTTGCCTGCGTTATCTGTCGCGCTCTTCATGGCAACCATCCGGGCAGCCTGTTCACAGGCCAGATTTTCTACCACACCCTGATACACCTGGGATTCGATATAACGTGGCATCAGCCCGTCAAGAATCGGACGTGAATCCGGCTCATAGAGGTAATCCCACTGGCGACCGACTCCGTCGTCTTCACCTTCCGGCAGGGGCAGCAACTGCTCCGCTTTCGGGCTCTGGGTCATGGTGTTTATAAACGCGTTGCTGACGAGGTACAGACGGTCAATCCGTCCATTCTCGAACGCATCCAGCATCACCTTGACGCTGCCAATCAGCTCACTCGCACCCGGGTTATCACCCAGGTGGGTTACGGCGGCCACTACGTTTCCGCCGTAGCTGCGGAAGAAGGAGGCGCCTTTCTGGCCAATGGCACAGATATCGGTCTCAACACCTTTCTGTTTCCACTCACGCATCTCGCGCACGAGCAGCTTGAACACGTTGGTGTTCAGGCCACCACACAGACCGCGATCCGAGGAGACCACAATGTAGCCTACCCGTTTGACCTCGCGCTCCTGCATGAACGGATGGCGGTAATCCTTGTTGGACTTTGCAATGTGTCCGATCACCTGACGCATCTTTTCGGCGTAGGGACGGGTAGCCCCCATGCGCTCCTGAGCTTTACGCATTTTACTCGCCGCCACCATTTCCATGGCGGAAGTGATCTTCTGCGTGCTCTTGATGCTTCCGATCTGGTTACGTATTTCTTTTCCGACGGCCATAAGTCACTGCCTTTTCAAGTTAGACACTCAAATGGACCAGTAAGCCCGCACGGTGGCGGGCCCATTGGATTTACCAGCTCTGAGTGGTCTTGAATTTCTCCAGAGCAGCTTTGAGGCCGGCAGCGACGTCGTCGTTGTAGTTACCTTCGGCGCCGATCTTGTCGAGAAGATCTTTCTGCTCGGAACGCATCCAGTCCAGCAGCTGGGCTTCGAAGCTCACCACCTTTTCAACGTCAACATCGTCCAGGAAGCCTTCGTTCGCTGCAAACAGCACAGTACCCATTTCCGCAACAGTCATCGGGCTGTACTGGTTCTGTTTCATCAGCTCGGTAACGCGCTGACCATGCTCCAGCTGACGACGGGTCGCTTCGTCCAGATCCGAGGCGAACTGGGCAAATGCAGCCAGTTCCCGGTACTGGGCAAGGGCCAGACGGATATTACCGCCAAGCTTTTTCATGATCTTGGTCTGGGCTGCACCACCTACCCGGGATACCGATACACCGGCGTTCATCGCCGGGCGGATGCCGGAGTTGAACAGGTTGGTTTCCAGGAAGATCTGACCGTCGGTGATGGAGATAACGTTGGTCGGTACGAACGCAGAAACGTCGCCGGCCTGGGTCTCGATGATCGGCAGCGCGGTCAGGGAACCGGTTTTACCTTTGACTTCACCGTTGGTGAACTGCTCTACGTAGTCAGCGTTAACGCGGGAAGCGCGCTCCAGCAGACGGGAGTGCAGATAGAACACGTCACCCGGATAGGCTTCACGGCCGGGCGGACGACGCAGCAGCAGGGAGATCTGACGGTAAGCAACAGCCTGCTTTGACAGGTCGTCGTATACGATCAGGGCGTCTTCGCCGCGGTCACGGAAGAACTCACCCATGGAGGTACCGGCATACGGAGCCAGGTACAGCATGGCAGCAGGATCAGCAGCACCGGCCGCAACCACAATGGTGTGGTCCATAGCGCCGTGTTCTTCCAGCTTGCGCACAACGGCGGCGATGGAAGACTGCTTCTGGCCGACAGCAACGTAGATACATTTGATGCCGGTGTTCTTCTGATTGATGATGGCGTCGATCGCGACCGCGGTTTTACCGATCTGACGGTCACCAATGATCAGCTCACGCTGGCCACGACCGATGGGAACCATGGTATCGATCGCTTTCTGACCGGTCTGGACCGGCTCATCAACGGACTGACGGGCAATAACGCCGGGTGCTACCTTCTCAACCGGCGAGGTCAGGGTGTTGCCCAGTTCGCCCTTGCCGTCGATCGGGTTGCCCAGTGCGTCAACCACACGGCCCAGCAGTTCCCGACCCACGGGAACTTCCAGGATACGACCGGTACAGCGTACCTTCTGGCCTTCGGCCAGGCCCTGGTAGTCACCCAGAACAACGGCACCGACAGAATCGCGCTCAAGGTTCAGCGCCATGCCGTAAATGCCGTTGGCAAACTCGATCATCTCACCGTACATAACGTCGGCAAGACCGTGGATCAGTACAATACCGTCAGAAACCGACAGGATTGTACCTTCGTTCTTAGCTTCGGAAGAGATGTCGAGGTTCTCGATTCTCTTCTTGATGATGTCACTGATCTCGGATGGATTCAGTTGCTGCATGCCTTTATCCTCAAACCTTGTGCTGAAATCAGGAGCCCAGAGCCCTGGCCATTCTGGCCAGCTTGCCACGGACTGAAGCGTCGATAACCAGGTCGCCTGTTCGTACGATCACGCCACCGATCAGGGACTGATCCACGGTGGTATCGAGTTCGACCTTGCGCTCCAGCTTCCTGGACAGTGCATCGATCAGTTTCTGCTGTTCGTCGGCTGACAGTTCAAATGCGGAATCGACGGTCAGGTGTACCGACTTATCGACTTCTGCACGGTACAGACGGAACAGGGCAGAGACTTCCGGCAACAGGGCCAGACGCTTGTTTTCAGCAAGAATCAACAGGAAGTTTCTGAGTGCTTCAGGCAGCGGCTCTTCAAAACACTGTGTGAAGAGTTCCGCCTTGCTTTGCTCAGACAGGCCGGGGTTGGCCAGGATGTTCTTTACCTCTTGGTCAGCCGCAACCAGAGCGGCAAAAGCCAGAGCCTGATCCCATTGATCAACGGCATTCTGGTCCTGCGCGGCATCAAAAACGGCCTTCGCGTAGGGTCGGGCTAACGTCGTCAGTTCTGCCATGATGACCCTCGTTTAGAGTTCTGCGGCCAGCTTGTCCAGCATCTCGCTGTGAGCTTTGGCGTCTACAGAGGTTTCCAGAATCTTCTCGGCACCGGCAATGGCCAGAGCGGCCACTTCTGCACGCAGTGCGTCACGAGCCTGAACACGCTCCTGTTGAATTTCCGCCCTGGCCTGTTCAATAAGCTTTTCGCCTTCTTTACGAGCGTCGTCCTTGGAGGCTTCGACGATCTGGGCGGCACGCTTGTTGGCCTGGTCAATCAGGGCTGCAGCTTCTTCTTTCGCCTTCTGCATTTCCTTGGAGGCTTTCTCTTGCGCAAGTTCCAGATCGAGAGAAGCCCGATCCGCGGCAGAGAGGCCGTCGGCGATTTTCTTCTGGCGCGCTGCCATGGCAGCCGTTACAGGCGGCCATATAAACTTCACGCAGAACCAGACGAAAATAGCGAAGGCAATCGATTGCCCTATTAACGTAAGGTTTATATTCACGGCAATATACCTCTTGCTATTCGTTGCGTGCTGGTGACCGGGACGAAGGGCGCACGGCTCGTGCCTGCGCCCTCAGTTCGCGGGATGATTAACCAGCAACAACGAAGATCAGGTACATCGCGATACCAACACCGATCATGGGCACGGCGTCCAGCAGACCCGCCATGATGAATGCTTTGGTTTGCAGCTGGTTAGCCATTTCCGGCTGACGCGCTGTGGAATCCAGCAGTTTGCCGCCCAGCAGACCAAAGCCGATGCCTGCGCCCAGGGCACTCAGACCGATGATAAGCGCAGCTGCGATGATGACCATTTCCATTGAAGACTCCTCAGTTTTTCAGATAGTTAAGGGTTAGTTTATTTAAGGGTTTATCAGTGATCTTCGTGGGCCGAACTGAGGTAAACCACAGTCAGCGTTGTAAAGATGAAAGCCTGTAGCGTAATAATCAGAATATGGAAAATAGCCCAGGGCACGTTCAGCGTCCACTGAATCCAGAACGGCAACAGTGCGATCAGAATGAACACCACTTCGCCCGCGTACATACTGCCGAACAACCGCAGGGCAAGGCTCACCGGCTTGATGATCAGCGAAAGGATTTCCAGCACCAGGTTAAACGGAATCAGAAGCCAGTGGTTGAAAGGGCTCAGGGAAAGCTCTTTGGCGAACCCGCCAGGCCCTTTGATCTTGAAGCTGTAGTAAAGAATAAGCAGGAAGACGCCAATAGACATGCCAAAGGTGGCGTTGGGGTCTGTGGTCGGAACCACCTTGAAATACTCAAGCCCTAAAGCGTGCGCGAGCTGGGGGATATAATCCACCGGAATCAGCTTCAGGGCGTTCATCAGGAAAATCCAGACAAAGATCGTCAGCGCCAGGGGGGCAATCAGGGGGTTGCGGCCGTTAAAGGCGCTCTGCACCACACCTTCAATAAACTCCAGAACGATTTCTACGAAGTTCTGCAGGCCGCCGGGTGTGCCTTCCGTTGCCCGGGAGGCCACAAACCGGAACAGTCCGAGGAAAAGCAGCCCCATCGCAATGGACCAGCCCAGGGTGTCCACATGCACAGCCATAAAGCCCATGTCTGAGGCTTCCTGGGCGGTGCGGGCAAAGGTCCAGGTAGCTTCTTCCACGATGCTGCCATCGGCCCGCTCATAAGCAGCAGGAAGCTTGCCATAAGTAAGATTAGTGAGGTGGTGTTGTATATATGCTACTGGGGTATCAGCTGCCATAACTGCTCTCGTCCAGTCATCGCTGTGGTCGCGGCCGGATGAGCCAGCGTAACGCCGTACCCAACACAACCATCACAGCAAAAGTGAATAACAGAGCCGGTACATGTACCGGCTCCATTAAAGTGAAAACGGCCGCAAAACACACTGCGGTAAGGGCGAGCTTGATGCTTTCTGCCCTGAATATGCTGGTGACTGCCAGGTGCATCCGCCGGGCACCCTGATGTCGGTAGACCCGATGAGCAAAATAAGCGTTTGGGATGACAAAAATAAGACCACCAACAAAGGCGGAATAACCGGCCAAACGACTCTCCAGCAACCACAACAGGCTTAGAACGGTGAGTGCCGCCATCTCTATGGTCAGCCACTGTTTCAGTGGCACGTACGTGATGGCTCTCATGGAACGGCTCTTTCACCAACTGAAATTCTAAGCGCGCGGAATTATATGTGTTTACAGGGTGCGGTTCAACCGAGCCCGCTGGAAAAAACGGGTGTTATTTGAACAGCCAAAGTGGATATTTAGATGAATTTTACACAGGTTGTGGTCACCCTGGCCTGTGCCACCTACATCTGGTGTTCGCAGTCCCTGCCTGAGTCTTTTTACCTATGCTCGTGAATAATTCACGAGTTAGCGGATATGGCCCAGAATACCATCCAGTTCGTCGAGCGAACTGTATTCGATCACGACTTTCCCCTTACCCCGTTTGCCATGGGCGATCGACACCCGGGCACCGAGCCGGTCAGAAAGATCATCCTGTAAGGCCCGGATATTCGGGTCGATCGCTTTGCCCTGACCGGCCTCATCGGCAGGCCCGGCCTGCTGAATGCGACGCACAAGGGCCTCAGTCTGGCGTACCGAGAGCGATTTTGCCACCACCTGATTTGCCACCTGCAGTTGCTGCTCGGGCAGCAACGTGAGCATGGCCCGTCCGTGGCCCATCTCAAGGTCACCGTGCTCAAGCATGGTACGGACGTCTTCGCTCAGGCCGATCAGGCGCAGCAGGTTGGTGATGGTGGTCCGGGATTTGCCGACCGCTTCGGCCACCTGGGCCTGGGTCAGGCCGAACTCCTCCTGCAGGCGCTGCAGGGCAAAGGCTTCTTCAATGGGGTTCAGGTTTTCGCGCTGGATGTTTTCAATCAGCGCCATGGCAATGGCGGCTTCATCCGGAACGTCGCGGATGATGGCAGGGATGCGGTCGAGCCCGGCGAGCTGGGTGGCCCGCCACCGGCGCTCACCGGCAATCAGTTCGTAGCGGCCTTCACTCACCCGGCGGACCACCACCGGCTGCATCACGCCCTGCTGGCGAATGGAGTCTGCAAGCTCCTGCAGCGCCGTCGGGTCCATATCCCGACGGGGCTGGTAGCGACCGCGCTCAATCAGGTCGACAGGAATCTGACGCAGTTCGCCATCGCGATCTGCCTCGTCCTGGTTCAGGTTTACCTTGGAGCCCTGCAGCAGTGCCCCCAAACCCCGTTCGCCCAAGCCTCGTTTTCTCGCCGCCATTGTGTCTGTCATTCGTCCTGTTGTCATCGTGAGTGCAGGTTTACCAAACGGCAAAAGATGTTACACCGCAACAGCGGCGGATGTCTTCTTCGAGCCGTGCCGGCGGACCATCTCACCGGCCAGCGCCAGGTAAGCTATAGCACCTTTGGAGCTGCGATCATACACCAGCGCCGGCAGTCCGTAACTTGGCGCCTCGGCCAGGCGCACGTTGCGCGGGATAACCGCACGGTACACCTTATCACCAAAGTATTCATTGAGCTGGCCCGACACATCCAGGGTCAGGCTGTTTCGCGGGTCGTACATGGTGCGCAGTATGCCTTCAATTTCCAGCCCGGGATTGACGGTTTCCCTGATCTGCTCAACGGTATTCATCAGCGCGGCCAGCCCTTCCAGGGCGTAGTATTCGCACTGCATGGGGATCAGCACCGAGTCGGCGGCGGACAACGAGTTCACCGTCAGCAGGTTGAGCGACGGCGGACAATCGATCAGGATGTAGTCGTAGTTATCGGCGACGCTGTTGAGGGCCAGGCGCAGGCGGTGTTCGCGGCCGATCTCGTTCATCAGCTCGACTTCCGCAGCGGTGAGGTCGCCATTGGCCGGTAACAGGTCAAAGCCCGAAGTGTCGGCCGTCACGATGACTTCGCCGGCGGTGGCGCGTTTGGTCAGCAGGTCGTAACCGGACAGCTCCAGTGCATTTTTATCGACACCACTGCCCATGGTGGCGTTGCCCTGGGGGTCCATGTCGACCAGCAAGACCCGGCGTTTGGTGGCCGCCAGTGAAGCAGAAAGGTTGACACAGGTGGTGGTTTTGCCCACACCGCCTTTCTGGTTGGTGACTGCGATCACACGCGCCATGCCTTGCCTCCTGCTGTTGGGAATTACCGGGTTTGCTCGGCCCGGGTGACAATCAGCAGATGCCGTTCGCCATCTGCACCGGGTACCTTCAACGGATGGCTGGATTCTACCTGCCAGCCGACCGGAAGGGCAGCCACCTCATCATCCGGAAACTGGCCTTTCATGGCAAGGAACTGGCCGCTGTCTGCCAGCAGCTGCTGGCACCAGCCCACCAGGTTCCCGAGGGCGGTGAACGCACGGCTGCTGATCTGGCTATAGGGTTGCTCAGGCCGGCAGTCTTCAGCTCGGCCGTGGATAACCTCCACGTTGGCAAGGCCGAGTTCCAGTATGCACTGGTTCAGAAAGCGGGTTTTCTTGCCGTTGCTGTCCAGCAGGGTAAAACGCTTGTCCGGAAACACGATGGCCAGGGGAATCCCGGGCATGCCGCCACCGGCACCCACATCCAGCAGGTGCCCGGTGGTTAGCCAGGGCATGATACTCAGGCTGTCCAGCAACTGGCGCGACACCATCACCCGCTCATCACGTACGGCAGTCAGGTTATACGCCCTGTTCCATTTGGCCAGCAACGCCAGAAACGCCAGCAGTTGTGCCTGCTGCGCTCCGCTCAGGGCAATACCCATCTGCACCAGCCCATCCCGGAGCTGGCCTTCCCAGAGTTGTGGATAAGTCATATCAGGCACTCTGCTTTTTCAGCAGATCCCGTTTTTTCAGATGCACCAGGACCTGGCTGACCGCCGCCGGGGTCACGCCCTGGATGCGGGATGCCTGGGCCACGGTTTCCGGGCGCACGTCTTTGAGCTTTTGCCTGATCTCGTTGGACAGGCCGCCAATCCCATCGTAGTCGAGATCCTCTGGCAGCCGGGTGTTCTCGTTTTTGCGAAGGCGCTCGATCTCATCCGCCTGGCGGGAGATATAGCCCTCGTACTTGATCTCAATCTCGACCTGTTCGGCCACTGTGTCATCATCCGCCCGGCAGGCACCAATCTCGGCAATGTGGTGGTAGACGATTTCCGGCCGGCGCAGCAACTCTGCCAGAGACTGATCCCGGGTCATTGGTTGTTTGAGGTAGCTGTTGGCTCGCTCACCGGCCTCGGTATTGGGATGGATGCGGGTCGATTCCAGACGATGACGCTCCTGGGCAATACCTTCGCACTTGCTGCTGAATTTCTGCCAGCGCTCGTCGTCGACCAGGCCGAGCTTACGGCCGGTTTCGGTCAACCGCAGGTCGGCATTGTCTTCCCGAAGGATCAGCCGGTATTCCGCACGGCTGGTGAACATGCGATACGGCTCTTTGGTGCCCATGGTGATCAGGTCGTCGACCAGTACCCCCAGGTAGGCTTCGTCCCGCCGTGGATACCACTCATCTTTTTCCTGAGCGCGCAGAGAGGCGTTGAGACCGGCCAGCAGGCCCTGGGCGCCGGCTTCTTCGTAACCGGTGGTGCCATTGATCTGACCCGCAAAGTACAGGCCCCGGATAAATCTGGTTTCCAGGGTGTGGCGCAGGTCTTGCGGGTTCAGGTAATCATACTCAATGGCGTAACCGGGCCGCAGGATATGAGCGTTTTCGAAACCGGGGATGGAACGCACTGCCTTGAGCTGGATATCAAACGGCAGGCTGGTGGAAATGCCGTTGGGGTATAGCTCATTGGTGGTCAGGCCTTCCGGCTCCACAAACACCTGGTGTGAGTCTTTGTCAGCAAAGCGGCTGACCTTGTCTTCGATCGACGGGCAATAGCGTGGCCCCACCCCTTCGATATTGCCGGCAAACATGGGCGAGCGGTCAAAACCGCTGCGGATAATATCGTGGGTTTCTTCGGTGGTACGGGTAACGTAGCAGCAGATCTGCTCCGGGTGCTCGTCACGACTGCCGATAAAGGACATTACCGGGGTCGGGTTGTCGCCCCACTGCTCCTGCATCACTGAGAAATCAACGGTGCGGGCGTCGATCCGTGGTGGCGTCCCGGTTTTCAGGCGGCCCACGTTAAACGGCAGCTCCCGCAACCGACGGGCCAGCGCGTTGGCCGGAGCATCGCCGGCACGGCCGCCGGCATGATTCTGCATCCCGATGTGGATAACGCCACCCAGGAAGGTACCGGTGGTGAGGACCACGGTTTTAGCGTTAAAGCGGATACCGGTCTGGGTCACCACGCCGGTCACCTGATCGTGTTCTACGATCAGGTCGTCTGCGGCCTGTTGAAACAGCGTCAGGTTGGGCTGGTTTTCCAGCAACTGGCGAATCGCCGCCTTGTACAACACCCGGTCGGCCTGGGCGCGGGTACCACGCACGGCCGGGCCCTTACGACTGTTGAGAACACGGAACTGAATGCCGGCACGGTCTGTGGCGCGCGCCATGGCACCGCCCAGGGCGTCGATTTCCTTAACCAGATGGCTCTTGCCAATGCCACCGATGGCCGGGTTACAGGACATCTGGCCCAATGTCTCGATGTTGTGGGTCAGCAACAGGGTCTGGGAGCCCATGCGCGCCGCAGCCAGAGCGGCTTCGGTACCGGCATGGCCACCACCAATGACAATTACATCGAAACGTGTCGGAAATTCCACACTGCACCTCGGCACTCGGGGGATAAAAACAGGGCGGCGAGTATAACGCCTCGACCGCAAAATTGCAGTCAGAATGTGCAAATTTTAACCAGATTTGCGGGTATCCGAAACAGCCGCGGGTGAGATTTTGTGGATAACGGCAGTATGAATACCGGTTCAGACTAAGGGAAAACCGAAACCGTCGGTAATTCAGATGCTTGTGAAGGGCTGTTCAGAAAAGTTTTCAAGTAAGTTATCCACATAAAAACCTCCTTCCAAGATGCCTGAAAGTTACCCTAACCTACTGATTTATAAACTATAAAACGGATCACTCCAGAGCTTATCCGAAGGTTTTCCAATTAATTATCCACAGACTGACGGGTTCTCTGTCGCAAACGATAGACGCTCAGCCACACCACCGCATTGACCAGCGACAGAATCAGGAAGAAGGCGGGGATACTCACATTCATCAACCCCAGAATGATAATACCCACCAGGGCACTGGCCACCATGAACAGGGAATTGATGACGTTCAGGGCAGCAATGATTCTCGCCCGTTTGTGGTCCTGGGTCTGGTGCTGGATAAACGCATAGAGGGGGACAATAAACAGGCCGCCGCAAAGCCCGATTCCCACCAGGTCTAGCAAGACACGGATATACACCGGCTCGGTAAGCAGGCTCAGCCAGGTGGAAGGCAGCGGGTCTGCCGGAACCGCAAAATACAGATCGACCCCCAGCAAGGTCAGTCCCAGAGCGCCCCAGGGCACTGGCTACAGGGTGATCTCCCGTTTGGTCAGCCGCTCACACAGGATTGAGCCGGCCGAAATACCCACAATAAACATGGCCAGCAACAGGGTAACCACCGTTTCATCCCCTGCCAGCCAGGTTTTGGCAAAGTTCGGGAACTGGGTCAGGTAGGCGGCTCCCAGAAACCAGAACCAGGAAATGGCAAAGATAGCGCCGAGTACGGCCGGGTTTTCTCTCGCCACCCCCCACAGTTTCCAGGTTTCCCGGAACGGCTGGAAGCGCACCTTCACCTGGGGCGCTTCGTCCAGGGTATCAGGCACCTGCCGGGCCGCCAGGTACCCCAATATCGCCAGAGCCACAATCGCCACGGCGGTAATGGTGGCTGCTGCCTCGGTGCTGGCAATGACGCCGGCGGCGACGGTGCCCAGCAAGATGGCGACAAAGGTACCGCCGCTCACCAGGCCGTTGCCGCCCACCAGTTCGTGATCCGCCAGCACCCGGGGCAGGATCGAGTACTTGACCGGACCAAAAAACGTAGACTGCGCGCCCATCAGGAACAACAGCACCAGCAGGACTTCGTACCAGTCCAGCCAGAGGGAAATAGCCGCCAGCCCCATGATGACAATTTCGGCGGCTTTTACCCGCCGGATAATCCAGGCTTTGTCGTAGCGATCGGCCATCTGGCCGGCCACGCCGGAGAACAGGAAAAAAGGCAGGATAAACAGAAAGGCAGCCAGATTCACCACCACATTCACTGACAACCCCATCAGCCCGCCAGCCTGAAAGGTAATCAGCAGCAACAGGGCGTTTTTATAGAGGTTGTCGTTGAACGCGCCGGAAAACTGGGTCAGGTAAAAGGGCAGAAAGCGCCGCTGACCCAGCAACCGGAACTGGTGTTTTTTTGCCATCAATAGTCGTCGGCCTTTTTCGAAGGGCTGGCTGCCGGGGCCGCACCGCCACCCGTCCCGGCGGCCAGACGCTCCAGTTCCCGCTCGACCGCGTTGGCAGACTTGGCAAATCCGGCCAGAAGGTTATACAGCACCGGGATAATGAACAGCGTGAGCGTGGTGGCGAAAATCAGACCACCCAGGATCACAACACCAATGGCCGCCCGGCTCTCGGCCCCTGCGCCGGTGGCAATCACCAGCGGTACCGCACCGAAGACGGTAGACACGGTGGTCATCAGTACCGGACGAAAGCGCAGGGTGGCACCTTCAAGTATGGCATCCCGTACCTCGTAACCCTTATCCCGAAGCTGGTTGGCAAACTCGACCATCAGTATGCCGTTCTTCGCCATCAATCCCAGCAGCATCACCATGCCGATCTGGCTGTATATGTTCAGGCTGATGCCGGACCAGGCAAGTGCGATCAGGGCCCCGGTAACGGCCAGAGGCACCGACAGCATGATGATCAGCGGATGTATCCAGCTTTCAAACTGGGCCGCCAGCACCAGGAACACGATTACGAAGGCAAGGGCGAAGGTGACAAAAATCGCTGCGGACGACTCCTGAAACTCCCGGGACAGGCCTTTGTAGCTCACCCGTGCTTCCGGCGGCAGGTTATCCACAGCCAGGTTGTTCAGGTAGGTCAGCGCGGTGCCCAGGTCGTAGCCGTCTGCCAGCGAGGCGCTGATAACCACCGCCGGCAGGCGGTCGATCCGCCGCAGATCCGGGTTGGCACCGATTTCGTCCACCGTTACCAGGGCTTTGAGCGGAATCAGCTCACCACCGTCCCGGGGGCGCAGGAAGATCTGCTCCAGGTCGTCCGGCGTCGCCCGGTTGGCATCGTCTGCCTGCAAAACCACGTCGTACTCCTTACCCCGGTCCAGATAGGTGGTCACCTGCCGGGACGCCAGCATGGTCTGCAGGGTGAGCCCCACATCCTCAACGGTGATGTCCAGATCCGCCGCGCGGTCCCGGTCGATGTTGACCGTAAGCTCGGGCCGGGTCAGCTCAAAGTCGGTATCCACGTTGATCAGGTTAGGGTTTTCCCTGGCCCGCTCCACAATCTCCTCGCTCCAGGCCTGGACGGTCTCATAGTCCGGGCCGGCAATCACAAATTCCACCGGCTGGTTGAAGCCACCCTGCCCCAGCCCCGGAGGGTTGATCACGGCAATCCGCAGACCGGAGATCTCCGACAGTTTCTGACGAATATCGCTGGTAATCGCCTGTTGTTTGACATCCCGCTGTTCCCAGGGCACCAGGCCCATGATCATGAACGCGTTGTCTTCTTCGTCCCGGAACCCGACGATCGATAACAGGCGCTCGGCACTGCCTTCATCCAGGTAGGTGAGCAGCTGCTGCTCGGCCTGGCGCACAAAGTGATCGGTGTACTCTACCGTGGAACCCCGGGGCGCACTGGCGGGCATGATCACCACGCCACGATCTTCGATGGGCGCCAGTTCCTGGGGCAGGCCCGGATAAATCACCGCTGCCACCACCATACCAGCCATGCCAAGGCCCAGTATCAGGCCCGGCTGGTTAAGGGAAAATCGCAGCAGCCGCTGATAACCCCGTGTCAGCCCGCCAAGGGCACTTTCGACCACCGCCCAGAAGCCCCGGGTTTTGGTGCTGTCCGGGCTCGGGCGAAGCCACTTGGAGCACAGCATCGGGGTGAGTGACAGGGCCACCAGACTTGAGAAAATCACCGCAGCTGCCAGGGTAAACCCGAACTCGGCAAACAGTCGTCCCACGTTGCCGCCCATAAACGAAATGGGCACAAACACGGCCACCAGCGTAAGCGTGGTGGCGATCACCGCAAAGGCAACCTGCCGGGTACCCCGGTAGGCAGCCAGCAGGGGTGGCTCGCCCTCATCAATACGGCGCTGGACGTTCTCCAGCACCACAATGGCGTCGTCCACCACCAGGCCAATGGCAAGAATCACCGCCAGCAGTGTCAGCACGTTGATGGAGAAACCAAGGAAGCCCAGCCCGATAAACGCCCCGATGACCGCAATCGGAATGGTCACCGCCGGGATCAGCGTAGCCCGCCAGGAGCGCAGGAACAGGAAGATCACCAGGATGACCAGCGAGACAGCCATGCCCATGGTTACCAGAACCTCCTTGATGGAAGCCCGGATAAAGATGGATTCGTCATAGCTTTCGTTGATGGAGACTTCCGGCGGCAGGGTCTCTTTGATCTGTTCCAGCTCTGCCCTTACCCCGTCAGAGACCGCGACGGTATTGGCCTTGGACTGGCGGATTACGCCCATGCCAATGGCCGTCTGGCCGGCGGCCCGCATACGCCCGACGTCGGATTCCACGCCCATCTGGACGTTCGCCACCTCACCCAGCCGCAGCAGGTCGTTGCCATCCCGGCGCACCACCAGGTTACGGAACTCCTCAACGGTGGAGAGCCGGCCTTCGGCCCGCACGGTGAAGTTACGGGTTGAGGAATCCACCGACCCCGCCGGCAGCTCTACGTTATTGGCGCGCAACGCCCGCTCTACCTCGGCCACGGTGATATCCCGGGCCGCCAGCCGCTCCCGGTCGAGCCAGACCCGGATGGCATAGCGGCGCTCGCCGCCAATACGCACATCGGCAACGCCGTCCAGTACCGACAGTCGGTCTTTGAGGACCCGGTCGGCAAAATCACTCAGCTCGGCGGCATCCCAGACGTCACTGGTCAGGGTTACCCACATCATCGGCCGGGCATCGGAGTCGGCCTTACGGACCACCGGGGGATCGGCTTCGTCCGGCAGGCGGTTCAGTACGCGGGACACGGCATCGCGCACATCGTTGGCCGCGATGTCGATATCCCGGGAGGTGTTGAACTCGATGGTGGTACGGGATTCCCCCTGCTCGGAGGAGGACTCGATGGAACGAATGCCCTCGATGCCGCTGATGGCCCCTTCGATGATCTGAGTGATCTGGGTATCGACCACTTCGGCGGCCGCACCGGTGTAATCCGTGGCAACCGAGACAATGGGCGGATCAATATCGGGGTATTCACGCACCGGCAGACCCAGCAACGCCGCGAGCCCGAACACCAGAATCAGCAGGCTCAGAACGGTGGCAAACACCGGTCGCTTGATGGAGACATCAGACAGAACCATCGATCAGGACCCCTGCAAAGAGCTGAACCGGTTCTCCGGAATGGCCAGATCCGACTCAATGGCCCGCACCCGGTTACCGGAGCTCAGGCGGTCCTGTCCGGTAATGATGACAGCATCCTCGGCACTCAGGCCGGTGGTGACCTCAACCAGCCCCGGTGCGCGACTGCCGGTGGTAACGGCCACCCGTCTGGCCTGGCCGTCTTCCGCGACAAAGACGTATTTCTGGTCGCCCCGAAGCATCAGCGCCTGTTCCGGAATCACCAGGCCCTGGCGCTCCTGCAAGGTGAGCGAGGCAGACATGAACTGGCCGGGCCGCAGGCGGCCTTCCGGGTTATCGATCAGGGCACGCACCGCGAGCGTACGGCTGAGCTCGCTGATACGGGTAGCCAGCTCTACCAGTTCCCCGGTGAATACCCGGTCGGGGAATGCCGGCGAGCTGGCACGAACTTGCTGCCCCAGCTCCAGCTGGCCGACAAAACGCTCCGGCACGGCGAAACTGAGTTCCAGCTGATCACTGGCATCCAGGGTGGTAATAGCGGTGCCTGCCTGCAGATAGGCACCGATACTGATATCCGAGAGCCCGATCACCCCGGAAAACGGTGCTTCGATACGATGGTTCTCCAACCGGACCCGCGCCGCTTCTCGCTGGGCAACGGCAACGTCGACGGCAGTCCGGAGTTCATCCACCTGGGACTGGGACACGCTGTTGTTACTGCGCAGGCTCATGGCCCGGTCATACTGCCGGCGGGCATCCGCCAGCTGGGCGTCGATCACCGCAAGTTCGGCGCGCACCAGACGGTCGTCCAGGCCCAGCAGTACCTCCCCTTTCCGGACTTTTCGCCCGGCCTCCAGGTTGATCTGCACAACCCGCCCGCTCACCTCGGTGGTCAGCTCAACGGCCTCCAGTGCCTTGAGCGACGCCACAGCCGAGACTTCATCGCGCACCTTACGCAGTTTCGGATGGGCGATGTTCACCGCGGACGCCTGAGGCTCGGCACCAGGCCCCCGGGCATCCGGAGTCTCCAGATGCCGGTACACACCTGCGCCTGCGACTACCACGCCTACCAACACAATTGCTACCAGCCACTGCTTCCACATGGGTATCTGTTACCTGTCAGTTTTCGTTGTGCCTATCCCGGACCAGGGAAACACCTAGACCGCAACACGGCCAGAAAGTTCGCCGTTACAACACAGAGAAAGTCCCGGGGAGGTTAACAATATAAGACTCTGCAATCCCGGGCCACCTGCACCTGACGGGAACCTGATATTTTGCACGACTTTTACATACCCGCTTAACACACTGATGACAGCGCCCCTTCCTAAAAACAACAAAGCGTCATTTCAGCCAATTGTCCAATCTGACAGGCGGTCAGGCGCTTTCCGTCAATGGCAGGTCCCCCGCAATGCCGTAAAACAGGAGGCATTCCAGCCCTTGAGGCCACACGTATCAGACTGAGCGTTAATGAGGATCGGCCATGCCTGTGTATAAAGCACCCCTGCGGGACATGAAATTTCTGCTGAATGAAGTGTTCGACTATCCCAGCCACTACCAGAGCCTGGCCTCGGGTGAAAATGCGACGCCGGATATTGTCGATGCCATTCTTGGCGAATGTGGCCGCTTCTGTGAAGAAGTGCTGAGCCCGCTGTACCAGAGCGGTGACGAAGAAGGCTGCAAGCTGGTGGATGGTGAAGTCATCACACCCAAGGGCTATAAAGAAGCCTACCAACAGTACGCAATGGCTGGCTGGCAGGGGCTGTCAGCACCGGAGGAATTCGGGGGCCAGGGGCTGCCTGCCTCCATGGGCCTGTTCAAGCAGGAGATGATGGGCACCGCCAACTGGGCCTTCTCCATGTATCCCGGCCTCTCGCTCGGTGCCATGAACACCATTTTCCTGCACGGCACCGATGAACAGAAGCTCACCTATCTGGTGCCCCTGACCGAAGGCCGCTGGGGCGGCACCATGTGCCTGACCGAACCTCAGTGCGGCACCGACCTGGGCCAGGTCAAAACCAGGGCCGAGCCCCAGACAGACGGCAGCTTCAAACTCACCGGCACCAAGATCTTTATCTCCTCCGGCGAGCACGATCTGACTGAAAACATCATTCACATTGTGCTGGCCCGGCTGCCCGGTGCGCCCAAGGGTACCCGGGGTATCAGCCTGTTTATCGTGCCCAAATTCATGGTCAACGCCGAGGGTGGCGTGGGTGAGCGCAACAACGTCAGCTGTGGCAGCCTTGAGAAGAAAATGGGCATTAACGCCTCCGCCACCTGCGTGATGAACTTCGACGGCGCCACCGGCTACCTGATCGGCCCCGAGAATGAAGGCCTGGAGTGCATGTTTACCTTTATGAATACGGCCCGGATCGGCACCGCCATCCAGGGTGTCGGCCCGGCCGAGTTGTCCTATCAGTGGGCGCTCGACTACGCGCGGGAGCGACGCTCCATGCGTGCGCTGTCGGGCAAGAAGGAGCCGGACCAGGTTGCCGACAGCCTGATTCATCATGCCGACGTCAGGCGCATGCTGCTGACCCAGAAAACCATCGCCGAAGGCGGCCGGGCCATGCTGTACTACGCCGCAAAGATTGCCGACCACATGGTCGAAGCCTACACCGTGGGTGACAACGCCAAAGCAGAGAAGTACGACGACAAGCTGGGCTTCCTTACCCCCATCCTGAAAGGTTTCCTGACAGAGCTCGGCTGTGAGGCGGCCAACCTGGGTATGCAGGTGTTTGGCGGACACGGTTACATCCGGGAGCATGGCATGGAGCAGATCGCCCGGGATACCCGCATCGCCACCTTGTACGAAGGCACCACCGGTATTCAGGCGCTTGACCTGCTGGGCCGAAAGGTCCTGTTGATGACCCAGGGCGGCGCGGTACGGGAATTCACCTTCAAGGTCGCCAACTTTGCCCGTAAGCACCTGGCCAACAAGCAGCTGCGGCCAATGGCAGTGGAGCTGTTAAAACTGACCGCACAATGGAACCTGCTGACCGTCCGCATCATGCTCGCGGCCCGTAAAGACCGGGATGTGGTCAGTGCGGCTTCCTACGATTTCCTGATGTACAGCGGTTACGTGACCATGGCCTACATGTGGCTGCGTCAGGCGACGGTGGCTGTGGATAAACTGAACAAGGGCGGTGAGGAATCTGAGGCTTTCTATCGTACCAAGCTGAATACTGCCGAGTTTTACTATGAACGCCTGCTGCCCCGGGCCCAGACCCATGCTACCAGCATGACCAGCCCCACCCGTAACCTGATGCAGATTGATACCGAAGACATGGCCTTTACCGGTTAAACCCGGGCCTCCCCGTACCCGGGCCCTTGAGCCCGGGATTTTTTTGTTTCCATAAAAAAACCGCCGGCAAAAGCCGGCGGTTTTTCGGGTTGTGGATAACTCAGAAGCCCACGGTGGCTGACAGCCACAGACGACGACCGTCTTCGAGGGTACCATCAATCGAACGGCCGGACTGGATATAGCTGGATACCCAGGCCTCACTGCCAGAGCCGTCGATGTAACGCTCACCTTCGGTGAAGTCGCGGTCAAACAGGTTGTAGATTGCGGCTTTCAGGGTCACGTTTTCAGCGGCCTGGTAAGAAGCACCCAGGTGGAATACTGAGTAAGCTTTCAGATCACCCACCTGATCATCAATCAGCTGATTGGCAGCAGACAGATTCGCATACCGGTCCGTAAAGCGATCACGCTTGCTGCGATACTCACCTTTGAACCAGAGATCCAGCGCCGGCGTGGCCTGCCAGTTGATGGCGGCATTCAGCAGGTGCCTCGGGGTATTGGTCAGAGGCTGCCCCTGGTTCTCACCACTCTTCTGCTCACTGTCGGTCAGGGTGTAGTTACCGGACAGTCTCCAGTCAGGTGCAAACTGCCAGCTGCTTCCGACCTCTACCCCACGGGTTTCGGCCTTGCCAATGTTAATGGACTGGGAGAAATCATCCTGAGTGAAGCCCGGGCCGTAGCTGATACAGCCCGGCAGATTCGGATTGCTTGCCGAGGCACAGTTGGGGATCGCAGGGCCAGCGTCAATCTTGTCTTTAAACCGGTTATGAAACACCGTGACGTTGGCCTTGAAGCCATCCAGATTATCGAAATACGCACCCAGTTCTGTGTTGGTGGTGATTTCCGGCTCCAGATCGGGGTTACCAAAACCGATGTTGGTACCCTGCCCCCCGACAGACGAAATACCGTCATGCAGTTCGTTAACCGTCGGCGCTTTGAAACCGCGGCTCACCCCACCTTTGAAGGTCCACTGGCTGAACGGATTCCACACCAGATACGCGCGGGGGCTGACCTGGCCGTCAAAGCCATCGTATTTCTCGTGGCGGGCACCGAGGGTCAGGTACAGATCCTGAGTCAGGCTCCACTCGTCTTCCAGGAACACCGCCCAGGAGGTCCGCTCGAAGTCTTCGCCGGCGATGCCGTCGGTGACTTCCGCATCCCAGTACTGACCACCTAGCGTCACGATATGGGACTCACCCAGCGGCGCCACAAACTTGCTGTCCAGAACCAGATCCTTGGATTCCAGGGTCCGGTCATCACCCGCGACCATATAGTCGAACGGCGGCGCGTAGGCCACACCCCGGCTACCTGGGATGGTACGCCCCAGAGTTTCGGTCTTGTTGTGAGTCAGAGTGCTGGTCAGGGTACCGGCATCAAAGCGACCGGTATGGCCCAGAGCCACCTGGTCGCGGTAAAAGCGCAGTTCATCGCCATAGCCGGCGACGTTATCGGGGTCAGGATTCCGACACCCCGCCGTGTTGCTGCCACTGGTGAAGCCATCCAGGGTGCCAAGCTGGCAGTCCTCGTTGTTGTACACCTGACGGCCACGCTCAAAATCCAGATACAGATCGTGGTTGCTGGTAGGGGTCAGGGTCAACCGGGAACCGACGCTATAGGTGCGGCCTTCCACCGGCGCGGCACCACGGCGGTTAACCACGCTGCCGTCTTCAAAGCGCAGGTCGGAGGCGCTGCGATCGTAAACACGACCACGCACCTGCATGCCCATAAGGCCCTCTACCAGAGGCCCGCTGGTAAAGAATTCGGTGGTGGAGTCGTTGCCGTAGTCCCGGTCTTCCTGCAGGGTTTGCTGCACGGTGACCGAGCCGGACCATTCATCGGCAACCTTCTTGGTGATGATGTTGATCACCCCGCCCATGGCATCCGAGCCATACAGCGTCGACATCGGGCCACGGATAACCTCAATCCGCTCGATGGCGGACAGCGGCGGAATAAAACTGGTCGCGGTTTCGTTAAATCCGTTGGGGGTAACGTTACCTCCGGTGTTCTGGCGACGCCCGTCCACCAGAATCAGGGTGTATTCGCTGGGCAGACCACGGATGCTGACGTTCAGACCACCGGTTTTCCCGGTACCCTGACGGATGTCGATACCTTCCACACCGTCAAGCGCTTCGGCAATGTTACTGAACGACTGTGAGCTCAGCTGCTCCTGACTGATCACGCTGATACTGGCCGGCGCATCGGTCACCTTTTGTTCAAAACCAGACGCCGAAACCACCAGCTCATCCAACTGCATGGGTTGAGCTGCTGCCTGTAAGGCAGTGCCCGCCGAAAGAATCGCAACCGAGGCCGCAAGAACCGAAGACCTGAACACAGTATGTAACTCCCTCACGAAGATAGTAATTAATCCCGGAAGAGAATGATATTGGTTCTTACTTGAGAATTAAAACAATTTAACTGGAACGTTCCGGCCCGGAAAATGGAACGATGAGATTGTGATCCGAAGCGACCCTGTGACGGGACGCCCCGAGATCGTGCCTGTCATACCGATGGTCATGCTTACTTACGCCATGGCCTCGGCGATCAGACCGATCGAATGCAGCCGCGGCTCATGGTGGTATACGTCCGAGACAATCATCAGTTCATCAACGCCCGTTTTGGCGATAAAGGCATCCAGCTCTGCCCGCACGGTGGCGGGGGAACCGAACACCGAGTGCGCCAGCATCCGATTGGCCTGTGCCCGTTCATGCGCCGACCAGTAGCTATCAATATCGTCGATAGGTGGCTTGCTCAAACCACGACGCCCGCTGACGAGATCCGCGAAGGACATCTGCTGCGTGGTGGCAAGCCGTCTGGCCTCAGCATCAGTATCGGCGGCGATCACATTGATGCCCGCCACCGCGTAAGGCCGGTCGAGCTGTGCGGAGGGTTTGAAGTGGCTGCGGTAGATTTCCAGGGCCGGCATCAGCATGTCCGGTGCAAAATGTGAGGCAAACGCATAAGGCAGGCCAAGCTCTGCCGCCAGTGATGCCCCGAAGGTGCTCGACCCCAATATCCACAGTGGCACGTTGGTTCCGGCGGCCGGGACCGCCACGATGCGCTGATCAGGGGTGGCAGGGGCAAGAAACGCCTGCAGCTCCAGCACATCCTGCGGAAACTGATCTGACGCGGCGGGTGAACGGCGCATCGCCCGTATCGCCATCTGGTCTGTACCCGGCGCACGG
Source organism: Marinobacter sp. (assembly GCA_035306945.1). Lineage (GTDB taxonomy): Bacteria > Pseudomonadota > Gammaproteobacteria > Pseudomonadales > Oleiphilaceae > Marinobacter. The sequence goes on from DATGNB010000004.1 coordinate 33,256, forward strand.
CCAAGGCCAAGGTCGATGCGTCCGGGATAGAGCCGTTCCAGAGTGCCAAATTGCTCGGCAATGATATAGGGCGCGTGGTTTGGCAACATGATGCCGCCGGCCCCCACGCGGATGGTTTTCGTACCACCGGCTATGTGGCCGATTACAACCGAGGTCGCGGCGCTGGCGATACCGGCCATATTGTGATGCTCGGCCACCCAGATGCGTTTATAGCCGCATTGTTCGGCATGGGATGCCAGGTCCCGGGCATTGTTGAGAGCGCCACCGGCGTCGGTATCTTCTGTGACACGAACCAGTTCGAGAATTGAAAGTGCCGTCATTGCGATGAACTCCTTTCAGCGGATTGTTCAGTAGTATTCATATAGTCGCCCGGCGTAGTTCCTATCTCACTTGCCAATACAGAACGACGAGAAAATCTTGCCCAGTAGTTCATCCGGGGTTAACCGGCCGGTGATTTCGCCAAGCGCATCCTGGGCTGCCCGAAGGTCTTCGGCAAGCAGCTCTCCGGCACCGTAGCCTTCGAGCTGGGCCTGGCCCTGGATCAGCAGGTCTCTGGCCCGCTCCAGAGCGTCCAGATGACGCCGGCGTGCCAGGAAGCCGCCTTCGGTAGTGCTGGCAAAACCGATGCTGTCCTTCAGGTGATTACGCAAGACGTCCAGCCCCTCGGCAGACCGGGCCGCCAGGCGAATCACCGGGGCTGTCTGCCCGGGTTCCGCGCTGATACCTGCACTCTCCCCCGTCAGGTCCACTTTGTTGCGGATGACGGTCACCGGGGCCCTGGCTGGTAACTGGTCGATAAAGTCCGGCCAGATTTCATGGGGTTCGGTTTTATCGGTGGTCGTGGCGTCTACCATCAGCAGGATCCGGTCGGCCTGGCGGATTTCTTCCCAGGCCCGGGCAATGCCTATGCGCTCTACTTCGTCGGGGCTGTCCCGAAGGCCGGCGGTGTCGATGATGTGCAGCGGCATCCCGTCGATGTGGATATGTTCCCTCAGAACATCGCGGGTGGTCCCTTCAATGGCGGTAACGATGGCCGCTTCCCGGCCCGCCAGAGCATTCAACAGGCTGGATTTTCCGGCATTGGGGCGGCCGGCAATCACCACCTTCATGCCATCCCGAAGAATACTGCCCTGCTGGGCTTCGGCCAGAATGTCCTCCACCTGCTGCAGCAGGTGGGCGAGGTCCTGCGCGACTTTACCATCCGCCAGAAAGTCGATTTCTTCTTCCGGGAAATCAATGGCGGCTTCCACGTAAATCCGCAGATGGGTAACCGCCTCAACCAGCTCATCAATGCGCCGTGAGAACACGCCCTGCATCGACCTGACCGCACATCGGGCGGCCTGTTCCGAACTGCTTTCGATCAGGTCGGCAATGGCTTCTGCCTGAGCCAGATCGAGTTTATCGTTCAGAAACGCCCGTTCCGAAAACTCGCCCGGGCGTGCCAGCCGCGCGCCCAGACGACATACCTCCCGCAGCAGCATATCGAGGATCACGGTACCGCCGTGGCCCTGCAGCTCCAGCACATCTTCGCCGGTGAACGAGTGCGGGTTGGGGAAAAACAGACCAATACCCTCATCGATCAGTTCACCCTGGTGGTCCCGGAACGGGCCGTAATGAGCATATCGGGGCCTGGGTTCAAAGCCCAGCATCGCCCGCGCAATCCGGGCGGCCTGGGGGCCGGACACCCGAACAATGCCTACCCCGGCCTGGCCTGGAGCGGTGGCAATGGCGGCGATGGTATCGGTAGCTGGCTTCATCTTGCTGGGTTCCTGCAATCAAAATAACAAAGGCTCCGCGAGGGAGCCTTTGTCAGGTCAGAAAGCCTGGATAATCAGTATTTCTTGCCTGCGGTTTCTGCTTCGATCTTGCGGGTAATGTACCACTGCTGGGAGATCGAAAGAATGTTGTTCACCAGCCAGTAGAGTACCAGACCTGCCGGGAACCAGAGGAAGAACACGGTAAAGATCAGCGGCATCAGCTTCATGATCTTGGCCTGCATGGGATCCGGCGGTGTCGGGTTCAGGCTCATCTGGATGAACATGCTGGCACCCATCAGGATCGGCAGGATGAAGTACGGGTCCATCTGGGACAGATCCTGAATCCAGAGCATGAACGGCGCATGGCGCAGCTGTACGCTTTCGAACAGAACCCAGTACAGGGCAATAAACACCGGCATCTGCACCAGAATCGGCAGACAGCCCCCAAGCGGGTTGATTTTCTCGCGTTTGTACAGCGCCATCATTTCCTGGGACATGCGCTGGCGGTCGTCACCGTACAGCTCTTTCAGGCGGGTGAGGTGTGGCGCCACGGCACGCATTTTGGCCATGGACCGATAGCTGGTGGCCGACAGGTGGAAGAACACGGCTTTCACCAGAACGGTCAGCAGAATGATCGCCACGCCCCAGTTGCCCACCAGGTTATAGAACCATTCCAGGATGATGAACAAGGGCAGGGAGATGAAAAACAGCCAGCCGAAATCAACGGTCCGGTCCAGGTTGGGGGCCAGGGCTTCGAGCCGGTCGATGATCTTGGGGCCGACATACGCGGTGGCACCGACTTCTGCAGTGTCTCCGGCCGCGACCGTTGTCGCCGGGTAAACGAAGCCCATGACGTGGAGCTGATCACGGCGGGTGGTCTGGAACTGGGCGGTCTGGTCGCGCTCAGGCACCCAGGCTGTCAGAAAGTAATGCTGTAAGAATGCCAGCCAGCCGTTGGTCACGGATTCGTTAATCCGCTGTTTGTTCAGGTCATCAAAGTCGTATTTCTCATAAGGGTCTTCAGGCGTGCTGACGACCATACCCAGGTAAGCCTTGATGCCCATGCTGGCCTGGGAGGTGGGATCGGGTGCTTCATCACGAACGATTTTCCCGGTGAAGTTACCTTGCCAGGGTGAATCTGACTGGTTACTGATCAGGTAACGTACACCGATCTCGTAGCTGTCTCGAGCCAGCGTGTAGCGCTTGGTGATGGCCACTCCGGTGTCACTGTTGAAGGTGAGGTCCACGTTGAGCAGATCTTCGCCTTCAGAGAGCTCAAATGTGGCGCTTTCGGCCTGGTAAACCGGAGGCTGTGCCGCACCCTGGCCATCGGGGCCGTCGCGACCAATCAGTCCGCTTTCCAGC
>DATGNB010000005.1:0-54467 GCA_035306945.1 Marinobacter sp.
TTACCGGTGTTCTGGATAACCGTGGCGATACCGCTCATGCTGCCAAACGCCTGGTCGCTGATCTGGTTGTTGCCGGTGCGGACATCGCCCGACAGCACATTGCCGGATACCAGAGCATTCTGCTCGTTCTCATTGAGCTGCCATTGCAGGGACACACCCTGGCGCCCCGTCGCCGCATCAAGCTGCGCTGCACTCATCGGTTCTGCCTCTGGCCAGTCTCCGGCCGAGGCCATGGATGCACCAAGTACCAGCACTGACATCAGGATCCGGTTAATGAATCGGTTCATAACCTGCCTCCCGAACGCTATGGGCTACCCCAAAGGGCAGCCCATGCGGCTTTAGTTGGTGCCACCACCGGCACTCAGGTTAGACATCACACTCACGTTGGCCTGAGTCACACTGCCAACTCCGGCATTCTGAGCAAAGGCACCCACACCCGTGAAGTTGGCGGAACTACCCCGGATCTCATTCCCGGTCCGGGTATCCACGTAAGCCCCCTCACCGCCACCACTGCCGTAGGTCACGTTGCTGCCCGACACTGTCCCACTGAGCTGAGCGTCGTTCATGAACAGTTCCAGTGACACGTTTAGCGTCGTTGCGCTGTTGTCTGAGTTGTCACTGCTGTCGGTGTTGTTGGAATCCACCATCACGGTGGAGTTGTCGGAGCTGTCCGAGTTATCCGTTGCCGTCAGGTTGCCACTGTCGGCAATCTTGAAGGCATCGCTCAGGCTCGAGCTGTTGTCGGAGTTATCAGAGTTATCCGAATGGTCCGAATTGTCTGAGTTGTTGGTGGCGTCCACGTCCAGATTGGTGAGAGAGTTGTCGTTACCTGAATCGGTATTTCCGGAATAGCCATTATTGGCTGACGAGCTATCGTTGGCGTTGTTGTTAGGACTGCCATCGCCCCCGAGGTCAGCCATGGCATACCCTGAAATACCCATACTCATGGCGATAGCAACCGCTAGCAAGTTCTTCCTGGTGTTCATGATGTCGTGTCCTTCTTTAGGTATTGGCTACATCAGGCCTGGCCGACACCCCCCTCCCCTCCGGAGCGGCATGGAGCCCGAACCCGTGCAGACTGCAAAGCGATTACCGTGCCAATGAAATCGGCCAGTTCGCAAGCCATTGATAAAGGACAATTATTCAGGCCCGAAAAGCGACCTGAGCAACAACCAACGCAGACAACCTGTTGCACAGGCGCAACACCTGGCCGGGCGGGCAAGTAGACGACGCGTACCTTTACGCATGAAATCATAGACTTGGAAAATCAGCCCGGTGTCAAAAACAAAACCCCGCAGAGCCAGGCCCTGCGGGGTTTTCCGGGGCCGGTGAGGGCCGACCCTCACCGGAACATCATGATTCGGTCGCTTAACCGAACTGGTTCATGGTGTTGTCTTTACCACCCGCTTTCAGAGCGGCTTCACCCGCGAAGAACTCTTTGTGGTCATCACCGATGTTGGAACCGGCCATGTCCTGGTGCTTCACAGTAGCGATGCCCTGACGGATCTCCTGACGCTGTACGCCCGCCACGTAGGCCAGCATGCCTTCGTCGCCGAAGTAGCCCTTGGCCAGGTTGTCGGTAGACAGGGCAGCCGTGTGGTACGTCGGCAGAGTGATCAGGTGATGGAAGACACCGGCTTCACGGGACGCATCGCGCTGGAAGTTACGGCACCACTCATCAGCCAGCTGACCCAGCTCGGTGTTGTCGTACTCGGCACTCATCAGAGCCGCGCGGTCGTAGGCAGACACGTCCTTGCCTTCTTCCTTCATGGCATCAAATACCTGCTGACGGAAGTTCAGGGTCCAGTTGAAGGACGGGCTGTTGTTGTAAACCAGCTTGGCGTCAGGCACCACTTCCTTGATGCGGTTAACCATGGCAGCGATCTGGCCAACGTGCGGCTTCTCAGTCTCAATCCACAGCATGTCTGCACCGTTCTGCAGGCTGGTGATACAGTCCAGAACAACACGGTCTTCGCCGGAACCCTGCTTGAACTGGAACAGGCCAGAAGCCAGACGCTTCGGCTTCAGCAGCTTGCCATTGGACTTGATCACAACGTCGCCATTCTCAATCTGGGAAGCGTCTTCGATGTACTCGCCATCGATGAAGCTGTTGTACTGGTCGCCCAGATCACCGGGCTCGTTGGTGACTGCGATCTGCTTGGTCAGGCCGGCACCCAGGGAGTCAGTACGGGCAACGATCACACCGTCGTCAACACCCAGCTCCAGGAACGCCAGACGAACCGCGTTGATCTTGGACAGGAAGTCGGCGTGGGGAACGGTCACTTTGCCGTCCTGGTGGCCACACTGCTTCTCGTCAGAAACCTGGTTTTCGATCTGGATGCAGCAGGCACCGGCTTCGATCATTTTCTTGGCCAGCAGGTAAGTGGCTTCATCGTTACCGAAACCGGCGTCGATGTCGGCAATGATCGGCACCACGTGAGTTTCGTGATTGTCGATCTGCTGCTCGATTTCTTTCGCCTTGGCGGTGTCGCCGGCTTGCTCAGCTTCTTCCAGGGCGCGGAACAGGTGGTTCAGCTCCCAGGCATCAGCCTGGCGCAGGAAGGTGTACAGCTCTTCGATCAGGCCGGGAACAGCCGTCTTCTCGTGCATGGACTGGTCGGGCAGAGGACCAAACTCAGAACGCAGAGCAGCAACCATCCAGCCGGACAGGTACAGGTAACGACGCTTGGTGCTGCCGAAGTGCTTCTTGATAGAAATCATCTTCTGCTGGCCGATGAAACCGTGCCAGCAACCCAGAGACTGGGTGTACTTGGAAGAGTCGGCGTCGTACGCAGCCATGTCTTCACGCATGATCTTGGCGGTGTACCGGGCGATATCCAGACCAGTCCTGAACTTGTTCTGGGCGCGCATGCGAGCCGCGTGCTTCGGGTTGATGGCGTGCCAGGTGGGGTTTTGCTCCAGCAGGGAGGTAATGCGGTCAACGTCTTGTGCGTAAGGCATGGTCTCTTTCCTTTCTACGTTTTATATCCAAAAGGCTCGGGGGCGCGATCTGGCCGGTGGGCCCCGAAGTCAGCACCTGCCTGAATCCCGGGCAGCAGCTGACGTTGAGATAACTCTAAGGCTTTCAACCTCATAATTGAAATTTATATTATGTATTTTCAGCATTTTTGTAATGAATGGCACTACCACTGCAATCAGCTGGTCCGGGCCAGCACCACCAGCTGGTCGCCATCCTGCAGATCAAGGGGTTCATCCCGGCCAGGGTTGAGCTGCAGATGGCGGCCATTGGCATGGGGGGTCTGGCGGAAGATGCCCAAGGCAATCTCACCCCTGGCAGCGACGTTTGATTCCACTACCCCGAACCCGGCACTTGCCGGCAGCCGGTAATCCCGGGCGTCGCGAAACTGGATTTCAGCGCCTCCGGCGGTAAAGAGCTCATCAAACACCACTCTCAGTTCACGGCGTAAGGCCACCTGGGCCAGGATATGGCTGAGAATCATCGGACTGATCAGCATCTCGCTCTGGTGGCCGTACAGCAGGTGCCGGTTGTCCGGATCGCTGAGCTCCATGATGATTTGCGGGCGCCGGGGCGCACCCATCAGTATTTCTTCGAGCAACAGGTAACCGACCATTGCGCGGGCATCGGCCTCTTCACCGGAACCAATCCAGTCGCTGCTCAGCAACATGACCGTGTCGTAGCTGGCCGGATCCAGCCGCCGCAGGTCCTCTGCCACCATATAATCTGCTTCCAGCAACCGGCCATCAACGGCGTTTAGGTCCAGGCCATAGCGGCGAACTTCCCGCCGCCGGTCGTCTACCGGCACCGCCGACACCAGGTCCAGCTCAAAGGAGCGTTCACGATAACTGGCAAATTCCGTCGCCAGACTTGGCACCCGGCGGTTCCAGCCGAGCACCAGCACCCGATGGGTCTGCGTCCGGGCCGGGCGGAACACAGCTGCCGGGGCACGCACACAGGCCTTCAGGACTCCGGCTTTCGGGTCCGCCACGGTGTGGGCGTAATCCCGCGCCATCAATACCACCCGGTCTTCGGTGCGGATGACTGTGTCAGGGTCCGCCAGCAGGTTAACCTTCCAGCCGCCCGCCGGAGCCGGTTGCAGCAACCCGAGCACAATGGCGTGGGGCCGCTGGCGGGTCAGTTCGGCCAGGGTCAGGCCTTCGGCGGTTTCGCCACCACGGACGAACAGCTCGTTACCTTCGCCTGCGGTCAGCAACTCGTTGTACACCTCTGACAGGCCAGGATGCAGTACGTTCTGTACCATCAGGCGACTGATGGTGGCGTCCCCCGCGACCACCTCAACGGGCCCGGGATAGGCTCGCTCGATCACGGGCAGTTTGCGCATGTCCTGGATTTCGGCCACGACAAAAGGCAGCGGTGCCTGTTTATGCCTGGCCTGGGCGGCAATCGACAACAACGCCTTGAGCGTTTCGACGTCTGAGGTAACCAGCGAGCGACCGTCCCGGATCTGGCTGGGCACAATCACCGCTGCCGCATCCAGACATGCCACCCGGTGCAGGGCATCGGGCTGAATGGCCAGGCCACTGCGGAGAATAACTTCCCGCGCTCTGGCACCAACGCCCGGCTCACCCAGAAGCTCATGCAGCTGCTCTGCCCCGGCCTGTTCAGACAGCAATACCAGGCGCAATTTCTGCGTGGCGTGCTTCTCCAGGAACCGGGCCAGGCGCCCGGAAGAGCCAAACAGTTCGGCAACCAGAGGTGGGGTCTGGGCCGTCCATCCCAGCACCACGATATGATTCTTCAGGGTGACGGGGGTCAGCCCGCGTTCCAGATCCGCCATCTTGGCGATGAGCCAGCGGGTGAGAATGGCGACCAGAGTGCCCATAAACACGACGTACCCGGACAAGGTCAGCAAGGTAGAAACCACCCTCTGCCAGGTGCCTGTATCGTCCCCCAGGTAGCCGGGGTCGGTGAGGCGCAGAAACGCCCACCAGATGGCTGAGCCCGCACCATCAAAGCCGCCGGCCGCGGGCATTACCACCAGCAATCCCCCCACCACGGATATCAGCCCGACCAGAGCGCCTACCACCAGCAACTGAAAGCCGGCCCCCTTTACCAGTTGACGCTCAACAACAAACTTGATCCGGTCCACAATCCGAAACGGAAGCATAGCGGCCCCTTGTGGCGTGTTTACAGGGCAGTCTATCGCAGTTTGTCTGCTTCGCCAGAAGCAACTTCCGTCAGCGCAGCAGCCAGGGTCGGGTAAAACCGGAGCACACCGGGCTCAGGCTTTACGCCGGCTTTGGCGAGGGTGCGCAGCGGCTGGAACTGCAGGTCAGCAATGGCAAGCTCGGTGCCGGCCTCGCGGCAACTGCGGATGAACTTGTTCAGGGCCGAGAGGCCACCGGCATCCAGGATGGTGACGCCATCCATGTACAGAAGCACACCCCGGGGCCGGTCGGCCAGCACAGCCAGCTCCCCGAACACCCGGTCTGCCGCGGCAAAGAACAGCGGGCCGTTGATCTTGAACACCTGCCAGGTTTCCGGGAGCCCTGCCTGTGCTACCCGTTTGCTGGTGGTAATCTCGGTAACCTTGGTCATCTGGGCCATTTCCCGCATGAACAGAACCGCCGCCAGCAGGACCCCGGTGGTGATGGCGATGACCATGTCCAGCATCACGGTCAGCGCAAAACAGGTGAGATACACCAGGATGTCACTGCGGGGGGCCGTTTTAAGCAGATGCACGGCTTTGGGCGCCTCGCTCATATTCCAGGCCACCACGATCAGCAGCGCGGCCATCGCCGGCATCGGCAGGTAGGCCAGGATACCGGCGAGCAATACCAGCGCCAGCAACACCACCACGGAATGAACCATCGCCGCCACGGGCGACTGGGCCCCGGCCCGGTAGTTAGCGGCGGAGCGTGCAATGGCCGCCGTCGCTGTGATACCGCCAAAGAACGGCACCACGATATTACCGATCCCCTGCCCCATCAGTTCACTGTTGGCGCTATGCCGCTTGCCGGTCATGCCATCCAGGACCACCGCACAGAGCAGGGATTCAATCGCGCCCAGCATGGCAATGGCAAAGGCCGCCGGCAACAGCTCCTGAACCAGCGTCCACGACAACCCGACAGGCTGACCCTCAGCATTGACTTGCTGCCAGGGCCAGGTGAATTCCGGCAACAGGGGCGGAATGCCGGCGCCGACACTGCCATCCGGCAACAGGTAACTGAAACGGGAGCCGATGGTCTCGATGGCCGCGCCCTGGCTATTCAGCCAGAGCGCCAGCAGGCTGCCAATAACCACCGCCGGCAGGTGCGGCGGCACCGGTGTTCTGAGGCGCGGCCAAAGCAGCATGACCACAAGGGTTGTCATCGCCACCAACAGACTCATGGGGTCCAGTGCCGGCAATTGCGCCGCCAGCAGCGCCAGCTTGTCCCAGTAGTGAGCGGGCATATCCCCGACCGGAAGGCCGAGAAAGTCTTTCACCTGCAGGGTGGCGATCACCACCGCAATGCCGCCGGTAAAGCCCAGGGTCACCGAATCGGGGATATACTCGATAAACCGACCCAGCCGCATCAACGCCATGGCCACCAGCAGCACCCCTGACATCAGGGTTGCCAGCAACAGACCGCCCAGACCATAACTCTGGGCAATCGGATAGAGAATAACCACAAAGGCGGCGGTCGGGCCGGAGATGCTGAAGCGGCTGCCCCCGAACAGAGCAATCAGGAACCCGGCGATAATCGCCGTATACAACCCGTACTGGGGCGCAACGCCACTGGCAATGGCCAGTGCCATGGCCAGCGGGATGGCAATAATCCCCACCGTAACACCGGCCATCAGATCTTTGCCAAACCGCGCCCCGGTGTAGGGCTCATCCAGACAGGCTTCGCGAACAGCGTGGGCGAACCTCAAAGAAAAAAGATGAGCACGATGGGGCATGGGGGACCGTCTCCTGGTTGCGATTAGAGCCTTATCATTATATGCTCATAGCAATTACATACAATGTTAACCTGATTAACATAGGTGAGTATCCGTACCCATGCCCCAGGAAAACCGCACTGCGCGCCTGACCTTATTGATTGATCCGGAAAAGAAAAAAGCGTTCGAAGCCCTGTGCAAAGAGGAAGACGTGACGCCCTCCCAGAAGGTTCGCCAGTTTATCCGGGAGTATATGGAAGCCCGGCTCGGCGAGAACTGGCGCAAGAGTATCGATCCCAACACGGAATAACCGAGACGCATGAAGCAGCTGATTACCGGTTTTCTCCTGGTACCGATCTTTCTGGCAGGTTGTGCCTCATTGCCAGGCGATCGGTGGGTATCTGCTCCGGCGGGCCAATACGACACCGTTATTGTGGACCCGGATACCGGGCGACCTCTCAGTATTGAGCAACTTGCCCGCCACCTGGCCGATATCGATATTGTGGTGGTGGGCGAATACCATGGCCACCACGCCTCTCACCTGTTACAGGCCCGGTTACAGCAGGCGTTGCATCAGCAAAATCCCCGGCAGATTCTGAGTATGGAACAGTTTAACCTGGACCAGCAAGCCGGTCTCGATGCCTACCTTGCCGGCCAGACCGGCGAATCAGAAATGCTTGAAGACACCGGCGCCTGGGATAACTATAAAGGCTCTTACCGGCCACTGGTGGAGTATGCCCGCCAGCATCAGATCCCGGTTATCGCGGCCAACGCCCCGGCCACTACCGTGCGCTGCGTCGCCCGCCAAGGCGCGGAGTACATCGGGACACTGCCGCCACCGGCCCGGGCTGCGCTGCCAGAGCAGGTTTTGCTGGACACCCCCGGGTACCGGACAAAGTTTGTCGAGGCGATCAGCGGCAGCCACGGCGCAAACGAAGCGACACTGGAAGGGCAGTTGCTGAACACCTATCAGGCCCAGCTGCTCCGGGACAATACCATGGCCCACCGCATCCTCACCGGGCTCGCGGAGCGGCCTGGCCATCAGCTCCTGCACCTTACCGGCACCTTTCACAGCGAACATCGTCTGGGCACGGTCGCGGTGCTGGAGCAGCGTGCACCCGGACAGAAGATCGCTGTTATCTCCCCGGTAGAGTGGCCCCCCACCCAACACCAAATGCCACTGTTGCAAAATCGCCAAAAAGGCGATTATCTGTACTTTGTTCAGCCACTGCCCGCGGAGTTCCGTGATACCGAGCGGGAACGAAACGCCATGAAGGCGCGCTTCCACAATCGGGCAAGCGTCGATTGCGACCAAGACAGGGAGTAAGCAATGAAAGTGATATCCGCACTGATTATCGGCCTGAGCGCCATTTTTGCCGCCTCGTTGCTGAGTGACGGATTAACCGGCCTGCGCACCGCAGACCGCTACGTAACCGTCAAGGGCGTGGCCGAACGCGAAGTTCAGGCCGACCTCGCACTCTGGCCCCTGCGTTTTGTTGCTACCGGCACCACGCTGGCAGAGGCCCAGACCAAAGCCCGGCAGAGCCGCGAAGCAATCATGGCGTTCCTCAAGCTCCAGGCCATCGATGCCTCGGCGGTGGAGCTCCAGCGCCTGGATGTCACCGATACCCATGCCAACCCCTACTCCGGAAACAACAACGAACAGCAGTACATCATCAACCAAACCCTGATGATCCGCAGCACGGATATAGAGCGCATCCGTCAGGCTGCCCAGAATGTCAGCGAGCTGGTGGACTCGGGCGTGGTGCTGTCGTCGGATTACGGCCCCAGTGGGCCCACCTACCTGTTTAACGGCCTCAACGATATAAAACCGGCAATGATTGCCGAGGCTACCGCAGCGGCCAGAGAGTCGGCCCAGCAGTTTGCCCGCGATGCAGACGCCGAGCTGGGAGGTTTGCGCCGGGCCAACCAGGGGGTTTTCCAGATTCTGGCCAGAGACCAGGCGCCGGGTGTTTCGGAACAGCAGCAGCCGATAAAAACCGTGCGTGTGGTCTCTACCTTCGACTACTATCTCAATTAATACCAACTTAAGGACGAAAAACTCCAATAATGTTTGCGATTGATCAACTCATCCTTCTGGCCGCTGTCCTGATTCTGTTCGGCATCCTGTCGAGCAAGGTTTCCGCAAGGCTCGGCCTTCCGGTCCTGGTACTGTTTCTGCTCACGGGCATGCTTGCCGGTGAAAGTGGAATTGGCGGCATCGAGTTCGACAGCCCGATTGCGGCCCACGCGCTGGGCACCATGGCTCTGGCGCTGATCCTGTTCGACGGTGGCCTGCAAACGCCGGTCAGCTCAATCAAGCTGGTCTGGAAACCCGCCTCGGTGCTGGCTACCCTGGGAGTTCTGGTAACGGCGGTTATTACCGGGGTCGCCGCCACCGTTATTCTGGACCTGCCGGTACTGGAAGGCATTCTGATCGGTGCTATCGTCGGCTCCACGGATGCGGCCGCGGTATTCTCCCTGCTGCGTAACGCCGGCATACATATCAACCGGCGCCTGAAGTCGGTACTTGAAATCGAAAGCGCCTCGAACGACCCCATGGCAATCTTCCTCACCGTCGGCCTGCTGGAAGTACTCGTTAACGACATGGAGCTGGGCGTTGGCATGCTTCAGCTGTTTGTCATGCAGATGGGCATCGGCGCTGTGGTCGGGGTAGCGATGGGATGGGCGTCAATCCATGTCGTTAACCGCATCAAGCTGGTGGCTTCCGGTTTGTACCCGATTCTTGTGGGCACCTTTGGGCTGCTGGCCTTTGGTATAGCCGCCAACCTCGGCGGCAGCGGCTTCCTCGCCATCTTTATTGCCGGGGTTATCATCGGCAATCACCGCATGGTTTTCCAGCGCAGCACCTACCTGTTCCACGACGGGCTGGCGTGGCTCAGCCAGATCACCATGTTCGTGGTCCTCGGCCTGCTGGTAGACCCGAAAGCCCTGCTGGATGTCTGGGTAGAGGGGCTGCTGATTGCCGCCGCGCTGACCTTTATTGCGCGGCCGATTGCGGTGGTGCCGGTGCTCAGACTATTCGGTTATAACGCCCGGGAAATCACGCTGGTCTCCTGGGTGGGCCTGCGCGGCTCGGTACCCATCATCCTTGCCATTTTCCCACTGGTATTCGGCCTTCCGAACGCTCCCCTTATTTTTAACGTTGTCTTTTTTGTGGTGCTGATTTCCGCCACAGTGCAGGGCGCTACGCTGCCCCTCGCGGCTCGCAAACTCCGGCTCACCGAAATGCCGCCGGCAAAACCGGCCGCCACGCTGGAAATCACCGCTCTGAACGATGTGAATGCCGAGATCATCGAGTACACGCTGGGAGAAAACCCCAGGGCTGCCGGGCGCCTGCTGTCCCAGATCGCTTTGCCGGACGGCACGGTGGTGGCCATGATCACCCGGGACTCCGAGGTGATTCCGCCCCGCGGCTCTACCCGGCTGATCGCTGGTGACCATCTGTTCGTGGTGTTGCGGCCTGAGGTACGACCGTTTGTCGATACCGTACTGTCACAGTCGGTTTACGACAGCCATACCGAGTTGCCTCAGACTGAACTGCGACTTAAAGCCAGCACCCGGGTGAGCGATATCTTCAACTCCTATGGCATTTATCTGGGTGAAGAGGACAAGAACCTGTCGCTGGAGCAGCTGATCAGGAACTACGTTACCCAAGGAGAGCCCGAAGTGGGCACCGAACTGGAGCGTGAAGGCGTCCGATTGCGGGTTCACGACATGCTGGGCACCCGCATTACTACGGTCGCTCTGACTCCGCCGGCGTCTTCCGAGGACACCCCGGCCGCTGAGTCAGCGGCGGCGGAGCCAGCGTAAACAGCAGCCTTACTGGGTCTGGACCATCTCGTCCGTCACCTGATACTCCCCGGCCAGCCAGCGCAGAATCTCTGTGGCGGCCGGGTGATCAAAGGCGTCGTAGGTGTGTACCAGGGCGCGCATTTTTTCATTGCTGATCCGGCCCAGTCCTGCATCCTGCAGGGTCAGCAGATCCGTCTGAAGCTGCTCGGCAAACTCCAGCCCGACCACTTCCCGGGCGGCGTGCAGAAAAGCCTGGCCATACTGATAATCCGGCCCCAGCCGATAGGCTTCTGCCAGGGTAATGGCCGGAATTGCGGTTAACGTGGGCTGCAGCGCCGGGTTGATGGCATGGCCGGCAAGATAGGCGGCGTTAGCCGCCGGACGCCCGGTAACACCACGCAAATGCAGGTGTCGTGACATCCGGTCGCCGTCATTGACGGGGTAGTTGTCCCACAGGAGCGGCTTGCGCCCGAGCAGCGTACTGATTCGCTTGAGATGACCCGGTGAAATCTCTCGTGAACAGACCTCTTCGCCGGTCCAGAACACCCGAACCTCGCGCTCCAGCCCCGCGCCCAGGGCCGCCAGATAATCAGCCGGGCGCTGGCCGAACACCCGGTCCAGAACCGGATCATCTGAATAATAGGTAGGGCACACGCTGATGATGCCGGCACCAGACGTTTGCTGTACCCACCGGATGATATCGACCTGGGTCCGGGCCAGATCCGACGTGCTGGGGCGCATATCGTCAAACAGGATTGCCAGCTCCTGGATGCCCAGGCGATCCAGCATTTTCAACTTGGCGGCCAGGGCGTTGCGGGCATCCTCATTAAAGTCATTGAAAATCTCGAACGGGCTCAGACCCACCCCAAAGCGAACCCCTTCACGCTGACAGAATCGTGCAAACTCCGCCAGCGCCTCGGTCTGGTCATGGGGATGGGGCTCATGCCAGCGCCGGCGCAGATAAGGATCGGCTTTGGGAGCGTAGAGATAAAAGCTGTAACCGTGGGGTGTCAATGTCGACACCAGCTGACGTCGCTCCGACCAGCTCCAGAGCGGCCCGTAAAAACCCTCAACAATCCCCAGTTCTACTGTCATCACCCTTCCCTCTGGTTGGTTACACCCTCTGTTCTATCATACACAGCTTACCCGCTTTCATGACGGGACCGTCAGCCAGCGGCAATCAAACCGTATGCATATTCTGTAGCCGCCTTGTGGTGAACCTGCCTAGAATAGAAGCTCATCTGTTCATAGCGACTGTACGGAGCACCCACCGCCATGCCCAGTGGTGATCACCGACTCTCTGCCCTGGATGCGCTCCGGGGCATCGCCGCCCTGGGCGTCGTCTTGTTCCATTACCTGCCCTATTACGATCAGTTATACGGGCACAGCTTCAGCACCCCGGACTTCCTGGCTTTTGGCCGCTATGGTGTCCACCTGTTCTTTATTCTGAGCGGCTTCGTGATTTTCATGACGCTGGAGCGTACCGCGACCGCCGGCTGGTTCGGACTTGCCCGTGCTTTTCGATTGTTACCCGCCTTGTGGGCCGGGATCGTACTGACCAGTGTCAGTGTGTACCTGATGGGTCCTGATGACCGTGTAGTCTCACCGGTAGCCACCCTGCTTAACCTGACACTGCTCCATGAATATCTGGGCCAGCCCCACGTGGATGGCGCCTATTGGAGCCTGGTGATCGAGGCCACGTTTTACGTCTGGATCGCCTTGCTGTTCTATGGGCTGGGCAACTGGCAGCGCATACGGCCGGCGCTCTGGTGCTGGACTCTGCTGAGCTATGTCGCCGTGATCTGGTGGAAAGCCATCCCCGAGAGTCTGGAATTTGCGGTCAAGGAGTTACTGTTTACCCGATATGCACCGTTGTTTATCAGCGGCATGCTGATTTACCGCTGGCATCGCCACGGGCGCCCGGGCCCTGCCGATCTTGCCCTGCTTGTATTCACCGTCTGCCACTGCCTGATCGCCTACAAGGCACCGTTCAATCTGTTTGTCCTGGGCTGCTACGGTGTGTTCACGCTGGCCGTGGCCGGCTATCTGAATCTGCTCGCGCGCCCGGCCCTGCTCTGGCTCGGTGCCATCTCCTACAGCCTGTATCTGGTGCACCAGAACATCGGCTACGGCGTGATCAGCGTGTCTTACCAACTGGGCCTGCCGGGTACGGTGGGGGTTGTGATGGCTCTGGCACTGGTGCTGGCCCTGGCGTCGGCCCTGCACTACGGCATCGAAAAACCAGCCCTGAGCTGGTTCCGCCAGTGGCGCGCCTCCCGGCCCACGGCCACGGCAAAACCGTTAACACCTGCCAACCAGAAAACCTGATCAATAATATCTGCGTCAGGAGCTGCGCCGGCAAACCAGGGGGCGACAAACAGGAACCGAAAGCTTTCAGACGAACATCCGGTGGCAGTTCTGCAATATTAGCTAGACTGAACTAAAGGAACAGCTGATTCATTATTCTGACCCGAGGATGAGTGCATGGAGATCAAAACCTTTGCGGACCTGATTGACTGGACACGCCAATTGCATGGCCACCTCGCACGCTGCCTGCAGCAATCCGCCAGCAGAAATCCTGATGAGCGCGCCAGTCTCCTGCTCGAGTATCTCAGCCGGCACGAAGCCATTCTGGAGAAGGGTGTGGCCGAGTATGAGAGGCAAGCCGATTCCAGGGCCCTCGAGACCCGCCTCTACGACTATGGCGTACACAAGCCCATCAAGACCGATCAAAGCTGCGACACCCGCTATGACAGCCTGGATTTTGACGGTGTAGCGCGGGAAATCTTCCAGGTACACAAGCAGGTCTGCGAGCTGTACGACAACCTGATCACCAAAGCCGAGATCCGGGAGGCCAAGACCCTGCTTGAGGACCTGCTGGCCATGCATGAGCATGAGGCCATGCGTTTATCCGGCCAGATCGGGCGAATCAACGATCTCTGACCGGCGCAGGCCAGGTTGCTTCAGGCGTTTTCTCCCCTAACCTGACAAATCCTGATCATTTCCTATACTGACTCAGGACCTTTGAGTTGGAGTGTGCTTCCAGGAACGCTCAGGCGCACAGCATAACAAGGGAGGAACAACCGTGACACACAACACTGCGCGCAAACCGGATTGCGACGGGCAGCAGACCAAGGGGCATGTACTGACACTTCCCCTGGAGACCAGCCATACCGACCGGGAACCCCACAGCTACGAACGCTGGCTGGTCACCAGGCTCATGCGGATGGCCGGCTCGCCCCCGGTTCGCTTCCGGCTCTGGAACGGAGACCTTATCGAACCCGAGCCGGACGCCCGGTTTACCCTCCACCTGGCAGATCCGAAAGCGCTCTATTCACTCGTAGCCAACCCCAACCTGGCGTTCGGTGATCTCTACAGTGCCGGCCGTCTGGAGGTCGAAGGCGACCTCCCGGACCTGATGGAAGCCATGTACCGGGCGGTGCATGCGGCCCGGAAAAAATGGCCGCGCTGGCTTGATGCCCTGTGGCGCAACCACAATCCCCGCTCCACCGGTATCCCGGAGGCCCGGGAAAATATCCATCATCACTACGACCTGGGCAATGAGTTCTACCAGCTCTGGCTCGACCATGCCGAGATGCAGTACACCTGCGCCTATTACGAAGACCCCGGCCACTCCCTTGAGCAGGCACAACTGGCCAAACTCGAGCACGTGTGCCGCAAGCTGCGGCTCAAACCCGGCATGACGGTGGTCGAAGCCGGTTGTGGCTGGGGTGGGCTGGCCCGTTATATGGCCCGGCACTATGGCGTCAAAGTCCACGCCTACAACATCTCCAGGGAACAATTGGCCTGGGCCCGGGCCGAAGCCGAACGCCAGCAACTGGATCATCTGATCACCTACATTGAAGACGACTACCGGAATATTCAGGGGGAGTACGATGCCTTTGTTTCCGTGGGTATGCTGGAACATGTCGGCAAGGATAACTACGCGGCATTCGCCGAACTGATCAGACGCAGCCTCAAACCCGGGGGGCTGGCGCTGCTGCACAGCATCGGCCGCAACCGCCCGATGCTGATGAATGCCTGGATCGAGAAACGCATATTTCCGGGTGCTTATCCGCCGAGTATCAGCGAGTTCATGACCCTGTGCGAAAGCGGCGATTTCTCGGTGCTGGATGTCGAGAACCTGCGCCTGCATTACGCTCAGACCCTCACTCACTGGATGGCAAACTTTACCGCCAACGAAAGCCGCGTCACCGACATGTATGACGAGCACTTTACCCGGGCCTGGCGGCTCTACCTCGCGGGGTCGATCGCCGCCTTCCGGGCCGGGTCACTGCAGCTGTTCCAGGTTGTGTTCAGCCATGGTGACAACAACCAGCTTCCCCAGAGCCGGCAGGATCTGTATGCCCTTCCGGCCACCCCGGAGGGCCTCTGATGGACTACTACGACGCAATCATCATCGGTGCCGGCCCCGCCGGCTCAACGCTCGCCCGGGCCCTGGAAGCCAGTGGCAGGCAGGTGCTGGTGGTCGACAAAGCCGGTTTTCCCCGGGACAAGACCTGCGCCGGGTGGGTAACCCCGGCGGTGCTGGAGAGTCTGGACATTGATAGAACCGAGTATGGTCGCGGCCGAACTCTCCAGCCGATACGCCGGTTCCGCATTGGCCTGATGGGGCAGGACCCGCTTGAAAACGACCATGGCGAGGTGGTGAGCTACGGCATCCGGCGTTGCGAGTTCGACAGTTTTCTCCTTGACCGGGTCAGGTCACCGAAAGAACTGGGCGCCCCGGTCAGATCGATCGAGCGCATTAACGGCAACTGGCTGGTTAACGATCGCTGGCAGGCCCCGCTACTGATTGGCGCCGGTGGCCACTTCTGCCCGGTGGCACGGTTACTGGGCGATGGGCCCGGCAAGCATGAGACGGTCGTCGCCGCAAAAGAGGTCGAGTTTGAAATGTCCCCGGAACAGGCACAGGCCTGCCAGGCCCGGGGCGACACACCAGAACTCTGGTTCTGCCGTGACCTGAAGGGTTATGCCTGGGTATTCCGGAAAGGCAACGTCCTGAACATTGGTCTGGGCCGGGAGGACAACCACCGGCTTTCTGATCATCTGGCGGATTTTGTCGAAGAAATGAAAGCATCCGGGCGAATTCCGGCGGATCTCCCGGAACGCTTCAAAGGGCATGCTTACCTGCTCTATGGTCATGCCGACCGCCCCCTGGCAGACGAAGGCGTTCTGCTGATCGGCGATGCGGCCGGGCTGGCCTATACCCAGAGCGGCGAGGGTATCCGGCCTGCCATTGAGTCGGCGCTGATCGCGGCTGATGTGATACATCAGGCACCGGATTACTCGGCGCTTTCCCTGCAACCCTATGGCGAACGCATTGCCGCTCGTTTTGGTAACCGCGCAACCGATCAGGCGCCAGGCTTTGATGTCCCGGACTGGCTCAAGCAGGCAGCCGCCAGCGCGCTGATGCGGTCGCACTGGTTTACCCGAAAAGTTGTTACTGAACGCTGGTTCCTGCATCAGCAGGTGCGGCCGCTGGAGATGGCAATCTGAACAAAAAACCGGCCCCTGGCGGGGCCGGCAAACAAACGCAACATGACATGCGGTCTTACAGGGAGAAGCTGTGCTCGAAGCCGATACCAAAGGTGGTGTCATCCCTGGTGCCGGTATCCTCTTCCACATTGGCGAAATAACCAAAGACCTTACTGCTCTTGCCGATCTTGTAGTCAGCGCCCAGAGCCATCAGGGTCAGGTCATCATCACTGGTGTCCATATCGGTCATGCCGTACTGGGCTTTCAGCTTCCAGCGGTCCAGCTTGACCGCGGCGTTCACAACGTAAGTGGTGTCCTCAAAGCTGCCGCCGTCCAGAGCGGTATCGGCGTTTTCCGACTGCTGGAACAGAGCACCGATTTCGAAGTTCTGAATGTTGGCTTTTGCGGCAATGTGAAAAGCATCAACCAGCGTTGAACCACCCAGGTCGTTCAGGGTTGTGTTCATTTCAGAGTCATAACCAACAGACGCGTAGATTGCACCATTATCAAAGACCAGAGACGAAGAGATGCTGTCGGCAACGCCGTCACGATCGGTACCAGCGTCTTCACCCGGAATCATGGCCAGGTTAACAGTGAACACGTCAGCCAGCTTCGGAGTGCTGTACTGCACGATGTTGTTGGCACGAACATCACCACGAACGATGTTGTTGATGTCGCCGTCCAGGTCACCGAACTGATCGATCTTACCCTGGGATACTTTGAACGGGGTATCGAATTTACCCGCTTTCAGGGTACCGAACTGTTTGTGCTGGAAGCCACCAAAGATGTTGCGCTGACTGAACGTCTGGCCGCTGTTGTCGCCATCGTCTACAGCAATCTGGAACTCTGCCTGATAGATGGCTTTCAGGTTTTCAATATCCAGATCCAGGTCACCTTTCACACCAATGCGTGAGGAGTTGCTTTCAAGTGCCCATTGCTCGTCAGCACCGTCGTCCTGATTCTCATAAGAAACGTTCACTTTACCGTAAACAGTCGGGCCCTTGTCAGCCAGCGCTACAGAAGGCGCGATAACCACAGAACCGATAGCCAGTGCCAGCAATTGCTTTTTCATTCCGTTCTTCTCCATCAGTGATCTTGTTCGATCGGTCTTGAATTTCGTGATCACACTATGGAGATGGTTTATGAACGAACGGTTAATAAAGCATGTACGTTTTATGACACCCGAAGGCTGCCCGGCCAAAACGAAAAAGCCCCGTCATAACAACGGGGCTTTTCTGACCGTACCTTTTACGGGCCTGGCGCCGTGCGTCTATTGGCCCAGATAGCTGCGGTACATCCAGACGGTTTTTTCCTGCTGGGAAATATAATCACTCATCAGCGCGACGGTACCCTCGTCTTCCGAGTCGCCGGCAAGGCTCAGCAGCTCCCGCTGACGGGAGATCAGCTTGCCAAAGCTTTCCACGATATTGGCAACCGCCTCTTTACCATCAGAGACATCCTTGCGCTCCGGTATATCCGAGCTCTCGATGTAGGTGCTGTAGGCGTGTGACGGGCGGTGCCCCAGGGTCAGCACCCGCTCCGCGATCTCATCAATCTTAACCAGCAGATCGTTGTACAGTTCCTCGAACTTATCGTGCAGCTCAAAGAAGCTCTCACCTTTGATGTTCCAGTGATAGCCCCGAACGTTCATGTAGAAGATCTGATAATTGGACAGTAACTCATTCAGGGAATCAGCCAGCTGTTGCGTTTTCTTGATATCCAGTCCGATAAAGTTCTTACCCATGTTTGAACCTCCTGATTCATGGTCGGGTTTTCTCTGCTTCTTACTTTAGGTGAGTTCCGGGCCAGGGCCCAGCCTCAGCCATCAATTTTCTTGATAGCAAAAACTAATAACCAAGCCCAAGATACCATAGCGCATAGCTATTTACGGGCTTGCCACAATCTATTTGAAAGGAATTCTCATTTGCGCTCAAATATACCCATAGCGACCTTGATCCTGCGGAGTTAACCATGAGCGTCCTGAAAATGTTTGTCCACGATCACAGCGACCAGCAAGACCAGTCACTGCTGAAAACACTGACCTTTGCCGTTACCCACTTTTTTGTGGCTTTTACTGTAGCCTATGTACTGACCGGTGACATCCTGATCGGTGGCCTGATCGCCATGGTAGAGCCCGCAATCAATACGGTTGCCTACTTCTTCCATGAAAAAATATGGGCGCGGCACCTGCGAAATGCAAGGGCGACCAATAACCCTGTGAGCCTGAGGCATAGAACGTCCTGAGGCCTTGACCCAAATCAGACGAGCGCCGGCTCACACGCCCGGGCTACAGTCCAAGGGGGAGCTTCCGCAGGAGCTGCCCCTATTCTGAGTTTCCGCTTCTCGACGCTACAGGGACCGCAGCAGCTCTTCAGTCTGTTCCCAGCTCAGGCACGGGTCGGTAATAGAGCAGCCATAGGCCAGCTCATCGCCGTCGTCCTGACGTCCGAACGCCAGAAAGCTCTCCAGCATCAGCGCTCTGATGTGACGGTTACCCCCGCGTTTCTGGGCGACCACCTCCCGGGCAATTTCAAGCTGGCGCTCCGCCTGCTTGCAGGCATTGTCGTGGCTGCAGTCCACCATCAATGCGGTAGACACACCGGCCTGCGCCAGCTGCGCGACGGCATCCGCAATACTCTGCTGATCGTAGTTGGTGACACCCCTGCCGCCACGCAGAACCAGATGCGTGTCGGGGTTACCGGCCGTTGAGACCATCACCGGCGCCCCGGTGTGGGAAATGCCCATATGATGGTGCGGATGTGCCGCCGATTTCATCGCATTACTGGCCACCGCGATCCCGCCATCGGTGCCGTTCTTGAACCCGGTGGGCATCGGCAGGCCGCTGACCACTTCCCGGTGAATCTGGGACTCGGTGGTACGGGCTCCGATGGCGGTCCAGCTGATCAGGTCACCCAGGTAATCCAGCATGAACGGGCTCAGGGCCTCGGTGGCCAGCGGCAAGCCAAGCGCGGACAGATCGATCAGCAGTTTACGGGAACGCTCGAGCCCGAGTTTCAGGTCACCGCGACCGGTGCGCTCAGGGTCATACAACAGCCCTTTCCAGCCCACCGTGGTACGCGGCTTTTCAAGGTAAGCCCGCATGACAATCAGCATACGGTCGCTGACCTCATCGGCCAGCGTCTTCAGGCGGGTGGCGTAATCCAGCGCTGCCTGTTCATCATGAATCGAACAGGGGCCGACCACCACCAACAGCCGCTCATCCTCGCCCTGCAACACTGCCCGAACCTGCTCCCGATAACCCGCAACGGCCCGAATCACCCGTTCATCAGCGGGAAACTGCTGGCGCAGCTCGGCGGCGCTGGGCAGCCGGGTTTCATGGCGATGGAGGCTCGTACCCGAGCCTTCCCCGGCCAGTGTTTCGGATTTTAGCGGCATGTTCATATCGGTGTCCCCGTGTCCCTGTCTCAGAATCAAAAAAGCCCCGGCTGGGCTACCAGTCGGGGCTTTTTGGAGTCCGGTGGCAGCCTGGGTTGCTTGCCGGGCTGCCTTCCTCGTTAAATTCGGTCGATGAAGATCTTATGGGCGGCCCGGGCTCTGGCTAAAATAAAAGCCATAACCAAACCACCAAAAATACACAGCAGAACCTGCGGCTTTCAGTTTTTCACCAAAAGCTTGCTGAACATTCAATTGACAGGCTGCGTGTAGAGTCTTCATGCTTTTCACTATATACCGCCGGTTTTCACATTGGCAACCGGAAATGGCTTTTAATTTTCCCGCGAGACAGGGAACTGTGCTCTGGAGCTGACTACGGAGGTGCGAATGGTTCGATGGTTCAGCCTGTCTGCCCGGCAGGTTTTTCTGGCACTTCTGCTGGCCGGCTTGCTGTTGCCGGCCAGTGCCCAGACGGGTCAGGAAACCCGGATCTACCAGGTCAGCAACCGCACCGCCGAGGGGTTGGCCCGGCAGGTGCTTGAGCTTTACCAGCAGGCCCCGGTGACCGTCACTGCCCGGGGCAGCCAGCTGGTGGCCCGGGGTGAGCCATGGCTGCTGGACGAGATCGGGCTCCTGATCGACTCCCTGGATGTACCGGCGGTGCAGATGCGTATCAGCGTGCGTTATCAGCAATCCGGTACCGGCACCCGGGCGGGCGCCAGCGTTGAGAGAAACCATCGGCGCACGGCGGCCAGCGTCAATCAGAGCAGCAGCACCCGGCGCATTACCTCTGAACGACACCTGGTTGTCCAGGATGGGCAGTCAGCCCACATTACATCAGGCAATGTCCGCACCTTGCCCTTCGCCATCCAGAGCGGCCGCCATCCGGCCACGATCCTGGAGCAGGTGGAGACCCGCAGTGGCTTTGTCGTCAGCCCCCAGGCGATTTCGGACCGTGCGGTAGAGCTGAACATTGTGTCTTTTGAACAGGACCCGGCCGCCCTGCCGGGCTACCAGACCGAAGCCCTGATCACCCAGCGCCGGGTTCAGCCCGGTCAGTGGGTGTCACTGGGTGGTGTCAGCTCATCGCAAGAGCACCAACAAGGCGGTCTGGTGTATCGGCAAGACAACCACAGCACCGGCCAGCTTGCCATTGAGGTAAAAGTCGAGGTCCTGCCCTGATCAGCCACTGCGCTTGCCAACCAGCACATCCCGGGCTTCGTTGAGTTTGGCGGCGAGGTAATCGTTGCCACCGCGGTCCGGGTGGACTTTCAGCATCAGCTTGCGATGGGCAGCCATTACCTCCTCCCGGCTGCACCCGGGCCGGACCCCAAGGATGTCACAGGCTTCCTGTACCGTCATAGCCCCGGTAACACTGGCCGGCCCCTGGCCATGGCCGTGCTGCGGCCCGGGTCCTGCCGCGCCATCACCTGCCATGGCCTTGCGGAACAGGGGCAGGTAACGCAACAGCGACGGCAGCCGGCGCAGGAGCGGGATGACTGCGGCAACGGCCGCGGTGAGGACATGCACCCGCCCGGTCAACACCATAAACAGGAGCAGAGCTCCACCGGCCACCAGCACGATTTTCCAGAGCGCGGCTTTCTGTTTTTCCGGCGTCAGGGCGCCCCAGCGTTTAAGAATCACAAACACCGCGGCGGCCAGCGCCAGGCCAAGAATCAAGTGCATGATTCAGCTCTCCCCTATCCGGGCTTCGACTTTGGCCTTGAAGGCTTTCAGGGGGGTAATGTACTTCTCTCTGTGGGCCCGGGCACGGCTGACCGGCACAATGGCCGCCACAGAAAAGCGGCCCAGGTAGGTGTCCATGGCAATCGCAAACGCGGCAATGTCCGGCATATATTCCTCGTAGTCTTCTGCCAGCCCGATCTTTCGGATATGGGCCAGATCCCGGTACAACTGACGACGCACCTGCTCGCCCCCGGGGCCTGGTGGCAGAGTATCTCTCAGGATCTTTTCAACTTTACTGTCATCCATGCTGGCCAGTAACGCCTTGCCAACAGCGGTGGTATGGAAGGGCACATGAATGATTCCCATCGCCGGGACGACTCTCAGCTCCCGCTCCGCAACCACGCGCTCGATCACCAGCACCTGATTGCTTTCGACCCCACAAAACACCAGGGTTTCACCAATTTGCTCACTGAGTTCTTCAAGCAGTGGCCGGGCCACAGAAATCACATCAATCCTGGTATGGTACAACAGCCGGCCCAGTTCCGGCCCCAGGTGGTAGCCACCTCCTGCCCGGATCATCTCGACAAATCCCTCTGCCTCAAGGGCGGCAATGATGCGCTGGATGGTGGAGCGCGGCAAGCCAACCGCCCGGGCGATCTCAGCGAGGCTGAGACCGTCCGGATGGTCTCCGAGTACCCGCATGATGGCGGCGGCCCGGGCAATCACCTGGATACCCCCTTGCCGGCGCTCGTCCTGCCCTGCTCCGTGTACTGTCTCCATGGGGTTGCTGATTCCCGAAGTTGCTAAAATAGTATTACGCGGGCGACTGCTGTTTAAGTCAAGCCGGGTTCCTGACCTGCACGCAGTAAAATCCGAAACTATCTCTTGTATCGCCATGCGGTTAGAATGCCGCATCTCAATACAATCGATAATACCCAACCCAGCTAACCAAACACGGGGACAATGTCGTGACTTTCAAAAAGCACCTTACCGACAGCCGCCTGCTGACGCTGCTGATCACCGCTTTCATCGTTTCCGGGTGCAGCGATCCGGCACCACAACAGCAAGCCCAACGTCCGGCGCCCGCTGTAGGCGTGTACGAAGTTAAAGAAGAGCCACTGGCACTGTCTGCCGCCCTCCCGGGCCGGACCAGAGCCTGGCGTACCGCAGAGGTTCGCCCGCAGGTTAATGGATTGATTGAAGAGCGCCTGTTCACAGAAGGCACGGTAGTTGAAGAAGGCTCGGAGCTCTACCGGATTGATGACGCCCCTTACCGGGCGGCACTGGCCCGTGCCGATGCCAGCCTGATCAATGCCCGCAACCTGGCCAAGCGTTACGAAAACCTGGTTGGCAGCCGCTCTATCAGCCAACAGCAGTACGACGACGCCATGGCCGCATTGCGCAGCGCCGAGGCTGAATACCAGGCCGCCAGCATCAATATGAACTATACCCGGGTAAAAGCCCCGATCACCGGCAAGATCAGCCGCTCCCGGGTCAGTGAAGGCGCACTGGTTACCGGTGGCCAGCAGCAGGAGATGGCCACCATCACTCAGCTCGACCCGATCTACGTGGACATTGTCCAGCCGGTAACCCGCCTGCTGGACCTCCAGCACGCGATCGAAACCGGCCTGATCGAAGCCGATGAGAACGATGATGTCGAAGTCTCCCTGGTCCTGGAAAATGGCCAGGCCTACCCCCATACCGGACTGCTCAAGTTCTCTGAGGTGGTGGTTGACGAAGGCACCGGATCGGTCACTTTACGTGCCGAGTTCCCCAACCCGGACAGCAAGTTGCTGCCGGGTATGTTTGTTCGTGCCCTGGTCGAAGAAGGGGTTCGTCCGAATGCCATCCTGGTGCCCCAGCAAGCGGTTTCCCGCGACAACCGCGGTGTAGCCAGTGTCTGGGTGGTTGCGGATGACAACACCGTCAACCTGCGCGAGATAGAAACCGCCCGCACCGTCGGCAATACCTGGCTGGTAACCAGCGGCCTGCAAGGCAACGAACGGGTGGTGACCGAAGGGCTCCAGCGTCTGGCCCCGGGCCTGACTGTCGAGCCCGCACCCGCCAGTAATGTGGAGCTGCGCACCGATCTGGCTCCCCAGGCCGAATAAGGAGTTTCTGACATGCCACGATTTTTTATCGATCGGCCCATTTTTGCCTGGGTCATCGCGCTGATGCTGATGCTTGGCGGCGGTCTCGCCGTCAAGAACCTGGCGGTTAACCAGTTCCCTGACGTCGCTCCCCCTGCCGTTGCACTGACGGTGAACTACCCGGGCGCCTCGGCCCAGACCGTTCAGGATACCGTTGTGCAGGTTATTGAGCAGCAGCTTAATGGCCTGGACGGCCTGCGCTATATTTCGTCGGAAAGTAACTCCGACGGCAGCATGGTGATTATTGTCACCTTTGAGCAGGGCACCGATCCGGATATTGCCCAGGTACAGGTTCAGAACAAGCTGCAGTCGGCAACGCCGCTGCTGCCCGAAGAGGTTCAGCGCCAGGGCATACGGGTGTCCAAATACAAGGTTAACTTCTTCATGGTCTTCGCCCTGGCCAGCATGGACGGCGAATACTCCCAGGGCGACCTGGCCGACTACATTGTTTCCAATATTCAGGATCCGATTGCACGGACCCAGGGCGTAGGCGACTTCCTGTTGTTTGGCTCCCAGTATGCCATGCGGATCTGGCTCGACCCGGAGAAGCTGAACAGTTTTCAGCTCACGCCTCAGGACGTGATCAATGCTGTACGTGCTCAGAACGTGCAGGTGTCTGCGGGCCAGCTGGGTGGTTTGCCAACAGCAGAGGGTGTGCAACTGCAGGCCACGGTGATTGGCAAACAGCGGATGAAAACCCCTGAAGAGTTCGAAAACATTCTCCTGAAAGTGAATCCGGATGGCTCTCAGGTTCGTCTCACCGACGTTGCAGAGATCAATCTTGGCAACGAAAACTATGCCATTACCGGCTCCTACAACGGGGCGCCGGCGGCAGGGATGGCGCTACGTCTGGCTACCGGTGCCAACCAGCTGGAAACCGCGACCCGGGTTAAAGAAACCCTGGCCGAGCTGGAGCGCTTCCTGCCGGAGGGCATTGACATCGTTCTGCCCTACGACACCACCCCAGTCGTTTCTGCATCCATCGAAACCGTTGCAAAAACCCTGGCCGAAGCGGTGGTGCTGGTGTTCCTGGTGATGTTCCTGTTTCTCCAGAGCTGGCGCGCCACGATTATCCCGACGCTGGCGGTGCCGGTCGTACTGCTGTCGACCTTCGGCGTGCTCTATGCGTTTGGTTTCACCATCAACGTCATGACCATGTTCGCCATGGTTCTGGCCATCGGCTTGCTGGTGGACGATGCCATTGTGGTGGTGGAAAACGTTGAGCGCCTGATGGAAGAAGAAGGCCTGTCGCCCAAAGAGGCCGCCAAGAAATCCATGGACCAGATCGCCGGTGCCCTGCTGGGCATCGGCCTGGTGATCTCGGCGGTGTTCCTGCCCATGGCGTTTTTCGGAGGCTCTACCGGCGTCATTTACCGGCAGTTCTCGATCACCATTATCTCGGCCATGTCGTTCTCGGTACTGGTGGCGTTTATCTTTACCCCGGCCCTGTGTGCAACTCTGCTCAAGCCCGGGGACCAACACACCAGGAAAGGCTTTTTTGGCTGGTTCAACCGTACCTTTGACCGTAGCGCAAATCGCTACAAGTCCGGCGTGAGTTATGTCATCAAGCGCAAAGGCCGCTTTATGGGCGTGTACCTGCTGCTGGTGCTCGCTGTGGGCTTCCTGTTCAAGGGACTGCCAACCTCGTTCCTCCCGGATGAGGATCAGGGCGTGATGATTGTGATGGTGCAACTGCCTGCAAACGCCACGGCCGAGCGCACCGAAGCGGTACTGAGCGAAGCGGGGGCCTACCTGCTTGAGGAAGAGTCCGAGGTGGTCCAGAGCGTGCAATCGGTACTTGGGTTCAACTTCGCCGGCCGGGGCCAGAACTCTGGCATCCTGTTTGTGGACCTCAAACCCTTTGCAGACCGTGACGCTTTTGCCCAGAGCGTGTTCGCTCTGGCAGGCCGCGCCGGGAGCAGGTTTGCCCAGATCAAGGATGCCGTTGTGTTCCCGATTGTGCCGCCGGCCATTCTGGAACTGGGCAATGCCACCGGTTTTGACCTCTACCTGAAAGACAACGGCAGTATCGGCCATCATGCCCTGATGTCTGCGATGAACGAGTTTCTGGCCCGTGCCAACCAGGCACCGGAGCTGAATATGGTGCGCCATAATGGTCTGCCCGACGAACCCCAGTACCAGGTGATTATCGACGATGAAAAAGCACGGTTACTGCAGGTATCCATCGCTGACATCAACGCCACCATGTCGGCCGCCTGGGGCTCCAGTTATGTAAATGACTTCTTGCACAATGGGCGGGTCAAGAAAGTCTTTGTCCAGGGCAGGCAGGATGCGCGGCTGGCTCCGGAAGACTTCGACAAGTGGTTTGTCCGTAATGCCCAGGGCGAGATGGTACCTTTTGCGGCGTTCGCCACCGGTGAGTGGGTACACGGCTCACCCCGCCTGCAGCGCTATCAGGGTGTGCCCGCGGTCCAGATTCAGGGCGCACCGGCTGCGGGATACAGTACCGGTGAAGCCATGGCAGCGCTGGAGCGCATTGCGGCTGACATGCCCCGGGGCATTGGCCTGGAGTACACCGGCCTGTCCTATGAGGAAAGGCAGGCAGGAAGTCAGGCCATGACTCTGTACCTGATCTCGATCCTCGTGGTGTTCCTGTGCCTTGCGGCCCTGTACGAAAGCTGGTCGATCCCCTTCTCGGTGATCATGCTGGTGCCTCTGGGAGTATTGGGTGCGGTCCTGGCAACCATGGCCCGTGGGCTGTCAAACGACGTATTTTTCCAGGTGGGTATGCTGACCACCATGGGGCTGGCAGCGAAAAACGCCATCCTGATCGTGGAATTCGCTCGCCAGCTTTATGAGCAGGAAGGCAAGCCACTGCTGCAGGCAACGGCAGAGGCCGCCCGCTTGCGCCTGCGCCCGATCATCATGACCTCACTGGCCTTTGTGTTCGGGGTGTTGCCCATGGCTCTGGCCAGCGGGGCGTCGAGCGCCAGCCAGCATGCCATCGGTACTGCGGTGGTGGGTGGCACGGTGGCCGCAACCATCCTGGCCATCTTCTTTGTGCCCCTGTTTTACGTGTTTGTGGTGGGGCTGACGGGAAAAGGAAAATCCGCTGACCGCTAGCGGTCAAGCCTGTTCGAATGATGCCGGGCCAGGAAGGCCCGGTCATCCTGCGTTGAAAACTGCACTGCCAATACCATTCCGATAAAGGCGCCAATCAGCGTATCAATCACCCGCTCCTGGGCCATGGCCACACCGGCAACATCCGGTTCCGCCAGATACATCATCAGTAACGCCATCGGCGTGACCAGAATCTGCCCCAGCCCGTAGTTGGCTCCAATAATGGCCTCAGTCGCGAACGCCAACACGGCCACCAGCACGATCACCGTCCACACCGAGGGTTCGAACGACAGCAGTAAAGCCACCAGGACCGAGCCCACCAGGTTGCCACCGGTACGCTGCAAGGCCCGATTCATGGTGATGTGCAGGTGTGCGCCCTGCAGCACAGCAACGGCCCCCATGGCCGCCCAGCCGGCATGGCTGGCACCGATACCCCAGGCAGCGTAAGCGGCAATTCCCGCGCCAAAGACGATCCTGGTCGCCGCCACCCCAAGGTGGCTGGCAGAGCGGAGCGCGCCAGGGGCTGCACCACCGCTGTGATCACGGTGGCGCAGGATCTCGGTCAGCATACAGATTAGCCAGGCCAGAACCGCAGCGGAGCCGGTGGCGGCGGTGCGCTGCAACACCAGCTCGAACGAGTCAACACTGCCCATCGAAACACTGGCGGCAAACACAAAGATCAGGGCGCCGGGCGGACCAAACTCCCCCAGATTCACCAGACAGAACAACAGGCCGCACATCACGGCCAGCAACAGGATCTGGATAACAAACGGCGTACCCAGCCAGGCGACCAACGAAGTCACGAACACGGTGCCGGTCTGGCACAGGATGCACAGGAACACGATCCAGCCGCGCCGGGCCCGCGGGGCAAAGCGCCCGAACAGGGCTACCAGAGTACCCAGCGAAGCAAAACCAATAAGGTGGGAAAAGGGCGACAGCTGAATCAGTGGCAGGGCAATCAGGGTGGTGATGGCTACCTGCAACCCGGCCAGGGCCGAGTTGCGCACACCAGTCTGGGGTGCAAGCCTGACGCTCTCTCCCAGCTGCTGACGATTCAATAAATGGACGACCGCCTGCCGCCGCCCGGGGCGGCGGTGGTGCCTGGGCTCTTTCACCGCACCTCCTTACAGCATACGTTTCAGCGTCTCATCTTTCAGGAAAAGGTGGTGAACAAGCGCCGCGCCAATGTGCCCGATCACCAGAATGGTCAGCAACCAGGCCAACGGCGAATGTATACTGCCCAGCGTTCCCGCCCAGGCCCGCTCCTCACCCTCGGCGATCAGCTGCACGCCAAACGCATTGACGCCATAGCCGCCACCCAGCATTACCATAATGCCGGTCAGCGGCATCAGCAGAAGACAGGCATATAACAGACCGTGGCCGGCTTTGACCGCCCATGCCATGGACGGTTCCGGCTGGGGCCGCTGCTGCCGCTGGCTTGTCGCCCAGATCAGGCGCAGCACGATCAGCACCAATAACAGAACACCGATAGAGATATGCCAGGGTACCAGAGTCTGACCAACCCAGTGCTCGCCATCAGCAATCCGGTCGCCCAGCTTCAGCAACTGCCAGCCCACCAGTAAGGCCATTAACCAATGCAACGCCTTGGTGAGCGTGCCGTAACGTTCCGGGGTATCCCTGAGCATATCTGTCTCCTGATCTGTTGAACAACCAAACTGTACAGCCGAATTACAGCCAGCAATGACTATAGCATTTCGGCCTGTCCTGCGCTTACAGCTGAGCCGGACTGTCTTGAAGGCACAGGCTCGGCGTAACTCCGGAGCACAACGTTTTCAGCATACCACCCAAAATTGCTAATTGACTTTTTTAAGACACCCCTTACACGTACAATGGCTCACCTTTTAGCATGGAGAGCTGCTCGCCTTCCCAGTTGATCAGCCGGCACCCGATTACTTTCAGGTATTCATTCCAGGAACAGACCTATGCGCACTGCGTCCCGTTTTGTCATTGTTGTCATTTTTCTCGGTATCGTCTTGGGCGGCATCTTCGGCTACAAGTTCATGCAATTTGGCCAGATGAAAGAAATGCTGTCGCAGCCACAGCCGCCGGCCATCGTCTCGGTCACCCGGGCAACCGTGGAGAACTGGCAGCCCTCAATCAAGGCGGTGGGCAGTATCGAAGCGATCAACGGTGTGCAGGTGGCTAACGAAGTGCCCGGCGTGATCGAAAGCATCAATTTTGAATCCGGCGACTCCGTCAGCAAGGGCGATATTCTGGTCCGCCTGGATGCGGCCATCGACGAAGCCGCCCTGCGTACCCGCCGCGCCGAAGCACAACTGGCGGGCCAGGAGTTCAAGCGGGTATCCGACCTGTTGCCCCGGCGCGCTGTGTCCCAGTCCCAGTATGACGAAGCCAAGGCCAACTACGATGCGGCCCGCGCCCGGGTTAACGAAGCCGAAGCCCAGCTCAACAAAAAAATCATCCGGGCACCCTTTAGCGGCAAACTCGGCATTCGTCTGGTGGATCAGGGCCAGTACCTCGGCACCGGCACCCCCATTGTCGAGATCAACATGCTCAACCCGATTTACGTGGATTACACGCTGTCTGAAAAAGCCATGCCGGATGTCGATCGCGGCTATCCGGTTGCTGTCACCGTTGCGGCGGTACCAGACCGGCTGTTTGAGGGCGAAATCAGCGCTATCAATACATCGGTGAATCCGGAAACCCGCACCGTGCGGATCCGCGCCACGCTGGATAACGAAGACAACCTGCTGCGCCCCGGCATGTTTGCCACCATCCGGACCGGCCAGCCCCGGGACAACGAGGTTGTCACGCTCCCGCGCGAAGCGGTTTCCTATAACACCTATGGCAACTTTGTCTTTCTGGTTGAAGAGGACAGCGAGGGACAACTGGTGGTCAGCCGGCGCAGTGTCACCACCGGAGAGGTCCGGGAGGGTCGCGTTGCCATCACCTCCAACCTCGAGGCCGGCGATACGGTGGTCGCCAAAGGCCTGCTGAGGTTGCGGGCCGGCCAACGGGTCGAAATTCAGGACGAATCCGCCCAGGAGGCGTCTGAGTAATGAAATACACCGATATATTCGTCCATCGGCCGGTTCTGGCCACGGTCGTCAGCCTGCTGATCCTGCTGATTGGCGCGCGGGCCGCCATGGAGCTGGAAATCCGCCAGTACCCAAAGCTGGAAAGCACCACCGTCACGGTAACAACCGCCTATCCGGGCGCCAGCTCCGACCTGATCAAGGGCTTTATAACCACCCCACTGCAACAGGCCATTGCCGAGGCCAGTGGCATCGACTACCTGACCTCCACCAGCGCCCAGGGCACTTCCACCATCCAGGCCAAAATGGTGCTCAACTACGACGCCAACGACGCACTGGCGGAGATTCAGGCCAAGGTTGCCAGCCAGCGCAACGTGCTCCCGGCCGAGGCGGAAGATCCGGTCATCACCTCCACCACGGGTGATGATACCGCGCTGATGTACATCGCTTTTTACAGCAACGAGCTGGATGTGCCCCAGATCACCGACTACCTGACCCGGGTGGTCCAGCCCAGGCTGCAGGCACTGGCCGGTGTGGGCAAGGCACAGCTGCTCGGACGGACCTTTGCCCTGCGCGTGTGGCTTGATCCGGAACGGCTCGCCGCCGTTGACCTGAGCCCTGTCGAGGTCGCTGCCAGACTGCGCGCCAACAACTATCAGGCGGCCGTGGGGAACACCCGCGGCCGATATACCGAGATCAGCCTGACCAGTAACACCGACATTGCCGACCCGGACGCCTTCCGCAACCTGGTGGTCAAACAGTCCAACGGCACGCTGATCCGCCTGCAGGATATTGCCCGGGTGGAGCTCGGTTCCCAGAACTACGATCAGCTGGCCCTTTATAAGGGCGAGCCCGCCACTTACGTAGCCATTGAGATGGCCCCCGGCGCCAACCCGCTGACCGTGGCGGGCCTGGTAAAAGAAGAGCTGCCGGATATCGAAAGCCAGCTACCCAGCGGCCTGAGCGTGCGGTTGGCCTACGATGCCTCGGATTTTATTGAGGATTCCATCAACGAGGTGATCAAAACCCTGCTCGAAGCCATGGTGATCGTACTGGTGGTGGTGTTTCTCTGCCTGGGCTCGGTGCGGGCTTCCATCGTGCCGTCGGTGGCGGTGCCACTGTCCCTGATCGGGGGCGCCTTTATCATGCTGATGTTCGGCTTCTCGCTGAACCTGCTGACCCTGCTGTCGATGGTACTGGCCATCGGGCTGGTGGTTGACGATGCCATTATCATGGTCGAAAACGTGCACCGACATATCGAACAGGGCGAGTCCCGCTTTGATGCCGCGGTCAATGGCGCCCGCGAAATGGCAACACCGATCATCGCGATGACCACCACGCTGGTGGCGGTGTATGCACCAATCGGCTTTATGGGTGGCCTGGTAGGTTCCCTGTTTACCGAGTTTGCGTTCACCCTCGCAGGCACCGTGGTTATTTCGGGCATTGTCGCGCTTACCCTGTCACCCATGCTGTCCGGCAAGGTTCTCAAGCCCCACGGCAACCCCGGCCGGTTCGAGAAGTTTGTCGAAAAAACATTCAATGGTCTGGCCGGTCTCTACAAACGTGCCCTGGTGTCCCTGATGCAGACCAAGTCCGTGGTGGTGTTCTTTGCCGTCGTCGTCCTTGGCTCCATCTATTTTATGGTCATGATGAGCCAGAACGAACTGGCGCCCACCGAAGATCAGGGCATCCTGTTCTACCAGGGGCTCGGCCCCGAAACCTCCACCCTGGAGTACCTGTATGACCACGGCCAGGAAGTTCAGCATCGCATGGCGACGGTTCCGGGTTACGATGAAGACTTCATGATCCTGGGCGTAACCAGTCCCAACGCGGTATTCGGTGGCTTCAAAATGGCCCCCTGGAGCGAACGGGAGATCAGCCAGTTTGACGTGCAACCGATGCTGGATGCCGAGCTGAAACACGTCACCGGCCTGCAAACGGCCGTCTTTCCGCTACCAGCGCTGCCCGGCTCCGGTGGTGGCCTGCCGTTCCAGTTTGTGATCACCACCGGTGGCAGTTACGAGCAACTCGACCAGATCGCCGATGAGCTGCTGGGCAAGGCCATGCAGAGCGGTAACTTCATGTTCCTGCAGAAATCCATCAACTTTGACAAACCGGTCACCCGTATCGATGTTGACCGGGACCGGGTTGCCGATCTGGGCCTGTCGATGCAGGATGTGGGCCAGGCCCTTGCCAGCATGCTCAGCGGCGGCTACGTGAACCGCTTCAACATGGAAGGCCGCTCCTACCAGGTCATTCCCCAGGTGGACGACAGCTTCCGCACGAGCCGGGAAGCCCTGGAGGACTACTACATCCGGGCCGATAACGGCGAACTGGTGCCCTTGTCCAGCGTGGTGAGCTTTAGCGACGATGTTGAGCCATCCAGCCGTACCCAGTTCAACCAGATGAACTCACTGACCCTGCAGGGTGTGGTGATGCCCGGGGTGGCAGCCGGCAGTGCGATGGCGTTCATGGAAACCACCGCGGCCGGGAGCTTCCCTCAGGGCTTCAGCTTTGATTACACCGGTGAGTCCCGGCAACTGGCGACTCAGGGCAGCGCTCTGGTGGTCACCTTCTTCCTGTCGTTGCTGGTGATTTACCTGGTGCTGGCGGCGCAGTTCGAGAGCTGGCGGGACCCGCTGATCATCCTGATTTCGGTACCCATGTCGGTGGCCGGGGCCATGGCCTTTATCGTGCTGGGTTTCGCCAGCATGAATATCTATACCCAGGTGGGCCTGATCACCCTGATCGGCGTCGTCTCCAAAAATGGCATCCTGATCGTGGAATTTGCCAATCTGTTGCAAAAAGACCGCGGGCTGAGCAAAACCGAAGCGGTGATTGAAGCCGCAGCCATCCGGTTGCGACCGATCATCATGACCTCGCTGGCGCTGATCTTTGCCATGGTACCGCTGCTTGTAGCAGTAGGCCCGGGGGCGGAAAGCCGCTTTGCCATCGGCCTGACCATCAGCGCCGGCCTGGGCATCGGCACCCTGTTTACCGTTTTTGTACTGCCCGCCTTCTATATTCTGCTGGCCCGGGACCATCAGGCCGAGGCGGAAAGGGCTCAGGAAAGCGCAGGCAGATAAGGTATGCTGACTGTCCTCACTCTTGTTTAACGGCAATCGGACAGGACGCAACCTTGACCCTGGGAACACTTTTCTGGCTCTTTTTGGCGGGCTATACGCTCTGGTACTGGTGGCAGGCCAAAGCCATCAAGGATTCGGTGCTCCAGGCCGCCCACCGCTACTGTAAAAGCATGGATGTGCTCCTGCTGGACGACGCCGTCTACCTGCGGGGGCTCTGGTTCAAGCGTGATGATCAGGGCAAGTTGCGGGTGTGGCGGCGGTTTCTGTTCGACTTCGCCACCACCGGCGAAGCCCGCTACACGGGCCGCGTGATCATGCTCGGCCGCCGGATCGTCCATATGGAACTGGACCCGCACCGCTACTGAGCCCGGTCTTCCCGACACCGGGCCGTCCCGCCACTGAAACATTCCTGTCACATTTCTGAAGCATCCTTGCGCCAGCACAACGCTTTGTTCAGAAAAGGTTATCTGATGATGTTCTATTCCCTCTCCCGCGCTTTCAGAACCGGAGCGCTGGCCCTGCTGGCGGCGGTGTCTTCTGCCACGGTTAACGCTCATGATCTGGAGATCCATGGCTCCAACACTGTAGGTGCGACTCTGGCACCCAGGCTGGTGGCCGGCTACCTGGAACAGCTCGGCCAGGGCACCGTCCAGGCCCAGGGTACCGGCGTCGAAAACGAGCAGGTACTGAGCGTGAGCGGCACCGACCTCCGGGTACTGGTGGCGGCCCATGGTTCCTCCACCGGCTTCCGCGCACTGGCGGATGGCAAGGCCGGCATCTGGGCTTCGTCACGCCCGGCCCGGCCCGCCGAGGCAGAACAGGTCAGCGCCCGGGCGGACCTGACCGCACTGGAGAACGAGCATGTGATCGCCATCGATGGCCTTGCGGTTCTGGTGCACAGCTCCAACCCGATCAACACCATGAGTATCGAGACGCTGGCCCGTGTGTTTGCCGGCGACGTTCGCAACTGGTCAGAACTCGGTGGTCCGGACCGGGCCATCCAGCTGTACGCCCGGGATGAGCAGTCTGGCACCTGGGATACCTTCAAATCGCTGGTACTGGGCAACCAGCACACCCTTGCGGCCTCGGCGCTCCGTTACGAGTCCAATGACCAGCTTTCCGATGACGTCTCCCGGGACCCGGGCGGAATTGGATTTTCCGGACTCGCCTCGGTACGCAACAGTAAACTGCTGGCGATTTCAGAGGGCAATGCCCCGGCACTGAAACCCTCCCAGCTCACCGTGGCAAGCGAAGACTATCCGTTGTCCCGCCGGCTGTTCATGTACACCATGGGCACCCACGCCCCCCAGCTTGCCCGGGATCTGGTGGAGTTTGCCCTGGGCAGCGATGGCCAGGCACTGGTTGCCGATTCCGGCTTCGTCTCACAAAACCCCAGGGCCGTGCGGCCAGAGCTGGATGATTCGGTCCCCGCCAGCTTCAAGCGTCTCACCGCCGACTATCAGCGCCTGACCGTAAACTTCCGCTTCTCACAAGGTCGTACCAAGCTGGACAACAAAGCCCGGCGGGACCTGCTGCGCGTGCAGCAATATATGAACGATCACGGACTTAGCGCGGACGACCTGATGCTGATCGGCTTTGCTGATGCCCAGAGCAACGAACTCCGCGCCCAGATGATTTCCGAGCTCAGGGCCCTGTCGGTACGCAAGGCGCTGCACGGGATCGGACTGCCACAGGTGGCCTACACCGGTTACGGCCAGTACATGCCGGTAGGCGGCAAGGGTAACCAGCGCAATGGCCGGGTGGAAGTGTGGATCAAGTCCCGCTAGAACAGCCTTCGGCAAACCCCTATCCGCCCCGGAGCCAATTCGGGGCTTGATTTCCTATACTGCCATTGTCACCACCAACCAAAAGACAGGGACAATGAACATCAAAAACAGCGATCACCGCTTTGCCATCAACCTGAACGTCCGCGGCATACAGCCGTCTTCCACCCTGCGCATCAACGAACTGAGCAACCAGTTGCGGGCGGCAGGCAAAGACATTATCAAACTGGGCCTGGGGCAATCGCCGTTCCCGGTACCGGACCGGGTTGTGGCGTCCCTCAGGGAGCATGCCCAGGAAAAGGACTATCTGCCGGTCAAAGGCCTGCGCGCCCTCCGGGAGGCGATCTCCGGCTACATCAACCGCTCCGAACGCATGCGCTGCACCTGGGAAGACGTACTGATCGGCCCCGGCTCCAAGGAACTGTTATTTATCCTTCAGCTGGCCTACTACGGTGACCTCCTGATCCCTCGCCCAAGCTGGGTCTCCTATGCACCCCAGGCGCGGATTATCGGCCGTTCGGTACACTGGCTGCCTACCCATGCAGAGAATAACTGGCAGCTGACCGCCGAGGAGCTGGATATCATCTGCCGGGACGACCCTACCCGTCCCCGGATTCTGGTGCTGAACTACCCCTCCAACCCCACGGGTTGCACCTATACCGACGACCAGTTGCTCGCCATCGCCAATGTCGCCCGCAAGTACAACCTGATCCTGCTGTCGGACGAAATCTACGGTGAGGTTCATTTTGAGGGCAAGCACAAATCCATCGCCCGCTATTACCCCGAAGGCACCATCATCAGTACGGGCATGAGTAAATGGCTCGGTGCCGGCGGCTGGCGCCTGGGCACCTTTATCTTCCCTCCGGAGCTGCGGCCGCTGCAGGATGCGATGGCAATCATCGCCAGTGAGACCTTTACCTCCACCGCGGCCCCGATCCAGTATGCCGCCGTAACCGCGTTTGAAGGCGGCGAGGATATCAGCGAGTACCTGTTGCAGTCCCGACGGGTGCTCAAGAGTGTGGGCGAGTACATGCACGCCCGCATGAGCGCCATGGGAGCCGAGGTACAGAAGCCGGAAGGCGCGTTTTACCTGTTCCCCGACTTCTCGGCCTTTAACGAACGCCTGGCGCAGCGGGATATCCGGACCTCCCAGGCTTTCTGTACGGCTCTGCTGGAAGACACCGGTGTCGCCATCCTGCCAGCCAGTGACTTCGGTTTTGTGCCGGATCATATGGGCGCCCGGGTGGCTTTCGTCGACTTCGATGGCGGCGGGGCTCTGGCGCTGGCCGGTGGCGACTACGCCGGACAGCCTCTGGCGGCAGACTTTGTGGAGCAGGCCTGCCCGCGCCTGGTGCTGGCCATGGACAAGGTGGAGCACTGGCTCGGCAGCCTGTAAGCCAGACGTGCTAGACTGGCGCCCTTACCCAGTTTCACGATGACCATGGGGGCGCCATGTCTGACTCTGCTTCTCTGAATGAAATCGCTGACTTTGCTGAAGCTCTGGCTCTAGAGGCCGGCGCGCTGATCCGGCGTGAGCGGGACCAGAATACCCTGCGTACCGACTACAAGCACCAGGCGGAACTGGTCACCCATGCGGATGTGATGGCCGACGAGCTGATCACCGCCGCCATCCGCGAGCGCTTTCCGCACCATCGCATCCTCTCTGAAGAAACCATGCCGGACCTCTCCGAGGCCGAGTCTCTGGATACGCCCCTGTGGGTGATCGACCCCATTGATGGCACCGTCAACTACGCCTATGGCCATCCCCAGGTTGCAATTTCCATTGCCTATGCCGAGCGGGGGCAGGTCCAGGTGGGCGTGGTGCACGCGCCCTTCTCCCGGGAAACCTTCCAGGCCATCAAGGGGGCGGGGGCCACCCTCAACGGAGCGCCCATCCGCCACAGCGGTGCCACCGAGTTGCGCCAGTCGCTGTTTGCCACCGGATTCCCCTACACCAAAGACGCCCTGGAACCTCTGATAGCCCGGCTCGACGCCATGATCCACCAGTGCCGGGACCTGCGCCGTATTGGCTCTGCCGCTCTGGATATCTGTTGGGTGGCCTGCGGCCGACTGGACATCTATTACGAGAACGTCAGCCCCTGGGACTTCGCTGCTGCCCGGCTGATTGCCTGGGAAGCCGGAGCCACCGTGGGGCATTTTGGTGAGGTGCCCGACGCATACCCGGCCGATCTGTGGGGCCGCGATATCCTTATTTCAGCCCCGGCGGTCTGGGAGCCGGTCCGCACCCTGCTCCGCTCGACCTCGGGTTACGACTGAGGCAATGCGCTAACCCCAGATGGCCTCAGCCACCAGGCCCCAGGCTTCGTCGAAACCGGTGCCGGGAAGCCGGGAAAACGACGAGCGCACAAAGCGCTGGATGCGCCCCTCCAGGAACACCATGCCGTAATCAGCAGCCCGGGCCGCGCTGGTCCGGGGCCTGAGACCCTGGCGGATCTCACCTTCTTTCAGAACCTGCCGGAACTGGGTCTCCAGCCGCTCGAAGAACTGCGACGCCCGTTTGCGCAAGGCCGCATCTTCACCCATCAGCGCATCGCCGGTGAGCACACAACACAAGCCAGGGTTTTTTTCGGCAAACACCAGCAACAGATGTGACATCTGCTGCAGGCGAACGCGGGCGTCGTCCTGCTCCTGCAGCACCAGCTGACACCGGGAGAAGACGGCATCTTCGGCGAACTCGATCAGGGCTTCGAACATTTTCCGCTTACTGGGAAAATGGCGGTACAGCGCGGCCTCGGTAACACCGACGGTTCGGGCCAGGCCCGCCGTCGTGATGCGGGCCCCGGGATCGTTTTGCAGCAACTCAACAAGAGCCTGCAAGATGGTCTCCCGCCGGCTGGGTTTTGGCTTGGTCATATCAGGACTACAGTGCTCTGCTTTATCAGAAAAACGTGCCATCAAGGGGTGATGAGGCACTGGCATACAGCTTTTTCGGCATCCGCCCGGCCAGGTAGGCTTCCCGTCCGGCTTCGATGGCAAGCCGCATGGCATTGGCCATCCGGATCGGGTCCTGGGCCGCGGCGATGGCAGAGTTCATCAGTACACCATCACACCCCAGCTCCATGGCGATGGTAGCGTCTGAAGCTGTCCCGACACCGGCATCCACCAGTACCGGCACCCGGGCATTCTCCACGATCAGGCGGATGTTATAGCGATTCTGGATGCCCAGTCCGGAACCAATCGGCGATCCCAGCGGCATAATGGCAATACATCCCATTTCTTCCAGACGCATGGCGAGCAACGGATCATCAGAGCAGTACACCATCACCTTGAAACCATCCTTCACCAGCTCTTCGGCCGCGGCCAGGGTTTCCGGCATGTTCGGGTACAGGGTCTTGTGTTCACCAAGCACTTCAAGCTTAACCAGGTCCCGCCCGTCCAGCAGCTCCCGCGCCAGCTTGCAGGTGCGAACCGCATCTTTTGCGGTGTAGCACCCGGCCGTATTCGGCAGGATGGTGTAACTGTCTGGCGAAATCACATCAAGCAGGTTCGGCTCATCCGGGTTCTGGCCAATGTTGGTGCGGCGTACCGCTACGGTTACAATTTCTGCACCACTGGCTTCGATCGCGTGGCCGGTTTCCATCAGGTCATGGTATTTGCCGGTACCCACCAGCAAGCGTGACTGATAAACCTTGCCGGCAATTTCCAGCGGTTTGTCTTCGGGAAGTTTGATTTGTGCTGTCTGTGTCATAACCTGCCTGAATCTTATGGAGTGGGTTTGGGAAGCGCGGGCAGGGTATCAGCCCCCACCGATGGCGTGCACCACCTCGACCCGGTCACCCTCGTTAAGGATCACCTCGCCGTGCCGGCTGCGAGGAACGATGTCTTCATTCACCTCAACCGCGATACGCTTTCCGGTCAGTGCCAGTTGCTCAACCAGCTCGGCAACCGTTGCGCCCTGAGTGAGCTCGAGTGCCTTGCCATTCACCTGAATCTGCATGAATCCAGTTACCTCTCGTGATTGCCTGAGGGCCGGGTCAGCGCTTAAGGGCAGCGCCCGCCAGCATGACCCAGCCCACCATGAAACAAAGACCACCCAGCGGGGTGACGGGCCCCAGCCAGTGCTGACCACTGAGCACCAGCAAATAGAGACTGCCGCTGAACAGCACAATGCCCGCCAGCCAGAACCCACACGCCAGCGTGAGCAGGCGCCCGGGCAACCCGAGAGCCGGCATCAGGCTGGCCACCACCAGCGCCAGCGCATGGTACATCTGATAGCTGACCGCTGTCTGAAACACCTCCAGGCCGCGGGGGCCCACCAGATGCCGCAGGCCATGAGCGCCAAAGGCGCCGGTCATGACCGCCAGCAGGCCGGCAAGTGCGCCGGCAAGCAGCGCCCAGCGCAGTATCCGGGGTTTGAGATTAACCGCAGTCACAGTGAATACGCTCTCCGCTATCCAGGTTCATCATGGTCAGGGCACCGCCCCACACGCAACCGGTATCCAGCCCGATATAACGCTCGCGTCCGGTCTTGCCTTCCAGGGCCGCCCAGTGGCCAAAAACCACCCGGATGTCGTCCCGGCGGGGGTAGGTAAACCAGGGTGCGTAGCCCGGCGGCGCATCTTCGGCCGCCTCTTTGGTGGTCAGCTCAAGGCGCCCATCCGGGGCAATAAAACGCATACGGGTAAAGTAGTTAGTAATCACCCGCCAGCGCTCCATCCCCACGAGGGTATCACACCAGCCCTCTGGCTGGTTGCCATACATTCCCCGGAAGTACTCACCCGCCTGCTCGCCACGGATTACCGCCTCAACCTCCCCGGCATGGGTCATCGCCTGCTCAACGCTCCAGATATGAGGCAGGCCGGCGTGCACCATGAGCAGATTACGGGCAGCGTCGTGCAGACACAGGTTCTGCTGCCGCAACCACCGGATGAGCTCGTCCCGGTCCGGGGCCTCCAGAATATCGTGCAGGGTGTCTTTTCGTTTGGGGTTATGCCCGCCCAGGGCTACCGCCAGCAGATGCAGGTCATGATTACCCAGCACCACCCGCACCGAACCGCCCAGCCGATGGAGGTAGCGCAGGGTCTGTAACGACGCAGGGCCGCGGTTAATCAGGTCGCCGGCAACCCAGAGGCGGTCTCGGGATGGCGAAAAGTCCACTTTTGCCAGCACATCCAGCAACCGTTGGTAACATCCCTGAATATCACCGATGGCGTAGTCAGTCATTGCTTACTCCGGTGTCGGGCTACTCTGTGCGTTCATATCCACCAGCAGATCGGCGACCCGG
Source organism: Marinobacter sp. (assembly GCA_035306945.1). GTDB lineage: Bacteria > Pseudomonadota > Gammaproteobacteria > Pseudomonadales > Oleiphilaceae > Marinobacter. The sequence continues at coordinate 39,620 of DATGNB010000005.1, forward strand.
ACATAGTCGGCCAGGCTCAGGTTCTCCGGGCGCAGGCCATCATTGATGTCCACAGAGTGCAGCTGATCCACCGTCACCAGGGTGGCCAGCGCCTTGCGCAGGGTCTTTCGCCGGGCATTGAACGCGGTCCGCACCACCGCCTGAAGCGTCGTCAGGTCCTTCGCCGGGTGTGGCAGTGTCTGGTGCGGCACCAGCCGGACAATTGCCGAGTCCACTTTCGGAGCCGGACGGAAGGCCCCGGGGCCCACCTCAAACAGCGGCTGGACCGCACAGAAGTACTGAGCCATGATCCCGAGGCGGCCATAATTGTTATCGCCCGGCATCGCCGCCAGCCGCTGGACCACTTCTTTCTGCAGCATGAAATGCATGTCCTGCACCACGCCGCTCTGTTCCAGCAAGTGGAAGATCAGGGGGGTAGAAATGTTATACGGCAGGTTACCCACAATCCGCAGAGGCTTGCCGGTCATCAGCTTCCGGAAATCAAAACTCAGGGCGTCGGCTTCATGAATGCGGAAGTCCGGATAACTGAAGAACCTGGTACGCAACACCGGGATCAGGTCCCGGTCCAGCTCCACCACCTGCAGCGCCGGATTTACCGCCAGGATCTCTTCGGTGAGGGCGCCAAGGCCAGGCCCGATCTCGACCATGGCATCGTCGGGCCTGGGGTTGATCGAGCGTACGATCCGTTCGATAACGCCGGGATCGTGCAAGAAATTCTGGCCAAAACGTTTTCGGGCCTGATGCCCGTGTTTATTGCTCATTCTCGCTCTCCGGCCGCTGCTGCTCTTCGGCAGCGCGCCATGTGCTGGCCCACCCTGACGGCGGTGCGCAGACTCCCGGCGTCGGCTTTGCCGCTGCCGGCCAGATCCAGGGCGGTGCCATGATCTACAGAGGTGCGCACAATGGGCAGGCCCAGAGTAATGTTGACGGCCCGGCCAAAGCCCTGGAATTTCAGTACCGGCAGGCCCTGATCATGATACATCGCCAGTACCGCATCGGCGTTATCCAGCCAGTGCGGGGTAAACAGGGTATCGGCTGGCAGCGGGCCAGTCAGCTGGATGCCTTCGTTACGCAGAGCCGTAAGCGCCGGCTCGATCACCTCGATTTCTTCGCGCCCCAGATGTCCGCCTTCCCCGGCATGGGGATTGAGGCCCGCCACCAGAATACGCGGCTGTGCGATGCCAAAAAAGGTTTTCAGGTCGGCATCAAGAATGCGGGTTACCTGGCGCAACCGTTCGGGCGTAACCGCTGCTGCTACGTCTTTCAGGGGCAGATGGGTGGTAACCAGCGCCACCCGCAGTTCGTCGGTGGCCAGCATCATCACCACCCGCTCAACGCCACAAAGCGCCTGCAGGAATTCCGTGTGGCCACTGAACGCAATCCCGGCCTCGTTGATAACCCCCTTGTGCACCGGTGCCGTCACCATGCCCTCGAAGTCGCCCTGCAGGCAGCCCCGGGCGGCCAGGCTCAGGGTATCCAGCACATACTGGCTGTTCTCCACCTGAAGCCGGCCTGCCGCTGTGGAGCGACAACCATCCACATGCCGGACCGACAGATGGCCTGCACGGGTCTGTGGCATCATCCCACCCTGCCAGTCGTGCAGCTCCACCTGCAGGCCAAGCTGATGCGCCCTCTCCTGCAGCAGCGTGCGGCTGGCAATCACCACCAGCCCTGCCTCCCGGTCCTCGCCGGCCAGCTGCAGGCATAACTCAGGGCCAATACCCGCAGGCTCGCCGGCGGTCAGCGCCAGTACCACCGGAGTGTTCATGAGTCGTCTTCTTCCTGATCGTCAGGGTTCAGCCCGGCGTATTCGCCCTTGAACTCGACAAAGGCCTCGTCGCGGATCTCCCGCAGCCAGTTTTGCAGTTCCTGATCGAATTTTCGCATGTAGATCGCCTGACGTGCCTGGGCTTCCCGGGCTTCTTCTGTTACGTCCTGCTGTCGGCGCTCCTGCACCTGCAGCAGGTGCCAGCCAAACTGGGAGCGCACCGGGCCATAGATCTCACCAACCTCAGCCTCAAGCATGCCCTGCTCGAACTCAGGGACCATCTGGCCCGGACTCACCCAGCCCAGGTTGCCCCCGTCGGAGCCGGAAACCGGGTCGTCCGACAGCTCGCGGGCGAGCACAGCGAAGTCGGCACCCTCCTGCAACTGGCGCTGGATATCCCGCACCCGCTGTTCTGCCTGAGTCTCGGTCAGCGCCGCACTCGGACGGACCAGGATATGGCGTACCCGGTGCTGCTCAATGATCTGCTGCTGTTCGCCACCGCGCTTGTCCATCACCATCACCAGGTGAAAGCCACTGTTGTTCTCAAGCACATCGGAGGGCACGCCAGGCTCAAGGTCTGGCACCACCGGTGCCACCAGTGAAGGCAGCTGGTTTTCCTGGCGCCAGCCCATGTCACCCCCTTCGAGGGCGTTGCTGGCGTCAGACTCGGCTACGGCGACTTCGCGGAAGTCCCGACCGTCCAAAATCTGCCGGCGCAGGTCCTCGGCTTTTTCCCGGGTCTGGCGTACAGAGGCTTCGTTACCCGGTTCATCCACCTGCAGGAAGATATATGCAAGGCGGTATTCCGCCATATGACCACCGGCTCCGGCCACCGCCTGCAGATAGTTGGCCACTTCGTTATCGGTGATCCGCACCCGGTTGCCTACCCGGCGCTGCTGCACCCGGCTGGTCCGCATTTCGTTACGGATCTGCTCCCGGGCCTGTTGATAGGTAACGCCTTCTTCCGCCAGCTGGCTCTCAAACTCCGCCATGGTCATGCCATTACTGCGGGCGATGCCGGCGAGGGTCTCGTTGAGTTCGTTATCGCTGATGCGCATCCCCATGGTATCCGCCATCTGCAGCTGAACCGACTCGACAATCAGTTGCTCCAGTACCCGGCGCTCGAGCATCTGCCGGGGTGGCAGGCCGGTACCTTGCGCGCTCAGCCGGCCAACAATGGTGTTCACCCGGGCATCCAGCTCGGTTTGCAGGATCACATCGTCATCCACGATCGCGACCACCCGATCCAACAGCTTGCGTTCGGCCTGGGCTGACACAGACACCACCATCAGGGTCAGAGTCAGCAGCAGGGTCAGTCCATGGCGTACAGTCGCCTTCATAGTCACCTCTAATGGTTTATGCATTCGGGTCGTCGGCCGGGCCGCGGCCCGTTTACCTTCTGGAACTCGTTAACGGCCCCGGGTTCCAAACCGGCGGCGTTCACGCTCGTCGTATCCGTAGATGGCGTCGGCCAGGTTGTCTGAGGCTCCCCCACTACCGCCCAGACCTTTAAGCTCGATCCGGAACAGCAGGCGGGTATCCAGCTCTTCGTCATCGGTCAGGTAGTTCTGATGCACCACCTGCACACTCCAGCAGCAGTTGTTATATTCCAGCCCCGCCAGGGTACCGACGGTGCGATCGAGTTCAGAGTCCCACACCCAGCGGCCAATGGCACTCACCCGATCGGTTACCGGCACCACGGCGCCAATATCTGTCTGCTCCAGCTCATCCGGACGACTGTAGGTATGGCCTAACGTTGCCAGATACCGGTAATCGTCGGAATGGAACATCAGCTGGCTCCGTCCTTCTTCGGTGCGACTGTTACGGTGGTCCCACAGTCCGGAACTGCGAATCTCCAGATTATCCAGCGGATTCAGCACCAGTTCGCCGGCCAGCGGCGAGTCACTGCGCCCGGAGGCGCCTTCACCAAACAGGCTGACTTGCCGGTCATCAAAATAACGTACCTGCCCCACGCTGATCCGGGCGCGCTCGGCACCGGTCAGCAGGTCGTTGAAGCGGCTGGTCAGGGCGACGGTCAGCTGATTGGTGTCGCCAACCCGGTCGCCGCCGGTAAAACGGTTACGTTCGAACAACTGGTCAAAGCGGAAGCTCTTCAGGCCGCTATCAAAGTCCGGGATATGGTTCTGGTCGGCATCGGCGTCGGCCCAGGCATAGTACAGCCGGGGCTCCAGGGTCTGGTTGTAGGGAATATCAAAAACACTGGAGCGGCGATCAAAGTAGAGCCCGTTGTCCCATTCGAACACGGGTACCGTCCGGTCAAAGCTGCCGTCGCCGCCAGTGTAGTCGTCCAGATCGTAACGGGTATAGTCCAGACTAACCGAGGGTCGGCTGAACCCCCACAATGCCCGCATCGGCAACGCCAGCTCTGGGATAACCCGCATACGCTGGCCGTTGGCCCGGTCCAACCCCGTCAGGTTGGCATTATCGCGATAGAACCAGGTGTACTGGCTTTCGAGGTTGGCTTCAAACAGGCCGGCTCCGGCAGTGCCTGAGTACAGTACTTCGGGCAGCTGGGAATAGGGTTTGTCAACATCGGCAATCCGGTCAACGATGGTCTGGTAGCCATTGAGGTAAGCATCAAAATACTGGTTATGGTCCGAATAACGGACCCCACCCCGGCGCTGGAGGTGAGTGCTCTGGTTGATCTCCAGCGAGCGGTTCAGATCGCTCAGATAGTCTTCGTCGGACACCGCCGAGTAATCACCATAAGCACTCCAGCCACCACCAAAGTTTGCCCGGGTCGTGAAATCCAGCGCCCAGCGCTCGCCATCCGCCCCCGGGTTCTCGTCTTCAAAAGCCCCGTCGTTGTTGATGTAGCCCAGTTGCAGAACGGATTCGCCATAACGGCTGAGATAACGGCCCTCAACCTCAGTAAACAGCCCCCGGCCATGGATGTACTGGGGCGTGAGGGTGGCATCGTAGTGGGGAGCCAGGTTCAGGTAATAGGGGACCGACAGGTAAGCACCGCTGCCCGCACTGGATGAGCCAAACTGCGGATACAGGAAACCGCTCTTGCGCCGGTCGTCGATGGGAAACGTAATGTAGGGCCAGTAGAACAGCGGCGTATCCAGTACTTCCAGGCGTACGTGCCGGGCGGTACCAAAGCCTGCACCCTGATCCAGCTCTATGTCCGACGCGACGATAGCCCAGTCGTTGCGGCCGGGCCCACAGGTGGTCAGCAGTCCGTCACTGATCACCACCTGGTGCTCGCCGATGCGGGACAACGACGAAGCCTCCCCGCGCAACTCGGACTCATGCAGCAAAAAGGTGGCGGAGTTGATATCGAGCTGGCCGGTCTGGCTTGAGTAACGGGCGGTTTCCCCGGTCAGCAGGAAACCCTCACCCCGGCTGACCAGCGGCCCCTGCAGATCCAGCCGGCCCGAGCGGGTGTCGTATCTTGCTTCCGAGCCGGTGGCCTGGAAGGCACCCTGACGCAGGCGCACGTCTCCCTTTAGGTAGAGTTCGGCATCCAGCTCATAGCGGGCGCTCAGGCCGCTGGCCTGCATCGGGGCATCCCCTTCGCCAACCGGCAGCAGGGGCAGCATTCCGCCGGCGGCACCGGAGGGCAGGTAGCCACCCTCGCAGAAGACCGGCAGCTGTGCCTGAACCGCCTCAGGCAACTGGTTTCTGGGCCGCCAGTCAATCTCGGCCGCGGTCGGCGCCCCGGGCCCGGCTTGCTGCGCCACACCCGCGGCAGGGGCCAGCGCTATCGCCAGCACAACGCCGGTATAACGGGCTCTGGACCACAACAGGTGTCGGGGATGGCTGGGCACGGCGGCAGTGTTCCTGTTCCGGATGAATTAAGTCGGGTAACAAAATCAGCTGCCTAGTTTACACGCGCCCTCCGGGCTTGTTAACGGAAACACCGCTGCAAATCCGATTTACCCTCTTTATACTCCTCTGCTAACGTTCTTCCACACGGCCGATCAACCAGGACACACCCGACAACCATGGATACCCGCCTGCAACGGCTGACCACCTGGGTCCGCCAACTACCCGGATTTGAGAGCGCCGGCCCCGAGCCGGTATCAGGCGACGCCAGCTTCCGCCGCTACTTCCGGGTATGGCAACAACTGCCGGACCAGCCCCGCACCCCGTTTATCGTGATGGACGCGCCGCCGGAACAGGAAGACTGCGGGCCCTTCATCGCCATCGCAGAACACTGGCGCAGCCACGGCGTCCGGGTACCGGCCATCAGGGCCCGCGATACCGGACAGGGCTTTCTGCTGCTGGAGGATTTTGGCGATCAGCTGATGCTGAAAGCCCTCTCCCCCGGCAGCGCCGATACCCTGTACCGGCAGGCCCTGGAGCAGCTGCTGCACATTGCCCGCCTGCCAGCGTGCCCCTCATTCCCGCTGCCGCCCTATGATAAAGCGCTTCTGGACCGGGAGATGGCACTGTTTCCGGACTGGCTGCTGGAGCAGCACCTGGGGCTGAGCCTGGATAATCACGAGCGGGCACTGCTTGAGACGACGTTTTCCCTGCTCCGGGAAAGCGCCCTGGCACAACCGGAAGTGACCGTGCATCGGGACTACCACTCCCGAAACCTGCTGGTCCTGCCGGGCCAGGGCACGCCGGGAGTCATCGACTTTCAGGATGCGGTCACCGGGCCGGTGACCTACGACCTGGTGTCGCTGCTCAAGGATTGCTATGTCTGCTGGCCGGAAGCCGAGCTTGCCCGCTGGCTGGAACACTACCGGAGCATCAGTCTGGACGCCGGCCTGCACCGGGCCGATGCGGCCACCTTTCGCCAGTGGTTTGAGCTTATGGGCATCCAGCGACACCTCAAGGCCGCCGGCATTTTTGCCCGCCTGGCGATCCGCGACGGCAAGCCCGGCTATCTGCCGGATGTTCCCCGCACGGTGAGCTATATCCGGGATGCCAGTGCCCGCCAGCCGGCACTCCGACACTTTCATCTGTGGCTGTGCGAGGTGGTGATCCCCGCCATCGAATCACAGATTGGCGCACTGCCGGCCACGGAATCCCCCCGGCCATGAAAGCGATGATCCTGGCCGCCGGCAAGGGTGAGCGCATGCGCCCCCTGACCCTGCATACACCCAAGCCCCTGCTGGAAGCCGGCGGCAAACCGCTGATTGTGTACCACCTGGAAGCGCTGCAGGCCGCCGGCTACCGGGACATCGTGATCAACCATGCCTGGCTGGGCGCGCAGATTGAACAGCGGCTGGGCCGGGGAGACCGCTTTGGGGTCCGCATACGTTACTCCCCCGAGACCGAACCACTGGAAACCGCTGGCGGTATCGTTAGGGCCCTGCCGCTGCTGACCGGCCCGGGTAACGACTGGTTTGTGGTGATCAACGGCGATATCTGGACAGATTTTCCGCTGTCACACCTGCAGCGCCCTGAAGACCCCGACTGTACAGCTCTGTTGGTGCTGACTGATAATCCGGCGCACCACCGGGAAGGGGACTTCGCCCTGGCCCCGGATGGTACGCTCGCGCCGGACGGTCGCCGCAAGCTGACCTTTACCGGCATCAGTCTGTTACACCGCCGGTTGTTTGACGGGCTCGACGACCGGGCCGGCAGACTGGGCCCGGTATTGCGCAAAGCCATGACTGCCGGCCAGGTCCGGGGCGTGCATTATCAGGGCCAGTGGATGGATATAGGCACACCGGAGCGATTAGCCGCACTGGATCGCAAATTAGACTAAGCCAGCACCAGCTTCGCTGCGAAAAGCCGGGGCAAGCTGGTAGACTGGAGAGAATCCTTCAGTTGACGAACCACCAGACCGAGAGAGCCCCGATGAACCCTTACCTGATTGCGCCCTCTATCCTGTCCGCAGATTTCGCCCGCCTGGGCGAAGAAGTCGATAACGTGCTCGCCGCCGGCGCAGACGTGGTGCATTTTGACGTAATGGACAACCACTACGTGCCCAACCTCACCATCGGGCCGATGGTGTGTGAGGCTCTGCGCAAGCACGGCGTAAGTGCTCCCATCGACGTGCACCTGATGGTGTCGCCGGTTGACGATCTGATCCGCATGTTTATCGACGCCGGCGCGACTTATATCACCTTTCACCCGGAAGCCAGCAACCATATTGACCGCTCTCTGCAGCTGATCCGCGACGGCGGCTGCAAGGCCGGGCTGGTGTTCAATCCGGCCACGCCGCTGAGCCACATGGACTACGTGATGGACAAGCTCGATATGGTGTTGCTGATGTCGGTCAACCCCGGTTTTGGCGGCCAGACGTTTATCCCCGGCACCCTGGATAAGCTGCGCGAGGCACGCCGGAAAATCGATCGCAGCAATTACAACATCCGTCTGGAAATCGACGGCGGCGTAAAAGTCGACAACATCCGGGAAATTGCCGAAGCCGGCGCCGATACCTTTGTTGCCGGCTCCGCGATCTTCAACGCCCCCGATTACAAGACGGCCCTCAGTGCCATGCGCAGCGAACTGGAGCTGGCCCGCAAGGTGATGAGCCCATGAGCCTGAAAGGTCTGTTCAACACCCGCTGGCCCGGCGTGGCACTGTTCGACCTGGACGGCACCCTGGTGGACAGCGTGCCGGATCTGGCGGCGGCGGTCGACCAGATGCTCGAGCACCTGGGCCGTAAACCGGCCGGCCAGGACAAGGTCCGCACCTGGGTTGGCAATGGCGCAGGGATTCTGGTGCGCCGGGCCCTGGCCGACAAAACCGACTGGGAGCCGGCGGCGCTCAAGGATGAGCTGCTGTACAAGGACGCGCTGGCAATCTTCTACCACGCCTACGGCCAGCTCAACGGTAAACACACCCAGGTGTTCGACGGCGTATTCGATTGCCTGAACCATCTGGCCGGACTGCGCTGCAAGATGGGCGTGGTCACCAACAAGCCGGACCGCTTTGTGTCACCCCTGTTACGCCAGACCGGGCTCGACCGCTATTTCCGGCTCTGGGTGGGCGGCGATACCCTCGGGGTTAAAAAACCCGACCCGGCCCCCCTGGTCTACGCCATGGAACAACTCGGCGGAACCCGGGGTACAACGGTCATGGTGGGGGACTCCGCCGCCGATGTGGGAGCAGCCCAGGCCGCCGGGGTGCCCTGCGTGGCGGTGCGTTATGGTTACAATTTTGGCGGGTCAGTAAACAGTCTCGGGGCCGATGCGGTTGTTGATTCGCTGGCCGAGCTTTTGTAATCTCACAAGGATCGATAACGTGAACTCTTCAATTCGGGGGATTCCTGCCGTGCAGGGACTGAATCTGACTGCAGCGCGAGGCATTCTGACATCCCGCGCAACTCGATGGTGGCGATGGCGCAACGGCTGAGCAAGCCAGGGCCACCGGCGTATGCCGGCCCACCACCCGTCAGCACGGCACCCGCCGTCCTGACACAACGCAGATCAGATTTCAGGAAACCGAACCATGACCCCCGAGCAATTTGGCAAGCTCGCAGAAGCCGGCTATAACCGTATCCCCGTCTACCGTGAAGTTCTGGCCGACCTTGACACGCCGTTGAGCACCTATCTGAAACTGGCCAGCGGGCCCTACTCCTACCTGTTCGAATCGGTACAGGGTGGCGAGAAATGGGGACGTTACTCCATCATCGGCCTACCCAGCGATGAAGTGCTGAAAGTATTTGATCACCGCGTCGAGATCCGTCACCGGGGCGAGCTGGTCGAACAAGCCGAGGTCAACGACCCGCTTGAGTTTATCGAACAGTACCAGAATCGCTTCAGGGTGCCGGACCTGCCCGAGCTGCCCCGTTTCAACGGTGGCCTGGTCGGTTACTTCGGCTACGACACCGTGCGCTACATTGAAAAGCGCCTGCGTGACAGCTGCCCACCCGACCGCATCGGCACCCCCGACATTCTGCTGATGGTGGCCCGGGAAATGGTGGTGTTCGATAACCTGCGTGGAAAACTGCACCTGATTGTCCACGCCGATCCCGGCGCAGGCGATACCTATACCCAGGCCCAGGCCCGCCTCGACGAACTGGAAACCCGGCTGCGCCGACAGGCGCCCTGTGCACCCCGCACGCCGGAACACCTTCGTGGCAAGGTCGTGGATGAACGGGATTTTGTTTCCGGCTTTAGCCAGGAGAAGTTCGAAGCGGCCATCGACCGGATCAAGGGCTACGTACTCAACGGCGATGTCATGCAGACGGTGATCTCACAGCGCATGTCGATCCCGTTTGAGGCGCCGCCGCTGAACCTGTACCGCTCGCTGCGGGTCCTCAACCCCTCGCCGTACATGTACTTTCTGGACCTGGATGATTTCCATATTGTGGGCTCATCGCCGGAGATTCTGGCCCGGGTAGAAGACGAACAGGTCACCGTGCGACCCATTGCCGGCACCCGAAAGCGTGGCGCCACCGAAGCGGAAGACAAGGCCCTCGAAGCCGAACTGCTGGCCGACCCGAAAGAGATCGCCGAGCACCTGATGCTGATTGACCTGGGGCGGAACGACGCCGGACGTGTGTCTGAAACCGGCTCAATACGACTCACCGACAAAATGATCGTTGAGCGCTATTCTCATGTCATGCACATTGTCTCCAACGTCACCGGACGCCTGAAACAGGGCACCAGCTGCCTGGACGTGCTGCGCGCCACCCTCCCCGCCGGCACCCTGAGCGGAGCCCCGAAAATCCGGGCGATGGAAATCATCGATGAGCTGGAGCCGGTCAAGCGGGGTGTTTATGGCGGTGCCGTGGGCTATCTTTCGTTTAACGGCAACATGGATACCGCCATCGCAATCCGTACCGCGGTGATCAAGGACAATACCCTGCACATCCAGGCAGGTGCCGGAGTCGTGGCTGACTCAGTGCCCCGCCTCGAGTGGAAAGAGACCATGAACAAGGGGCGGGCCATTTTCCGGGCCGTGGCGATGACCTATAACGACTACGACCACTGACGATCGGCTCTTGAGCGGTGGGTCTGAGACCCCGGTCAAGAGCCCGATCTGATCCCCGGAAACCTTCCTGTTAAACCTACCGGACACAAGTGGTTATGAAGCCTGACATTTTGATGATCGATAACTACGATTCGTTCACCTACAACGTGGTTCAGTACCTTGCGGAGTTGGGTGCCAGGGTACAGGTTCACCGCAACGACGAGATCACCATCGAGCAGATCGAAGCGATTGCGCCCGGGCGCCTGGTGGTCTCGCCCGGCCCCTGCACCCCGGACCAGGCCGGAATCTCCATGGCCGCGATCCGTCATTTTGCCGGCAAGCTGCCCATCCTGGGCATCTGTCTGGGCCACCAGTCCATTGGTCAGGTGTTTGGCGGGAAGATTGTCCGGGCCGGCCAGGTTATGCATGGCAAGGTGTCGCCGGTGTATCACCAGGATCTGGGCGTGTTCCGGGGCCTGAACAACCCGCTTCAGGCCACCCGCTACCACAGCCTGGTGATCGACAAAACCAGCCTGCCTGAGTGCCTGGAAGTCACCGCCTGGACCCGCAACCACGACGGTTCCATGGAAGAAATCATGGGCGTCCGGCACAAGACACTACCGATTGAAGGTGTACAGTTCCACCCCGAGTCCATCATGACCGAACAGGGGCACGAACTGCTACGCAACTTCCTGAGAACCTGACAGAGGCACTCCCTATGAACATGAAGCAAGCTCTCGACCGCATTGCATCAAACCTGGACCTGACCCGGGACGAAATGAAAGCGGTCATGCGCATCGTGATGAACGGTGAAGCAACAGACGCCCAGATCGGTGCCTTCCTGATGGGCCTGCGTCTGAAAAGCGAAACCATCGATGAGATTACCGGTGCCACCGAAGTCATGCGGGAGCTGGCCACCGGTGTCACCATCAATGCCAGCCCGCTGGTGGATATCGTGGGCACCGGTGGCGATGGTGCCAACCTGTTCAACGTATCCTCCGCCTCCGCCTTTGTGGTGGCCGCCGCCGGTGGCTACGTGGCCAAGCATGGCAACCGGGGCGTATCGTCGAAAAGCGGCAGCGCCGACCTGATCGAGAAAGCCGGCATCAATCTGGACATGAAACCCGAAGAGGTCGCCCGCTGCGTGGAGCAGATCGGCGTGGGCTTTATGTTTGCCCCGGCCCACCACGGCGCCATGAAGTACGCCATCGGCCCCCGCCGGGAGCTGGGCTGCCGTACCATCTTCAACATACTCGGGCCCATGACCAACCCGGCCGGCGTTACCCGCCAGCTGATCGGGGTGTTCACCCGCCAACTGTGCCGCCCCATGGCTGAGGTCATGCAGCGCCTGGGCGCCGAACACATCATGGTCGTCTGTTCCAGGGACGGTCTGGATGAAATCAGCCTGGCCACGGTTACCCATGTTGCCGAACTCAAAGATGGCGAGATCACGGAATACGACCTCACCCCGGAGGATCTCGGTATCAAAAGCCAGTCGCTGCTGGGCCTGACGGTCGATGGCGCCGACCAGTCCCTGAAGCTGATCAGGGCAGCGTTTGGCCGTGACCACGACGAGGTCAGCGGCAAGGCACGGGACATGATCGCTCTTAACGCGGGCGCTGCCATTTACGTGGCCGGTCTGGCAACGACTGCGAAAGAGGGTGTCGACATGGCCCTGGATGCCATCGGCTCGGGCCTGGCGGCCGGCAAAATGTCCGAGCTGGCAGATTTTTCCCAGTGTTTTTAACCCGGGCCTGTTCATGACAGCACCGGCCCCCGCACCTTTTTTGTAGGCCTGATATGACGGAACGACATTTAGACAAAACCCCCACCATTCTGCGGAAGATTGTTGACCGCAAATGGCAGGAAATTGAGGAGCGCAAACCCAGGGCATCCCTCGCGGACCTGAAAGCCATGGCCGGGGATCAGCCACCTGCGCGCGGTTTCGCCAGCGCCCTGCGCACCCGTATCGAAGCCCAACGCCCGGCCGTGATCGCAGAGGTCAAGAAGGCATCACCGAGCAAGGGTGTACTGCGTGACCCGTTTGAGCCCGAACGCATTGCCGAAAGCTACGAGCAAGGCGGCGCGGCCTGCCTCTCCGTCCTTACCGACAGAGACCATTTCCAGGGCCACGAAGACTATCTGAAAGCGGCCCGGGCGGCCTGCAGCCTGCCGGTGCTCCGTAAGGACTTCATGGTAGCCCCCTATCAGGTGTATGAAAGCCGGGCCATTGGCGCCGACTGCATTCTGCTGATTGCCGCCTGCCTGACCAAAGACCAGATGCAGGAGCTGGAAGGTATTGCCCATGAGATCGGGCTGGATGTACTGGTGGAAGTACACGACGGCGAAGAACTGGACGATGCCCTGACCCTGAGCACACCGCTGGTGGGCATCAATAACCGCAACCTGCACAACTTCGAAGTGTCGCTGGACACCACTTTCAATCTGCATCAGCGCATCAGTGCCGACCGGCTGACCATTACCGAGAGCGGCATCATGACCCGTTCAGACGTGGAAGCCATGACCAGCCGGGGCATCTACGGGTTCCTGGTGGGCGAGTCGTTCATGCGCGCGCCGGAGCCGGGTGAGAAATTGCAGGAGCTGTTTGGCTAACGAGCATCCTGCACGCCTTTTTATTCGCTTTGACCAGAGAGAATCCACCCATCTAATAACCAAAGCGAATAAGATATGTCGCCATATTATTGGCATATAACCGGTCTGCCCCAGTAGATTAGCTGTTCTATCATCCAGTTAATCCGGGCAGACCACTCCATGAAAACAAGATTCGCTCTGACCTTTGCCTTGCTGCTGCCGGCCTTGCCGGCGCTGGCTGACGACGACGCCAATACAGCGCAAACCGCTCTGCTCGCCGCATCCTGCGCCAACTGCCATGGCACCGATGGCAAACTGGCCGGCGTTATTCCGGCGATCGCCAACCGGCCAGCCACGGCGCTTGAAAACCAGTTGATGGAGTTCAAGCACAGTGACTCCACCCGAGCCACCGTGATGCCGCGCATTGCCAAGGGCTATTCCGATGACGAGCTGAAAGCCCTCGCCCAGTATTTCTCGCGCATCGGCTCCGCCCAGCAGCGCTGATAACCACCACGACAGAAGAATCGAGACCATGACCAAATCAAACATCAAGAACCAGGGCCTGAACTCGTCCCGTCGTGATCTGCTCAAACTGATGGGCGCTGCCTCTGCCTTACCTTTGCTGGGGGCCTGCAGCAGCCTTGGCGGGCCAAGCCGTAAAGACCTGTCGGCAAGAGTTGTGGTGGTTGGCGGCGGCTTTGGTGGCGCCACCGCCGCCAAATACCTGAAGCGCAACGCACCGGACTTGGACGTTACCCTGATTGAACCCAATAAGGTGTTCTATACCTGCCCGTTCTCAAACCTGGTACTGGCGGGCATGCGCACCATGGACAGCATCAGCCACAACTACAACGAGTTGCGTGAGTTGGGTGTCCGGGTAGTACACACCACGGCCCAGGACGTTGACCCGGTGTCTCGCACGGTCAGCCTGGGCGATGGCAGCAGCATCCGTTACGAGAAACTGCTGTTGTCCCCGGGCATTGATATTCGCTGGAACGCCATCGAAGGTTATGACCAGGCGGCGGCAGAACAGGCGCCCCATGCCTGGAAGGCTGGCGACCAGACCCGGTTGCTGCGTCGCCAGATCGAAGCCATGGACGACGGCGGGGTGTTCGTTTTGACGGCGCCCGCCAATCCGTTCCGGTGCCCGCCCGGGCCCTATGAACGGGCCAGCCTGGTGGCCCATTACCTGAGCCAGCACAAGCCGCGCTCGAAAGTGCTGATCCTCGACGCCAAGGACAACTTCTCCAAACAGGGCCTGTTCATGCAGGGCTGGAAAGACGTGCACGGCGACCGCATTGAGTGGGTCGGGCTGTCTGGCGACGGCAAGGTGACTCGCGTTGATGCCGGCAAGCGGGAAGTGGAAACCGAATTCGGCACCATCCACAAAGCCTCGGTGCTGAACGTGGTGCCGCCCCAGAAGGCCGGCTTTATTGCTGACCGGGCGGGCGTAACCAATGAGTCCGGCTGGGTGCCGGTAGACCCGGTCACTTTCGAATCCACTCAGGTGAAGGACATCTACGTGGTGGGCGACGCCACCATTGCCGCCCCGATGCCCAAGTCCGGCTTTGCCGCCAACGCCCAGGGCAAGGTGGCCGCCGCGGCCATTATTGCCGCCCTGGAAGGTCAGCGGCCGCTGGA
>DATGNB010000006.1:0-13928 GCA_035306945.1 Marinobacter sp.
CCGGGGAAGAACAGAAGCCTGATCAGGTACCGGTGACTCCGGGCCGGGCCTATAACGATCCAAGAGAGGTCCGTAAGCGTCAGCGTGCGGCCGAAGAAGCCAAAAAAGCCGACGCTGAAAAGCAGGCCGGGAGTAACTGAATATGCTGACTAACTCGGACATCGAAGCGCTGGAAGAAATCCTTTTTGCGGAGCCCTGGGGCGATGACGCCCTGGATTTCTTCGGGCTGCACGGAGTGGTATGTGCCAGCGTGATTGGTCCGGTCAGACTCGGGGCGGAAGCTATCTTCCGCCTTGCCACGGCCACGGAAAACCTGCCGGCCGACGGCGTGCCGGAAATCTTCGTGCATTGCGTCGATGAGCTGTCCCGCGAGATGGCTCACCTGCTCGATATGGGCCAGGCTCTGGAGCTTCCTGAACCGGAAGACGACGACCCCATGAACGCACTGGAAAACTGGTGCGCGGGCTTTGTGGACACCTTCCTGGAGCACGAAGCAGCCTGGCTCGACGCGGCGGAAGAAGACGAGGTCGCGGACCTGATGGTACCGATGCTGACCCTGTCCGGTCTGTTCGAGGATGAGGACTTCCAGAAAGCCCGCAGTGATGAGAAGCTGGCCAGCCGCATGGCCGAAGCCATCCCGGACTCACTGACCGACCTGTACCTGCTGTTCCACGCGCCCGACTAGGAAACAGCAGTTACCGGCTGCCTGAAATAATGCCAGACCGGCTCCAGCCCGTCTGGCATTTTTGGTATGCGGCCCAGCTCGCACCAGGGCGCGCCGGGAAAATGGAAATCGCTGCCCTGGGACGCCAACAACCCTTCCCTGCGTGCAAGCTCAGCCACGAACCCCAGATCCCCGCTCGACTGACCCGAGACCGATACCTCAATCCCGCGGCCACCCGCGCGGCGAAAGTCCGACACCAGCTCCCGCAATTTGGTTGCCGTCATCCGGTATTTTCTGGGATGGGCCAGCACGGAGATACCCCCTGCCCGTTCGATCCAGCTGACCACTTCAGCAAGCTCCGGCCAGCAGGCCTTCACATCCCCCGGTTTGCCCGCGCCCAGATAGCGCTTGAAGGCCTGATCCATCCGGGTCACAACACCTTCGTCAATCAACACACGGGCAAAATGCGGGCGGCCCGGGACATCATCACCGGCCTGCGCCGTCGCCTTTTCCAGCAAACCATCCACCCTGAGCTTTGATAGCTTGTCGGCAATCAGGCGGGCCCGGCGCCAGCGGTTGTCATGCTGCTCTTCCAGGGCCGCGAGTAACGCCGGATCGGTATGGTCAAAATCCAGCCCGACAATGTGAATCGTCTGGCTGCGCCAGACGCAGGACAGTTCGATGCCATTCACCAGAACAAGCCCGTGTTCGCCGGCCACACCCCGGGCCTGCGCCAGCCCCTGGATGGTATCGTGATCGGTAATCGCGAGATGACTGACCCCCTGAGACACCGCTCGCAAAACAAGGTCTCCGGGGGCCAGAGCACCGTCTGAGGCGGTGGTATGGCAATGCAGATCAATGCACGGTTTGTGGTCTTGCGGTATAGTCACTTGCTGTCCTGTTATGAAGCCTGGCCACAGTGTACCAGCCCTGGCCTCCAGGCAGTTACCCCGGCCAACCGCTACCGGAGCATTCATGTACTACGCCATCATCAGTGAAGACATCCCCAACAGCCTGCCTCTGCGAAAACAGGCCCGGCCGGCGCACCTTGCCCGTCTCGAGGCGCTGAAAAACCAGGGCCGCCTGCTGGTTGCCGGCCCTCACCCTGCGATTGATTCGCCCCAACCCGGTGACTCCGGTTTTACCGGAAGCCTGGTGATTGCCGAATTTGATTCGCTGGACGAAGCCCGGGCCTGGGCCGATGCAGACCCTTATGTTGAAGCAGGTGTATACAAGCGTGTTAAAGTAAAACCCTACGTGGTCGCACTGCCATGATCTGCATGAGCGGATTGTAACCCTCCAGTGCTTGAATAGCGGCTGCCTTGTGACAAAATTGGCGGCTTATTTTCGACCGATTAATGCAACAACCGCCAAACTCAGGAAACCCGTCCGTGACACCGTTTCGCTTACTTTTTTGCTTCCTGCTCATCATCAGCTCGGTAGCTGTCGCTCAGGCTCGTACTGTCTGGGTAGACGATAAGGTTTATCTGCCGGTTCGTACCGGAGCGGGCAATCAGTATCGCATCATCGAGAACGCCATCAGTGGTACCCGTATGGAAGTACTCGAAGCCGGCGACAACTACACCCGCGTCCGCACCGCAAAAGGCAACGAAGGCTGGGTAGCCAGCCAGTATCTCAGTAACCAGCCGATCGCCGCAGACCGTCTGCAGCAAGCCACACGGGAGCTGGAGAGCGCCCGGGCAGAGCTCGCCAAGGCCCGAGAACAGCTCAGTACCGTCACCTCAGAGCGTGATGAGCTGGAAACTGCCGAGAGCAACCTTTCCAACCGCTCCGAGGAGCTTCAGGCCGAACTCACCCGGATCAGAACGATCTCCGCCGACGCCATTAACCTGGAGCGGCGCAACCGGGAACTGCTGGAAGAGAACCAGCGCCTGCGCAACGACCTGGAGGTTCTGACCGCAGAGAACGAGCGGCTGGAGGCGGGCAAAGAGTCTGACTTCATGTTACTGGGTGCCGGACTGGTGTTTGGCGGTGTGCTGCTGGCGCTGCTGGTACCGATGCTTAAGCCTACCCGAAAAACCGATAACTGGGCCTGATTACCTGCCAGGCCGGTATCACCAGACAGAAAAATGGCGGCTCCTGGCCGCCATTTCTTTTTCCTGCTACCGCTGCGACTTACACCAGCGGCTTTTCTGACACCACAATGCCGTTGTTGTCAGCATACACATACTGGCCGGGCCGGAAGGTCACGCCGTGGAAGGTGACCGGGATGTTCAGGTCGCCAATGCCACGTTTCTCGGTCTTGCGCGGAATCGTACCCAGTGCCTGAACGCCCAGGTGAGTGTTACCGATTTCGTCTACGTCGCGGATGCACCCGTAGATAATCAGCCCTGCCCAGCCATTCTCAGCGGCTTTTTCAGCCAACATGTCACCCAGCAGTGCGTTACGCTTTGAGCCACCACCATCGACCACCAGAACGCGCCCGTTACCGGGCTGCCCCACCTGCTCCCGGACCAGGGAGTTATCCTCAAAACACTTGATGGTCACGATCTCGCCGCCAAACTGGCGGACACCGCCGTAGTTGTTAAAGCCGGCGTCAACAACCTGCACTTCCGGAAACTCGTCGCACAGATCCGGAGTAATAATATTACTCACTCGCTACTCTCCTTTTTCCGAACTGGATAATCAGTCAATTTTTTCATCGGCCAGGAAGAACCAGGTGTCCAGCACCGAGTCCGGGTTCAGCGACACGGTGTCGATGCCTTCGTCCATCAGCCACTTCGCCAGATCCGGGTGGTCTGACGGGCCCTGCCCGCAGATACCGATGTACTTGCCCGCCTTCTTACATGCCTGGATGGCATTCGACAGCAGGATCTTGACAGCATCGTTGCGCTCATCAAACAGATGGGCAATGATGCCGGAATCCCGGTCCAGCCCCAGCGTCAGCTGGGTCAGATCGTTGGAGCCGATGGAAAAGCCGTCAAAGTGCTCCAGGAACTGTTCCGCCAGCAGCGCGTTGGCCGGAAGCTCACACATCATGATCAGGCGCAGGCCGTTCTCACCACGTTTCAGCCCGTTTTCCGCCAGCAGGCCAACCACCTGCTCTGCCTCGCCTACCGTACGAACAAACGGAACCATCACCTCTACGTTGGTCAGGCCCATCTCGTTACGAACTTTTTTCAGCGCACGGCATTCCAGCTCAAAGCAGTCACGGAAAGTTTCGGAAATATAGCGGGAAGCACCCCGGAAACCGAGCATCGGGTTCTCTTCGTCCGGCTCGTACAGGGTACCGCCGATCAGGTTGGCGTATTCATTGGACTTGAAGTCCGACAAACGGACAATCACCTTCTTGGGTGCAAACGCCGCTGCCAGAGTGGAGATACCTTCCACCAGCTTGTCCACGTAGAAGTCTACCGGGGAGCCATAACCGGCAATTCGCTTATCGACGGTTTGCCGGATATCCCGTGGCAGACTGTCGTAGTTCAGCAACGCCTTGGGGTGCACGCCGATCATCCGGTTAATGATGAACTCCAGGCGGGCCAGACCCACGCCTTCGTTGGGCAGGGACTGAAAATCGAACGCACGGTCCGGGTTGCCCACGTTCATCATGATCTTGAACGGGATATTGGGCATGGAATCCACAGTATTCTCCCGCAACTCAAAGTCCAGCGCACCCTCGTAGATCATCCCGGTGTCACCTTCAGCGCAGGAAACCGTTACTTCCTGGCCTTCTTTGAGCACCTCCGTGGCATCGCCACAGCCAACCACCGCGGGAATTCCCAGTTCACGAGCGATGATGGCAGCGTGACAGGTACGGCCACCCCGATCGGTAACAATCGCCGACGCCCGCTTCATCACCGGCTCCCAGTCCGGGTCGGTCATGTCGGTAACCAGAACATCACCGGGCTGCACCCGGTCCATCTCGTTGATACTGGTCACAATCTTGACCGGACCACTGCCGATCTTGTGGCCGATACTGCGCCCCTCAACCAGCACCTTACCGGTTTCGTTCAGCAGGTACCGCTCCATCACGTTGGCTGACGCACGGCTCTTCACCGTTTCAGGGCGGGCCTGAACAATGTAGATCCTGCCGTCATCGCCGTCTTTGGCCCATTCGATATCCATTGGCCGCTGATAGTGCTCTTCGATGATCATCGCCTGCCTGGCGAGCTCTTCCACCTCGGCATCGGTGAGGGAGAAACGAGTGCGATCGTCGTGCTCCACTTTTACCGTTTCAACAAACTTCCCGTCACCCGGCCTGGAGTGATACACCATCTTGATGGCTTTGCTGCCAAGGTTACGGCGCAGAACGGCGGGTTTGCCGGCCTGCAGGGTTGGCTTGTGGACATAGAATTCGTCGGGGTTAACCGCACCCTGGACAACGGTTTCGCCCAAACCGTAAGACGAGGTGATAAACACCACGTCGCGGAAACCGGATTCGGTATCGAGAGTAAACATCACGCCACTGGAGGCGGTCTCACTGCGCACCATTTTCTGGATACCCGCAGACAGCGCCACCAGTTTGTGGTCAAAACCGTGATGCACCCGATAGGAGATCGCGCGGTCGTTAAACAGGGAGGCAAAGACTTCCTTGACCGAGGTCCGGACCTGCTCAAGCCCCACAACGTTCAGGAAGGTTTCCTGCTGGCCGGCAAACGAGGCATCGGGCAGGTCTTCGGCCGTTGCCGACGAGCGAACCGCCACGGCCATCGCTTCGTTGCCGCCCTGAAGTTGTCTGTAGGCGTCTTTCAGCGCGCTTTCCAGCGCCTCAGGGAACGGGGTTTCAATCACCCACTGACGGATACGGGCCCCCACCCGGGCCAGTTCGTTGACGTCGTTTACGTCCAGAGCATCCAGAGCTTCGTCGATGCGGTCTTTGAGGCCGTCGGTTGCCAGGAACTCGCGATAGGCATGGGCCGTGGTCGCAAAACCGCCCGGAACCGTAACACCTGCGTTGGCGAGATTACTGATCATTTCACCGAGGGACGCGTTCTTGCCCCCTACACGTTCAACATCGGACATACCCAGGTGTTCGAACCAGATAACGTAATCTTCCAAAGCGTGGTCTCCCTTGTCTCTGTATGGCGCGGAGTCTCGAATGTGGCGTGTATAATACTGTAAGCTGCGGAAATTACCTAGGGACCCGCCAACATCCGGAACGGAAGAAAACATGAAAAGAACGGCTTTTTTTATCTCAGACGGCACCGGCCTGACCGCTGAGGCACTGGGTCAGGCACTGCTTGCGCAGTTCGACAAGATTGAATTTGAACGAATAACCGTGCCGTATATTGATGATGAGGAGAAAGCGCGGGACATGGTGAACCGGATCAACCAGGCCGCCGAAATCGACGGCGAACGGCCCCTGATTTTCGACACCATCGTCAATAGTGCCATCCGGGAAGTCATCAGCCAGGCCAACGGTTTCATGATCGACACCTTCGGGACCTTCCTGAAACCGCTCGAAGAAGAGCTCAAAGCATCCTCCTCCTACTCGGTAGGCCGCTCCCACTCAATCAATAACGCGGGCAGTTACGAACGGCGGATTGATGCCGTCAACTTTGCCCTGGATAACGACGATGGTGCCCGCACCCGACACTACGGCGAGGCCGACCTTATCCTTGTGGGCGCCTCCCGAAGCGGGAAGACCCCTACCTGCCTGTATCTGGCGCTGCAATACGGCGTCAAAGCCGCCAACTACCCGATCACCGAAGAAGATCTGGACGACCAGAGCCTGCCAGCCACTCTGCGGCCTCACAAAGAAAAACTGTTCGGGCTGACCATCGACCCGGAGCGCCTGGCCACCATCCGCCACGAGCGGCGGCCAAACTCCCGATACTCTTCGATCCAGCAGTGCATGCACGAGATCGAAGAGATCGAGCTGATGTACAAGCGGGAGCGCATCCCCTTCCTGAATACGACCGCTTACTCCGTGGAAGAAATCTCAACCCGGATTATGGTAACCACCGGGTTGAAACGGAACCGCTAAAGCTCCTGGATTTCCAGCCCCAGCCCTTCGGCAAGGTCGCGGTTGTCGGGGCTGGTCAGCACAGCCACACTGGCTTGCTCCGGCAGCAGCCAGGTGTTTGCCACCCGGCGCAGTTCGTCCAGAGTCACATCCAGTACCCGCTGCCGGAACCGTGCACGCTGCTCCGGCGTGCGGCCAAACAGCCGGTTATGGAACGCATGCCGGGCGGCACCGGCGGGCGAGCGCGGCCGGTCCAGCTGCCCGATCACACCGAGCACCGCTTCTTCCAGCGACTGGGCGTCATGCGTGGCGTTGTGCAGCCAGTCCAGGGCGGCGTCAAAGTCATCCAGGGTTTCTGCCAGGCGGGGGTCCCGGTACGAGTAGAACCGGAACACGCCGTTCACACTGTCCTGGCCCGCGCCACCACCGTAAGCCCCGCCTTTTTCCCGGATCGCCCGGTGCAGGTAGCCATTGCGAAGGAATCCGCCCAGCACCGTCAGGGCGGCGGCGTCCGGGTGGTCGATCGCCACCGTGGCATAGGCCTTGGCGCAGAAGTTGACCTGGGTCGAGGTGAGCCAGGCCTGCCGGGTACGGTAGCTCACCGGTTCCATCGTCCAGTTGTCGCTCGTCTGCCCCTGATCGCTCTGCCAGCAGGCACTGACCTCGTCCAGCATGGGCGCCAGCTGGCCGTCTTCGCCGATCAGCAGGAACTGGCGGCGCTGATTGCGGATTTTCCGGTGCAGGTCCGCCAGGCGGGCACAGAAGTCCTTCACTGCCTGATCATCCTGCAAGGCCTTGTCGAGACTCTTGGTACCACGAATACCTTCCAGACCGCCCAAACTGTAGGTCAGCCAGGCCCCGGCAGACAGTCCCTGGGCGGCGGCACCCATAGCGAGGGCATGACCACTGCCGGTTACCGACTGCTCCCGGCGGGCCCGGGCCTGGGCGATGAGTTCGCGGATACGGTCATGTTCGTCAAAGCGCACGCCGGTATAGACATCCTTGAGCAGCCGCGTGAGCGCCGTGCTGTTGCGGGCCAGGGCTTTACCGCTGAAAATCAGATAGCCGGAGAGGTCCTGTACGTCGTCCACCTTGCCCTTGGCACTGAAGGACGCTCCGATGCCACCGGACTCTGCCGAGATACGGTCCTGCATCTGCAGGTAGTCGAGATCGCCACAGCCAACTTCCGAGATCAGGGTGGTGTAGTAAGGCAGTAACCGCAGCTCGTCTTCGGTCAGGGCGGGCACCGGCACGACCACCTGCTGATACACCAGGCCATTGGTACCCCGGGCATAAACTGTCGCGCCGGTTTCCGGGTCGTAGCTGCCTTCGGGCTCTGGCATCTGCAGCGGGACGTCTTCCAGGCCCACTTTGGGTAGAATCGAGTCGTCATCCTTGCGCAGCTGCCGTTCTTCCAGCGCCTGCGCCCGGTCAACAATCTGCTGTGCTTCGTGCCCGGTCAGGCCGGCCTTACGTCGGGCCAGGGTTTCACGAACCATCTGCTGCTGCCGGCGGTCCAGATGCTCATCCGGCCGCAATGTCAGGGTAACCCGGTGCGGATTGTCCAGCAGCATGCGGCGAATCAGGCCGGGTACGTAGTCCGGGTCTTTGATTTTCTCACGCAGACTGGCCAGCACCGGCTCCAGGTCCAGCAACTCAACCGGATCGCCGCCATGCACCATCGGCGAGATAGCCTGCATGATCAGTTGCAGGCCGTAGGGGAAGCTGTCTCCGGCAATTTCCCGCTGGTGCAGTTCCAGCTGGTGCAGAATGGCTTCAAGCCGGTCCTGACTGATGCCATCCTCGACCACTTTTTGCAGGGTAGACTCCACCAGTTGCTCCAGCGCTTCACGGTGCTCCGGCTCACTGCCCTCAATACCGCATACAAAGGTCATTTCGCGGTTGGAGTCCTCAAGGCCACACATCGGCGAGGGTGCCTGGCCAAGATCCGTTGTTTCCAGTGCCCGCATCAGCGGTGAGGCACTGTTTTCCAGCAATACCGACGACAGCAGCTGGGCTTCCAGGTTTTCCTGAAGGTCAAAGCTGTGCCCCAGCAGCCAGCCCATCACAATGTGGGTCTTATTCGCTGTATCATCGCCCTCACTGATCGCATAGCCCTGCTCTACCCGAAGAGGGGCGAACATGCGTTTTTCATCCCGTACCGGGAGTTCGATATCGAGCCGGTCGAAGCGCTTGAGCGCCAGCTCTTCGAATTTCTCATGGTGCTCGTGAGCCGGAATATTGCCGTAAGTGGCAAAAATCGCGTTGCTCGGATGGTAGTGGTGCCTGTAGAACTTCACCAGGTCGTCATAGGTGAGGTCGACAATATGATCCGGTTCGCCCCCGCTGTTGTAGTGATAAGTGGTGGTCGGGAACAGGTAACTGGTCAGGTTCTGCCAGAGCTGGGACGTCGGGGCACTCATCGCGCCTTTCATTTCGTTATAGACCACGCCGCGGTACACCAGATCACTGGCCGGGTCGTCAGGCTTCTCGAACTCCAGGCGATGGCCTTCCTGGGCAAAATCCAGCGGGTCCAGACGGGAAAAGAACACCGAATCCAGATACACCGACAACAGGTTATCGAAGTCCTTGCGGTTCATGCTGGCAAAGGGGTACGCGGTCCAGTCACTGCTGGTAAACGCATTCATGAACGTGTTCAGCGAGCGCCGGATCATCATGAAGAACGGGTCGCGCACCGGATAACGCTCACTCCCGCACAAGGCGGTATGCTCCAGAATGTGCGCCACGCCGGTAGAGTCCATGGGGAAGGTACGCAGCGCAACGAAGAATACGTTTTCATCGTTGTCGGCGGCCATATGGAGGTGGCGGGCACCGGTTTTCCTGTGGAGATACTCCTCAACCTCAAGGTTAAGAGTGTCGATCCGGTGACAGCGAACCTTCTCGAATGCCGGATGGATAACGTTGTCTGTGCCTGCAGCCATTAAAACGGTCCTGTGTATTGAACAATTGGAGAATTACAGCGTAACACGTACTATCGGATATGATGCACCGAACGGACTCAACAAGGTAGCCTGCCGCTTTATGACAGACCATACCCAAAAGCACATAGACTCGCCCGAAGTCGCCGCCTGGTGGCACGAGCGCCGGCGTTATCTGGAACAGAACCGGAAGAGCCCGGAACTCAGACAGCAGTTTCGCAAAGAAGTTGCCGCCTATATATTGCGCCGGGTTTTGTGGTCCTATGGTTTTTTCCCCATCGTGATCGCATTCTGGCTGCCGTTTGTGCTGTCCAGCTTCAATCCTGTGGTGATGGCCAACACGCTGATCCCGGTGCTGCAGGATTTTGTGGCATCCAATCCCGAGCAACAGGCGACCACCATCAGTAGTCTGGCGATTGCCTGGTTCTCGATCGGGTGTTTCTTCCTGGTGTTTGACTTTATTCTGACGCCGTTCCGCTCGCCCTATGAATACGACGCCGACGTTTACATGAAAGCCTGGGAACAGGCCAACCATGACCAGCTTCCGGACAAAGTGTGATTTGGCCAGCATTCTCGCCAACTCCACACAGTTTCAGTTACATAACGTTGCAAACACTGGTTAAGATGAAACCCTGATAAAGCATCCGGAACGTATGGATCACGAGGTTTCATCATGGTCGATTTCAGGCCACTGCTGTTCTTGAACGCACTTGCCCTCATGCTGCTGGTCACTGCCGGATTTGCCTCGGTGCGTAAGGACCTGACGGTACCCGTGGTGGCCGCATCCGAGCCCATACAGGCCCTCATGGAGGCGATCCAGGAGCCGGCGCCTGAGCCCCTGCCTGAGCCCGAACCCGAACCCGATCAGACATCTGAAGCCCCGGCTCCGGAAACCACGCCCCTGATCGCCGAACCTTTTACCATTCAGCCCCTACCCGATGAGCCCGAAATACTGGCCAGAGCCGAGCCCGTGGCAGCCCTGGCCACCCGGCCCGATACGCCGGCCGTTGCGCCGGCTGTTGTGCCGGCTGTTGTGCCAAAAACAGAGCCCGCTGCCATGGCCAGTCCAGAACCGGCCACGACCGGCAAGCTGGTGCTGCGCTCCAACGTGACGGGCGATGAAGTCACCATCAACGGCCGCAGTTATGGCGCCACACGCCTGGATCTTGAGCTCGACCCCGGGCACTACAACGTCACCATCAGCAAGCCGGGCCATCTGCCTTGGGCGAGTTCAGTGGTTCTCGAAGCGGGCCAGCAACTCACTCTGGTCGGCCAGCTGGACGTTCTTACCCGCGTCGCCTTTCACAACGGCCAGTGGCTGGGCGGTGTTAAAACCGGTGACGGCACTTACGAAGATCACACCGGCCTGCGTTACGAAGGTCACTTTATCGACGGCGAGTTCCATGGCCAGGGCTCGGCCTGGTACCCGGACGGCAGCCGTTACCGCGGTGACTGGCAGAGTGGCCGCCGCCATGGCGAAGGGCAACTGCGAATGGCGGACGGCTCCGAGTACACCGGCCGCTTTGAGCGCGATGAGTTTCATGGCAAGGGCACCCTTGCCCGGGCCAACGGCGACACCCTCAGCGGTAACTGGGCCCAGGGCAGCCTGCACGGTTCGGGCTCACTGACCACCGCCGATGGCATGCTCTACGTAGGCGGTTTTCGCAACGGTACCTTCCACGGCCAGGGCGCACTCACCTACCCTGACGGCCGTACCTACGAAGGCGAATTTTCCAACGGCGAGTTCCATGGCCAGGGTACCGAAGTGTTCGCCGACGGGAAGAAATACGAAGGGCAGTATATGGAAGGCAGCTTCCATGGCCGCGGGCTGTTACGCAACCCGAACGGAAGCTCTATCGAAGCAACTTTCCGTCATGGCGAACCCTATGGACAGGTTCGCCTGACAACAGCAGCTGGCGAGGTATTTACCGCCCGCTCGACAGAACCCGGTGTGTGCTATCGGGAACGAAGCTACAGAGCCACCCAGTGTCCGCAACTGGAAGGCTGGTAATCAGAACCCGATCGCAGGCCCATGCGTTAGCGGTAACAGGTTGAGGACGAGACATGCCAATCAAGAATGCTCTGCTTGTAGACGACTCCAAGGTAGCGAGGTTTGCGCTCAGCAAACTGCTGGAGAGCCGTGACATGCAAGTGAACATGGCCAGCTCTGCAGAAGAAGCTCTGGACTACCTGAAGAACAACAGCCGGCCCGATGTGATCTTTATGGACCACCTGATGCCCGGTATGAACGGCGTTGAAGCCGCCAAAGCAATCAAGCGCAATCCCGATACCGCTGGCATCCCGATCATCATGTGCACCTCCAAAAAGTCTCCCGACTTTACCGAGGAAGCCAGAAATTTTGGTATTTACAGCATCCTCACCAAGCCCCCGCAAACGGATGGCCTGGAACAGGCCCTGCTGGCACTGGCCAGCGACGTCGAGAAGGGCTCCCTGCCCGAACCTGCCGCCAACCTGGCGGAGCAGGCGGAGCAGGAACCGGCTCACGCCGACGAAACCACACTGAACGGCCATGCCGGCACCGAGGCGGTGCCAGTGACCGGGGATCTGATCGAGCAGATTTCACGCTCAGCGGTCAAAGCCAACATCAACAACCGCCTGCATGAGCTGCTGAGCGATCTGTTTGATGAACAGTACGACCACCTCAGGAGAGCCCTGGATGAGACTCGCAGCAAACAGGAAGCGGAACTCGAAGAACGGCTGAACGCGCTTGCCGCCACTGTAGACGAGCGCACCCGCAACCTGCGTGATGATGTCGCGGCCGAAGTAAACATGAATCTGGGCCGGGAAATCTCGGCGCTCAAAAAAGAGCTGGCCAAAACCACCGGCTTTACGCCCGGCCACATGGCTGAGCTGAAGGATCACATTACCAACGTCCAGACCATAGACACCGAGTTCTGGCAGACCCTGCAGTCAGAAGCCATCCAGCAGGCCCACGAAATTTCCCGGGAGACCGCCGAAGACATTGCCCAGCGCACCATCGATCTGTACGTGTCGCAGCAACGCTCGGCCAACTCCAGGCTCTACATCCTCAGCCTGGCCATCAGCCTGGGCATCTTCAGCGTGGGCATTGCCTGGCTGTCAGGCCTGTTCGGCTAGGCCGCATCTGATGGACTGCCAGGCCCCGGGTGTGTCAACACCCGGTTGCGCGCCGGCAATGGGTATCGCCCGGGCCGGAAACTGCTGATTCAATGAATGTGAACCGCTGGCTAGAATACCGCTCTCCTTGTCGGGCGGAATGCCGCAGAAACTGCTGAAGCAATGGTTTTTTGCTAGAATCCCGCCACCATGCAACCAAATCAGCCGGATCATTCATGAATCACCTGTTCGTCGACAATATCACCGTCATTGACTTCGCTTATCTGGACCCGGTACGCGGACTTGTGGGCGAAAGCTGGATTACCGACGTTGTGCTTGGGGGAAATCTGGACGACCAGGGTATGGTATTCGATTTCAGCCTGGTAAAGCGCACCATCAAACGCGTCATCGACGAGCGCGTTGACCACCGCCTGGTGATCCCCAGAGGGTACGAGGGCCTCCAATGGAACGAGGAAACCCCGGACACCTTCGTCTGGCAGCTGTCCGATGGCAGCCACATCGAGCACTCCTCTCCGGACGAAGCGGTCGTCTGGTTGTCGGCAGACCGGGTCACGCCCTCTGCCGTTGCTGCCCTGCTCGAAAAAGAGCTGAAAGCCGTATTACCCGGTAATGTGACCTCGGTGGAGCTCCATCTGCGCGAAGACGTCATTGAAGGTGCGTATTACCATTACGTACATGGCCTTAAGAAGCACGCCGGCAACTGTCAGCGTATCGCCCATGGCCACCGGTCCCCGATCCGTATTGATCGCAACGGGCGGCGCGACCTTGCGCTGGAACAACGCTGGGCCAGACTGTGGCAGGATATCTACGTCGGCACAGAAGAAGACGTCGTCCGGCGGTTTGTCAGCGCCGACGGTGTTCCCTACCTTACCTTTGAGTACGAAGCCAACCAGGGGGAGTTTACCCTGACGCTGCCAGAGAGCCGGGTATACATGCTGGGAACCGATACCACCGTAGAGCTGATCGCCGCCCATATGGCCGACACGCTGAAAGCCGAGTTTCCGCAGGATGAGATCCGGGTAAAGGCATACGAAGGGGTGGGCAAAGGCGCGATTGCCATCCGGTAGTCGCTTGCTGGTCCGCACCGGAAAAATTCTCCGGACACAAAAAAACCGCCCGAAGGCGGTTTTTTTGATGGCTATCCGGTGGACTAAACCGTCAAGCCGAATTGGCGTCCCCTAGGGGGTTCGAACCCCTGTTGCCGCCGTGAAAGGGCGGAGTCCTAGGCCACTAGACGAAGGGGACTAGAAATTGGTGGAGCCAAGCGGGATCGAACCGCTGA
>DATGNB010000007.1:0-10122 GCA_035306945.1 Marinobacter sp.
CGCGGTCAGGACAAATACCCAGATACCCCAACCGAACAGTTCGTCGGTCGTCACTTCCCGGTTCAGGTAGGCGATCACCACCACCAGCAGACATGGCCTCAGAACCACGCCCAACGAACCGGACATGGCCGTCGCCGCCAGGGCCAGGTGTCGCCTGGCGCCCGCGGCCCTCAGTTCGCTGTAAATCACAGCACCGGCGGCGATAACAAAGATCCCTGAAGCACCGGTATAGGCCGTCGGCACAGCAGCCACCAATACGGCAACAACCGCCAGCATTTCCGGGGGCATTCGCCAGGGCCGGAACACATTGAACACGAGGGTCGCGAGGCGGGTCTGCTTGAGCATCATGCCAACCCAAACGTACAGGCCGACGTTCAGAAACATGTCCGACAGCTCCATCATCTTACCCAGGTAGATACCAATACCCGAGGAGTGGCCGATCATCGCGAAGTAAGTGCCGGAGATCAGGCACATGACAGTGTACAAGGGCACCGCAAGGAAGGCCTGCCCGAGCCGACCACCCTCCTGTAGATTGGAGGGCACCCGGAACAGCCGATACAGGCTGGCCAGGGTGAGACAGGCAAAACCGACAATCCACAGATTGTGGAGCATCAGCTCCTCACCGGAAACCGCAGAACTGCTACCCAGGCTGGATTGCCGGAAGATGGCACTGGAGCCCAACAGCATGGCGTTGGCAATGGTCTGCAGGGTATGAGACACGATGTAATCGAGCCTGGTTTCCATGGCCCGCATGGCGATGTGGTGTCGGGTCAGGGTTGCGGTAACCGCACACAGCATCACCAGAATCACCAGGATATATCGCTGACCCGCCAGGCCGAACGCGATCAGGTCGGCCACGAACAATTCCACCGCACGATAGGCTTTCACCCCGGGCGTCAATTGATCCTGCAGCTCAAGATAGCTGGCATGGGCCGCCTGACACTCACCGACTGATCGCTCGATGGCCAGCCGGACATCCGCCGGATTCTTTTCATGTGCACCAAGCAAAGCCGCCATGGGGTCATCGTCTGGAGCCCCTGCCGCCATTTCCTCCGCAACCGCAGCTTCAATATCCCGGTCCGGGTTGCACTCCGGTTGCACCGGATCCATGCGGAGTTTGTAGTATCCACTCCAGAGCTGCTCACCACCGCGTAGCATCTGGTTATGGATATCACTGCTGGTCGAGAACAACACCACAGCCAGCAGCAACAGGCACGCCGGCAAGGAAGAGAACCATTCCAGCCCGGAACGTTGCAGACCACCCTTAGTCATAAAACCTACCCTGGAATTTGAAGGAGTTACAGCAGATCATCCAGATCCATGGTCTCGACCGGCGCCCGCTGGTCATCCCAGAAGCTGCCGAATTGACCGATCGGAGTCCGGTGGCCAGTATTCTCTACCCACAAGCGATCAGAGATGGCCACCAGCATGTTACTGGCCATGGCATCGACAAACCGCCACTGTTCACTGGCCTGGTCATTCTTCAGCGATTCGGCGTGATCCCGGATAACCGACTTGATCAAGGATTCGTCGTTCTTGTTTACGGCGGCGATCGCGTGGAAAACGTGACCGAGCCTGACGCCGGCTTCCTCACCCTGTTTGCTGGCGATGGCCAGTCGTTCAAAGGCGTCTTCGCCCTCGGGCTGGGTACCTGGAATCATGGCCCAGACGGTGGCCCTGAGCCCCATCGGAGCACCCCACCACTTTTTGTTGTCCAGGCACTGGGTAGCGCGGCCGACTACCGAACCGGTGTTGAATGGCACACCAATCGAAGACGACGCCTGAATCTGGGCATTCAATGCCTGCAATCCAGACAGCAAGCCGGCCAGGTAAATGAACTCATCCAGGTCATCCTTGAATTTCGGGCATTCTCCGCCGTCCGGATCACCGTAATGGGCGTGGTGATGCTGCCAGCCCTTCAGATATCGCTTGGCCGCCTGGGTATGGGCCCGCTTCTGCCGGATCATGGCGTCCTGGGCCTCGCCGGCATTCATGGAATACATCGCCCGCGCTGCCGCCAGTTCATGCTCCCGGGCCTGCTCCTCGGCGCAACCGCCCGCCGAGAGGTACAACATAACCGCAAGCTGATCCGGTTCGCTGGTCACCCGGCCAAACGACATCAGTAACGGGGCGGTGGCCTCGCTCATGGAGCAACCCATGGCCAGGTCATCCGACTCCAGCAGGTAAGGCACCGTGTGATTGCGGGAAAAGCCCTGCATCACATCACCGGTGGTTTTATAGATCATGTGGTTAACGGCACCACAACCGGTGAGCACCAGGCTGGTACCAACAGCGGCTAGCAGACCACGGACTCGGGATCCCACTTTGCGGAAGTCATTCATAGCATCAACACCCTTTTATTCTTGTGTTATTCAGAATACGTCAGCGCCTGACACAGCCAGAACGCGTTTGTTACATCCTGTAAACAGCCCTGCATTATGGCCAAACCGGGCTCCGGTTTATGAGACTGACCCCGCAAATGACGCCTCCGGGCACACATCGTTACCGAACGGGATTTGCACATTTCGGCCAAAGCCACTATAGATTGCTTCAACCGCCGGGCGTGCCCTGCGGTCAAATACAATAATCAGAACGAAATCAAACAGGAGTATCCGATGCGCAAACCAGAGCTTGCCGCCGCCATTGCCGAGAAAACCGGCCTGACCCGGGAAAAAGCCAGCGAAGTCATCAACGCCTTTACCGATCAGCTATCTGCTGCGGCAGCCCGGGGTGAAGACACCACCCTCATTGGCTTCGGCACCTTCAGCATTCGCTCCCGCGAGGCGCGCAGTGGCCGGAATCCACAAACCGGCGCCACCATCCAGATTCCCGCCAGCAAGACGGTCGGGTTCAAGGCCGGCAAGGCCCTGAAAGACGCGATCCGTTAACCGGAACCGGCCCGCCAATGGCGGGCCGGCCTCTGCCTGGTAATGCCAGTGGCACTCTTAAGACGCGCACTCGGAACGTGAACCGTCCACCCGGCAACGAATGGCACGCATCAGTTTGATGGCACGCTCGTCATACACGCCATCCTCCAGCAAAGACAGCCTTACCTGGCGCAGCATCCGGTCGTACTCAGCCACATCTTCCTGGGGCGGGTGCATCCACACTTCTTCCGGAATGCCAGCTTCTGCCTCAGCGATGATCTCGTAGGCCTGATCAATCCGCTTGATCGATTCATCACGCACCATCTGGCCGGCATCATCCGGAAAACGGTCGGTATGGATAATCACCTGAAAGTTCATATATGCCAGGGCGTACTTGAAAACACCGCCCTTTTCGTTGACGCCCTTGTACAACTCCAATGGCTGATAGGCCACGGCCGGGGCGTAGGCCAGATCAACACTGCCATTGTTGAACTTGCCAGCGAAATTGGCGGAATTGGAGCCCACCACTGACGCGCCCACGTGACGAACCATACGCACCGACGCGCTGTCGTAATCCAGGGTGGCAATGCGCTTACCCTGAAGCTTCTCAACGGAATCGACGTTGCGATCACGGGTGTGCAGGTAAATGGCACCACCGGGGAATACGCCAGCGACCTCGTAGGGACCTTCAACCAGGAACTGGCGCGCCTGGGGCTGGCTCAGGGTGTTGTACAGCAACCGCATTTCCTGCTCGCCAGGGACAGCACCCATGGCCTCCAGGCTGCCGGTGAACTTGTTGAACTCCCGGGCGCGGGTGCCCGTCAGCAGTACCGCATCACACTGGCCAGCCTTGAAGTCTTCAGCGGCGACCTTTTCATCGGTATAGGCCCGCAAGTTGAGCCTGATGCCTCGCTGCATGGCAACCGGCTGGAACTCTTTGGTAATTGCAAACAGGGGGCCATTGGCACCCACGGGATCGAACACACAAAAGCTGCGCTCGAGAATCTCGGCATCGGCTTTTACCAGGGAAGGGGTAACCATGCTGGCGCACAAGGCAGCCGCCATGGCAATACGGCGGGAAAAACTGACTGATTTCACGGGATGACTCCTGATTTATTATTGTCGGACACCGGCACCGCAGGCCGCCGGTATTCTCCGTCGTCCTTTACACGACCATAAGTGGCCCTGCCATAGAATACGTTGGCTCAGGCGCCTCTCTTCAAGGGTTTTTCAGCAAAAACAGGGTAATCTGTGATGGTGTCGACAGAGGTTGGCCAACCTCTGCCGCATTTTCGGGGGTGCAGCTATTGCCAGGCAGTTCGACCGCCA
This sequence comes from Marinobacter sp., assembly GCA_035306945.1. GTDB lineage: Bacteria > Pseudomonadota > Gammaproteobacteria > Pseudomonadales > Oleiphilaceae > Marinobacter. Next base: position 4,197 of record DATGNB010000007.1, read on the forward strand.
ACCAGTGTCAGCTTCATTAGCCCGGGCAACTCATGCCCAAACTGGGGAGTATGATGTCCGGCTGACACCAGGGTAGATGCAGAGGGCAGCCAATGGCCTTTGGGATCGAAAATACATAGGTCGGCAGCAGCACCCTCAGCCAGCGCCCATGCCCGGCCCAGAACCCGTGATGGGCCAAGAGTCAGGGCCGACAGCAGGCCGGCCATCTCCAGTTCACCGGCTGCGACCAGCCCCAAGCCCAGGGACAAGACGCTCTCGATGCTGGACAGCCCAGGCTCTGTGGCGGGCAGTGGCGCCTGCTTGGCGGCGCTGTCATGGGGCTGGTGCTGGCTGACGATGGCATCAATCACACCCTCGCGAACGCCGGCCAGCAGCGCCTGGCGATCGGCCTCGGAACGCAGCGGGGGGCGAACGTGGAAGCGGCTGTCAAAGCCCGCCAGTGCGTCTTCGGTATATACCAACTGATGCATGGCCACATCGGCCGTCACCTGGATTCCCCGATTCCGGGCGTCCGCCAGCATCTCGACACTGCGGCCACAGGACAACTGGCTCAGGTGCAGCCGCACCCCAGTCTCCTCCGCCAGCAACAGCATTTCCATGACGGCGGCCGTCTCGGCCACTTCCGGAATGCCCAGCAGGCCCAGGCGAGTGGCCACCTGGCCATCGTGGGCGTAGCCGTCAGCGGCCAGGGCCTGGTTTTCCGGACTGAACATCACCGTCAGGCCGAAGGTCTGGGCATAGGCCATGCACCGGCGCAGAATCCGGGCATTGCGTACGCCACGGGAACCGTTACCCACCGCCACGCAACCGGCGTTCTTCAGGCCCGCCATATCACTGAGCAAATCACCTTCCAGGCCACGGGTGATGGCACCAATGGGCAACACATTCACCACACCACGGGTAGCCGCACCTTCTCGAATCAGATGAGTCACGGCGCTGGAATCATTGACCGGAGAGGTTTCCGGGCTGGCGCAGACCGTAGTGAATCCGCCGTGGGCAGCAGCCCGGGTTTCTGAGGCAATATTGCCCTTCTGACCATTGCCGGGTTCCCGGAGGTTGCAACACAAATCCACAAATCCCGGAGAAATCACACAGCCACTGGCGTCAAAGCTCCCGGCTGCTCCAGTCTCCTGCGCATCAGGCCCAACAGCCGCAATTTTGCCATCGCGAACCAACAGCCCGGGATTGTCGGTCAGTCGCCCGCTACCGTCGAACCAGGTGCCACCGGTAATCACCAGGCTGTTACTGTTGTCATGCTGGCTACCACTCATGCCCGGATTCCCTCACTGTCGATCTGTCTTTGCTGTCGCTCTGCCATTTGCCCGCCCATTGCCATGGACATAACCGCCATACGGATGGCGATGCCGTTGGTCACCTGGTTCAGAATCACCGATTGGGGACCATCCGCCACCGCCGATTCGATCTCCACACCCCGGTTTATGGGCCCCGGGTGCATCACAATGCAGTCCGGCCTGGCCAGCGCCAGCTTGTCCTGGCTCAATCCATACAGGCGATAGAATTCCCGTTCGCTGGGTAGCAGGGCGCCTTCCATCCGTTCCTTTTGCAGCCGCAGCATGATCACCACATCCAGGTCTTTCATGCCCCGGGCCATGTCGTATTCCACGGTGCAGCCCAGGCCTTCCACATCTCTCGGCAACAGTGTGCCGGGGCCAATGACCCGCACCTCTTCGGCACCCAGCTCATTCAGGGCACGGATCTGGGAACGTGCCACCCGGGAGTGCAGGACATCGCCCACAATGGCCACTTTCAGGCCCTCAAAGCGCCCTTTGTGCTGGCGAATGGTCAGCATGTCGAGCATCGCCTGGGTGGGGTGGGCATGGCGGCCGTCGCCGGCATTAATTATGGCCACGCCCGGAGTCACGCTTTCGGCAATAAAGTGTGGCGCCCCGCTCTGGGAATGTCGCACCACAAACATGTCACTGGCCATGGCTTCCAGGTTCAGCAGGGTGTCAGACAGGGATTCGCCCTTGGAGGTGGCGGAGGTGTTAATGTCCAGATTGAGCACATCGGCAGACAGCCGCTTGGCGGCCAGTTCGAAGGTACTGCGGGTGCGAGTGCTGGATTCGAAGAACAGGTTCACAACGGTGCGGCCCCGCAACAGCGGCACCTTCTTGATACTGCGCTCGCCCACCTCGATGAAGGAATCGGCGGTATCCAGGATGTCGGTCAGCAGCTCCCGGCCCAGGCCGTCCAAAGTGAGAAAATGCCGCAACTGACCGTCCCGGGTCAGCTGCAAGTGGTTCGGGGAGGGATCGTTTGCGGTCATGGCTCGCCTGTCGTCAATTGGGGGTATTACTGCCCGGATTCCTGAAGTTCGATGCGCAACGGGTCGGGGCCGCGCAACTTGATACGCTGATGCGCTTCCAGCGCCAGGGAGTGGCCGACCACATCAGGCTGGATCGGCAGTTCCCGGGCACCCAGATCAATCAAAGTGGCCAGTATGATACTGGCAGGACGGCCGTAATCGAAGATCTCATTCATCGCGGCACGGATGGTTCGCCCGCTCATGATCACATCATCAATCAGGATAATGTCACGGCCTTCGGTGTCGAACGGCAAACTGGAGGGCGTTACCCTGGGATTCAGGCCAATGCGGCTGAAGTCGTCCCGATAAAAGGAAATATCCAGCTCACCAAATGGCTGCTCAATACCCAGGCGTTTGCCAATGACATCGGCCAGCCAAACGCCACCGGTGCGAATGCCAATCAGCACGGGGTTGTCGATACCACGCTGCTCCAGAATCCGGCGTAACCCGGTTTCCAGTTCATCCAGCAACTGGTTGATATCCATCAATGCGGTCATCAGAGCCTCATCAGTCAGGTCAGCCGGCCTGTTCCCGGCACCAGGTTTCCAGTATCAGTACCGCGGCACGGTCATCCACCCCGTGGCGACCAAAATCACGGCTGCCACCGGCAGCCATCACATCGCCCTTGGCTTCAAAGCTGGTCAGTCGCTCATCCACCATCTCGACCGGCACATGAAAACGACCGTGCAGGCGCTTGCCGAACTTGCGGGCCCGGGCGCACATGTCGTTCTCGGTGTCATCCATATTCAGCGGCAACCCAACCAGCACGACATCCGGCTGCCATTCCGCCAGCAGTTTCTCGATCTGTTGCCAGTCCGGGATGCCGTCCCTCGCCGGGATCATGGCCTGGGGTTGGCCGGTGCCGAGCAGTTCCTGGCCGGAAGCAACACCAATGCGACGGGTTCCGAAATCAAAAGCCAGCAGCCGGCGGTTACCTGGTTCAGGCATGGCCCACCGAATCACTGAGCTGGTTCAGATCAACACCAATCAACCGGAGTACCGCCTCATAACGCTTGCTGACCGGCGTCCGGAACAGGATATCGGTGCTGGCCGGACAGGTCAGCCAGGCGTTACTGCCCAGCTCCTCTTCCAGCTGCCCTTCACCCCAGCCCGAATACCCGAGTGCCACCAGAAATTCGTCTGGCCCCTCGTCGCGGCCGATGCTCTCAAGGATATCCCGGGAAGTGGTCAGCAGGACGTCATCGGTCACCAACGCAGTACTTTGCCATTGCTGGCCCGGCGAGTGGAGCACAAAGCCTCGCTCCGGCTGCACCGGCCCACCGGTGAACACCGGCAGGTCCAGCTCACCGCCATGCATATCCAGCTGTTCCAGGATTTCCCCCAGATGGATATCCAGAGGCTGATTGATCATCAGCCCCAGGGCACCGTCTTCGGAGTGCTCACAGAGGTAGATCACGCCGCCATGGAAACGGGGGTCGGCGAGCCACGGTGACGCCACCAGAAAGTGGTGCCTGAGATTACCGTCGGTTTGCTTGGACGCTGTCATCCGGATGTAAGCCCCCGCTGCTGGAACGACCAGGTACGTATGATCTCCAGTTCGTCCACTTCCTGCTGCATTTCTTCCGGGAAGGGGGCAAAGGGCGCGGCCATGCGCACAATGCGAATGGCGGCATCATCAAGCACCGTGCTGCCGGACGACTGGAGTATCGCCACTTCCTTGATTGTGCCATCTTTGCGCAAAGAAACCAGCATACGCAGATTTCCGTAAATGCCGGCCTGCCTCGCTTCGGTCGGGTAATTGATGTTGCCTACCCGGGTTACCTTGTTCACCCAGTTCTGAACGTACCAGGCGTTGCTCGACCTGAGGGTGGAGGCCGCCGTCACCCGCATCACCCGGGGCTTGCGGGCGTAGGCTTGCTGTTGGGCATCGAAACGGGCTTCCAGGCTGGCAATTTCCAGGCTCCGCTCCATCAGGCTTTTGCGCTCGCTGGGCGGCAGCGGTTCCGGCTCGGGTTCCGACCGGTCCTCAGGCTGCTCTACCCGCCGACTGGCCGTGGCTTCAGTCTGGACCACCGCACGCTCTTCCCTGGGTTGTGGCTGCGTGGTGGTCTGTGGCTCAGGCTGCACCTGGGCCATTTCAGGCTGGCTGATTTCGGCCGGTTCGGGCGTGGTCATCTCCATCGCCTCTTCTTCCGTGCCGCTGCCCTGCTGGCTCGTCTGAGCCAGGAAATCCGCCTGCTCGGGCGCCTGCTCATCATCAAACTGGGAGAGCGTAATCTCCATGGTCTGGGCAGACGAACGGGGAGACTCCGGAGCAAAGGTAATGCCCAGAACCACAATGGCATGCACCGCCAGCGCCATGAAGAGCGTGAAGGACAACCGGTCGAAATCGCTTACCTGAACTGCCATTACCTTTCCTGAAAGTTAATCTGCACGTGCCTGGAGGAGCCTGGATCAGCTCCGGCCCAGGCGCCGATCAATGGCATCCATCAGCATGCCGGCAATGTCGATGCCAAAGGCCGCATCCAGTTCGCGGATACAGGTCGGACTGGTGACGTTGATCTCGGTGAGATAGTCGCCGATCACATCCAGCCCGACAAACATCAACCCCTTCTCCTTGATCACCGGCGCTACCCGGGCACAGATTTCCCGATCCCGCTGGGTCAGCTCACGCCCCTCACCGCGCCCGCCGGCCGCCAGGTTGCCGCGATTTTCACCCTGGGATGGAATTCGCGCAAGGGCGTAAGGCACCGGCTCGCCCTCAATCAGCAGAATCCGTTTGTCGCCGTCGGTGATTTCCGGAATGAATTTCTGCGCCATGGCCTGGTGGGCGCCATGGTTGGTCAGGGTTTCAATGATGACCCCGAGGTTTGCATCGTTTTCCTTGACCCGGAAGATCGACCGACCACCCATGCCATCCACCGGTTTCATGATGATGTCGCCATGCTCGGCATAGAACTCCCGGAAACGTTGGGAGGAACGGGTGACGATCAACGGCGGCGTGAGATCCTCGAACTGGGTGGCAAACAGCTTCTCGTTACAATCCCGCAGTGTGGCCGCCGGATTGACCACCAGCGCACCCTGCTGCTCAGCAGCCCCCAATATATAGGTGGCCATCAGGAACTCTCGATCCACCGGCGGGTCCTTGCGCATCAGAATGACATCCAGATCGCCCAGGGCCCGGTCCTGACTGGCGCCAAAGCTGTACCAGGTCTCCGGGTCCATGTGCACAGTGAGATCGCGGGTGTGGGCACGGGCCTGGCCGCCCGCCAGGTACAGATCGTGCTGCTCCATGTACTCGATCTGCCAACCTCGTTTCTGCGCCGCCAGCAACATCGCCAGCGAACTGTCTTTCTTGAAGCTGATGTCTTCTATGGGATCCATTACGATCCCGAGCCGGACTGTCATCAGAGTCTCCTGGAATTTCAATGTGAAAACACGAACCGGTCAGCAGAGCGAACCAGCGATAAAGTGCTATGCTGGAAATGGTATTGTACCCGAGCCTTGATTGCACCCGGTGAAAACCACAGTTAAATCCGTGACGGCACAGGCAGAAGTACATTTGGTCACAAACTAATACTTTTTATCCGGTCATCAATACTCTATAAATGAGCGGGGTTTATAGAACAACCTTAAGGT
>DATGNB010000008.1:0-2734 GCA_035306945.1 Marinobacter sp.
GCCGAGGTCCTCGATCTTCTGACGCAACAGGGCGCCGCCCTGATCGTCCAGCTGCACCGGCATCAGGCGCGGGGCGAATTCCACCACATGGGCCCGCAGGCCGAGGCTTTTCAGGGCATTCGCCGCTTCCAGCCCCAGCAGGCCGCCGCCCACCACCACGCCGGTTTTTGCCGATTGGGCGCTGGCCTGAATGGCGTCCAGGTCGTCCAGGGTGCGGTACACAAAGCATCCGTCCCGGTCGTTGCCTTCAATCGGCGGTACAAACGGATAGGAGCCGGTGGCCAGTACCAGTTCGTCATAGGGATAGACGCCCTTGGCGGTGGTTATCACCCGGGCGTCCCGGTCGATGGCGGTAACCGGCTCATGCAGGTGCAGATCAATGTCCTGCTCCGCATACCAGTCTGCCGTGGCCATCGCGAGATCCGCATGGCTGGAGCCGCTGAAGTACTCCGACAGATGTACCCGGTCGTAGGCCAGTTGCTTCTCTTCCCCGAACACCAGAATGTTAAAACTCCCGGCAGCCGGCGACTGGGTGAATTGCTCCAGGAAGTGATGACCAACCATGCCGTTGCCGATCACAATCAGGGTTTGTTTACTCATGGGCTGCCTCTCCAAACAAAAAAAGCCGGAGCATCATGTCCTCCGAGGAGAACAGATGGTCCGGCGCCAATGCCAACAACAATGATCTGATGGTCCGGCCTGATTCCTTGGCCGGGACAGTCGTCCTTGGTTAGGTCAAAGCGATCTCCATGCCAACTTTTCAAAGCCATTAAATTCAGAGGGTTAGCGGTTCTGGCCGTTTGGCCGACTCCGTAACAGGCGAAAAGGTGCCCCGGGATGGGGCAAGTTGCACGATGATGAGGCTGGTGGTTCTGGCCTGTTAATTGCTGCATCCCTGTCAGACAGAAATTAGCTGTGTGCTGATACAAGGAGCTGCACCATGAATACCCAACGCCATCCGCACGTGACCGCCGCGGCGACTGCCGCGGATTTCCTGATCGCCTCCCGACAGTGCGAGGTCCGCAACCTGGAGTACTTTCTGCAGATGGGCCGGCTGGTGCAAAGCGTGGGCAACCTGGTGCACGGGCTGCAACGGGAGCGGGGTGCTACCAACCTGTTTCTGGGTTCCGGGTGTCAGCGCTTCGCCAGGGAGCGGGACTTGGTGCTGAAACAGAACGAACAGCTGGCCTCAATCTTCCGGGAGGCGCTGGCGGACATCCAGCATGACCTGACCGACCACCCGGTCAGCAGTCCGTTGCTTGGACACATTGCCGGTGCCCTGCACTGTCTCGATCAACTTCCAGAAATGCGGCGCCGGGTGTCAGAGCAGTCTGCCAGCGTGGAAGAGGCCACGGACTGGTACTGCGACACCATCCATAAGTTGATCACAGTGGTATTTGAAGCCGCTGAAACCGTGGCTGAACCGTCTATTGCGGGCCTACTGGTAGCTATGGTGCATGTCATGAATGGCAAGGAATACAGTGGCCAGGAACGGGCCGCGGGCTCGGCCGGGTTCTCCAGCGGCCAGTTCGACAGTGCACTGTCACGGCGCATGATGCACCTGGTTGAGGCGCAGGAACGGTGTTTTGACGTGTTTGTAAACTTCGCCCACGAAGAGAGTCTGGGGCTCTGGCAAGCCCTTCGCGCCCACCCTCGGGAGCTGGAGATTGAACGGATGCGGCAGAAGGCAGTGTCTGTCGGGCGCTTTAAAACGCTGGATGAAGGATTGGCGGACCACTGGTTCCATCTGATGACTGAGCGTATGGATGATCTCAAAAAAATTGAAGACTCCATCGAAAGCGCCTTTCATCATCGCTGCGTGGAACGCTACACCGAAGCCCGTCAAACACTGGCTCACCAGGAAACCTTGCTGGCCTCACTGGAACAACGAAGCTCCCCGGCAACTCCGGTGTTGGTGGTCTGTGATAATGGCGTGGACGCACGCACGGTGGATGCCTGGGCCGGCGATGGTGTCGGGCAACAGGCAGGCCGGTCGATCTTTGACCTGGTTCAGGCGCAAACTCGCCGACTGCGCCAGATGTCCGAAGAACTCCAAAGTGCCAAAGAAGCCCTGGAAGACCGCCGTATCCAGGAAAAAGCCGTTTTGCTGCTGATGGAACACCGCAACATCAGCAACGACGAAGCCCACCGTTTATTGAGGAAACTGGCGATGGATCAGGGTAAACGCTTGCCAGAAGTGGCCCGGGCGTTGATGTCCATGTCCGCCGTGATTGACAATCAAGCCGCCGGGCTCAACAACTGCAGAGGCACGCGATAGCGCAACAGGCGGGATTGGTGGCTGACCAGAACGGTGCAGGTTTTACGGTTAACCCGGATGACCTCACCTTTCTTCTCGCTGCGCCCGTCACCAAAACGCACGGCATCCCCGACCTGCCACTGCTGCCGGGCCGGCTTCGGGCTCGGCAGTTCAAAGGCTGCGCCCGAAAGTTCGATACCGGCCAACGTTGCCTGTTCACTCAGATACTGTCGGGTAGCCCCGGCGGCGCCGCTGTTATGCAACTCATCCAGCGCTTCATAGAAATGCCGGTTATGCACCGAGCCATAATGCCGCTGCCCGGCGCTGTGCTGCAGTAAATGGGCAAACTCGTGGCAGCAGGTGTGCGCCAGCAGGTTCAGCACGCTTACTTCACCGTCAAAATACCCCCGGCCACGGATTTCCCGGGTGGATAACCAGCCCTGGGCGGTTTCCGGTTGGTGCTTGGCGGCAATCATC
>DATGNB010000009.1:0-3626 GCA_035306945.1 Marinobacter sp.
GGGGGGATTTCTGCAGAGCACCCGGATACATCCTACGCCGACTGTACCGCATGTTGTGGGATATGGGCTGGCAAGGAACGGGAATATGCAGCAGCTGATAGGGGCTTGCGGTTCCGAGTCTGTCTGAGGAAATCCCCCTCAATCCCCCTTTAAGAAAGGGGGAAGTATTAGTGCCGGCAGAGCCCTTCGTTCCGATGAACGCCATCTCAACAAATCGCCCACAAATCCGCTTATAACCATTTAGGTGTAACAAAACCATGAGCATCGCTCCCCAACTAGTAGAAGTACTGGAAGCGCACCGACTCGACGAGCAGAAACTGGCCGCCTACCTGCGCCAGCACTTGCCCGAGTTCGAGGGTGAGCTGCGGGTGTTGCAGTTCCAGGGCGGACAGTCCAACCCCACCTACCTGCTGGAGGTAGGCCAGCGCCGCTACGTGCTGCGCAAGAAGCCGCCCGGCAAGGTGCTGCCCAAGGCCCACATGGTGGAACGGGAGTACCAGATCATCCGCGCCCTGGCCGATCACACCGATCTGCCGGTGCCGCCGGCCCGTTTCCTGTGCGAGGACGACAGCATCATCGGCACCCCGTTTTACGTGATGGATTATGTGGAAGGCCGCATTATCAGCCATCCGGCCCTGCTGGCGGTGGACCGGGCGGAGCGTCAGCCCATCCACTTCTCGGCCATCGACACCCTGGCGGATTTGCACCGGGTGGATGTCAACGCAGTGGGATTATCCGGTTACGGCCGCCCCGAGGCGTATGTCGAGCGTCAGGTGAGCCGCTGGACCAAGCAATACCTGGCGTCCCGCACCGGTGACATGCCCGCCATGGAAAAACTCATGGCCTGGCTGCCGGAAAACATCCCGGCCACCGACGAGTGCGCCATCGCCCACGGTGATTTCCGCCTGGGCAACCTGATCCTCCATCCGACCGAACCCAAGGTTATGGCCATTCTCGACTGGGAACTGTCCACCCTGGGGCATCCGTTGGCGGATCTCGCTTATTTCTGCCTGCCCTATCACCTGCCCGCCGAAATCAAAGGCATGCGGGGCCTGGTGGGCGAAGACCTGGAAGCCCTCGGAGTGCCCGAGGAGGCCGATATCCTGGCCCGTTATTGCAAGCGGGTCGGGCGTGACAGCATTCCCGACTGGCACGTGTTCCTGGCGTTTTCCCTGTTCCGGCTCGCCGCCATTGTGCAGGGCGTCTATGCCCGCGCATTACAAGGCAACGCGGCGAATGCCGATGCCCTGGAAGTGGGCCAGCGGGCCAGCATCCTGGCGGAAGCCGGCTGGCGCATCGCCCAAAGCGGAGGCAAATCGTGAGCGGGTACCTGTTCAAACGGATTCTGCTGACCAACGACGATGGCTTCGGCGCACCGGGCTTGGTGGTGCTGGAGCGCATTGCCGCCCGTTTGGCCGAGGAAGTGTGGGTGGTGGCGCCGGAGCATGACCGCAGCGGCGCCGGCCAGAGCATTTCCCTGCACACCCCCCTGCGCCTGTATCAGCACGGCGAGCGCCGCTATGCCCTGTCGGGCACCCCGGCCGACTGCGTGTTTTTCGCCCTGGGCGAGCTGATGAACCAGAATCCGCCGGAGCTGGTACTGTCAGGCGTCAACTGCGGTGCCAATATCAGCGACTCCGTACAATATTCAGGAACCGTTGGCGCGGTACTGGCCGCTGAACACATGGGGCTGCCCGCCATTGCGCTGAGCCAGGCCTATTTTGACCGGGATCTACTGGACTGGTCGCCAGTGGAAACCTATGCCGAGCCGCTGATCCGTGAGCTGTGGCAACACTCCGCACCCAACTGTTGCTGGAGCCTGAACTTTCCCGCCTGTGCCGCCAGTGTGATCCGTCACGCCCGCCTCACCCAGCCGGCACAAGGCTCCATCCGCCGCCCGCGGTTACGGGCCGGCGAAGACAGCCGTGGCTTGCCGTACTGGTGGCTGGGCTTTGAGCGTGATTCCAAACATATCCTTGCACGCGAGGCGGATGTCACCGCCCTGCGCGAACAGTGCATCTCCGTCAGCCCCCTGCGCAACGCTCGGGGATGGCCGGCCTCCGGCGACGAGCGAAGCACCAGCGAGCTTGCGGGCAAGGCAGAATAAGAGAGGAGTTGTAACCATGTTTTCTCGACATTTCGAACACTGGCCGGCCAACCTGCCCAAGACGCTGTCTCTGCCGGAGACGAGCCTGTTCACCAACCTGGAAATCAGCGCTCGCCGCTATCCGGACAAGACCGCCATCGTCTATTACGACACCGAGATCAGCTACCGTGAACTGCTGGCCGAAGTCGAGGCGCTGGCCGGCTACCTGCAACAGCAGGGCGTGGAGAAGGGCGACCGGGTGCTGCTGTATATGCAGAACTCGCCCCAGTGGGTGATCGGCTATTACGCCATCCTGCGGGCCGATGCCGCCGTGGTACCCGTCAACCCCATGAACCGGGCGGCGGAGCTGGAGCACTACATTGCCGACACCGACGCCAAGGTCTGTATCTGTGGCCAGGAACTGGTGGACCATGTGAAGTCCTTTGTTGGCATGGGCGACTTCAAAACCGTGATCTACACCGCCTATAGCGAATATGTGCGCAAGCCCACCGAGCTGAACCTGCCTGCCGAAGTGCAACTCAAGGCCGAAGATATTGATGCACCGGGCTGTGTCAGCCTGCGTGCGGCACTGGCTGCCGGCTGCCAGCCTGGCCCCCATACTGCCGGACCCGATGACCTCTGCGTGATCCCTTACAGCTCCGGTACCACCGGCCTGCCCAAGGGTTGTACCCATACCCATCGCTCGGTGATGTCCACCGCGCTCCACCGGGTACTCTGGAATGGCGTTAATAGCGAGTCCGTGATCCTGGCCACGCTGCCTTACTTCCACGTAACGGGTATGCAGGGCGCCATGAACGGCCCGATCTACGCGGGCTGCTCCTTTGTCATCATGACCCGCTGGGACCGTACCGTGGCGGCGGAACTGATCCAGCGCTATCGCATCACCGCCTGGGTCAACATCGTCACCATGGTGGTGGATTTCCTGTCCAACCCGGACATCGAGAAATACGACATCTCCAGCCTGCGTTCCATCGGCGGCGGTGGCGCGGCCATGCCCAAGGCCATTGCCGAGAAGCTCCACCAGATGACCGGCCTGAATTATGTGGAAGGCTACGGACTCTCTGAAACCGTCGCGGCCACCCACATCAACCCCAACCACCGGCCCAAGCCCCAGTGCCTGGGAATTCCCGTGTTCGATGTGGACGCCCGCATCATCGACGTGGAAACCCTGCAAGAGAAGAAAGAGCCTGGTGAAGTGGGCGAGATCGTCAGCCACGGCCCGATGATCTTCCAGGGTTACTAGAAGCGTCCGGACGAAACCGCCAAGTCTTTCATCGAGATCGACGGCAAGCAGTTCTTCCGCACCGGCGATATCGGCTACTTCGACGAAGAGGGTTACTTCTTCATGGTCGACCGGGTCAAGCGCATGATCAACGCCTCCGGCTTCAAAGTGTGGCCCACCGAGGTGGAAAGCCTCATGTACCGCCATCCGGCGATCCAGGAGTGCTGCATCATCTCCGTGCCCCACGAACGCCGCGGTGAAACCGTAAAAGCCTGCATCGTGCTCAAGGCCGACTTC
>DATGNB010000010.1:0-24792 GCA_035306945.1 Marinobacter sp.
TGATTATTCTGTCTGCTCCGGCTGAAAACTGTTCAGCAGTGCCGGGCGTTACTGCCAGGCCAGAGATTTGCCGTCCTCACGCCATTGGGTCTTCCTGAAATAAAGTTCGAACAGCCGACGCTGGTTCTGAGCCGTCGCCAGATCGGTTTCCTGCAGGTAAACCCGGCCTCCCGGGAGTTGTTGCGCCAGCCGGCCGAGATCGAGGCGGCAGACCACTCCGGGTTTGGGGTAACCCCCGATCGTCTGGCTGTCCGCCATCAGCACAATGGGCTGACCGTCTCCCGGAATCTGAATAGCCCCGGGGCACAAGCCTTCGGAAATGATCCCTGGCGGCGGCTCAACCAGAGCCTGCCCCTCCAGCCGAAAGCCCATACGGTCCGATAATCCCGTTACCTGATAGGTTTGGGTGGTCAGGCGCAGGATATCGGCCCGGCTGAAATCCTGATACTGATAACCGGGTATAAAACGAAGGACCGGCGGCTCGGCCAAATACGCACGGGCCTGCGCAGGTGTCGTCCGCGCTGGTACGTCAGAAGCCTCACCGGCGGGTTCAACACGATCCCCCGCCTGTACAACGGGGGTTTCTGAGAAGCCTTCCCGTACCACCACCGACCGGCTGCCAAAGAGCGCCGGACCACGAATTCCTCCGGCCAGGGCGAGGTAGATAAAGCGGTGGCGTCGGGAATGGCCAATGGCAAGTTCATCCCCTTCGTTGAGCAAGAGGGTCTGCCACATCGGTACGGCATGGCCGTTTACCGTCACCGCCGCTTCGGCACCGGTAATAGCCACCTGGGTACAACCATGGCAGCGGGCCCGCAGGCCCCCGGAGATGAGCTCAAGGGTGGCCGCACCAGCCGGGTTATCCAGCAGTTTGTTGGCCCACCGATACGCCCTCAGATCCATGGCGCCGCCGCGGGCGAGGCCATAACGGCCATAACCCAGCCGGCCCTCGTCCTGAAGGGTGCAATGCACTCCCGGATTGAGGATTTCCAGAGCGTTCACAAAGTTCCTCCCAGCGCCAGGAATTCCTCCCGGCCTATGGCCCGGAACGCCACCTGATCGCCCACCTGCAGGAGAGACAGGTTACGGGTGTTAAACAGGCTGACCGGACACCGGCCGATCAATTGCCAGCCGCCAGGCGATGCGGTGGGATACACTGCGGTCTGCCGGCCTGCGATGCCCACGCTGCCAGCCGGTACGCGTTTACGGGGCGAGCTTTTACGTGGGCAGGCAATGCTCGGATCAACCTGGCCCATAAACGCAAAACCCGGCGCAAAGCCGAGTGCATAAACCGTGTAGCGGGTTTCTGTGTGGGTCTGGATCAGGCGGTCGACAGTGGTGCGGGCGTACCCGGCCAGTTGCTCAAGATCAGGGCCGGTTTCCGGGCTGTAGTACACCGGGAGTTCCACGGTGCGGGATGGCGCTGCTGTTGTTGAGTCCGGATCGGATGAGAGGGCGGTTTGGATGGCCTGGCGCAGATAACACTCTGCCTGCCGGAAATCAGTCCCGACCGGGTCGTACACCACCAGGAGCGTGGTGTAGGAAGGCACCAGATCTACCAGCCAGGGCAGCTCAGCCTCTGATAGCCTGTCGACAACCGCGGCGATCGCTGGGGGCAGGGTTTCATCGATATCGTCACCGAAGGTAATGAGAACGGCATCTTCGGCAACGTGCTCAAGCTTCACCGACACGACCAATCGCTGCACGGATGGCCCGCACGGCCTCAAGCGCGGCCTCGTTGTCACCATGGACACAGAGGCTGTGCGCAGGCAGCTCCAGCCATTGACCGCTGATGCTGGTGACACCGCCCTGGCGGGTAAAGGAGAGGGCCTGCCGGACGATCTGGTCTGGCTCGTGAAGGACCGCACCGGGGTGTTGGCGGGACACCAGCAGCCCCTGATCGTCGTATGCCCGGTCTGCAAAGGCTTCGAGCAGCAAGGGAACCCCAAGCTGTGCGGCAAGGGCCTGGTGGGTTTTGTATGCCAGCGACACCGGTACCATCAGAGGCAGGCCGGCCCGGAAGCTCCTCACTGCTTTCATGACCGCCGCGAGAATTTCAGAGTCCTTCATCATGTCGTTGTTCAGTGCCCCGTGGGGCTTGACGTAGCTCAGTTCAAGCCCTTGTCCGCGGCACATGCCATCCAGTGCCCCCAGCTGGTAGAGCATCAGTGCTTCGATCTCGTCGGTACTGTGGGGTATGGATCTGCGCCCGAACCCGGCGAGGTCGTAATACGAAGGGTGGGCGCCAACCTCGACCTTGTGCTCAGCCGCCAGTGCCAGGGTGTGGCGGATCACCATGGGATCGGCTGCGTGGAAGCCACAGGCAACGTTGGCCATGTCGATCAGGGGCATGACCTGCTCATCCTGGCCCATTTTCCAGGCGCCGTAGCTTTCCCCGAGGTCGCAGTTCAGTTTCATCCCGTATGCCCGCTCAGATATCGGCCCGGTCGGGCCAGCTGGCCTGTTTGCGCTCAGCGGCCAGTTGCGCCCGCCGCTCAAGACCCTCTGGCGGGTTCGCCGGCACCGCCCAGCCTTGCAGATTATCTTCTATCAGTTGCACCAGGGCGTCTATATGTTCCTGGCTGGCGTTCAGGCACGGGATGTAGCTGAAAGCTTCCCCGCCGGCCTCGGTAAAATAGCCATGGTTTTCCTCGTTGATCTCTTCAATGGTTTCCAGGCAGTCGGCCGAGAATCCGGGACAGAAGACATCGACCGTTTTTACCCCCTTGCCGGGCAGGCTTTTCATGGTGGCGTCGGTATAGGGTTGCAGCCACTCTTCCCGCCCGAAGCGGGACTGGAACGTCGTTAGATACTGATCGTCCGTCAGGCCCAGGCGTTCGGCGAGCAGCCGGGAAGTCTTGTGGCATTCGCAGTAGTAAGGGTCGCCTTTGGTGAGGTAACTCAGTGGTATTCCGTGGTAGGAAAACACCAGCTTCTGATGGCGGCCGTGCTCCGCCCAGTGCTTTTCGATGTGGCTGGCCATAGCCTCGATGTAAGGCGGGTAGTCATGATAATGCGAGATAAAGCGGAAGTCCGGCAACCAGCGGCGCCGGGTGAAGTCCGCCGCAATGGCATCAAACGTAGAGGCCGAGGTGGAGGCCGAGTACTGCGGGTAAAGTGGCAACACCAGAAGCTTGCGTACGCCTTGCTGGTCCATCTCATCCAGAACACGAGGGATGGAGGGGTTGCCGTAGCGCATGGCAAACCCGACCACCACATCGTTGCCATACTTTGCCTGCAGAGCCTGGCGGATGCCTTCTGCCTGATCGGCGGTATGGATCAGCAGGGGAGAGCCACCGCTTTGCCAGACCGTAGAGTATGCCTGAGCGCTGCGCCTGGGCCGGATACGCAGAATAACGCCGTGCAGAATGAGCCACCATAGCGGGCGGGGGGCTTCGACCACTCTTGGGTCCCACAGGAATTCACCCAGGTAACGGCGCAGGGCCGGCGTAGTGGGGGCATCGGGCGTGCCAAGGTTTGTAATCAGTATGCCCAGGCGCTCCGGCCGGCGGTGGTCGAAGTTCTCAGTTGCTTTAAATTGCATGTTTACAATCCGGAAGTCGGTCGGTTATTTCTGGCCTGCATGCTGGAGCAGACGGGGAAGAAGGCCGGTAATGTCGTAGCCGGCGTTGTGGGCTCTGGAAAGAACCGCCTGGGGCTCCTGCTCACGAACTGCGCTCAGCGCCCAAAGTACGGTGCAGCGTGTGCCGGACCGGCAAAACGCCAGGATCGGTTTCTCTGCAGCCTGCATCATCGGAGCAAACCGGGCAACGTCCTCATCCGTGATATGGCCCGACTGGACGGGCAGGTATACCCACTGCAGCCCGTGCTCTTCGGCGGCCGCTTCGAGCTCGGACATGGCGGGCTGACCAAATTCTTCGCCGTCGGGGCGGTTGGCCACCAGGGTCCTGAAGCCCAGGCGGGCGATTTCAGCTACCTCGTCTGCGGTAATCTGGGGCGCGACTGAAATGGTTTCATCGATTTTTCTGATCTGCACAACCTTTCTCCCGGAACTGGGTGGATCGGGCTCTCTGTATGATCAGAATCATACCTGTCGGCGGCGTATCAACAAAGTATGGGCATAAAAAAGCCCGGCATGGGATGCCGGGCAGAGGCGTGCGAGTAGTATCCATGAAAGACTTCCAGACAAACCGGCATCGACTGGGATACCGGTATCTGGAAGTATTGACCATATTTTAAACAGTTCAAGCTCGCGACGGGTTCCTTTGAAAACATTTTTTCATATCGAAGCAGTGCTTATACCGGGGCCTGTTACCATGCGGCCTGGCGGTACACTTCTGATGGCACTGAAATCATGGGACAGCTGTAATACAATAGCCGGAGTGACGCATTTGCCCGTTTCCAAGAGGTAGCCATGTCCGATCAAGATGATAAATTGCCAGAGAACGACCCGCACCTTGCGGACAAGATCAAGGGGTCTGCCCGCCAGATCTGGCTGGCCGGACTGGGGGCCTATACCAAAGCCGAAGAAGACGCCGGAAAGTTTTTCGAGCGGCTGGTTCAGGAAGGGGAGCAACTGGAAACCCGGACCCGCGGCGTGGTCGGCAAACAGCTGCGAACGGTAGAGGATCGGGTGGGCGAAGTGCGGGAGCGGGCAACGGGTACCTGGGACAAGCTTGAAAACCTCTTTGACCAGCGGGTTTCCGGCGCGCTCAAACGCCTTGGCATTCATCGCCGTGAGGAAATCGAAGCACTGGAACAGCGTATTGCCGCCCTGGAAAGCGAGCTCAGCCGGCTGCACGCCGAGGGCGGTACCGGCAGTGTCCCGGCCCGGGATGAAGAAGAGTAGGGGCTAGCGGTAGCTCTCGCTGGTCAGGCGGATATATTCCTGCCCTTCAGGCGTCATGTAGGGCAGGATCAGGTGCAGTACCTGGTACACGCCTTTGCCCGGATCAACCATTTCGCGGCTGGCCAGATGGGATAAGGTATCAAAGCTGCTCCAGTAGCACACCGTCAGGGTCAGCTGCTCGCAAAGGGCCGCCAGGGCCGCATCATCAATCGTCATGCGTTGCTGGCTCCGGAAACTGTCGCAGAGCGTCAGGAACCCCTGGGTTTTCTTCTGAAGGATCTTGCGAAACCGCGCCTGGAGCACCTCGTAACGCGACAGTACGTTGACCAGATCCTGATACAGGAAGTGATAACGGGCAACAGCCTCAAACAGCATATGCAGGAAGAATTCGAACTGGCCCAGGGATATTTCAACATCTTTCGGCACTGCCAGCAGGTCAAGCAGTTCGGCCTCATAGGCATCGAACAGCTCCTCAACGATGTCACCCTTGCTTTTGAAGTGGTAATAGAGGTTGCCCGGACTGATCTCCAGTTCGTCGGAGATCAGTAATGTGGTGACGTTGGGCTCTCCCAGGCCGTTGAACAGCCGCAGGCTCGCCTGAAGAATCCGGTCCCGGGTTTTGACCTTTTTCATCGGCGGAGGCCCGCGCTCAGAGGTCGAAGCTGGCCCAGACCGGGCAGTGGTCTGAAGGCCGCTCCATGGCCCGGATTTCATAGGACACGCCGGCCGCTTTCGCTTTCGGAAGCAAGTTGTCACTCGCCATGATCAGGTCGATTCGCAGCCCCCGTCTGGGTTCACGCTCAAAACCCCGGCTGCGGTAATCAAACCAGCTGAAGGTGTCGCAGTCTTCCGGATGCAGGTGCCGGAACACATCGGTATAGCCCCGCTGTTCAACCTTCGACAGCCATTCCCGCTCTTCCGGCAAAAAACTGCACTTGCCGGAACGCAGCCAGCGTTTGGCGTTATCAGCACCAATGCCAATATCGAGGTCGGTGGGGGAAATGTTCATGTCGCCCATCAATACCACGTGCCCGGGCTGATCGTTCATGGCGTCCAGGTAGGCCATCAGGTCTGCATAGAACTTCTGCTTGGCGGGGAACTTGATGGGGTGGTCACGATTTTCCCCCTGCGGAAAATAACCGTTGATCACGGTGAGGGGTTCGCCATTCACGGTAAAGCGCCCGGTAATCAGGCGGCGCTGGGAGTCTTCCGCGTCGGTAGGGTAGCCTTTGGTGACTTCCTCCGGCGCCATGCGGGACAAGAGCGCCACCCCATAATGGGTTTTCTGGCCATGGAAGTGGACGTGGTAGCCCATGGCACGAATGGCGTCTTCCGGAAACTCGGCATCCGTTACCTTGGTTTCCTGCAGCCCGATAAAATCCGGGTTGAGCTGCTCTATAACGGCTTCGAGCTGGTGCAGGCGGGTGC
This sequence comes from Marinobacter sp., assembly GCA_035306945.1. GTDB lineage: Bacteria > Pseudomonadota > Gammaproteobacteria > Pseudomonadales > Oleiphilaceae > Marinobacter. The sequence continues at coordinate 6,239 of DATGNB010000010.1, forward strand.
GGATACTGTTTACATTAAACGACACAAACATCATGGCGTGGAGTCTCCGGATCTGTTTGTCGCGGAGTTTATCACAAAGCGGCGTCCATGCCGGAGGCAGAAACCAATACTGTGCGCTGAGGCCGGGTCTGGCTATTCGGTCAGACTTGCCGGTGTTTCGGTGACCAGGTCCGGCTTATGGTAAAAGTGGGTGATGGTGCCGTCGGAGAACTTTGAGAAAAACGCGCTGACCTCGGTAATCTTGTGCAGGGTGCGCTCCCGGGTAACGGGCGCCTTCAAAAGCACCTTGATCCCGTTAAAGTTTTCCTGAATGTTTGAGAACCGGGCTTTCATCGAGCAGGTGACCACATCGGAAGGGTCGAGGCCCAGCTCACCGGCCAGCCAGGCCCTCCGCGCAAGGATTTCGTCCTGCGACAGGTTCTCCCGGCTATCCAGGTGCCGGAGTTTTACCCGGTTGACGATGCTGAAAGAACAGCTGTGGGGTTTCCGCCTGGCTACCTTACGAAAGGCTTCCCAGAAAAAGCTGTCGGTCAGATCCGCAAAGTAATCCATGTTGCTCAGGCAGGTGTCGATCCACTCAAAGCATTCCGGATCTTCGAGTACCTCATTGATGGCTTCCCGCAACAGCCAGTCAAACCCGAGGGCGGTCTTGTGGGCATAGACCTTGCGGTACATCTGGTAACGGCTGTAAACGAAATCCTCCAGCGCGCCCAGGCCTTTCTGGGTTATCGCCAGGCCCATCCAGGGCTCCTGTACATCCCAGCCAAAGCGCAGGTTGCTCAGGAGATGGTCCAGGTTAAATCCACCAATGGTGACGGAGCTGTGGAAACCGTCCCGCAGCATGTAATCTGCCCGGTCGGCATCGATTTCACCGGATACGATTGAGGAGAGCAGGCTCAGCACCAGGCCTGGCACTTCGTCGTCGGTAATCGCGCCGGTATTGGCGTCCTCACCGGCGATAAAGTCCCAGAACGTCCGGGCATGCCGGCTGAAGGTCTCGCTGGGTGTTACCTGGGTGGTTTCCATGATGCCGATGATATCGATCGCATGCAGGCCCGCCGCACTCAGGTCTACCGATGACAGGACCTCATGGGCAACCCGCACGGAATAATGCTCGTGTTCCAGTTCTTCAGGCTCATCCGGGTGGTAGCAGCGGTAATCGACCCCCTTCCACAGATCATTGAACCGCCCCGGGCGGGACATCAGCTGCCGGATCTGTTGCGCCTGGGTGAACTGATGGGAAAAACTGGAGTGCCCGCTGTCGTGGAGCAGGCAGCCCAGCCGGATGGTTTTGAGCAGATAATCAATGGCATCAAGCTGGCTTATACTGAGATCCGCACATTCGCTCAGCTGGCGTTCGCGCAAATAGGCGTTGATCATGGAGCGGAACATGCGGGTACCCACATGCATCACACCGATACTGTGCAGAAAGCGGGAATGGGTAGCACCGGGAAACACCAGATTGAGAATGTCGTTCTGGCAGATGTTCCTCAGGCGCTGGAACAGCGGGTGGTCAATAACCTGGATTTCGTGGCGGTAGAGCGGAATTCCCCCGTGGACCGGGTCCATGATCAGCTTGTCATAGGCTCCGAGCAGGTCGTTGACGGCACGTCGCATAGTTACAATTCTCCCAAAATGATGACTGCAAACTTGTTATATCACATAGCCATGCCAGAATAGGCGTTATGGGCAGGAAAACTCTTTTACCGCTGGCAGTTTAAGGCAAATACCATGAGCGCGCGTACTGAGCGCATACTGATTATCGACGCCGACCAGAACGCCCGGAACGATTTGATTCGCTACTTTGAAACGCGAGGCTTCTACGCGACCGGGTATCCTGACCTTACGTCTGCGCGCTCTCTGTTTGAAGGCAAGCTGCCCGACATGGTGTTTGCCGACATGCCCGCCCACCTGATCCGGGAACTTATTTCCCGCCTGGCCGACACCGACAAGTTCATCCCGGTTGTCGCCTGTACCTCCAGTTCTTCCAGTACCGACGTGATCGAGGCGTTACGGGCCGGCGCGGCAGACGTGGTGCTCAAGCCCTGCAGCAATGATAAAGGCGCCCTTCACGATGTGATTGTGAGGCTGCTTGACCGTGTACGGGTTAACCGTCTGAACCAGCATTACCGGCAGGAACTCGAAGACACGAACCAGGAGCTCCGCAATGGTATTGCCGAGCTGAGGGCAGACCAGAATGCCGGCCGCAAGGTCCAGCTGAGAATGTTGCCGGAGCATGGCTGGCAGCTGTTTGGCCTTCAGATAGACCACATGATCAAGCCATCGCTGTACCTGAGCGGGGACTTTCTTGACTACTTTCCGATTTCCGACGACAAGGTGCTGGTCTATATCGCCGATGTGTCCGGCCACGGTGCCAGTTCTGCCTTTGTTACGGTGTTGCTCAAGAACCTCACCAACCGCCTGCAGCGGAACCTCCGGCGCCAGTCCAGCGACGACATTCTGTATCCGGAGCGCTTTCTGGAGCGTATCAACACCGAGTTGCTCGACACCGGTCTTGGTAAGCATGTGACGGTATTTGTGGGGATAATCTCGATTTCTGAGCGTATACTCAGCTATGCAGTAGGCGCTCATTTTCCGATGCCGATTTTATCGTTTGAAGATGGGGAAACCTGTTTTCTGGAAGGTAATGGGTTACCGGTGGGCCTCTTTGAGAAGCCCGAATGGGAAGTGTATCAGGTTCATCTGGACCGGCCGTTCAGGTTGTTGATGTTTTCCGATGGGATTCTGGAGGTTATTGCTCCGAAATCACTGGACGAAAAGGAACGAACACTACTTGAACTCGTGTCTGGAGGTAGTCACACTATCGCATCGCTGACAGAGGCTCTGGGGCTGGATAACATCTCCGAACTGCCAGACGATATCGCGATAGTTTCGGTAACTGATGCCCATGAGGGGCCGGATGACACGTCGTCGACGTAGTGGCAGTGTGACAATGGCTGGTTACAAGATCCTGCAAGCTGAAAAGCAGGGAATATATGTCCTGAAGTTTATAGGGGAAATCCGGCTGAACCTGTGTTCGACGCTGGACAACCTGGTTGAGACGATAACGGGCGATCCACAGTTCGAAACCGTTATTATCGACCTGACCGAGACCGAGATCATCGACAGCACGACCCTGGGTCTGCTGGCAAAGATCGCGCTGGCCGCCCAGGAAAAGAGTCGGTTTTTACCCACTCTGATCTCGACCAATCCTGATATTACCCGCATTATTACCTCAATGGGTCTCGACAAAATCTTTATAATTGTACGTGAGCCCGCTTCCCGCATTGAAGAGCTCGAAGAAATTCCTGTGCTCAAAGCCAGTGAGCAGCAGGTACGAGACAAGGTGCTGGATGCCCACAAGATCCTGATGGGCATGAACAGTAAAAACAGGGAAGAGTTCAAGAACCTGGTGCGCGCCCTGGAGTGCGAAGAAACCGGACCGGTTTCCTGACGCCTCGGGCGGGTTCCCTGTACGCCATTAACGGAAATACTATGCCTGATAACACCACGCCCCCGGTTGACGGGGCGAAATCCTACGACGTCGCGGTGCTCGGCGGTGGTAGTTTTGGAACGGCCATGGCCAAAGTCCTGGGCGAGAACGGTCACCGGGTCCATTTCTGGATGCGCGACCCGGTACAGGCTGAAGAGATTCGCCGTACGCGGATTAACGCGCGCTATATGCCCGGCATCATGATTGATGGTGATGTTCATCCAACCACAGATCTGGCCGAGGCGGTTGCCAGCGCCGAAGTGGTCCTCGTGGCTATTCCTTCCAAGGCCTTTCGCACGGTCATCCGGGAGCACAACGCCGCATTCCGGGAAGGCCAGATCGTTGTCAGCCTGACCAAGGGCATCGAAGAGCAGGGCTTCAAGCTGATGAGCGAAATCCTGCTTGAGGAACTGCCCCGGTGCCGCTCCGGTGTGCTGAGTGGTCCCAATCTGGCCGCCGAGATTGTGAATCGGGAACTGACCGCGACGGTCATCGCCGCCAAAGACCCGGAGGTGCGGCGCACGGTTCAGCAACTTCTGGGCTGCGAATACTTCCGCGTGTATGCCAACGTTGACGTATACGGCGTGGAGCTCGCCGGTGCCCTGAAGAACATCTACGCGATCGTAGCCGGGCTGGCCGCCGCACTGGATATGGGCGAAAACGCCCGGGCCATGCTGATCACCCGCGGGCTCGCCGAAATGAGCCGGTTTGCGGTGAGCCTTGGTGCCAACCCGATGACCTTCATGGGGCTGGCCGGCGTAGGCGACCTGATCGCTACCTGTACGTCCAGCAAGAGCCGGAACTTTCGGATCGGCTATGCTGTCGGTAAAGGAAAGAAACTTGACGAGGCAGTGGCAGAGCTGGGGCAGGTTGCCGAGGGCATCTACACCCTGAAGCTGGTCCGGGAAAAGTCCGAGGCAATCGGCATCTACATGCCGTTGGTCCGTGGACTCTACGAGATCCTGTACCAGGGCGCCTCCATCAGTGCGGTCATCAACAGCCTGATGATGGCCGTCCAGAACTCTGATGTGGAGTTTATTCTGCCCCGCACCATCACCCCCTGATCCCGGGCCCGACCTGGAAGGAGAGCGACGTGCACCTGATTGTTATGCGCCACGGCGAGGCCGGCCTACACGTTACCGACTCCGAGCGCGAGCTCACCGACAGGGGCCGCCAGGAGGTGGCATCGGTGGCTGCCCGGCTGGCCGAATCGCCCTGGCGACCCGCCCTGATCTGGTCCAGCCCGTACATCCGTGCCCGTCAGACCGCCGCCATTGTTGCCAGAGTGCTTGACTGCCCGGTCGTCGAAAAAACCTTTATCACGCCAGAAGATGATCCGGGCCGGTGCCTGGACGCGCTGATCGGAAACACCGACTCACCCCTCATGCTGGTCTCTCACATGCCTCTGGTGGGCAGCCTCGCTACCTTGCTGGTTGATGGTCACCGTAACGGTATTCCCTTCATGACCGCACAAGCTGTTGTTCTGGATATGCCGGTGATTGGCCCGGGGTGCGGGGATCTGAAAGATCAGTTTTTACCCGGAGGTGAACGTGAGCCGTACGCCCGATGAAATTGCCGACGCCCTGAAGAGCGTCCGGAAGACAACTACCCTTCCGCCCCTGGAAAAATGGCATCCGGAACTGTCAGGAGACATGGACCTGGTCATCAACCGGGAGGGGGAGTGGATCTATCAGGGAGCGCCCATCACCCGCGAGGCCATCGTCAGGCTGTTCTCAACCATTCTGCGCCGGGAAGACGACGGGCACCATTACCTGGTCACCCCCGTAGAGAAGTGGCGGATTCAGGTCCAGGACACGCCGCTGCTTGCTCATGGGCTGCAGGTACAGCGTGGCGTAGCGGGCCAGATCATTACGCTGACCACCAACGTTGGTGAAACCGTCGAAATCGGTGAGGCCCATCCGCTGATCGTGGGGACGTATCCGGAAACCGGAGAGCCGCGGCCCGTTATCCTGATACGCCACGGTGTCGAAGCCCGGTTGGTAACGTCGGCGTTTTACGATCTGGCGGAGTTTGCTGAAGAGATAGAAGAAGACACAGGGCCGGTGTATGGGGTTTTCAGTCACCGAAAGTTCTGGAAAATCGGGCAGGGCGGTTGAAATGCCCGCCCGGGGGCCCAAGGATTAAGGTGGATAACGCAGTCCAGGACTTGTTAAACTGTGTTTTCTTACTTGTTATCGAGCCTGGCTCTCTAACGAGGCCCGGTGGTCGTCAGTCCCTCTGTGCAGTCCGACTGTTCAAGATTACTTTCGATTACCTATTATCTTAAATACACAGTCATTGCGACACGCAAGGAGATCACATGGCCCAACCTCGTGTTGTCACCATCCACTACACGCTCACTAACGATCAGGGAGAGGAACTCGATTCCTCCCGCGTAGACGGTCGTGAGCCGCTGGCGTATCTGGAAGGTGCACAAAACATCATTGGCGGACTGGAAAACGCCCTGAACGAGAAAAACGCAGGCGATCAGCTGACCGTCTCCGTTCAGCCGTCTGAAGGCTACGGGGAAATTAACGAAGAACTGATCCAGCCGGTTCCCCGTTCGGCGTTTGAAGGGGTAGATACCATTGAGCCGGGCATGCAGTTCCAGGCCCAGACTCCGGGTGGCCCTCAGGTTGTTCGCGTGGTTGAAGTCAGCGATGACACCGTTACCATCGACGCCAACCACCCCCTCGCCGGCCAGACTCTGCACTTCGATGTTGAAGTGGTAGAAACCCGCGAAGCAACCGAAGAAGAGCAAGAGCACGGCCACGTGCACTGATCTTTTCTGAAGGTTGATCAAAGAACGGCTCCTGCGGGGGCCGTTTTTTTTGCTTTCTGCCCGGGCCGTTAACGGGCCGCTGGCCAGGCTATAAAAAAGCCGGAGACAGGCTCCGGCTTTCTGTTTCAGAACATGGAATTACATGTTCGGATAGTTGGGGCCACCGCCGCCTTCCGGCGTTACCCAGGTGATGTTCTGGGCAGGGTCCTTGATGTCGCAGGTCTTGCAGTGAACGCAGTTCTGGGCGTTGATCTGGAACCGCTTGCCGCTACCGTCGTCCTGCTCAACCACCTCATACACACCAGCCGGGCAGTAACGCTGGGCCGGCTCGTCGTACCTGGGCAGGTTTTCCTTGATCGGAATCTCCGGATCGGTCAGCTTCAGGTGAACCGGCTGATCTTCCTCATGGTTGGTGTTCGAAATGAACACCGAGGTCAGGCGGTCAAAGGTCAGTTTATTATCCGGCTTGGGATAAGCGATCTTCCTGGCCTCAGACGCCGGTTTGAGTGTTGCATAGTCCGGCGTGGTATCGCGGAACGTAATCGGCAGGCTGCCACGCAGGATGTTCTGCTCGAAAAAGGCAATCGCACCACCAATCAGGTTGCCGAACTTGTGCATGGCCGGGCCGAAGTTACGCTCGGCGTAAAGCTCCTTGTACAGCCAGCTGTCTTCAAAGCGTTTCTGGAAGCTGGTGATTTCCTCACCGGCCTTGCCTTCCTTCAAAGCCTCAAACACAGCTTCTGCGCCCAGCAGTCCGGATTTCATGGCGGTGTGGGAGCCTTTGATCTTGGAGCTGTTCAGGGTGCCGGCGTCACAGCCCAAAAGCAGACCGCCGGGGAAGCTCATCTTGGGCAGGGCATTGTAGCCGCCCTTCGAGATCGCCCGGGCACCGTAGGAAACGCGCTTGCCGCCTTCGAGATATTTGCGGATCTCAGGATGAAGCTTGAGACGCTGGAACTCTTCAAACGGGCTCAGGTGCGGGTTGCTGTACGACAGATCAGTGATCAGTCCGACGTAAACCTGGCCATTCTCGAGGTGATACAGAAAGGAGCCGCCGGTAGAACCGGATTCATTAAGCGGCCAGCCGGTGGTATGCACCACCAGGCCCGGCTCGTGTTTGGCCGGGTCGATGTCCCACAGTTCCTTGATCCCGATGCCGTAGTGCTGCGGGTCTTTACCCTCATCGAGTTTGAAGTCCCGGATCAGGCGTTTGCCCAGGTGACCACGACAGCCTTCGGTAAACAGGGTGTACTTGGCACGCAGCTCCATACCCGGCATGTAACCGTCTTTCTGGGAGCCATCCCGGGCAACACCCATATCGCCGGTGACCACGCCTTTAACCTGACCATCCTCGATGATGGCTTCCGACGCGGCAAAGCCCGGATACACCTCAACGCCCAGCTGCTCGGCCTGTTCGGCCAGCCAGCGGCACAGGTTGCCCAGGCTGATGATGTAGTTGCCATGGTTGTGCATGTTCCTGGGCACAAACGCATTAGGGACCTTGATGGCCTTTTCCTGATTGCGCATCAGGAAAATATCATCCCGGGTTACCGGCGTATTCAGAGGCGCGCCGCGCTCCTTCCAGTCAGGGAAGAGCTCGTTCAGGGCGGTGGGCTCGAACACGGTACCGGCGAGGATGTGCGCGCCGATTTCAGAGCCTTTTTCTACTACACAAACGGTCAGTTCTTCGCCGGTTTCCTGGGCCAGTTGCATAACCCGGCAGGCTGCCGACAGGCCTGCAGGGCCGCCGCCGACGATCAGAACATCAAATTCCATCGATTCGCGTTCCACGTTGGTCTCCTCATACAGCTTCTAAGAATGTTATTAATCCGAAGGATAACGTATTTCGAAAACCAAACAAACGTTTGTTTGAAATCCGCCTTTACCTTTGGCATTGTACATGCTCACGAAAAAATCGTGTGTTTTGAGTCGATTTTTAGTATCGTCTCATTGTCAGGTCGGGTCAACCCGGTCCTTTGGCTGTGAAGACTCATTCAACCCATCGTAGAAGAACGAGGAATCTATGAAGGTTCTGGTCGCTGTAAAACGAGTTATCGACTACAACGTGAAGGTGCGCGTCAAGCCGGACAACACCGGTGTTGACCTCGCCAACGTCAAGATGGCAATGAACCCGTTCTGCGAAATCGCAGTTGAAGAAGCGGTTCGTCTGAAAGAAAAGGGCGTTGCCACTGAAATCGTGGTTGTATCCATCGGCCCCAAAGCCGCTCAGGAGCAGATCCGTACTGCTCTGGCACTGGGTGCGGACCGTGGTATCCACATCGAGACCAACGACGAGGTTCAATCTCTCGAAGCCGCCAAGCTGCTGAAGGCCGTGGTTGAGAAAGAAGAGCCCAAGCTGGTTATCCTGGGCAAGCAGTCCATCGACTCCGACAACAACCAGACTGGCCAGATGCTGGCTGCTCTGACGGGCATGGGTCAGGGTACCTTTGCGTCTGAAGTTGTGGTCGACGGTGACAAGGTTAACGTCACCCGCGAAGTCGACGGCGGTCTGATGACGGTCGCTCTGAATCTGCCGGCGGTGGTCACTACCGACCTGCGTCTGAACGAGCCGCGTTATGCTTCTCTGCCGAACATCATGAAGGCCAAGAAAAAGCCGCTGGATACCGTTTCTCCGGCCGATCTTGGTGTTGACGTTGCTGCACGCCTGTCCACCCTGAAAGTCGAAGCCCCGGCAGCACGCCAGGCGGGTGTCAAGGTGGCCGATGTGGCTGAGCTGGTAGCTAAACTGAAGAACGAAGCGAAGGTGATCTAATGAGCATCCTGGTAATTGCTGAACACGACAACAGCAGCCTGAAGCCGGCTACTCTGAACGTTGTAGCGGCTGCCAAGGCCATCGGTGGCGACATCGACGTGCTGGTTGCCGGCGAAAACGTAGGGGCCGTTGCCGAAGCTGCTGCCCGGGCCGAAGGCGTTAACAAGGTACTGGTTGCCGACAACGCCGTTTACGGTCACTTTCTGGCGGAAAACCTGGCGGATCTGGTGGTCGAAGTTGCAAAGGGCTACAGCCACATCCTGACCTCTGCCGGCACCACCGGTAAAGACTTCATGCCGCGCGTTGCTGCGCTGCTGGACGTTGCCCAGGTATCCGACATTATCCGTGTTGAATCTGACGATACCTTTGTACGCCCGATCTACGCCGGTAACGCCATCGCTACCGTCAAGGCCAGCGACAGCGTCAAGGTGATTACGGTTCGTCCTACCGGGTTTGATCCGGTGGCCGCAGAAGGCGGTTCTGCTTCGGTAGAACAGCTGGACGTTGTGAAAGACGCGGGCCTGTCCACTTTCGCAGGTGAAGAACTGGCGAAATCCGACCGTCCGGACCTGGCTGCTGCCGGTGTCGTGATTTCCGGTGGTCGTGGCATGCAGAACGGCGAAAACTTCAAGATGCTGGAACAGGTTGCAGACGTGCTGGGTGCCGCCGTTGGCGCTTCCCGTGCTGCGGTCGACGCCGGCTTCGTACCCAACGACATGCAGGTTGGTCAAACCGGTAAAATCGTTGCCCCGCAGCTGTACATCGCTGTTGGCATCTCCGGTGCCATCCAGCATCTGGCGGGTATGTCTGACTCCAAAGTGATTGTTGCAATCAACAAGGATGAAGAAGCACCGATCTTCCAGGTAGCTGACTATGGTCTGGTAGCGGACCTGTTCGAAGCAGTACCGCAACTGGAAGAAGAGCTGAAGAAAGTCGTCTGACCTTCTGCCGCCTGATCAGAAAAGGTGCCTCAGGGCACCTTTTTTGATTTTGTGACCAGGCGTTTTTCTGCTTTGGTAATGATGAGCGTATCGGCGAGTATGTGCACCGCGCGGTTCGTGGTTCTGAGCGCGTTGTAGACCTGTCCGGAGCGATAATGGTGCGTTTGCTGAACTTTTCTGGCGCTGAGGCGGAATTCTTCATCGCTGGAGAATATGTCGATCAGGCCAAACGTGGTATTGGCAATCACCTTGTGTACTTTTTCGACCGCGCTGGCGCTTCCGGACACCGTATCTTCCAGTATCCGGGCCCGGTTGCGGACCTCCATCAAATCCAGGCGCCGTTGCTGGATTGCGCTCACAGCCCGGATACGACAGGCGGTGAGGGCCCTCATGCTCTGCTGGCCCTGCCAGAGTTGCCGGTACCCAAGCACCAGCAGAGCCGCAGCGACTGCGAGACTTACCGTACTAAATCCCAGAGCCATCATCATTAGTGTTCCTCAGCGATACTCAATGTGTATCTCGACATCAATTTCGCGCTCTTCCAGTTCGAGTGCAAGCTCTTTCATCAGTTCCTGATAAACCAGTTTCTGGGTCATCGCCGGCAAACGGTCTGCCAGCAGGCGCCCCGTCGTGGATTCACGCCTGGCCAGGGCAAGCGGGTCCCGCACTTTGAGTGTCAGCACCAGTTCCGGGTCCTGGAGCGAATCCGGCATGCCTTCGTCTTCCAGCATGTTCCGGATAAGCTTGCGTTGCTCCAGCATCTGCCAGAGTAACAGGCCACTGGCGGCCAGCAGTGCAAGGCTTACAAGGGCGAGCAGGATAGTCAATGAACACCTCCGGGATGTCGGGATACTGGATGAGAGTGTGCCCCAAGCGAATCCATAGGCGATTGGCCGAGAGGACGCGGTGTGTGACGTAATGGGGGAAATCGCGCCCGGTGCCAAAACTGCTAACATCGTACTCCAACATTCGTTTCAAAAAGGATACGTCATGCCCAGCAGCACCCAGAGGGATTTTGATCTCGTTGTTTTTGGCGCGACCAGTTTTGTTGGCCGGATTCTGACCCGTTACCTGATCACCACGTATGGCACCGGTGGTGAGGTTAACTGGGCCATTGCCGGGCGTTCCGGGCACAAGCTGGCCGCCCTGAAAACAGAGCTCGGCCCATCCGCTTCTGAGCTGCCGGTCATCCTGGCAGACGCGGAAGAGGATTCGGCCCTCGCGGCCATGTGCCGGCAGACGCGGGTGGTGATTTCCACCGTCGGGCCTTATGCCCTGTATGGCGAACCCCTGGTGAAAACCTGCGTGGCCACAGGCACCGATTACTGCGACCTCACTGGTGAGGTGCAGTGGATCCGGCAGATGATCGGGCGGTATGAGGAACAGGCAAAAACCACAGGCGCCCGTATCATCCATTGCTGCGGTTTTGACTCGGTGCCTTCAGACATGGGGGTCTGGTTTCTGCAGGCCCAGGCCCAGGACCGGTTCGGCGAGCCCTGCCGGGACGTCCGGATGCGGGTTAAGGCCGCCAAAGGCGGACTCTCAGGCGGCACGGTAGCGTCTATGATCAACCTTGCCAAAGAGGCCGGCGCTAACGCTCAACTGCGTAAGGAACTCGCCAATCCGTTTTCCATCTGTCCACCGGAGCACCGCTCGGCGGTTCGTCAGCCAGGCCTGAAAAGCGCTGAGTATGACAAGACTTTCAACACCTGGCTGGCGCCCTTTGTGATGGCCGCCATCAACACCCGGGTGGTCCACCGCTCTAATGCCTTGATGGCGGCCCGGTACGGTAAGGAGTTCACCTACGACGAAGCCATGATGACAGGCCGGGGCCTGAAAGGCCGCCTCGCGGCCTACAGCATGATCGGCGCACTGGGAGCGTTTTTTGCTGCTTCTGCCGTCAGGCCCAGCCGCTGGGTGGTCGAGAAACTGGTCCCCAAACCCGGCGAAGGCCCGAGCCCGGAATCCCAGGAGAAAGGGTTTTACGACCTCCGTTTTGTGGGTCGTACCGAATCGGGCCAGACACTGATCACAAAAGTCACCGGCGACAAAGACCCGGGCTATGGCTCAACCGCCAAAATACTGGGCGAGGCCGGTATGAGCCTGGCGTTTGACCTGGACAGCAGTTTTCCGGGCGGCTTCTGGACGCCGGCCTCGGCACTGAACGGCAAACTGCTGGACCGTCTCAGCAGCAAGGCGGGGTTAACCTTTGACGTGCTGGAAACCCCGTGAGATTTTTCAGGTAAGGTGTACCGTGCGGTCGGGGGACAGGATAGCCTCCGGCCCATGGCCAAAACAGATCACGGCACGTTGCCCCAGCCACTGATCTACCCGGGGTGCAATACGGCTTATGGTCTCGCTATCCACCCCGGTAAACGGCTCATCCAGTAACACCAGTGGTGCCCGGCTCAGCAGTACCCGTGCCAGGGCCACGCGGCGTGCTTCGCCCCCTGACAACCGGTTACCGCTGCTCCCCAGCCAGGTATCCAGCCCCTCGGGCTCGTGATCAAACCGCCCGGCCAGGCCAACCAGTTCCAGCACCTCCCAAAGCTCCGCATCGGTGGCGTCGGGGCGCCCCAGCATCAGGTTGTCCCTGAGGGTGTCATCAAACACCACTGTGGCCTGGGTAAGGTAGGCGCCTGGCGATGCGAAAAGCTCACCGCTTAACGGCGCGATCACCCCCGCCAGGGTATCCGCCAGGGTGGATTTGCCACAGCCGGACGCGCCCAGCACCCCCAGCCGTTCACCAGGCTCTACCCGGAGCGAAAAATGGCTGATCACCGGAGCGTGCCCCGGATAGCCAACTCCAAGCTTGTCAGCCACAAGCACTGTGGTGCTGTCTGCAACAGGCCGGGAAGGTGATGAAGCCGGCATGGCAGGTTGGCCATCCCCATTAAGACGCCGGGCCGCCGCAACCGTGGCCCCCAGCCTGCCGAAGGCTTCCGGCAGCGTGCTGTAGGCTTCGCCCAGCCCGAGTAGGGCAATCGGCAGGAGCACCAGGACCGGCCCCGACACCTCGCCAGCCTGATACAGGCCAAAACCAAACCAGAGCGCGGCAACGGCAGACAGGTTGACCAGAAAAACCGTGAGGGCCAGGTGCCAGCCAACCCGGGTATCGACCTCTGCCTGTTTGTGCGACAACGCCAGGGCGTTTCGCATCAGCAGTGCCGCATGCTTACCTGCGCGGCCGGCGGCGATGAGCTCAGAGAAGCCTTCCAGATGCTCAATAACCTGACCCCGGAGCACCTCCTGCTGATCGCCGAACTGTCCTGACAGGGTACGGGTACGCAGGTAGGGAACCCAGGTGGCCAGTATCAGGGCGGGCACCAGAATGGCGGACAGGATCAGGGCCAGGGTACCGCTGAAAACAAACCACGCCAGAGCAATCATCAGAAAGGTAACAATGGCGGCGAGGGCCGCAGGCGCAATCAGGCGCAGGTACAGAGTATCGAGGGCATCCACATCCGCTGTCAGGCGGGATAGCCACTGAGCACCTGTACGGTGACTGCGGATGGCCCGGCCGGCCCCGGCGAGCTGCCCGAACAGCGCCACCCGGATATCGGTCAGCAGCTGCAGCACCGTATTGTGGTTATAAAGTCGCTCAGCATAACGGGCGACCGTACGGGATACGGCAAAAAACCGAATACCACCACCGGGTACATACAGATTGATGTATGCCTGAATCCCGGCAGCAAAGAGCAGCCCGGTAAGGGCGGTCCTGGTCAGAAACCAACCGGACAGAGCCAGTAGCGCAATCCCCGAGAGCAGCGTTGCAAGCAACAAGGCTGCACCGATGACCAGCCGCCCCCGGTGCCGGAAAATGAGCCTGAGCCAGGGCGTTAGTTCATGCATCGCGCACCTCGCCGTTGCTTATGATCAGAACGCGATCTGCCAATGCCAGCAACGCCTGGTGGTGGGTGGAAAAAATCAGGGTTTTACCAGCCTCGGCAAGCGTGTGAAGCGCTTTCAGCACACAGATTTCACTGGTGGCATCCAGCCCTGCGGTGGGTTCATCCAACAGGATCAGGTCGTGATCGGCAAGAAAGATACGGGCCAGGCTTAACCTCCGCGCCTGGCCGCCAGAGAGCCCCAGGCCATCCTCTGCCACCTGGCTGTGGATGCCGTGCTCCCGGCTTGCGACCAGGTCGGCCAGGCCAACGAGCTCCAGCGCATGTTCAATCGCGATATCCGACACCTCGGGACTGGTCATCCGGAGATTGTCGGCCCAGCTGCCACTGATCCAGAAGCCTTTCTGGCCCAGCCAGCCAAAGGGTACCTTGCCGGCAGGCTCACCAAACACCGACAGCCTGCCCGCCGACGGTTGGATAAAACCGGCCAGCAAGTGCAGAAACGAGGATTTACCGCCCCCCGACGGACCGGTCAGGGCCACCGCCTGGCCCCGGCGGATGGTTAATTCCAGGCCCTTGAATACCGGGCCCATACCCCGGTATTTAACACTAACCCCATCAAACGCAATGGTCCGGGATGAAGGGGCAGGGCATGGGGCGTCGGCTTTGGCTGCCTCAACGGCTCCTGTTTGCTGCAGCCGCCCCAGGATCTCTGCAGCGGCGCCCAGGGCGGCGGCACGATCGTGGTAATGCTGGGACAGCGTACGCAGAGGCTGAAAGAATTCCGGCGCAAGCAGAAGGATCAGCAGGCCGGAAAAGAGCGTCAGTTGAGCGCTGGGGCCAAAGGAAATGTAGCCCAGCAACCCGAAACCGATGTAGATCGCAATCACCGCAATTGCGACCGACGCAAAAAACTCCAGTACGGCAGAGGAGAGGAAAGCCACTTTCAGCGTTTTCATGGTGACCTGGCGATACAGGTCTGACCGCTGGTGGAGCATTTTGCCGGCCCTTGCGGTCTGGCCAAACAGTTGCAGGGTGGTGAGCCCGCGGACCTTATCCAGAAACTGCCCCGAAAGCCGGCTTGCGGTTTCGAAGTGCTGCTGGTTTACCTTCTCCGCTCCCATCCCGATCAGCGCCATGAAAAGCGGGATCAACGGCGCTGACAGCAGGAGAAACATACCGGCCAGCCAGTCCAGCCAGAACACCAGGGCCAGGATCATCAAAGGAATGATGACGGCGAGCGCCATCTGAGGGAGAAACCGGGCAACATAGCCATGCAGGGCGTCGACATGATCAAGCCACTCCCGGGCAAGGGCGGCCGCCGACGTATCGGCCAGGGCTACCGGCCCCAGGGCCTGCCACTGATCATACAGCTGGCGACGTGCCTGCCGTCGTACCCGTTCGCTGGCCCGGGCGGCAAACCGGGTTTGCAGGCCCTGACACAGTGCCCGCACACCAATCGCCCCCAGCAACAGCCCAAACCCGGGGGCCAGGGAGGCGGCCGGGACGTCCAGAATAACACCCCGATAGATCAGCCATGACAGCAAGACCATCTGGCCAATGGTCGCCAGGGCGGCAAGCGTTCCGGCCACCACCGTGGCCCGAATCCAGCGCCGCCCCGCCCGGGCCCGTTCTTTCAGCCAGCTTCGGGCATCGGCCGGAGCGGGACCCATCGGTTAATGATACCCTTCGCCGGCCCGCACTTTGCCGCGGAAGACCCAATAGGTCCAGGCGGTGTAGGCGAGGATGATCGGAATGACAAACAGCAGGCCAATCAGCAGGAACAGCTGCGAGCCATAGGCCGAAGAGGCATCCCACAAGGTGTACTCCGGCGGCACCACATAGGGCCAGCGGCTGACCAGAAGCCCCATATAGGTCGTCACAAACAGCCCCATGGTGGCCGCAAACGGCATGCCTTCAAAACGCTTGCGTACCGAGCGCCAGATCTGGAAAGCGCACAGCAGGGTAAGCGCCGGCAGGATCCAGATGATCCCGAGGTTGGAGAACCAGCGCTCCCGTACCATATCGTCTACGAATGGGGTCCAGACGCTGATCAGGCCGAAAATAACCAGGACAGTCAGGAGTAAGGGGGTGGTGAGCCGGTACGCCCATTCCTGCAACGCGCCTTCGGTCTTCAGGATGAGCCAGGTGGACCCCAGCAGGGCGTAGCCAGCCAGCAGCCCAAGCCCTGTCAACACGGTGAAGGGGGTCAGCCAGTCTAATGCCGTACCCACGTACACCCCATCGACGGTATTGAAACCCTGAATATAAGCCCCCACCACGGCGCCCTGGGCAAAGGCCGCGATGGTGGAGCCCCCGGCAAAGGACCAGTTCCAGAGATAGCGGGAACTGTGGGCCTTGAACCGGAATTCGAACGCAATGCCGCGGAAGATCAGGCCGGCCAGCATCAGGAACACGCCGAGATACAGCGCCGGCAGAACAATGGTGTACACCAGAGGAAAGGCTGCCAGAAGGCCCGTGCCACCCAAAACCAGCCAGGTTTCGTTACCGTCCCAGACCGGAGCCACGGAATTCATCATCACATCCCGGTCCTGATCGGAGGGCGCAAACGGAAACAGAATACCGACCCCCAGGTCAAAGCCATCCATCAGCACATACATGATGATGCCAAAACCGATAATGAACGCCCAGATAAGTGCCAGATCAAAGAGTTCCATGATTAATGCCCTCCCTTATGGGTAGTGTCTGCATTGGGCTTTCTGTGGCGATCGGAGCCCACCTCCAGCGAAACATGGGCAGCTGATAACGGCCGGGCAGGGCGGTCGGCGTGGTTTTCGTCATCCGTCAGGTGTGCTTCAAGCCCTTCATACAGCACCCGCATCAGGTAATAGACACCGGCCGAGAACACCAGGGCATACACCAGCACATAGCCAATCAGGGTAAACAGCGCCATACCTCCGGTTAACGACGGGGTCACCGACTCGGCATGGGTCATGATTCCATAGACCAGCCAGGGCGCGCGGCCAGTCTCGGTGACAAACCAGCCCGCAAGAACCGCAATGAAGGGGGTAATACTCATGGCCCGGAGCCCGTGCAGGAACCAGCGCGCCTGGTGATAGCGCCCGCCGGATCTGAGGGCCAGGCCCACCACCGCAAACAGGATCATCAGCATGCCCAGGCCAACCATCACCCGGAAGGACCAGAACACCAGGGCAACCGGCGGCTGCTCCTCTACCGACACCTCATTAAGGCCGGGCACTTCGCCGTCCCACTCATGGGTAAGAATGAGACTGGCGAGCCTGGGAATCCCGATCTCGAAATGATTGGATTGGGTGTCCTTATCGGGGATGGCAAACAACAGCAAGGGAACCCCCGAGGAGGTCTCCCAGTTACCTTCCATCGCGGCAACTTTCATGGGCTGGTGTTCGAGGGTGTTCAGGCCGTGAAAATCACCTACCACCAGCTGGGCCGGTGCAATGATCAGCAGCAGCCAGAGACACATGGACAATGCCTTGCGGTTGGCTTCGACTTCCCGCCCCCTGAGCAGGTACCAGGCACTGACCCCGGCCACCACAAAGCCGCCGGTGAGAAAAGAGGCCAGTACCATATGGGTGAGTCGGTAGGGGAACGAGGGGTTGAAGATGGCTTCGCTCCAGGACACCACATGAAAGACGCCATCGCGCAATTCAGTGCCGGCAGGCGTTTGCATCCAGCTGTTCGCCGACAGAATCCAGAAGGACGAAATCAGCGTGCCCGTGGCCACCATAATGGCCGAAAACAGGTGTACCCCGGCAGGAACCCGGTCCCGCCCGAACAGCAACACGCCCAGAAAGGCCGCCTCCAGGAAGAATGCCGTCAGCACCTCGTAACTCAGAACCGGGCCCAGGAAGTTGGCCGAGGCCTGGGAAAAGTTGCTCCAGTTAGTGCCAAACTGGAACGACATCACGATGCCGGACACCACGCCCATCCCGAACACCACCGCGAACACCTTGGTCCAGAAGCCCGAGAGCTGATACCACACCGGGTTGCGGGTTTTGAAACCGAGACCTTCAAGCACTGCAATGTAGGAGGCCAGCCCGATCGTGAACACCGGGAAGATAGCGTGGAAGGACACCACAAACGCGAACTGGATTCGCGACAGGATGAGAGGGTCTAGCTCCATTGGGACCTCCGGTAACTGGAACAACGATAACAAACGAAAACAGCGCTCTCGTTCAACCCCTGCCGTGGCTGATTTTGTTATGTTGTTGGTACCGGCAGCTGCACGTCGTGCTACCGTAACCATAGCAGATCACGAACTGCAGTTTGTCGCACACCTTGATATAAAACAACTATCAGGAAAGGCCACAAAATTCAGAATTGCGTTACGCGACCGGCCCTTATACAATTCCCGCCTTCAAGAATCCCCCTCCGATGCCCGGATGGTGAAATAGGTAGACACAAGAGACTTAAAATCTCTCGGCCCGTAGGGCCGTGCCGGTTCGATTCCGGCTCCGGGCACCATTTACAGCCGGTTTCCGGCGCCGTTTAACGCTGCGGTGTTCCATCCTGCGGGTGCGGTCTGGAGTAGGTGGCATCACCTCTTTGTGAACCTGGCTCATCGTACGCAATCATGAGAAATGCGCCGCCAATCACAAACAGGCCAAACACGATTTTGATAATCGTTGCACGCGACATCGTTCACCTCCTTGATCAGTCCCTACCAAACACCCTGTGGTCGTTCCTGCAGAATTCAACCATTGCCCAAAGGTCGGTT
>DATGNB010000011.1:0-71546 GCA_035306945.1 Marinobacter sp.
CCCGTGTTACCCTGATGGCATCGAGGAGGCGAGTATCTTATGAACCAATCGATGGCAATCGACGATCTGGTATCCGTAGCACAGGCCGAAGCCATGGGGGAGCTGGATGCCCCGATGATGGCAATAGTTCTGTCCAATGATCAGAGCTACGACCTGCCCATCAACTCATTGGAAACCGATGCCGACAAAGCCCGGTGGGGGCTGATCCTGCGGGCGGCCCGTGAGCATGTCGAGGCAGATGCCGTGGCGGTGCTCTATCCGGCATGGACCACCATCCGGCGCAAACCCCGGGACAGCGACGCGGCCGACGCCCAGCCCGAGTCTTCCGACGCCAGCGAGGAAGGTGGCAGCGATGAAGACGGCGGGCCCATCGACACCCTGTTTGTCCAGTTACACACCCGCGATCGCATTTATTGGCGGGGGTTCGAGCAGATCCGTGACCCACGCCACCAGCGTATTATCGGTTTTCGCCGGATCAAGGCGTTATCCTCCGAATACGATCGCGACAGCGCGCCGTCGGTGGCGGCCTGGCTGAGTACGCTCTTTGAGCCGTTGCCGGAAGAGGGCGAGCAAACCGATCTTGATCAGGAGCTTGCCAGCGTGCTTGAGGAGCCGGAAGTGACCGCGGCGCTTTACCCCAGGCAGTTGCGCGCCCTGCATTGAAAGATAAGGGCAACTACACACGCCAGTGATTCAGGTTCGGTTGGTAAATAAGCTATAATCGCTTGTTTTACTCTGCTTATCCAAGCATCGGACCAAGGCACTGACCGTGATAGTATTTGACCAGGTACAGAAGGCGTACCAGGTGGCGGGCCGGGCAATACCTGCCCTGCATCCTACCAGTATGACCATTGAAGCCGGCGAGGTTTTTGGAATCGTCGGCCATTCCGGGGCGGGCAAGTCGACACTTGTCCGTCTGATCAACCTGCTGGAGCCGACGACCGGCGGCCGCATACTGATCGACAACGAAGACATCACCCGCTACACCTCTGCCGAACTCAGGGCCTTTCGCCGCAAGGTTGGAATGATCTTCCAGCATTTCAATCTGCTGTCTTCAAAGACCGTGGCCAGTAATATCGCGTTTCCGATGAAGCTGGCGGGCATTTACTCCCGGGCCGAGATCGAGAGCCGGGTTGAGGAATTGCTGGCGCGGGTAGGCCTGAGTGAACATGCCCGGAAATATCCGGCGCAGCTGTCTGGTGGCCAGAAGCAGCGGGTGGGCATTGCCAGGGCGCTGGCCTGCCGGCCGTCGATCCTGCTGTGTGATGAGGCCACCAGTGCTCTTGATCCTCAAACGACCCAGTCGGTGCTGAAACTGCTGTCCGAGCTGAACAAGGAGCTGGGGCTGACCATCGTCCTGATCACCCATGAAATGGACGTTGTGCGCAGGGTCTGTGACCGGGTGGCGGTCATGGATGCCGGCCGGGTGGTTGAGATGGGGCCGGTCAGCGATGTGTTTTTGCATCCCCGGCACCCCACGACCCGGGATTTCGTGTTTGAAAGTGAAAACATTGACCACAACGAGCTGCAGGAAGATCTGCAGAAGGCGGAGGGCCGTATTCTGCGCCTGACTTTCCGTGGCGAGTCCACTTACAAGCCTCTGCTGGGCCGCGTTGCCCGGGAGTCCGGTGTTGACTTCAGCATCCTGTCTGGGCGGATTGATCACATCAAGGATACCCCCTACGGGCAGCTGACCCTGTCGCTGGTCGGAGGCGACCTTGATCTGGCCATGACCGCACTGCAGGCCGCGGATGTTGATGTGGAGGTGGTGCGCTGATGGAAGCTTTATTTGCCAACGTAGACTGGCTGCAGATCGGCGAAGCCAGCTGGGATACCCTGGTTATGGTGGGCCTGTCGCTGTTGTTCAGCGTACTGATCGGGTTGCCCGTCGGGGTTCTGCTGTTCCTGTTTGGTAAGCGCCAACTGCTGGAGCAGCCGGTGGCCTACGCGATACTGTCGTTTGTGGTGAATGTGTTGCGCTCGGTGCCGTTTATCATTCTGCTGATTGTGATGATCCCGTTTACCGTGATGCTGATCGGCACTTCCCTTGGGGTGGCCGGTGCCATTCCGCCGCTGGTGGCCGGGGGCGCGCCTTTCTTCGCCCGGCTGGTTGAGACCTCGCTGCGGGAGGTGGACCGTGGCATTATCGAGGCTACTCAGGCCATGGGTGCCAGCGTGCGACAGATCATTTTCGGAGCCTTGCTGCCGGAAGCGCTTCCGGGCATTATCGCGGGTATTACCGTAACCGCCATTACCCTGGTGTCCTATGCAGCGATGTCGGGCGTCATCGGTGGTGGCGGTCTGGGTGATCTGGCAATCCGGTACGGGTATCAGCGTTTCCAGACGGATGTCATGGTCATAACCGTGGCCTTGCTGGTGATCTTTGTTCAACTGCTGCAGATGGCAGGCGATCGCCTGGTACTGTACTTCAGTCGCAAATAATCGAATCAGGAGTTGCTAATGAATCTCAAGAAAACCCTGGTGGCGCTGGCCGCCGCTGCCACTTTTTCCTCCGCCGCTGTCGCTGAGAGCCTGTCGGTTGCTGCGACGCCGGTTCCGCACGCTGAGCTGCTTGAATTTGTCAAACCCGCTCTGGCCGGGCAGGGCGTCGAACTGGACATAAAAGTCTTCACCGACTACATCCAGCCCAACGTACAGGTTGCCCAAAAACAGATGGACGCCAACTTCTTTCAGCATCAGCCCTATCTGGATGAGTTTAACGCCGGTCGCGGTACTGAGCTGGTGATGGTTGCGGGTATCCACGTGGAGCCTTTTGGCGCCTATTCCACCAAGATCCAGTCTCTGGATGAGCTGAAGGACGGCGCGCAGGTTGCTATCCCCAACGACCCGACCAACGGCGGCCGTGCCCTGTTGCTGCTGCAGAGCGCGGGCCTGATCACCCTGAAAGAAGATGCCAGGATAACAGCGACGCCCCGGGATATCGCCGATAACCCTAAAGGCCTCAAGTTCCGTGAGCTGGAAGCCGCCACCGTACCGCGGGTACTGCGCGAGGTCGACCTGGCCATGATCAACACCAACTATGCTCTGGAAGCGGGCCTGAACCCGTCAGAGGATGCGCTGGTGATTGAGGGTGCAGAGTCTCCTTACGTCAACATCCTGGTTGCCCGTCCGGACAACAAGGACAGCGAGGCGCTGAAGAAACTGGCAGAGCTGCTGCAGTCTGAGGAAGTAAAAGATTTCATTAACGAGAAGTATCAGGGCGCGGTCGTTCCGGCGTTCTGATTTCCCGGCCGGCCAACCCCATGAACGGAAAAGGGCAGGTGAAAACCTGCCCTTTTCTATTTGCTGGCCTGACCGGCGGTGATCAGTCACCGCTCCAGTTGGTGGAGGGGTCCGGGGTCATGCGCAGGTAGGACTTGACCGCTTTATAGCCTTTCGGGAAGCGCTGTTTGATCTCGTCCTCATCCTGTAGGGACGGCACAATGACGACGTCGTCGCCGCGCTCCCAGTTACCGGGGGTGGCTACCTTGTGGTTGTCCGTCAGTTGCAGGGAGTCGATCACCCGCAACACCTCGTTGAAGTTACGGCCGGTAGAGGCGGGGTAGGTAATGATCAGGCGGATTTTCTTGTCCGAGTCGATCACAAACAGCGACCGTACGGTGGCGGTGTTGTCGGCATTCGGGTGGATCATGTCGTACTGCTGGGCCACCTTGCCATCGTGGTCTGCAATGATCGGGAAGTCGACCGTGCAGCCCTGGGTTTCGTTGATGTCCTTGATCCAGCCCAAATGGGAGTCGACCGGGTCGACACTCAGGGCGATGGCTTTTACGTTGCGTTTGGCGAATTCGCCCTTGAGCTTGGCGGTCAGACCCAGTTCGGTGGTGCACACCGGGGTAAAGTCAGCAGGGTGCGAAAACAGGACCCCCCAGCTGTCACCCAGCCACTCATGGAAGCGGATAACGCCCTCGCTGGAATCCTGTTCAAAATCCGGTGCCGTATCTCCAAGACGCAGTGTCATATTACTCTCCTTATGCAGGTTGTTCACCCGTGGTTGTCTATCCGAGCCTGGCCCCGCTTTTTATTTTGTGTACCCCGGGGCCTTCTGTTGTTCAAAATAGTCTCTGGTCAGCCTGAACACGACCGGGCTGAGCAGCAACAGTGCGATCAGGTTGGGTAGCGCCATCATCGCATTGAGGGTATCAGCTACCAGCCAGATAAAGCCAAGGTTAACACTGGCACCTATCGGAATAGCAATGATCCAGATCACTCGGTAGGGCTTGATGGCTCGTACGCCAAACAGGAAGGCAATGGTACGCTCGCCATAGAACGACCAGCCGATGATGGTGGTAAAGGCAAAAATTGCCAGGGCGATCGCGACAATATAATTGCCGAAGCCGGGCAGTGCAGCCTCAAACGCCAGGGAAGTCAGCGCCGCCCCGGTTTCGCCGGAGGTCCAGACGCCGGAGGTAATAATCACCAGGCCGGTAATGCTGCACACGATGATGGTGTCGATGAAAGTGCCAAGCATGGCCACCATGCCCTGACGTACCGGGTTGTTGGTCTGGGCTGCAGCGTGGGCAATGGGCGCGGAGCCAAGGCCGGCCTCATTCGAGAAAATACCCCGGGCGATACCAAAGCGGATGGCGGCCCAGACCGCGGCACCGGCAAAGCCACCCTCAGCCGCGACCGGGCTGAAGGCGTAGCTGAATACCATGGCCAGCGCCGCCGGCAGCTGATCGGCATTGATGACCAGCACAATCAGGCCCACGAGTACGTAAGACACCGCCATAAACGGCACCAGGGCACTGGCCACCTGGCCGATCCGCCGGATGCCGCCAATCAGCACCAGGCCCACCAGGGCCATGAGGATGACGCCGGTCAGCCAGTGGGGCAGGCCGAAATTGACGTGCAGCACATCCGCGACCGAGTTGGCCTGCACTGTGTTACCGATACCAAATGCCGCGATGGAGGCGAAGACCGCGAACAGCACCCCGAGCCAGGCCCATTTACTGCCCAGTCCGTTGCGGATGTAGTACATCGGGCCGCCCACGTGCATGCCACGTTCATCCACTTCGCGGAAGCGCACCGCCAGCACCGCCTCGGCATACTTGGTGGCCATGCCGACCAGCGCCGTCAGCCACATCCAGAACAGGGCCCCCGGCCCGCCCAGAAAGACCGCCGTGGCAACCCCGGCAATGTTGCCGGTACCTACGGTGGCCGAGAGCGCGGTCATCAGAGCCTGGAACGGCGGGATATCTCCGTCGTCATCTGCACTCCGGGACCGGCCGTTCCACATCAGGCGGAAACCGGCCCCCAGGGTCAGGATCGGCATCAGCTTGAGCCCGATGCTGAGAAACAGGCCCACGCCCAGAATCATCACCAGCATGGGCGGACCCCATACGAGGCCGTTGACGGTGTTTACGAAATTGGAAATGGTTTCCATGCGGGCTCCGATTCTTGTCTGTTTATGGCCGAAGGAGTGGGGTGGCCGTTCTGTTAGATAACCTGTTGAGTTTAGTCAGCTATTTGACAGTGTAAACCGATATTTCGGGTTTTTGCCCGGTACTTGATAAAGTCCGGCCTGCGGGTATGGTAGTCAGAACCGCGTCACCCATTATTCAGGATCAGGATGCTTATGGAACTGTTATCCACCAACGTCTGTTTTAGCGGTGAGCACCGTCGCTACCGTCATACTTCGGCCAGCCTGGGCTGTCCGATGGAGTTTGCGGTTTTTCTGCCCCCGGCAGCCGTGGGAGCCGGGGCCAGGCCGGCCCCGGTGCTGTACTGGCTGTCCGGCCTGACCTGCACAGACCAGAATTTCATGCAGAAGGCCGGAGCCCAGAAGCTGGCCGCCCGGCTGGGACTGGCAATCGTCTGCCCGGATACCAGCCCGCGAGGCCTGGCTCTTCCTGGTGAGGACGACAGTTACGATTTCGGCTCCGGTGCCGGTTTCTACCTCAATGCCACGGAGCAGCCCTGGGCGTCCCATTATCGCATGTATGATTATGTGGTTCAGGAACTGCCACAACTGGTGGAGAAGGAACTGCCGGTGACGGCAGACCGGGCCATCAGCGGGCATTCCATGGGTGGGCACGGGGCTCTGGTCTGTGCGCTCAGGAATCCGGGGCGCTACAAGTCGGTTTCCGCGTTTGCGCCTATCGTCAACCCGATGGACTGCCCCTGGGGCCAGAAAGCGTTTGCCGGCTACCTGGGTGAGGATCACGGCCAGTGGCAGGAGTGGGATGCAAGCCGGCTGATTGCCGGTGCGCGGGAGCGTCTGCCGTTACTGGTGGATCAGGGCACAGCGGATGAGTTTCTGGAGCAGCAACTCAAGCCGGAGGCGCTGGCGACGGCCTGCCAGGAGCATGGCCACCCGCTCAGCCTGCGCATGCAGCAGGGCTACGATCACAGCTATTTCTTTATTGCGTCGTTTATCGATGAGCATCTGGAGCATCACGCCCGGGCTCTTGGCCTGAGCGTCTGATGCGCTAATGCTGCGGTTGCATGTCGGCGTGGTAGCTGAAGGCCTGCCGGATGTGCTCCCGCAGCTGTTTCTCATCCCAGGGTTTGGTCAGGAACTTGTAGATCGCACCCTGGTTGATGGCCTCGGTAACTGATTTCAGGTCTGTGTAGCCGGAGAGTACGATCCGCACGGTGTTGGGGTGGATGGCTTTCACCTGGCTGAGAAAGTCGGTGCCGGACATCTCCGGCATGCGCTGGTCTGAGATGATCACCTGTACCTCATTCTCCGCCAGCAGGACAAATGCCTCGCTGATACTGGTGGACGACAGTATCCGGTAGCCGTCGCGCCTCAGGGTGCGGGTCAGGGCCTTGATGATGTTGACTTCATCGTCCAGCAGTAAAATGGTCTTCTGGCCGTCGTCCGGGCTCTCGGTGCTGGCAGCCGCTCGGTGGCCATGCAGGTTCATGTACTCTGTCAGTTGCCCGAAAGGCATAGGCCGGGAGATTGCGTAACCCTGCAGCAGGTCACACTGGTTCCGGCGCAGGAAGTTGGCCTGGGCCTCGGTTTCGACGCCTTCTGCCACCACCTCCAGCGACAGGTGGTGGGCCATGGATATTACCCCCCGGGTGATGGCGGCGTCGCTGCGGTTACGGATGACCTCGGTGATAAACGAATGGTCGATCTTGATGCGGTTGGCAGGCATCTGTTTGATGTAGGTAAGGCTGGAGAAGCCGGTGCCAAAATCATCAATGGAAATCTGGACCCCCAGATCCCGGAGCCTGTGCAGGGTTTCCACCACCTGAGTGGTATCGTGAACCACCGCCGATTCCACCATTTCCAGCTCCAGTGCCTGGGCTGGCAGGCCGGTCTGGGCCAGTACCCGTTTTACCGTCGTCAGAAAGTCGGTTTTACGAATCTGTACCGGCGAAATGTTCACGCCCACCGAGCAGTCACTGAAGCCGGCCTGATGAAGCCTGACGATATCCTGGCAGGCCTGCTCCAGAACCCATTCCCCAAGCGCAATGATCTGACCGGTTTCCTCGGCCAGGGGCACAAAGTCTGCGGGGGATACCAGTCCGAGTTCGGGGTGTTCCCATCGCACCAGCGCCTCAACCGACCGGGCCTGCCCGGTGCGGGCGTCCACCATGGGCTGGTAGTAGAGGGTCAGGGCCTGGTTGTCGATAGCGTCCTGCAGCTGGTTGCGTAATCTGACCCGGTAACTGGCCTGGGTATTCATGGCCTCTTCAAACCATTGCCAGGTATTGCGGCCCAGTTGCTTGGCCTGATACATCGCCAGGTCTGCCTGCTGGATCACGGCGGCCGGGCTGGTGATGTTGCCGTCGGTTTCGGTGATGCCGATACTGGCCGTCAGGTGCAGGGTAACACCACCAATGCGGTAGGGGTGGGCCAGAGCGCTCCCCGCCTGCTCGACCACCATCTGGGCTTCGCTGCCCTGGTTAAGGCCCGAGAGCACCACCACGAACTCATCGCCACTGACCCGCGACACCGTATCGCCGGAACGGACCAGACCCTTGAGCCGTTGGGCCACCTCGATCAGTACCTGGTCGCCGGTGCGGTGGCCAAGGGAGTCATTGATGAGCTTGAAACCGTCCAGATCGATAAACAAAACGGCAACGCGCCGGTTATAGCGGTGGGCAAACTGGCAGGCCTGGGCCAGGCGATCCTCCAGCAGGGCCCGGTTGGGCAACTGCGTGAGTACATCGTGGCTGGAGTTATAGGCCAGCTGATGTTCGATCGATTTACGTTCCGAGATATCGTTCAGCACACCGACGTAATGGCTGATCTCTTGGGTTTCGTTACGGATGGGTGACAGGTGTAGCTCGTTCCAGAAGGGCGTGCCGTCTTTGCGATAGTTGCGCAGCATCACCGAGACTTCTTCGCCGGCAGCCAGCCCCTGCCGGATCTGCTCCAGCGCGTCGGTGTTGCTGTCATCCGGGGGGCTGCCCTGCAGGAACCGGCAGTTACGCCCCAGGACGTCGGCGGCAAGGTAGCCGGTGATCCGTTCGAAAGTGGGGTTTACATACACCAGAGGCATGTCGTCGGCGCGGGCATCCGCCACCACCATACCATTGGAGCTGGTTTCGATGCAGCGCTGCAGGAGTTTCAGCTGGCGGGTATTTTCAATCTGCGCGGTTTTGTCGGTCAGGGTGAACAGTGACAGTTCCCGGTGGCCGATAGTGATGCGCTGGCGGGCGACCTCGACGATCAGTTTGCGGCCGTCACAGGTCCGATGGCGCTGCAGGCTGGCACCGGAGGGTATCACGACACCTTCGCCTTCGGGCTGACCCACGGCAGAGGCGTCTGCCAGGTCACCGATGGTGTATCTGCTCACGTCTTCCTGGCTCACGGCATAGAGCTGGCGGGCAGCCGTATTCATGCCGGTGAGGCGGCCGCTGTGAGGCAGAGCCAGGCACATGGGGGTGGGGTTGCTCTCGAACAGCAGCCGGTACTGCGCTTCGCTGCTGGCAAGGCTTTCGGTGGCGGCAGCGCGGTCGATGGCGTAACGAAGGCTGCGTACCAGGGCATGACCGTCGAGCCGGCCCTTGACCAGATAATCGGCGGCACCGAGTTCGACTGCCCGGGCATCGAGTTCCTCATCACCCTGACCGGTAAGCAGGATGAAGGGGGTAGTGATGCCTTCGGCCCTGGCCTGACGAATCAGGTCGATGCCCGAGTCCGGGCCCAGGCGCAGGTCGACTAATGCGACGTCGACATTTTCCCGGTGCAGGGCAGCCAGCCCGGCGCCCATACTGTCCCGCCAGATCAGACGAAAGGCACCTGGGCTGGCGTCGCTCAGCAGGTCATCTGTAATCAGGTAGTCGTCTTCGTCGTCTTCGATGAGAAGGACGCGCAGCGTGGAATTGGTCATCCGGGGGCCCACCAGGTTGCCAGGGATTGCACGATGTTGATCAGCTCGGTATAGCTGGCCGGTTTTACCAGGTAATCATTGGCGCCCCGGGCCAGACAGAAAGCCCGGTCCTCGTCGTTCTTCGAGGTGGTCAGGATCACCACCGGCAGCTGGTGCAGGCCGGGCAGGTTGCGGATTTCCTGCAGCGCCTGGCGGCCGTCTTTTAACGGCATGTTGAGATCCAGCAGGAGCAGGTCCGGAACCCGGGCACTGACATCGGGCTGCTGCAAACGGGCCATCAGCTCAACGCCGTCGGAGACGAAGCTGAGGACACAGGCAGGGCAGGATTCCTCGAAGGCTTCCTGCAGCATCACCTGGTCGTCCGGGTCGTCTTCGGCGATCAGGATCTGTGGCGTGTGGTAAGGACGGTTCATATCAGGATGTCCGCTGGCCATGGCGCAACCGGATGCGGAAAGTCGTACCGGCACCGGGTTTACTGTTCAGGGTAACCGAAGCACCGTGGCGATCCAGTATTTTCTTGACAATGGCCATGCCGATCCCGGTGCCGGGGTAGCCCTCTCTCTGGTGCAGTCGCTGGAACGGGTGGAACAGCTTCTCTGCGTAACGTTCGTCAAACCCGATGCCGTTGTCGCTCACCACCAGGGTCCAGCACTCGGGGCCGATGTCCTCCGCCTGCACGGAGACCACCGGTGGCCGGTCCGGAGCGTGGAACTTGATGGCGTTGCTCAGCAGATTCTGGAGTACCTGGCGTAGCTGGGTGGCATCGCCCCAGGTGGATGGCAGAGGACCGGCGTCTACGCGCCCGCGGCTGCGGCTGATGCTGGTCTCCATGTCGGTCAGCACATCGCGCAGGATGGCCTCAGTATCGCAGCTCACCATGGGCTTGGCCCGGGTGGTCACCCGGGAATAGGACAGCAGGTCTTCAATCAGCGCCTGCATACGGCCGGCGGCAGACTGCATTCGCCGGAGATAGTCTTTTTCCCGCTCGTTCAGTTCCTCTGAACGGGCCACCAGCCGGTCAGAGAAGGCCTGGATCTTGCGTAAGGGCTCCTGCAGGTCGTGGGAAGCCACGAAGGCAAAGTCCTCCAGTTCACGATTGCTTCGCTCCAGCTCGTTCATGGTGGCTTCGAGCTGCTCCATGGTTTTGCGAAAGGCGGTAATGTCCTGGCACGCACCCTGCAGCCGGTGGATGTGGCCATCCTCGTTGTAGACCGCATGGCCGATGATTCTGACCCAGCGTTCGCTCTGGCCGGTGAGGACCTGCACTTCCTCATCAAAGGACTCACCGGTCTGCACACACTGACGGATGGCATCGGCAATGAGCGGCCGGTGTTCGGGTATATAAAGTTGCTGGGCATGTTCCAGCGAGGGCGTCTGGCCCGGACGAACCCCGTGTATGGCGCACACGGCGTCAGACCAGATGGATTTCCCCGTGTCCAGATCAAACGCCCAGCCGCCGAGCATGGCCACCCGTTCGGCCATCCTGAGCAGAGCTTCGCTTTCCTTGAGCTTCTGTTCGATCAGGCGCTGTGCGGTGGTATCCCGGGCCACGACGTAGATCAGGTCATCGGCGCTGAGAATGGCGTTGATGTCGAGCCAGTGGGCTTCGCCCTGCTGGTCCAGGATACGGACCTTCAGGTCATTGATGTCGATGCCTTCGCTCAGGGCCCAGACGGCCTCCTGGACCTTGTTCCGGTCCTCCGGGTGGACCAGGTCGAGGTAGGACGTGCCCATAAGTTCATCCCGGGTATAGCCGAGGGTATCCACAAACCGGGCGTTCATCTCAAAGAAATAGCTGTTCAGGTCGATGATGCAGAACATGTCAGGAGACAGGGCAAAGAACTGCTCCCGTTCCTGGGTCAGGATTTCGGCCACCAGTTCGTTGCTGATATCGCGGCCGACACAGAACAGGGTCTGGTCCTGGGCGGACCACTCCGCAATCCAGGCAATGGTAACCACCTGGCCATTGCGGTGGTTAAGCCGGGCCCGGAACTCAATGGCGCTGTCATACTCGCCGGAGACCAGGCGGGCCAGCTCGTCGCCGGTGCTGGCCTGATCCTCCGGAACCAGAAGATTCCGATAGGCGAGGCCCTGCAGTTCTTCGGGTGTATAGCCAAGAATGGCGCGACAGGCAGGGCTGACCTGCAGAAAGGTACCCTCGGCGTCGAGGGAGCACAGGATATCCCGGGAGAACTCGAGAAACCGCTCGTTGCTGTAGCGCAACGCCCGTTCCTGTTCCAGATGGAAGTTCAGGGTGTTATTGAGTGCCTCCAGCGACGCCGACCGCTGCCTGGCCTGTTGCCAGAACCGGTAGCTTGCAATGGCCAGTGAAACCAGCAGGAGGGCGGTGCTGACGACGAGCAGCACCAGCCAGAGACTGAAGCCGGAGGATTCTGCCATGCCTAGCCGGGGTAACTCGCATCGTCGTCCAGCAAAACCGAGCCGTCGGCATCACGGCGAATCCGGGTAATGCCTGGAATATCCGCTTCAAGGCGCAGGAGCTCTTCGTCCCGGGTTTTAACCATGGCCCGGAGCGCCTGGTTTTCGTTGCGGAGTTTCCGGTTGTCTTTCTGTAGCTGGTAGAGTTCAACCGCAGAGCTGATGGTGGCTATGACTTCGTGGTCGTCCCAGGGCTTGGTGAGGTAGCGATAGACTTCGGCCTGATGGATGGCCTTGGCCATGGCCTCGTTGTTGCCGTGGCCGGTCAGCACCAGACGTATCGCATCGGGCTGCTTCTGTTTGGCAAACTTGAGATAGGTAACGCCGTCTGCCATGGGCATTTTATAGTCGGTAACAATGACGGCATAGTCATGCTGAAGCAGCCCGTCCAGGGCCTCTTCAACATCGCTGAAGGTGTCTACCTGCCAGCCATCCCGCCGCAACAGGCGCCTGAGGCTGTTGAGGATGTTGGGTTCGTCATCGACCAGCTGGATTCTGATCATATCGGTTTCTCTTTATCCTGAGCGGGCACCAGCGGCTCGCTCGGTTGGGTTACAGGCAGCGAAATCCGGAACAGGGTGCCCTTGCCAGGCTGGCTGTGTACCTCGATCTCACCGTTGTGCTTCTTAATGATATTAAAAGAAAGCGACAGCCCGAGACCGGTGCCTTTACCTATACCTTTGGTGGTAAAAAAGGGCTCGAAGATGCGGTTCAGGTGCTCCTGCTCAATTCCCCGGCCGGTGTCTTCGACCTCAAGAATCACCTGCTCATCCGCCAGCCTGGTGCGAAGGGTGATCCTGCCAAACTCCTCAATCGCATGGGCTGCGTTGATCAGCAGGTTCATGACCACCTGGTTGATCTGGGACAGAATGCACTCTACCTGAGGCACGTCGCCAAATTCCCGCACGACTTCTGCTTTGTACTTGAGTTCGTTGTTAACCACATTCAGCGTGGTTTCTATGCCGCGGTGAAGGTCGGCCAGCCTGAACTCTTCCTCTTCGATATGGGAGAAGTCCTTCATGGCCGAGATAATGGTCTTTACCCGCTCGATGCCTTCCCGGGACTCGGCGAGCAGATCGCGAAGATCTTCACGAAGGTAGTTATAATCAATGTTGTCCCGGATCTGCCGCAGGTCGTCCAGTGAGCCGCTGGTGCCAATGGCGTCGGTCAGCCTGAACAGATCATTGAGGTAGTTCTCGAGGGTTTGCAGATTGGAGTAGACGTAGCCTACGGGATTGTTGATTTCGTGTGCGACACCGGCCGCGAGCTGGCCGATGGCGGCCAGCTTCTCGGACTGCAGCAGTTGCCGGTTCGCCTGCTCCAGGCGGGCATCTAGCGAGGGCTGTTCCTGCGCTGGCAACGTGGGTTCTGTCATGTCGTCGTAGACCGCTCCAATCCGGTATAGATAAAGTTCCAATTGCCCCAGTATAGATGCAGTGGCAGGCTTTGTGCGTAACGATTGGTTTCTGCTTTTAGCGCCAGGCTATTCATTGTTGGTGAGAAAGATGGATGTCATGGTTTAGTTTTGTTAAGAATCGTTGTTCCGGGGCGAAGCCATCATCCGCTTCGGCTATTCTTGAATGAAAATTCAGTCTTTCGCTGGATCCGATCCGCATGTTGCATCGTTTGAAGAATGATTTTCGTCTGTCGATTATTACCCTGCTCGGTGCGTCGGCCGCGCTGGGTATCACGCCCTTTGCGATGCTCCGGTTCATGCAGGGGAATACGCTGGCAGGCCTGCTCGACCTCCTGATTATCGCCGGCATCAGTTCGGGGGTTGGCTACTCCTGGGTAACGGGCAATACCCGTGTTGGTGGTCTGGTGCTGGCGTTCATTGCCTGCGGCGGTTGCGTTTCGGTAGGCCTGGTCGTGGGTGAGCCAGGTCTGTTCTGGCTCTACCCCTGTCTGGTGACCACGTTTTTTCTGGTCTCACCACGCATCGCTATTGTCCTGAATGTGGCTTCGGTGCTGGTGCTGATACTGGTGGGTAGTCCGTTCAGCTCCCAGGTGCAGATGTGGTCTTTCGCCTCCACCGCGATGGTGGTGAGCGCCTGTGCTTATGTCTTTGCTCTCCGCAACAAGGACCAGCGGGTCAGGCTTGAACAACTGGCTACGATCGACCCCCTCACCGGGGTAAAGAATCGACGCTCAATGGACGAGGCGCTGAATCTGGCGGCAGCCACCGCTGAGCGGACAGGCCAGTCCTACGCCCTGGTGCTGCTTGATCTTGACCACTTCAAAGCCATCAACGATACCTACGGCCACAGTGTCGGAGACGCCGTGCTGATGGAGCTGGTGGCACTGATTGAACACAACACCCGCAGGACAGACCAGATGTTCCGCTACGGTGGAGAGGAGTTCGTGTTGCTGTTGCCCGGTGTGGACGGAGTCAATCTGCAAGGGGTGATGAACAATCTTCAGCAGTTATTGCGCAAGCGCCTGCAGCACCCGGGCGGGTCGGTTACCGCATCGTTTGGTGTGGCTCTGCTGGGCCACGGAGAGAGTGTCGGCAGCTGGTTGCATCGGGCCGATAATGCCCTGTACGAAGCCAAGGAAGCTGGCCGGGACCGGATCATTTATGCCGAGACGCTGGGTCCGGCCGGGTCTGCCGAGGGGCGATACAGGAACAGTCGCCAACCCAGCAGTATGCTGGCCGAGGTCAGCCCGGCGGTGAGCCCCACCCAGAACCCGGCTGCGCCCAGAGCGGGTACCAGCGCATCGGTGAAGGTCAGCGAGTAGCCCAGGGGCAGGCCGATACCCCAGAATGAAAACAGCATGATGACCATCGGAACCCGGGTGTCCTTATAACCCCGCAGCGCACTGATGCAGGTAACCTGGATCACGTCGGCAATCTGGAAGATTGCGGCAAAGGTCAGCAGCCGGATGGTCACCTCCTGGACCGCCTGATCGCTGGTATAGAGCGAGGCAATCGGCCCGGACAGCAGGTGCAGAGCATTGGCAAAGGCCAAAGCAATGACGGCGGCCAGAATCAACGAACTGCGGGAGAGTAGCCGGGCGGTCTCCGGCGCGCCTGCCCCTACCAGAAAGCTGACGCGCAGGGTCAGAGCCATGCCGATACTCAATGGCAGCATGAACATCAGCGACACCACGTTCAGGGCAATCTGGTGACCGGCCACCACAATCGGACCAAGCGGTGCCAGAAACAGAGCAATCACCGAGAACATGCTGGCTTCGACAAAAATGGTAAAGCCGATAGGGAGGCCGATACCCAGGATGTACCGAATGCCGGACAGACTGGGCCGGACCCAGCCGGAGATCAGATGGAACGGGCGGAATGTCCGGTTGTAGTTCAGGTAGACCAGCAGGCATACGGCGGCGATGCCGTTGGACAGGGACGTGGCCCAGCCGCAGCCGATACCGCCCATGGCGGGTAACCCCAGCTTGCCGTAGATGAAGATATAGTTCAGTGGCAGATTGAACAGGGTGCTGAGCAGGGAAAAGGCCATGATGACCCGGGTATGGCCCAGGCCGTCGGTGAGCCCCCGCAAGGCGTTCATCACCAGCATGGCGGGGATGCCCCAGGCGAACGCGTTGAGATAGCCCTGGGTGATGGCAGCGGTGGCGGGTTCCAGGTTCAGCATGGCCAGGATGGGATGGACGTTGGTGAGCAATAACACCATGATGACGGTGCCAGCGCCCGCGATATAGAGACCCTGCCAGGTGGCCGGCAGGATCCTGGTCGTTGCCCGGGCGCCGTTGTAACCGGAAATAATGGGTTGCAGCGCGCTGAGCATGCCCATAAAAAACAGAAACAGGGGCATCCACAGGCTGCTGCCGATACCCACACCTGCCAGGTCCCTGGCGCTGGCATGGCCCGCCATCACGGTATCGATGACGCCATTGGCCATTTGCGCCAGCTGGGCAATGAGAATGGGGCCACCCAGCAGCGCCAGGGTTTTCCATTCCGCCAGGATGCGTGTGGGCAGTGATTGTCGGGCCTGAGGTAGCGGCTGTCGGGTTTCGTCCATCGTATTCTGGCAGTGTTGAGTGATCGGACTGGAAAGCAGCGCATTCTACGCTATTTCCAGCTCGCATATTTATAAGCAAATGTCCGGTGTCGGCGCTGCAATTGCCGGATAAACCCAGTAAAGTGGCAGCCCGGTTTTTGACAGGTGCGTGTTAATGAAACTCCTGATTCTGGTTACCATCTTGTGGGCGTTTTCGTTCAGCCTGATCGGCGAGTTTCTGGCGGGTCACGTCGACAGCGATTTTGCGGTCCTGAGCCGGGTGTTGTTGGCGGCCCTGGTGTTTCTGCCGCTGACCCGCTGGCGCGGCGTGCCGGGAGCGCTGAAGCTGGGTGTGATGGCAACGGGGATGCTCCAGTTCGGCATCACCTATCTGTGCCTGTACCGCTCCTTCAGTTACCTCACCGTGCCGGAAGTCTTGTTGTTCACTATTTTTACTCCCTTGTATGTCACCTTGCTGGATGACGCCCTGTTCCGCCGGTTTTCGCCGGTGGCGCTGGCGGCCGCTGTGATCGCAACGGTGGGTGCTGGTATCATCCGCTACGATGGCCTGAGCGAGGACTTTATCCTCGGGTTCCTGCTGTTGCAGGTGGCCAATGTGAGCTTTGCGGCGGGTCAGGTTGGCTACAAACACATCATGCAGCGCTACCCGGTGGATCTGCCGGGTTACCGCACCTTCGGTTATTTTTTCTTCGGTGCATTGGTGATTGCGTTGCCATCCTTCCTGATCTTCGGTAACCCGGAAAAACTTCCCGACACAGGCCTGCAGTGGGGAATTCTTGCCTGGCTTGGTTTCGCCGCCTCTGGCCTGGGTCTATATTTGTGGAACCGGGGCGGATGTCAGGTCGATGCCGGTACCCTGGCGATCATGAACAATGCGCTGGTGCCTGCGGGCTTGCTGGTCAATCTTCTGATCTGGAACCAGAATGCCGATTTCCTGAGGTTGGGGCTGGGGGGCGCGGTTATTGTTTTTTCGCTTTGGCTGAACAACCGGTACCGGCCGCGCCGACAGGCGTCTGCCTGGTAAAAACAGCTGTGCTACCCAGGGCTGATTCTCTTTTCTGCGCTGGCATCATAACGCCAGTGCTGGCAAAATCCGGCCCCAATTGCCCATACGCGTGTGTGTGAGCATTCACAATCCGTAATTTCCTCAGCCAAAAGCACAGGAAGAACATCATGACTCAGTCCAACTCCACGGTGGACGGCGGTAAAGAGACCAGAGCCTTCTGGTCGTCCCGGCTGGCGTTTATTCTCGCAGCCACAGGCTCTGCTGTCGGTCTCGGTAACGTGTGGAAGTTCCCTTATGTCACCGGCGAGAACGGTGGCGGCGCCTTTGTTATCGTTTATCTGCTTTGTATTTTCATCATCGGCCTTCCTATCATGATGGCCGAGGTGTTCATCGGCCGAAGTGGCCGACACAACCCCATCGCCAGTTTCAGCCTGGTGGCCGAGCGCAACCTGGCATCCACCCGGTGGCGGATTTCGGCCATTATCGGGATGTTTGCGGCGTTCATCATCCTGTCGTTCTATTCCGTTATCGGTGGCTGGGCTGCTGCCTATATCGGTTATGCCACCACGGGTGAGTTTGCCGGTTCAACGGCAGACTCTGTCGGGAATCTGTTCGGCGGCTTACTGGCCAACCCTGGCCTGCTGCTGTTCTGGCATACGGTCTTTATGGGGCTGGTTATTCTGGTGGTTGCCCGGGGTCTGAAAGGCGGGCTGGAGCGGGCGGCCACCATCCTGATGCCGGCGCTGTTCCTGCTGCTTCTGGCGCTGGTGGGCTATGCCACCACCACCGGTCACTTTGGCGAAGCGGTCAGTTTCCTGTTCACCCCGAATTTCAGTGCGCTTACCATTGACGGGGTACTGGTTGCTCTGGGGCATGCCTTCTTTACCCTGAGTCTGGGCATGGCCATCATGCTGGCTTACGGCTCGTACCTGAGTAACGACGTAAAAATTGGCCCCACCG
Organism: Marinobacter sp.; assembly: GCA_035306945.1. Lineage (GTDB taxonomy): Bacteria > Pseudomonadota > Gammaproteobacteria > Pseudomonadales > Oleiphilaceae > Marinobacter. The sequence continues at coordinate 17,709 of DATGNB010000011.1, forward strand.
CTGTCAGTATCGGGATTATGGATACGGTGGTGGCATTGCTGGCGGGCCTGGCCATCTTTCCGGTGGTTTTTGCCAACGGCCTTGAGGCCGGTGCGGGCCCCGGTCTGGTCTTCCAGACTCTGCCGCTGGCGTTTGGCAGTATGCCGATGGGTAGTTTCTTTGGCGCACTGTTCTTCATTCTGCTGTTGTTTGCAGCCTGGACCTCGGGTATTTCTCTGCTCGAACCGGTGGTTGAGTGGGTGGAAGAGAACTTCGGCCTGGGCCGGGTGGGAGCTGCGGTGCTGGCCGGTGGCGCCTGCTGGGCACTGGGTATTGTCTCGATCCTGTCGCTGAACGTCTGGGCCGGCTTTACGCCGCTGGCCATGTTCGCGGCATTTGAGGGCATGACTATGTTTGATCTGCTGGACTACTTTACCGCTAACATCATGCTGCCTCTGTCCGGCATGCTCACCGCGGTGTTCGTGGGCTGGTTTGTTGCCAGGGAATCCCTGCAGAGCGATCTGGCCCTGGGCCAGATGGCGTTCCGGTTGTGGTATGTGCTGATCCGGTTCGTCACTCCGGTGGCGGTGGCGATTGTGTTCATCTACAACCTGACCGCCTGATACGCACCGTCTATCGGCGCTGACCGGGCAACCCCGTGGCTGGTATCAGCCACGGGGTTCACTTTTTCAGTCAAACCCGTCCTTACTACCCTCCATGGCGGCCTTGAGCTGCTGTACGTGTGGGCGTACGGCGTTCTTATCGGCTTCGGTAGCCTGCCGGGCACTGTGCATGGCGGCGGTAATGGCCTGCACACTCTGCTCCATCATGGCCCGCATCTGGGCTTTGCTCGCTTCCGGAAGGTCGGGGTTGTTCTCTAGTTCTGCAAGCGCCTTTTCGAGCTCTGCCATGTCCGGTGCTGAGGTTTCCTGCCCTTCCAGCTCAATGGCAAACCAGGCGTTGATTATGCGGTCGCCTTTTGCCGCCCAGGTGTCCGGATTCCGGAAGCCGTAATCATCCACCAGACTGTCCAGGTCGTCGTACATGGCATGGCCTTCAACCTGCTGCACCATGGAAGACATCATTCGGGACATGTCGGGTTCGGTCTTATTCTGAACGGAATCGATAAACGTTTTGTGTTTGTCGACCAGCGGCTGCATGGCCTCCATGCTGCCGATAAAGTTGAGCACCTCTTCCTCCGTGAGATTGTCACTGTGAGCCAGCGGGGCCAGTAAAAAGCCCGTCAGTATCAGGCAACCTGCAACGAAGATCGACAGACGTTGTGTGGACGGGTGAGCAGAAGGGTGAGACATGATGCGTTCCTCGCGTTGATTTCCCTGACAGTGTTCAAGAGACTAATCCCAGCCGCCACAACTTTCTAGTATTTTCAGCCCTCAGACTTTACCGCCGAGCAGAATGCGCACCGCCGTGCAGGCATCTTCGAGCTCTTCTTCCCGGGGTTCATGGCCGCCGATGATGTCGCTGTACAGACAGGATTCGGCAATGCGGACCATGAAGTAGGACAGGCTCTGAATGTTCATGGGGGGGCTGAGATGCCCGGCTCGGACTTCGTCCTTGAGTAAGCGGGTGTTCACTTCAACGGTGCGGGCATGCAGCGTGGAGTGGGAGGAGGTGAGCATTTTCAGCGCGTACTCGGGGTCCTGATGGAGGAAGGTCCGCAGGGGTGAGAAATGCAGAATGGTGGTGTTGATGTGCCGGAACACACCCACCACGTAATCCACCCCATGGCCCGGGGTGGTCTCCCGGGCTTCCTTGTACAGCGGCTCATACAGGGACCAGAGTATCTCGCCAATCAGAAGGTCCCGGTTCCCCACCCATCGAAACAGAGTGGCACGGCCTATGTGCAGGTCGTCGGCCAGGGCCGCCAGGCTGATTTTTTCGCCTTTAAGCCACAGGCGGCGGGCGCGTTTGAAGGCGTCCAGAGGCGTGGTTTTGATACTCGGTGTAGTCACTTTGGTCCCTTTCGCTGATCCAGGGATCATTCTAGCGGGTGCCCGGCATGGGGGCTATGGCCATCCTCCCTTATACCCAAAGGTCTTTGAGTGGCGTGTCGACACTGAAGTGATGCAGTATCTGGGCCTGCAGCAGTTCGGCGGTCGCGATGGCGTCGATCAGCGCGTTATGGGTTGCGTAGTGAGGCAGCCGGTAGCGCAGGCGGCTGTCAGCCAGCCTGATCGAGACCGGTTTCTTGCCCATCAGCTGCTGCCAGCGGCTGGGGTTGCGGTCCGGGTTCAGGTGGGCCTCAATGGCCATGGTATCGATCACCGGGAACCGGATCTGTTCATTGATGGCGTCCTTCAGGGCCGAGTTCAGGAAGGGCCGTTCGATATTACGATAGTGAACCACCGGGATGCGACCTTTCAGGTGGTTGAGCAGGGTGCCCAGCACCTCGTCAAACTCCGGAGCCTGTTCGATCTCACTGTGGGTGATGCCGTGGATGGTCACTGAGGTCCGGTGCAGGGCATTGGTGGGGCGGATCACCTGGTGCCAGCTGCCGGCGAGCTGGATTGCCTCCAGCGTAAAAGGCACCAGCCCGATGCTGACAATGGAATGATGCTGCACCTCCAGACCGGTAGTTTCAAAATCCAGCGCCACCAGCGGTACTTTTCCGATGGCGGTATCCGGGGCCGGGCAACCCTCGTCATAGAAAGCCCGCAAACGGGCGTCCCGCACCTCTGCCGCGGCTTTGTGGTAGTGCGCAGGCCAGTCGGTTTTCCGGGGGCGGCCGTGGATGCCGCTAGACATTGCGGGTAGCTCCCGCGTTGTATCGGAAACGCAGGAATTTCTGGGCGTTGCTGACAATCTGGAAGGCGTCTTTCAGATGGCTGCGTTCAAACGGGGAAAGGTCTTCGGGGCGGACGTTGTTATCCGGTTCCCGGCCTTCTTCGATGGCCAGGGCCTGGTGGCGGATCCGGACGATGGAGATGAACTCCATCGCGTCCCGAAGGTTGCCGGCGTCGTCTTCCAGCATGAGCCGGGTTTTGGCAATGTCCCGCAGGCGCTCAAAGGAGTTCTGGGAGCGCGACCCGCAGGCCAGGGCGTGTACGCGGATAAGGTCGGAGACAGGCGCGGTGCCCCTGCGCTTGAGGTTGAAGGTTTTCTGGTGTTTGCCATCTTCCTCAAGCACGAAGGTCCGGAAAAAGCCCAGTGGTGGTGTGCGATACAAGGCATTACGGGCCAGGAAGGTGAGGAAGCGCTGGCTGCCGCTGGCCTTTTCCGAGATCAGGGTTTTCAGCTGCTCGGCAAAATCGGTTTCGCCGTAAATGCCGTCCAGATCAAAGAAAATGTTGCTGTTGAGCAGGGCCTCGGCCCGGGGGTTGTCGATCCATTCCCGGAAGTAGCTTTTCCAGACCCGCAGCGGCTGGCGCCATTTGGGGTTGGTGGCCATGATGTCACCGGTACAGTAACTGTAGCCGCACTCTGCCAGGCCATCGGAGACAAACTTGGCGAGGGCCAGGAAGTATTCGTCGTGCTCCTCGGGCACAAAGCTGTCATCCAGTATCATGGCGTTGTCCTGGTCGGTTACCACCAGTTGTTCGTCCCGGGCCATCGAGCCCAGCGCCATATAGCAGTAAGGGATGGGTGGCGGCCCCAGCTTTTCCTCACCCAGTTCCAGCAGCCTCTGGCTGAAGCTCCGGCCGATACCGGCCATGGCGCTGCCAATCATATGGGAGTTGGCGTCTTCGTTGACCATCCGCACAAAGCTGTTGCGCACATCGCGGCTGATTTTTTTCAGCCCTTTGACGTGCTGCTGGTGGAATATATTGCTGACCAGATACAGGCTGCTCTGGCTTTCGTATTTGACCAGGTCTGAAAGGGCGATGACGCCCCGCACCTCGTCACCGTCCATCACCGGCAGGTGGTGGACATTGTTGTGCAACATGGTGAGCATGGCTTCGAAGATGTAACTGCGGGCACTGATGGTAATCAGATCCCCGGACATGATTTCACTGATCGGGGTCTCGGACGCGAGCGCGTGGGTTACCGCGCGGGTACGAAGGTCACGGTCGGTGATGATGCCCTGCAGCCGCGGATGATCTCCGGACTCGTCCATCAGCAACAGCGCCGATACGCCTTTATCGGTCATCACTCTGGCTGCTTCCTGCAGGCGCACCGTTGTGGGCGCGCAAACCGGCGCCCGGGAAATCAGGCGGGTCACCTTCGCGGTCATCAGCAGGTTGGACTTTTCTCGCCGGGAGACGGCGGTACGCAATCGGCTGCGATCCTCAATCTCGACGAAATCAGCAAAGTTTTCATCGTTTTCCCACAGGTATTGGAAGGTGGGAGCGGGTATACGATAGATCAGGCTGTCTTCAATGGCGCGGGCCGGAAACCGGACTTTCTTGTTGATCATCAGGCCAAACTGGCCGAAAACGTCGCCTTCCCCAACCCGGTTGTAGAGCTCGCCCGAGCGGCGAAAGATCTCGACGGCCCCGCTGCGGATGTAATGGAGCCAGTAATTTTCCTGGCCCAGCGTCAGAATCTGGCTGCCCGCGCGAAAGTACACGACTTCGAGTGTCTCCACGGTTCGGTCCAGAAGCTCATCGGGCATGTCATCAAACGGTGGGTACTGGGCAAGATGATTACGGATGTCCAACAGCTCGGCCTGCATAAAAGTCCCTGATCTGGCAGTGAAGCGGAGTCAAGTGATGAATATAGCAGTGCAGAAGGGGCAGGGCTACGTACGTGATGGACGTTGACCGCGCCCTCTGACGTTGCTAGCCTTGCGCAACTTTGACCAGGTGCCCGCTGTAAAGCGCAGTGGGTGAAACGGGAAATCGGTACGCCAGTTTTGGCAACTCCGATGCTGCCCCCGCAACGGTATGCAGGTTAACGGCAATCTGATGCGCCACTGTGCTACGGCATGGGAAGGTGATTGCCCTGGAGCTTACGCTCTGCCTGCAAGCCCGGAGACCGGCCTGGCCAAACACCCGGAGCTGCGGTGGGCTGCTTGGGTGGGCGATTCCCGGCCTGCAGCCCTGCATCCCACCCGCCCGCCCTGCTGTCCCGCAGTCTGTTTTTGATAACCCGTGCGGGTGCGCACGGGGCGCGGAGTACAGCCATGTCTGTTTTGAAGTTTTCTGCCGTGATTGCCGGCGTTTGCGTAACCACCTTTCCTCTGGCCCTGGCCGCCCAGAACGCCACCCCCGAGGGGGAGCTGGATCCGATCGTGGTCACCGCCACCCTGGGACCAAAAACCATCGGTGAAAGTCTGTCATCGGTCACCGTGCTGGATGAGGCCGAGATCCGTCGTCTGCAACCGACAGAGTTCCGGGATCTGCTCCGGGGCCAGCCTGGTGTCCATATGGTATCTGACGGTAGCTTTGGCAAAACCACCAGTATGTTCCTGCGCGGTGCCGGCAGCTCGGGCACGGTGCTCCTGCTGGATGGCATCCGGCTGCGTTCGGGCACTGCCGGTATCCCGCCCTGGCAGTTTCTGCCGCCGGAACTGATGGGTCGTGTTGAGCTGGTGCGGGGTGCCAAGAGCTCTCTGTATGGTGCAGACGCCGTGGGCGGGGTGGTGCAGGCATTCACCCTTGAGCCGCGTTCTGGCCGCCAGGGCTGGGCTGAACTGTCGGGTGGCTCCCACCGGGCCCGGGAATCCTCGCTGGGGGTTTCCGGAAGCAGTGGCCAGACCTCCTTCCTGGCCGGTGGTACCTGGTCTGAGACGGATGGCACCAATCTCCGGGCCGGTGGTGAGGACCGGGGTTTTCGCAATGTCGGTGGCCTGGGCAAGGTTCAGCACAGGTTTGCCAACGGTGGCGGTGCCGGGGTGACGGTGTTCCAGTCTGAAGGTAATACCGAGTACGAAGGCGGTGATACCGATTACATGATCCGCGCAGCGGGACTTTACGTTGAGGCGGTAGCCAGTGATTACTGGCGTACCCGGATTCAGTTCTCGGAAGCCCGGGACGAGCAGGAAACCTTCGGAGCCTACCCGAGCATCTATAACAGCCTTTCCCGCTCCGCACGCTGGGACAACACACTGACGGCCGGTGTGCACGAGCTGGTTCTGGGCACCGAGGTCATGGTCGATGAGGTTGAGGGTACTGATACCTTTACCGAGACCAGTCGTACCAATGCTGCCGTGTATGGACAGGGACGGCTGAACTTCGGCGCCAGCGACGTCCTGCTGAGCCTGCGCCTGGATGACAACGAAGCCTTTGGCAAGGAAGAAACCGGTGGGATCGCCCTGGGGCACCGGTTTGACCGTTCTCACCGGGTCCGGGTGAGCTATGCCACGTCGTTCCGGGCCCCGACGTTCAACGACCTGTATCTGACTGCGCCATACTATGCCGGTAACCCGAACCTGAAGGCAGAGCAGGGCGAGATGATTGAGCTTGGGGCCTCGGGCCGTTACCAGCGGTGGTTCTGGGACGTTGCCGTGTACCAGAATGACATTGATGATTTGATTACCTACGTTTCGGACCCGGTCACCTGGGATGGCACCATGGCGAACGTGGAAACAGCCCGGGCCCGGGGGGTGGAGGTTGCTGTCGGCATCGCAACCGGTGACTGGGACCTTGCCCTCGCCCTGAGCTATGCCGATACCGAGAATCGTGATACCGGTGCCCGCCTGCCCCGGCGAGCCGAAAGAACCGCGCGCCTGGATGTCGACCGGCTGTTTGACCGGTGGTCCCTTGGCGCCAGTCTGGTGGCAGAAAGTAATCGCTACAATGACGCGGGCAATACCCGTTTGTTGCCGGGGTACGGTACGGTGGATCTCAGGGCGGTGTGGACCTTCCTTCCGGGCTGGTCCGCCAGCTTCAAGGTGGATAATGTGCTGGACCGCCGGTATACCACCAGCCTGGGCAGCGACAATGTGACCTTCGCGCCCTTTGATTACCTGGCGGCTGGTCGGACCTATATGGCTTCGGTACGTTATGATTTCAATCTGTAAGGACTTTCTCTGCTCCCGGGAGCGCGGCTGATGTGGCGTGGCTGTTCCCTGATGCTGACTGGCATGTTGCTGGCCTTGATGCCGGCTCTGGCCCGTGCCATCTGCGCTGATGACGCGCTGGGCCGGGAGCTGTGTCTTGCCGGGCCGGCAGCGCGCATCGTCTCTCTTTCTCCTGGCGCGACGGAGCTGCTGTTTTCCGCCGGTGCCGGCAGCAAGGTGGTTGGGGTCGGAGCCTGGAGTGACTACCCGCCGGAGGCGGAGCAACTGCCCCGGGTGGGCGACAGCAGCCGGCTGGACCTGGAAGCCATTGTCGCGCTCCGGCCGGATCTGCTGGTGGCCTGGGTCGATGGCAACTCCCGGCAACAGGTGGAGCGGCTGGAACAGCTTGGCCTGCCGGCTTTCTGGCTGGCTCCGCGGGAGTTTGAAGACATTCCGCGGGCGATAGAGAGCCTGGCGGTACTGGCGGGTACGGAGCAGCCGGCCCAGGCCGAGGCACAGGCGTTCCGTGCAGGAATCCGCCAGCTTGAATTGCGTTATCAGAACGCCGGGCCGGTCCGGGTATTCTACCAGGTCTGGGATCAGCCCCTGATGACCATTAATCGCGACGAGTTGATTGGCAAGGCCATCGAGCTGTGCGGCGGTATCAATGTTTTTGGCCATTTGCCCCGGCTGGTGCCCAGAATCAGTAAGGAGGCTGTGCTACAGGCCGCGCCAGAGGTGATCGTGACCTCCGGTCGCGAGCCTGGCGACAGGCAATGGCTGCAGGCCTGGCAGAGCTATGACAGCCTGCCGGCCGTGGTTGCCGACAATCTGTTTCTGGAACCGCCGGATATCCTGGCACGGCCCACCGTGCGCATGCTCGATGGTGTGACTCATCTGTGCCAGACCCTGGAGACGGCTCGTGCCCGGCTCTAGTATCGTGCGGCCGCTGGCCGGGCTGGTGTTGCTCAGCATCCTGGTGATGATGTTCGCGGTAACGGTTGGCAGTGCGCAGTCGGGCATGTTCAAGGTGTTGTGGGTGTTTTCCGGCGGCGGTACCGGGCTGGAGCGGACCCTGATCCTCGATTTGCGATTGCCCCGGGTACTCAGTGCCTTTGCGGTGGGCGGGTTGTTGTCGGTGGCGGGGGCGCTGATGCAGGTCCTGTTACGTAACCCGCTGGCGGACCCCTACGTGCTGGGACTGTCGGGGGGTGCCGCAGTGGGTGCCCTGCTGGCGATGCTGGCAGGCATGGGCGGGTTTGTGGTATCCGGCTCGGCTTTTGCCGGCGCTCTGCTGGCAACCCTGCTGGTGTTTGGTCTGGCCCATGGCAGTGGCAGCTGGACGCCCTCACGCTTATTGCTGACCGGTGTCGTGGTGGCCGCTGGCTGGGGCGCTCTGATAACCCTGATCCTGGCGATGACTCCGGCAGCCCGCCTGCCGGGCATGCTCTACTGGTTAATGGGCGATTTGTCCCACTCCGGCCAGCCCTGGCCCGGGTTGCTGGTGTTATTACTGGCGTGTTTGCTGGTGCTGCCGCTGGGCCGCAGTCTTAATGTACTGGCCCGGGGTTCCCTGCAGGCGGCGGCGCTGGGCGTGGCGGTTCGGCCGCTGGAATGGCTGGTGTATCTGCTGGCCAGTTTGCTGACCGCCACCGCTGTGACCATGGCCGGTGCTGTGGGGTTTGTTGGTCTGGTGGTGCCGCATATGCTGAGGCTGGTGCTGGGCAATGACCAGCGTCTGATCCTGCCGGCCTGTGCGCTGGCCGGTGGTATCCTGCTGGTGCTGGCGGATACCCTGGGGCGGACAGTGATCGCTCCGGAGCAACTGCCGGTGGGAGTGATCACCGCCTTGCTGGGCGTACCAACGTTTCTGTATCTGTTGTACCGGAGCCGCTGATGAGCTGTCTGAAAGCCCGGGAGCTGGTGGTTGATATTCCGGGGCGGGCCTCGGGCGCGCCCCTTGGCTTCAGCGTCAAACCCGGCCAGGTATGGGGTGTGCTGGGCCCCAACGGCGCTGGTAAAACCACGCTGCTGCACACCCTGGCCGGCCTCCGGCCGCCCCGCGGAGGGCAGGTGCAGCTGGATGGCAGAACACTGGCGGTACAATGGCGTAAGCAGGTGTCCCGTCGCATCGGGCTGGTATTCCAGGACCGGCAGGACGGCTTCCCCGCAACAGTACTGGAAACAGCCCTGATTGGCCGTCACCCCTGGCTCTCGGCCTGGCAAATGGAATCCTCGGACGATATCGCTTTGGCGGAACAGGCCCTGCAGGCGCTGGATGTCGGACATCTGCGGGATCGCCTGGTCAGCACCCTGTCCGGCGGCGAACGCCAGCGGGTCGCAATCGCCACCTTGATGACGCAGAACCCGGATATCTGGCTGCTGGACGAGCCCACCAATCATCTGGACCTGCACCACCAGGTGGCGGTGATGAATCTGCTGACCACCCGAGCCGGCAGCGGTAAAGCGGTGTTCATGTGCCTGCATGACCTGAACCTGGCCGCCCGCTGGTGTAACCATCTGCTCCTGCTCTATCCCAATGGTGAGGCCTGCTGGGGCCCGGCCGAAACCATGTTGGTGCCCTCGTCCCTCGAACAGTTGTATAACCAGAAGCTGGAAACCGTGGAGCTGGATGGCGCGCCGTTCTTTGTACCCGCTCGTGGTTAACCGGCCGGCCACGCAGTCTGCGCAAGCAATCCCGGTTCAGGTACGATAGGCCCTTTCGGGGTCCATTTATTCGGGAGCAAGCATGACCTTCTCGGAATTCCATAACGCAGCCATTGCCCGCAAAGGTGGTGAGGACGCACTTCAGGCACTGCTTCCACCGGTGATGGAGAAAAGCCGGCTCACGACGATGACGGATGACCGGTATCTGTCAGAAATGACCCGCTGTATCTTCAAGGCGGGCTTTGTCTGGCGGGTCATCGAGAACAAATGGCCTGGTTTTGAAGCTGCCTTCGAGGGTTTTGTGCCGGCCTACTGGCAGCAGGTGCCACCGGAAGTGCTGGAACGGCTGGCGACGGATGAGCGCATCGTACGGAATATGCAGAAAATCCGTACCGTGCCGGAAAACGCCCGGATGATCATGGAGGTGGCCAGCGACCATGGCAGCTTCGGGCAGTTTCTGGCGGACTGGCCCGGTGACGATCAGGTCGGTTTGCTGCTGTACCTGAAACGCCACGGTGCGCGTCTGGGCGGTAACTCGGCGCAGTATTTTCTGCGCCGTGTCGGCTGGGATGGTTTTATTCTTTCCCACGATGTGGTCACCGCACTGACCCGCGCCGGCATTCTGGACGCCTCGCCGGCCAGCAGGAAGGGCCTGACTCAGGCCCAGCAAGCCTTCAATCGATGGCACCGGGAAACCGGCCTGCCGGTGAGCCATCTTTCCCGTATTGTGTCTTTTACCGTGGATAACTAGCGCCGTTGTGCGCCCTCAGAGGTAAGCCTGTGACGCAACCCTTCGCTCAGCATGTCTTTGACGACCCCACGGACCGGGTATGGGCCTGAAATCGTACCTGCCCGTTCTCCAGTGGGCGCCGCACTATACCCGCAATGAGGCGACCAGCGACCTGATTGCAGCGGTGATCGTGACGGTGATGCTGATCCCCCAGTCACTGGCCTATGCTCTGCTCGCCGGCCTGCCGGCCCAGATGGGGCTTTACGCAAGTATCCTGCCCCTGGTGCTCTATACACTCTTTGGCAGCAGTCGCACGCTGTCGGTAGGGCCGGTGGCCGTCATCTCCCTGATGACGGCGGCGGCGCTGGCGCCTGTGGCAGAGGCCGGCACCGGGGTATACATCGCGGGCGCGGTTATCCTGGCGCTGATGTCCGGCGTGATGCTGGTACTTATGGGGGTGATGAGGCTGGGGTTTCTGGCCAACTTTCTCAGCCATCCGGTGATCTCCGGGTTTATCACAGCCTCCGGTATTGTGATCGCCGCGTCCCAGCTCCAGCATTTGTTCGGCGTCCTGAGCTCTGGCCATAACCTGGTGGATATCCTGCATTCCCTGTTCGAAGCGCTGCCGGGCACCAGCCTTCCTACCCTGGCGATGGGTCTTGGTGCGCTGCTGTTCCTGATCGGTTGCCGGCTCTGGTTACCGGCGTTGCTGGCGACAGCCGGCGTACCGGTGCGCCTTGCCGATATCATCAGCAAAACAGCCCCCATCGCAGCCGTGGTAGCAACCACCCTGATAGCCTGGGCATGGCGCCTGGACCTGCAGGGCGTGCCTCTGGTGGGAACTGTTCCCGGCGGCCTGCCGGGGTTGGTGATGCCGGTACTGGAGCCCTCGCTGTGGCTTCAGCTGACCGTCAGCGCAGCGTTGATTGCCGTGGTCGGCTTTGTGGAGTCGGTCTCGGTGGGGCAGACGCTCGCCGCCAAGCGGCGTCAGAGAATAGATCCGGACCAGGAACTGATCGGTTTGGGCGCTGCCAACCTTGGCGCTGGCCTGGTGGGGGGCATGCCAGTCAGCGGCGGCTTTTCCCGCTCGGTGGTCAACTTTGACGCAGGCGCCCGAACCCCGGCGGCCGGTGCCTACGCGGCCGTCGGGATTGCCCTGGCGACGATGTTTTTGACGCCGGCGATCGCCTGGTTGCCCCAGGCTACTCTGGCCGCGACCATCATCGTTGCGGTCGCCATGCTGATTGATCTGCCTGCGCTGATGCGCACCTACCGGTATTCCAGGGCCGATTTTGGTGCCATGCTGGCCACGATTGTACTGACGCTGCTCCACAGTGTAGAGGCCGGTATTATTGCCGGGGTTACCCTGTCGATTGGCCTTTTCCTGTACCGGACCAGCCGGCCTCACAGCGCGGTGGTAGGTCGGGTGCCGGGTACCGAGCAGTTCCGCAACGTGTTGCGTCACAACGTGGAAACCTGCCCGGCCGTGGTGTTCCTCCGGGTAGATGAAAGCCTGTACTTTGCCAATGCTCGGTTTCTGGAAGAAACCGTGCTCTCGCTGGTGGCCGACAACCCCGAGCTTCGGGATCTGGTCTTGGTGTGTGGAGCCGTCAACCTGATTGATGCCTCGGCGCTGGAAAGCCTGGAGATGATCAACGAGCGCCTGAGTGATGCCGGGGTCCGGCTACATCTTTCCGACATAAAAGGGCCTGTGATGGACCGGTTGAGCGGCACCTCGCTGCTGGCAGAACTGGGGGGAAGCGTTTACCCGAGCAGCTATCTGGCATGGCTGCATCTGGTCCCGGCCCCGGAGGGGCGATGACCTGGATAGCCTGCCGGCATTGACCGGAACAGGGCGATCCTGAACACTGGCGCGGTATTTTCTCCTGCTATCCGGTGATCACTGATGGGCATGACCGACAACATACTCTCCACGGGCCTGTGGCTGTTTACCGCCCTGTTGTTTGGGCTGGTTCTGATTGCGGCTTTGCGGGCCGTGGACTGGCGTGCCTTTCGCACCGACAATGCCACACAGCACACCCTGTTTGGTGCGGCGGTAGTGCTGGGGTTTGTCTGGCAACTACGGGCGGGCATTTCACCAGGGTTGGCGATTCACATATTCGGAATCACTGTGATTACCCTGATGCTTGGCTGGGCGCTGGCGGTATTTTCGGGGCTGCTGGCTTTGGTGATCACGGTGATTACCGGGCGCGAGCCGCTGGTCATGTTTGCCGCCAACGGTTTGGTGACGGTCATGGTGCCGGCCTTGGTGAGCCACGGCATCATGCTCTGGGAACGCCGCCGGAATTTTCGCAATTTCTTCGCTTACATTTTCTTCTGCGGGTTTTTCGGGGCCGGGCTGTCGGTGGCGGCGTCAGGACTGCTGATGTGCCTGTTGCTATGGACCAGCGGAGTCTACAGCCTCGACACGCTGGTGCACGAATACCTGCGCTATCTCCCTCTGTTCATGTTTCCGGAAGGCTTTGTCAACGGAGTGTTTGTCACCGGGCTGATGGTGTTCCATCCGGACCGGTTGAGTACTCTGGACCCGCGTCGCTATCGTTAGCGCCTAGCCGCAAGCGGGCGCAGTGCGCCAGCTTTTGTCCGGGGTCAGTCGGTGAAGTAGCACACCAGTTGCTGGCTGATGACATCGCCGGTCAGTTGCAGCCTGCCCCGGGTGATGTCATGAATCCGAACAGCCGACACGGGCCGGTGAGGGCATTCACAGGGCGGCAGGCGGTTCGGGAAGTACTGGCAGTGTTCTGTGTCCGGGAACAGCGCGGCGTAGGCAATACCACCTTCCACCAGATCCTGGAAAAAATGCGATCCGTAGGACAGGTCTGGCACCATCTCGCCGGCATTTTCGGACACTTCCACCAGCGCTGCCACACCGGCGATGTCAGAGAACCGGACGGGCACACCGAGCTCCGGGCTGCTGGTACCCCAGCGACCGGGGCCAATGAGCAGAGTCCGTTCGTCAGATGCGCGCACGGCTTCGCCCACCTGATGGGCAATGTCATAGCGTTCGCGGTTACTCAGGCCGGCATAGATTGTGGCGTCTACGCGGATCACCCGGGTAATGGCAAGGTTGATGTTGCCTCCCATAAAGTGCCCCCGGGTCCGAAAGAGCAGTCTGTGTTCCGGCAGCGGGTCCGGAATCTGCACCGGACCGGTTTCCCCGATGGTGGCCAGAGGCCGGCACTGAACCAGGTTGAAGGAGGGAGCACCCTCCGGGTTCAGGTGCAGGGTGAATTCAACATCCACCGGGTGCCGGTAAGCGGCCTCAAGGGTTGCCAGCAGGGCAGATAACCGGGCAATAAACGGGCTGTTGCGCACCAGTGGCCGGAAGGTCAGGCGCCAGATCGGGCCTTCAAGGCCGATCTGTTCGGCCCGGGCACTGGCGGCCCGGTCGACCTCCGCCAGGCGCTCCATGGGCAGGTCTTTGGCGGCGGCCAGCAGCTGGTTCAGAGGGAGGGTTTCAAGGGCACCGGTTTCCAGGTCCAGCAGGTCAACCAGGTGCTGGGAGAACCGGAAGCTCTCGTCCTGGTTGCTGAATGGTTGCCGGGTGGGGTAGTCGAGTGCCATCACGCAGGCATGGTCACCTTCAATGCGGTCCACCGCCCGAGTGCCCAGGCCCATCACCAGCCGCACCATGCCGGCTTTCGGGTCCATGCTGCGGTCCCAGGCAAAGGTATTGCGGGATACGCCCACGCCGGCCGCATCTGGCAGGTAGTAGCGGTTGTGAAAGCGGCCGTTAACCCGCTGGATCAGCAGCGCCATGGGCTCTTCCCGCTGATCCAGCCCCCGCTGGGTGCGGTACACCAGAGCGTCTTTGCTCATGGACGAGGCATATACCTGCCGGATGGCATCTTCCAGTGCGGACAGCCGCTGCCCGGGCGCGCCCTGGTTGACCAGGAACACGCTGTCGTATTTGCCCGCAAAGGCGTTGCCGAAACCGTCTTCCTGCAGGGAGGAGGAACGTACCAGAATCGGATACTGGCCGTAATGGTCCAGCAGTCGTTCAAAGTCAGCGCGGAGCTCATCCGGGAACTGACCGGCGAGAATGCCGTTTTGCAGAGCCGGGGCTTCCGCAAGGTAACCGCTAGCCGAGCGCTGGCGCATGATCGCCGGCCACAGGCCGTTGTGTACCAGGAAGGCGTAATAGGCATCGGTACCGAGGTAGCTGGAATCGTGGGGGTCCAGCCAGTGTTGCCATTGCTGTGGGTCGTCTTTCAGCAGGATATTGCGGGCAATCAGCATGCCGGTGGCCTTGCCGCCGATATAGCCGCTGCCGACCAGCCGGCTGCGTATGGTCAGCAGGTCTTCCAGTGACAGATAGCGCCGGGCCAGTTCCAGGATTTGCGGGTCCCGACTGACCAGAACCTGCAGCACCTGCTCCTGCAAGCTGGCTATGGCCTTCGGGTCCTGTTCCGACAGGGCCCGGCTGGCGTCCTGGAACAGCCTGTCCCAGTAATCCAGCAAGAGCTGGGTGTGCCGATTCTCCTGCTCCAGGCTGGCCTGTAACCGGGTGGCCTCGCTGCTGTCGGTGATCGGGCGGAACTGACCGTTGTGCTCCCGATGAGGCAGGAACATGGTGGGTGACTGCCGGCGCCAGGCCTTGATGGGCTGAACCTGCACCGTGTCGCCATGGCGGCGAACGTCCAGCATCACCTGGGTGGTCTGGCGGATCCGGTCCAGGGTCACCCTTGAATGACGGTCCGGATGCAGGGCAAACCAGGCCACGGTCTCCAGCTCGTACAGGAACGGGCACACCACCCGGAAGAAATTGCCCACCATGGTATCGGTCGCCCAGGCATTGAGCAGTTCGCTCAGGCTGTCGCACACGTAGAAAGCCCCGCGACCGTGTTGCTCGATCAGGTGCCAGATCCGGCTGGTAAAGCTTTCGAAGCCGCCAAGAGCGTCGATCTCGATGGTGCGGACGGCAGGGTGGTTTTCAAGAATCGGCGAATGCTCGCCAAAACGCAGATAAAGAATCTGCCGGCCTGAATCGGCGGCGGCATCAACAAAGGGGAGCACGAAACGGCGATAATCATCCAGGTGGGAAACCCGCCAGACAACATTATCGCCGATTCTGAGGTCATCCAGAACCTCATCCAGCCCGGTCAGACCGGTAGAGACCCGATCGGGTGGCTGGCGAGGTTCTTCGCCGTTCATGGCCGGATCAGATAACGCCCATGGCGTTCATGGCCTTGGCGACCCGCAGGAAGCCATTGATATTGGCGCCCAGCACGTAGTTACCTTCAGAGCCGAATTCGGCTGCGGTTTCGTAACAGTTCTTGTGGATATCAATCATGATCTCCTCAAGACGCTTTTGGGTGTAATCGAAAGTCCAGGAATCGCGGCTGGCGTTCTGCTGCATTTCCAGCGCGGAGGTGGCGACACCGCCGGCGTTGGCTGCTTTGCCCGGGCCGTAGGCAATCCCGGCATCCTGGAACAGGATGATGCCTTCAGGTGTGGTTGGCATGTTGGCACCTTCGGCCACGGCAATACAGCCGTTTTCGATCAGCATCCTGGCGTCTTTTCCATTCAGCTCGTTCTGGGTAGCGCAAGGCAGTGCTACGTCACACGGTATGCTCCAGATGTTGCCACCTTCCACATATTTCGCGTCTTTGTGGAATTCAGTGTAGGCACTGATGCGGCGGCGCTCAACTTCCTTGATGCGCCTGAGAGTCTGCAGGTTGATCCCTTTCTCGTGCACGATCATGCCCTGGGAGTCGGAGCAGGCGATAACCTTGGCGCCGAGCTGGTGGCACTTGTCGATGGCGTAGATGGCCACGTTGCCGGAACCGGAAACCACGACCGTCTTGCCGTCCAGCGAGTCGCCACGAGCCTTGAGCATCTCGTGAGTAAAGAACACGGCGCCGTAACCGGTGGCTTCGGTACGGGCGCGGCTGCCGCCCCAGTCCAGACCCTTGCCGGTGAATACGCCGGATTCATAACGGTTGGTGATGCGCTTGTACTGACCGAACAGGTAACCGATCTCACGGCCACCCACGCCGATGTCGCCGGCGGGGACATCGGTGTACTCGCCCAGATGGCGGTACAGCTCGGTCATCAGGCTTTGGCAGAAGCGCATGATTTCGTCGTCGGAGCGGCCTTTGGGATCAAAGTCGCTGCCGCCTTTGCCGCCGCCGATGGGCAGGCCGGTCAGGGCGTTCTTGAAGATCTGTTCGAAGCCCAGGAACTTGATGATGCCCAGGTAAACGGAAGGGTGGAAACGCATGCCGCCTTTGAAGGGCCCCAGCGCGCTGTTGAATTCCACACGGAAAGCGCGGTTGATATGAATCTCACCGCTGTCGTCCTGCCAGGGTACACGGAAGATGATCTGGCGCTCTGGTTCACAGATGCGCTGAATGATCTTCTTGTCGGCGAACTCGGGGTACTTCACCAGCACAGGCCCGAGAGTTTCCAGCACTTCATGAACCGCTTGATGGAACTCTTTCTCGCCAGGGTTGCGGTGCAGCACATCCTGATAAATAGGTTCCAGCTTTTCGTCGAGTTTTGCTGTCATGGGATAAGCCCTCGGAATTCGCGTATTGAAAGTCGCAAGATTTTGCGGCTGCCCAAAAAAAGGGACGAGATTTCACCACATATGACGGCGGCTGTGCAAGTGCATAGACAACATATTAGGAAGCGCAACAAAATGGAGGGTGAGAAGGCTCAGGTGCCGGACCGGGTTGCGACCTCTTGTTGCAGCTCTTTCCAGGCGGCATAACGGTGCAGGTCCGATTCCACCATTTTCAGGCACAGGGCCACAACGCCTGCGTCGTCGATAAAGCCGATGCCCAGAATCAGGTCCGGAATCAGATCGATCGGATTCATGACGTAAAGGAGGGCGCCGGCGATGGCCGCGACGGACTTCCAGGGGATTTTCCGGTAGTGCCCCTGCCAGTAATCCCGGAGCAGCGAAAACATCAGTTTAACGTCCGTTGAAAACCGTTTCAGCCGGCCGCTGCCCCGGACCTTTTTCTCAATGGCCTTCTGACGTTCCAGCAGCGTTTCAAGGTCGTCCTGGCGTACGCTGCGTGCTTCTTTATCGAGCTGTACAGCCGCGGCTCTGCGGGAGAATAAGGCCATGGTTCTGGATCCTGAGGTCGTGTTGTGGATAGCGGCTATTATAACGGATTGCCGGTGTCTCAGCCTGCCAGGATGCGCCTGGCCAGGCCGGCCGCTTTAAGGCCCCTGATCGCCAGGGTGGTTACAAAACCGCCGATCATGGCGCCAACCACGCCGCAGGTGAGCACATCCTGTCCGGTCAGGTACAGTCCGGGCAGGCCGGTTTTGGGTTTCAGCCACTGCTGGCTGAAGCGCTCGGGTGTGTGCTCCAGACCATAGAGTTCGCCCTGCTCATAACGACAGAACCAGGCGGTAGAAAGTGGCGTGGAGGTTTCCACATAGTCAACGTTACCCCGTAACTGGGGCAGTTTCTGGTATACCGCCTCCATAAGTCGCCCGGTGATCTGTGCCTTCAGAGCGTCGTAATCTTCCCCCCGCTTGCCCCAGGTGGAGCCCTGCCAGGGCGCGAACATCTCCCGGGAGATGGGCGCAACCACTTCGATGGTGGAGGTGCCGGGCCAGCGGTTCTGATAGTCCGGATCTTTGGCCGCGGGGAAAGAGATATACACCACGGGGAACGGACTGGATTCGGGGGCCGACAGAAAACGCTGTACGTTACCGTCATGGTCCGGCCCCGGGTAGATCCAGAAGTTGGTTCGCGGCAGGTCAAGTTCGACCGGCGTCCCCCTGAGGCCGATGTACAGCCCGATATGGCACATGGAGGGTTCGATCCGCCGGCGTTTTTCCGGATAGCCGAGGTCCCGGCTGACGGCCGCCGGCAGCAGGCGTTCGAAAGTGTTGATTACACCGGCGTTGCTGATTACCAGAGGGGCCCTGATCTCATGGCCATCCGCCATGCGTACGCCGGCGGCTCTACCTTTTCTGACCAGTATTTCCACAACATCCGCGTAGGTCAGCACATCGCCACCGCCGGCCTGGATCACCGGAATAATGCTTTTGGCAATCGCCGAGGCGCCACCGATCGGATAAAAGCCGCCGTAAAGGTAGTGTTTGGCAATCAGGGCATGGATCAGAAAGCTCGACTGCCTGGGTGTGACGCCACAGTCTCCCCACTGGCCGGTAATGGCGCCGATCAGTTCTTCGTTGCTGGTCAGGCCCCGCAGCACGTCATACGTGCTCTGGTTGAAGCAGTCCGGCAGTACCATGTTCAGCCCTTTGGCCACCATGGGGTTGGCAAAACCGGGTACCAGCTTGGACGTGGTGTACCACTGCATGCCCCGGGCGACTTTGCCAAGCAGGCCCAGGTACTGGTCAATGGCGTCCTTCTCCTCAGGAAAGGCTTCGAGCAGAGAGTGCCGCAGTCCTTCCCGGCCGGCCCGGAGATTGACCACCTTGTCGCCCAGGAAGAACCGGTCGTAGTTCTCGTCCATTGGCGCCCACTTGAGCTTGCCGTTGGTGATGTAGTCAAACAGCCGGCGCCCGATTGTACGGCGGCTGCCCATGTCGCCGATGTAGTGCACGCCCACGTCCCATTCATAACCATTGCGGGCGTAGCTGTGGGTGTAACCGCCAGCGGTGTAGTGCTGCTCCAGTACCAGTACCCGCTGGCCGGCCTTGGACAGGCAGGCGGCGGTGGTCAGCCCACCGATGCCCGAACCAATAACCAGGGCATCGTAGCTGCCTTTAACCCGGCTGGCCCGGTAGCGATTGCCTACCCGAATCGTGCTTGGTTTCAGTGCTTTTGTTGTTGTCACCACTCGTTCTCCGGGAGTCGGTCTGGCTGATGGGAGCGGAATAGGAGTGGGCTATACTTTATCACGGGCGGGGGTCCTGTATAGGTCGCTGGCCTAGCCATTGAGGCCAGGGTGATCCAGCCATGATAGAGTTAGACGTGGAATGGTTGTCGGTGCAGGCCGACCTTAGTGGATGACAGGAGACTGAAAGTGATCAAATCCCGTGCTGCGGTGGCGTTTGCCCCCAACAAACCCCTGGAAATTGTCGAAGTGGATGTGGCACCGCCCCAGGAAGGCGAGGTGCTGGTGCGGATTGTGGCCACCGGCGTATGTCATACCGACGCCTTTACTCTGTCTGGTGCTGATCCGGAAGGCCTGTTCCCCACGATTCTGGGCCATGAAGGCGGCGGTATCGTAGAAGCGGTAGGCCCGGGTGTGACCGGTCTGGAAGTAGGTGATCACGTGATCCCCCTGTACACCGCCGAGTGCGGCCAGTGCAAATTCTGCACCTCGGGCAAGACCAACCTGTGTGGTGCCGTACGCGAAACCCAGGGTAAGGGGCTGATGCCCGACGGTACCTCGCGCTTTTCTTATAAGGGTGAGCCGATCTATCACTACATGGGGTGCTCAACGTTTTCCGAGTACACCGTACTGCCGGAAATCTCACTGGCAAAAATCCCCAAAGAGGCACCGCTGGATAAAGTGTGTCTGCTTGGTTGTGGGGTCACCACCGGGATCGGTGCGGTACTGAACACGGCCAAGGTTGAGGAAGGGGCGACCGTCGCCATTTTTGGCCTGGGCGGTATCGGTCTGGCAGCGATCATTGGCGCAAAAATGGCCAAGGCAGGGCGGATCATCGGCATCGACCTTAATCCGGGAAAATTCGACATCGCCCGGCAACTGGGTGCGACGGATGTGGTCAATCCCAGGGATTACGACAAACCTCTGCAGGAAGTGATTGTCGGGATGACCGATGGCGGCGCCGACTACACCTTTGAGTGTGTGGGCAACGTTGATCTGATGCGGGCGGCGCTGGAGTCCTGCCATAAGGGCTGGGGTGAGTCGGTCATTATTGGCGTGGCCGGAGCCGGGGAGGAAATCAGTACCCGCCCGTTCCAGCTGGTCACTGGCCGGGTATGGCGTGGTTCGGCCTTTGGTGGCGTGAAAGGCCGTACCGAGTTGCCGTCCTATGTTGAAAAATCCGAGGCCGGAGAGATCCCGCTGGATGTGTTTATCACCCACGAGGTGAAGCTGGAAGAGATCAACAAGGCGTTCGACCTGATGCACGAGGGTAAGAGCATCCGGACCGTCGTCCACTTCTGACTCGACAGCAACCCTCCCGGTGGAAGTACCGGGAGGGGCGCCTGCAGGCGGTGGCAGATCAGGTGCGCGAGGCGATTCGCTAACCCCTCAGGGGTAGCGTCCGGTCAGGCGGTTATCCACCAGTTCGGCCAGAATGGTGTTGGCCAGGCGCATGACCGCACTGGGGCTGTCGCCCTTGCGACGGGAGGCGATAACCGGCGTGGTGATGTTGTTGTCTTCCAGTGGCAGATAATCCACATCCTCCCGCTGCATCCGCCGTACTTGCTCCGGTACCAGGCTGAAGCCCATGTCTGAGGCCACCAGTGACAGCGCCGTCTGCACTTCATTGACCTGCTGGATCACCTGGATTTTCAGGCCGCGGCTGTGGAACAGGCTCTGGGTAATGTCAGAAAAGTTCGGGCCGGCCCCGGCCGGAAAGGTGATCAGGGGCAATTCCGACAACTCACGCATCGAGGGCGGACGGTGGCTGAGCCGGTGGCCGGCTGGCAGAGCGGCAATCATGGGTTCGTCAAACAGCCTTTGTTGCTCGACCGCGGGGTCCTCAATGAACAGCCGGCCAAAGCCGATATCAATCTTGCCCGTTTTGAGTGCCTCCACCTGATCCAGGGTCTTCAGCTCGTGCAGCAGGATTTCCAGGTTCTTGTTCTCCCGCAGCCGGCGTACGAGCAAGGGCAGCTGGCCATAAAAAACCGACGGAACAAACCCGATTGAGAAAATGGTCTTGTGATGACGGGCGATGCGCCGGGTGTCCTCGACGGTTGAAGTGATCTTGTCCAGGATCTGTTTGGACTGTTCCAGAAAATACTCACCGCTGCTGGTAAGTTCCAGCCCCCTGGGCTTGCGGGTAAACAGCCTGACCCCCAGCTCTGCCTCCAGCTGTTTGATTGCCCGGGTCAGTGGGGGCTGTGCAATAAACAGCTTTTCGGCGGCCCGGGTCAGGTTGCCTGCTTCTGCCGCTGCCAGAAAGTATCTCAGGTGTCTCAGCTCCATCCATACCTCCAGGGTATTGGTTGCTACTTAATCAATATTGGTTCGCGTTTCCCAAACTTCGTACTGTTCGGTTCACGCCACTTTGATTGGCCAATCCGGATGGCTGCTGAGTGTAGCCATACCTTTGGAGTAAGGGTAGACGGCGTCCGCTGAGGTAACAACCTACCCCCATACTCCGAGTCCGGGTACTTGCTCTAAACAACAACAAAATGGAGTTACCGAACATGACTCGCCAACTCGACCGCCTGGAAAAACAGGTTCGCGGTGCGGTGGAAGCCGACCCGGCGACCGGCCACTACCGTTGCGACCGCAGCATTTTTACCGACGAAGAACTGTTTGAACTGGAGATGAAACACATCTTCGAAGGTAACTGGATTTTCCTGGCCCACGAAAGCCAGGTAGAGAATCCGGGTGATTACTACACCACGACTGTCGGCCGCCAGCCGGTGCTGGTCACCCGTACCAAAGAGGGTGAGCTCAAGGCCATCCTCAACACCTGCACCCACCGGGGTGCCACCCTGTGCCGAAAGAAGCGCGGTAATAAAACCTCATTCACCTGTCCGTTCCACGGCTGGACCTTCAAGAACGACGGCAAGCTGCTGAAAGCTAAAGACCAGAAAAAAGGCGCCTACCCCGATAGTTTTAATCTGGAGGGGTCCCATGATCTCAGGCAGCTGCCGAAATTCGCGAACTACCGTGGTTTCCTGTTCGGCAGCCTGAATGCCGATGTGTTGCCGCTGGAGGAGTTCCTGGGTGAAACCACCAAGGTGCTGGACGCTATTGTTGATCAGGCTCCGGAGGGACTGGAGATCCTGCGCGGGGTGTCCACCTATACCTATGAGGGTAACTGGAAGCTCACTGCCGAGAACGGCGCCGATGGCTACCACGTGAGCACCGTCCACTGGAACTACCTGTCTACCATGGGCCAGCGTAACTATGAAAAGGGCGGCGTGGAGGCAGTGGATGCCAAAAGCTGGTCCAGTGAAGGCGGATTCTATTCCTTCGACAATGGCCACATGATGCTGTGGACCCGCCTGACCAACCCGGAAGTGCGGCCGGTCTACAGCCAGCTTGAGCGGCTGGAGCAAGAGCTGGGTGAAGCACGGGCAGACTTTATTGTGCGGACCACCAAAAACCTGTGCCTTTATCCCAACGTCTACGTGATGGACCAGTTTTCTACCCAGATCCGGGTACTGCGCCCGATCGATGTCAACAAGACCGAGATCACCATCTACTGCTGGGCACCCAAAGGTGAACCCCGGGAAAACCGGGCCCGTCGCATCCGTCAGTACGAAGATTTCTTTAATGTCTCGGGCATGGGTACGCCGGACGACCTGGAAGAGTTCCGCAGCTGCCAGGAGGGCTACTACGCCAGGGGCGTCAAGTGGAACGACATGAGTCGCGGCGCGAAGCACTGGATTGAAGGCGCCGACGAGTGGGCCAGACGCATTGACCTGAAGCCACTCCTCAGTGGTGCAAAGCCGGAAGATGAAGGTCTGTATGTGACCCACCATCAGCACTGGGTGAATGAGATGAGCAAGGCGATCGAGACCGAGCGCGCCCGCTTTATTGCCCTGTCAGAGGAGGCCTCAGCATGAGCATCTCCTACGAGCAGATCCAGGCGTTTGTGCACCGTGAAGCCCGTCTTCTGGATGACCGGCAATGGGATGAGTGGCTCAAGTGCTACCACGAGGATGTGACCTACTGGATGCCGGCATGGGACGATTTCGACGAGCTGACGGAAGATCCGCAGACCGAAATCTCACTGATCTATTACCCGAACCGCACCGGGCTGGAAGATCGGGTGTACCGGCTGAAAACCGAGCGTTCCGGCGCCAGTTCCATCCCCGAGCCCCGAACCGTGCACCTGACCAGTAACCTGGAAATCCTTGAGCGGGACGGCGACACCCTGAAAATCCGCTTTAACTGGCAGACCAACAGCCATCGTTATCACAAGAGCCAGTCGTTCTTCGGCGTGTCCTTCTACACCCTGGACTGCAGTGGCGAACAGCCCCTGATTACCGAAAAGAAAGTGGTTCTGAAAAACGATTACATCAATCAGGTGATTGATATCTACCACCTGTGAGTGATGGGGAGAGTGTCATGATGAGTTACAGCGTCGCGCTTAATTTTGAAGATGGTGTTACCCGGATGATCACCTGTAATGAAGGTGAAACGGTGCTGGATGCCGCCTACCGGGCCCAGATCAATCTGCCGATGGACTGCTCCGACGGGGTCTGCGGTACCTGCAAGGGCTCCTGCCACCAGGGCGAGTTTGATATGGGGGATGAATATATCGACGAGGCCCTGTCTGACGAAGAGGCCGCGCAGGGCATGGTACTGACCTGCCAGATGGTTCCGTCCACAGATTGCGTGGTGGAAATTCCTGCGGCCTCATCCCTGTGCAGCAAATCCGCCAACCAGGCGGTTACCGGCACAGTGACGGAGGTCTGCCTGCTATCCCCCACCGCCATTGAGCTGAAAGTCACCGCCAATGCCGACATCGGTTTCCTCCCGGGCCAGTATGTCAACATTCAGGTTCCGGGCACCGAGCAGGTCCGCGCCTACTCCTTCAGCTCACGTCCGGGCAGCCGGGACCTCTGTTTTCTTATCCGTAACGTGCCTGACGGCCTGATGAGTTCCTGGCTGGTGGGCAGCGCCCGGGCCGGGGACGAGATCACCCTGACCGGACCCATGGGGGTGTTCTACCTGCGCCCGGTGCAGCGTCCGGTGCTGATGCTGGCCGGAGGCACCGGGCTGGCTCCGTTTCTGGCAATGCTCGAGAGCCTCAGGGAGAAGGGCTGTGATCAGCCGGTACACCTGATCTACGGGGTTACCCACGATGACGACCTGGTGGCGGTTGCCCAGCTGGAACAGTTTGCCGGGGCCATTGAGCACTTCAGCTTCACCACGGTGGTGGCCAGCGAACAAAGCAGTCATCCGCGCAAAGGCTATGTGACCAACCATATGGACGAGGCCCCCATCAACGACGGTGATGTCGACGTGTATCTGTGTGGGCCGCCGGCGATGGTGGATGCGGTACTGGGCTACTTCCAGGCCCAGGGTATTGAGCCCCACTCGTTCCATTATGAGAAATTCACCCCCGGCATTGCAGCCGTTGAGGAGAAGGTTGCATGAGCCTGCGCTTCAGCAACAAGGTGATGGTGGTGACCGGTGCGGCCCAGGGTATTGGCCGGCGGGTGGCTGAACTGGCGGCAGCCGAAGGTGCCCGGTTGGTGCTGGTTGATATCGCTGACTATGTACAGGGTGTGGCCGCAGAGTTGCGCGACCAGGGGGCCGAAGCCCTGGCCGTGCAGGCCGACCTGGAAACCTGGGACGGTGCCGAGGACGTCATGGCCCGGGCCAGTCAGCACTACGGCCGCATCGATATCCTGATCAATAACGTGGGTGGCACTATCTGGGCCCGGCCGTTCGAGCACTACCAGCCGGAGCAGATCCGGAAAGAGATCCAGCGCTCCCTGTTCCCCACACTCTGGTGCTGCCGCGCCGTGCTGCCTTATATGGTGGAACAACGGCACGGGGCCATTGTGAACGTGTCTTCCGTGGCTACCCGGGGGCTGATGCGAGTGCCCTACGGCGCAGCCAAGGGTGGCGTAAACGCGATGACGGTAAACCTGGCATTTGAGTATGCCGACCACGGCATCCGGGTAAATGCGACCGCGCCGGGTGGAACCGAGGCGCCGCCCCGGCTGACCCCGCGCAACACCGAAGCTCAGGGCGAACAGGAAGCCGCCTGGTATCAGACCCTGGTCGGGCAGACTCACCAGACCAGTTTCATGCAGCGCTACGGCACCCTGGACGAGCAGGCCGAGCCGATCCTGTTTCTTGCCTCTGATGCCGCCAGCTACATCACCGGCACCATCCTGCCCGTTGCCGGCGGCGACTGCGGTTGACGGGCATCTTATCCAGCCTCCGACAAAAACAAGATATGGAGATCCAACCCAATGAAAAACCTCGACGTCAACGACGTTATCGACAATGCGACCTTCACCGGATTTCACTGGCAGGTGTTGTTCTGGTGCACTCTGATCATCATTTTTGATGGCTACGACCTGGTGATCTATGGCGTGGTCCTGCCATTGCTGATGGAGCAGTGGAACCTAAGCCCGCAGGTAGCCGGCCTGATGGGCAGCAGCGCGCTGTTTGGCATGATGTTCGGCGCCATGGGGTTCGGCATGTTGTCGGACCGGCTCGGGCGTAAGAAGACGATTCTCATCTGCGTGGTGCTGTTCAGCCTCACGACGGTCATAAACGGCATGGCCACCAATCCCTGGCAGTTTGGAGTTCTTCGCTTTATCGCCGGACTGGGGATTGGCGGGGTGATGCCCAATGTGGTGTCGCTGATGAGTGAGTATTCGCCCAGGCGTAGCCGCAGTACGCTGGTGGCCCTGATGTTCTCCGGTTACGCCGTCGGCGGCATGATGTCGGCAGGCCTGGGCATCTGGATCGTGCCCAACTTTGGCTGGGAGATCATGTTCTACCTGGCGGCGGTACCCCTGGTGATACTTCCCCTGATGCTCCGCTATCTGCCCGAGTCGGTGGCTTTCCTGATGACCCGGAAGCGGGAAGCCGAAGCCCGCGACATTCTGCGCAAAGTTGCCCCCGCACTGGATATCCGGGAGACAGACACTCTGACCGTACCGCCGACTCCGGAGAACAAGGCGCCGGTACTGGAGTTGTTCCGGGACGGCCGGGCATTCAGCACCATGATGTTCTGGGTCGCCTTCTTCTGCTGCTTGCTGTTGGTGTACGCGCTGGGGTCCTGGCTGCCCAAACTGATGTCGATGGCCGGTTATGAGCTGAGCTCCAGTCTGATGTTCCTGATGGTGCTGAACATCGGTGCCATCTTTGGTGCGGTTGGCGGCGGCTGGCTGGCGGACCGCTGGTCATTGCGCAGTGTGCTGTCTTCCTTCTTTGTGCTGGCTGCCGGCTCTCTGGTGCTGTTGGGCTTTGAAAACCCGATCTGGTTCCTTTACGCCCTGGTCGGGGTGGCCGGCGCCACCACCATAGGCTCCCAGATCCTGCTGTACGCCTATGTGGCCCAGTATTACCCCACCAGTATCCGCTCTACCGGCCTGGGCTGGGCTTCGGGTATCGGTCGTAACGGCGCCATTGTTGGTCCGATCATCGGCGGCACCTTACTGGCGCTGGCCCTGCCGCACCACATGAATTTCATGTTGCTGGCCATTCCCGGCGCCATCGCAACCATCGCGATTACCCTGGTCGGCCGTCGCGCTGGCAGGGGCCGGGCAGCAACGTCGGGATCGGCCGGCCTGGCGGTCAGCAATTAATGCCATAAACCGTATTGACCTGACCGTGAGGAGGGCCGGTGTGCTCACCGGACTCCTGCTTGCCCCGGCATGAACATGGCCGGGGCTTTTTTTGAGCATAAAGTCATCCGTGAACACAAGGAGCCGGGCAATGCCTCGTCTGTTCCGGGATTTCTCCCTGTCTGCCGTTGCCGCCGGTTTTCTGGCGGTACTGGTTTCTTATGCCGGGCCGCTGGCGATTTTCTTCCAGGCCGGGTCCGCGGCCAATGTCTCGCCCGAGATGATGACCTCGTGGGTCTGGGCCATTTCGATGGCGGCGGCGGTGTCCGGAATACTGTTGTCAATCTGGCTGAAGACACCCATTGTGACCGCCTGGTCGGCTCCGGGCACGGCCCTGCTGGTGGTGCTGTTTCCGGACCTGTCCCTTAATGAAGCGATTGGCGCCTACCTTACCGCCGCCATCATGCTCCTGCTGATCGGCGTGTCGGGAAGTTTTGATGCGTTCGTTGGGGCGATTCCCCGGGGCGTGGCCGCCGGGATGATGGCGGGCATTCTGTTCCAGTTCGGGCTTGGAGCGTTCAGTGCCGTTGACGAGGCGCCGGTTCTGGCGTTGGGGATGCTGGCCGCTTATGTCATCTTCCGGCGGCTGGCCCCCCGATATACCCTGGTGCTTCTGTTGCTGGTGGGTGTGGGGTTGGCGGTGCTGCTTGAAAACGTTTCTCTGGCTGGCGTAAAGCTCAGCCTTGCGGTGCCGCAACTGATTTCCCCGAGCTGGTCTTTAGCCTCCACCCTCAGCCTGGCTGTGCCGCTGGTGCTGGTCAGCCTCGGCGGGCAATTCCTGCCGGGCATGGCGATCCTGCAGGGTGCCGGGTACCGGACCAGGGCCAGGCCGGTGATCATTGTTGCCAGTCTGGTGTCGATGCCGGCGGCATTGTTTGGCGGCATCACCACGGTGGTGGCGGCAATAACGGCCGCAATCTGTACCGGAAAGGATGCCCATGAGGACCCTCATAAACGTTATGTGGCGGGGGTATTCAATGGGGTGTTCTATTTTTTTGGCGCACTCTTCGCCGGTACGATTGTGGCGCTGTTTACTGCTCTGCCGGCGACGTTTGTGGCGGTGCTGGCCGGCCTGGCATTGCTGGGGGCTATCGGTAATAACCTGTTTGCGGCGCTGGAGGCGCCCGGCCCGCGGGAAGCATCACTGATCGCGTTTCTGGTCACCGCTTCCGGCCTGACGCTGTTCGGGCTGTCGTCTGCCTTCTGGGGCGTGGTTATTGGTTATCTCTGCTATCGGGTACTGGATGGAACTTAGTATGCTTAGCATTGTCTGCAAAGCGGATCGGGCAAGAGCGTAAGGAAAAAGTATGACAACCATCCGGTTATGGGATCTACCCACCCGTTTGTTCCATTGGTTGCTGGTGCTGTCGGTCGCCGGGGCCATCGTCAGTATCAAGACCGGTGCCATCAGCTGGCACGAGCGGTTTGGCCTGCTGGTGCTTGGCCTGCTGGTGTTTCGGCTGGCCTGGGGCCTTGTTGGCTCCACCTATGCCCGCTTTGGCACGTTTGTGCAAGGGCCGGGTGCCGTTATCCGCTACCTGAAGGGTGGGTGGCAGGGTGTTGGCCATAATCCGCTCGGTGCCCTGTCGGTGCTGGCTCTGATCGGGCTGTTCGGGTTTCAGGCCGGGAGTGGCCTGTTTGCCAACGATGACATTGCTTTCACGGGCCCGCTGTACCCACTGGTTAGCCCGGAATGGAGCGACACGCTGAGCAGCTGGCACAGGCTGACCGAATGGTGGCTGTATGGCCTGCTGATCCTGCATGTGGCGGCCGTGGCGTTTTACGCCAGAGTAAAGAAAGACAATCTGGTCAAGCCGATGATTACCGGCAAAAAGCTGGTCCGGGCCGGCCAGGCACAGGATGCCCAGGGCGGTGGCGCGCTGGCCTTGCTGGTTTCGCTGGCCTTTGCGGTGATTGTCGTGGCAGGGGCCAGCGGCAGTCTGATGACGCCACCGCCGGCACCTGAGCCCGCACCCCAGGATCTGGGGTGGTAGCCTGCGCCGGAATTAACGGGCGCGGAAGTTGTCGTGGCAGGCTTTGCAGGCCTGCCCGACAGCGGCAAACTGGCGAGCCAGGGCGTCTTTTTCGCCGGAAGCGGCTACTTGCTGAAGCTTGTTGGCTTCGCGTCCAAAATTAACGCCAACTTCCCGGGCTTTTTCCGGCTGCTGGAAAAACTCCGGTTTCAGGCGGGTGTTCTCTGCTTTGTCCATGGCAGAGTCCGGGCTGTAGAGCGCGCCCATGCCGGAGTTCGCCACCGCCGCAATGGCATTGGCGGCGGCTTTCATCTGATCGGCATTGAACGCAACGCTGCCGTCAACCGCCTGCGCCTTGATTTTTCCCATGTTCCAGGACATGAACTGGTAAGCTGCCTTGCGGGCTTCAATCTGGTCTTCAACACTCATGCTGGCGGCAACTGGCAGGGCAAACGACAATGCCAGAGCGGCCACGGTGGCGATACGCGCTTTCTTCACTTCAGGTCTCCTTCGTCCGGTGTGATTGGTTGTTGACTGCAAATGCCTTATAAAGGTTTGGTTATAAGCATGCTACCTGTATAGACTCAGTGCTGACAGTTATAAGAGTATAAAGTTCAATTTTGGAGGCGAGCTGCAATGGCTATTTGGACAACCACCCCGGACCTCGGGCAATTGATGGCCGCAAGCAAAGATACGGCGGTCAACCACATGGGTATCGAGTACCTGGAAGTGGGCGACGATTACGTCAAAGGGCGGATGCCGGTGGATCACCGTACGGTTCAGCCCTTCGGTATTCTGCACGGCGGTGCCTCGGTACTGCTGGCGGAGACACTCGGAAGCATGGCCGCCAACTGTTGCCTGAAAGACAAGAATACGGTCGCGGTAGGTCTGGACATCAACGCCAACCACATACGGCCGGTCTCAGGTGGCTGGGTATACGGAACCGCCCGTGCGATGCATATCGGCAGTGCCACCCAGGTGTGGGAAATCCGGCTGGAGAACGAAGAGGGCAAGCTGACCTGCCTCTCCCGGCTCACCATGGCGGTCACCAGGCGCCGGTGACTCTCTCATGAGCAAGTTAATGCCGGAAACCGGCAAGGGCGTGGCCTATGGCCTGGGCGCGTACGTTTTCTGGGGGAGTTTTCCCCTGTATTTTGCCTTGTTCGAGGGCATCCCCGCCTGGGAGGTCGTCACCCACAGGGTGATCTGGTCGTGCGTGTTTCTGGTACTGCTGATTAGCGTGCTTAAACGGTGGGCCCCGGTGACTGCAGCACTGAAGCGTCCGGCAGAGCTGGGCTTTGTGCTGGGTTGTGCGGTGCTGATTGCCATTAACTGGGGAGTGTATATCTACGCAGTAGAAACCCGGCAGGTGTTACAGGCAAGCCTGGGCTATTTCCTGACGCCGCTGGTTAACGTTGCCATGGGGCTGATGGTGCTGGGGGAACGCATTTCCCGGCTGCAGAAAGTGGCGGTGATCATGGCGGCGGTGGCAATTCTGTATCAGGTGTTGCTGTTGGGTGAACTGCCCTGGATAACCCTGGCTCTGGCCTTCAGCTTTGGCACTTATGGTTTGCTGCGCAAAAAGGTTGAGCTCGACGGGCTCTCCGGCCTGTTTGTGGAAACCCTGTTGCTGCTGCCGCTGGCCCTGCTGGCGGTGGCCTGGCTCAAGGCCCGGGGCCTGTCCCACTTTGCGGATAGTCCGTGGAGCATGATGTTGCTGGTTTCCAGCGGCATCATGACCGCGATTCCGCTTCTGCTGTTTGCCGGGGCAGCCCGGCGCCTGAAGCTGTCCACGGTGGGGTTTCTGATGTACATCAATCCCACCATCCAGTTTCTGATCGCGCTTTACGTTTTTCATGAGCCGCTCAGCACCGCCAAGCTGGCCAGTTTTACAATAATCTGGCTGGCGCTGGTGCTCTACTCCGGATCAGCCTGGGCTGGCAGGGCCCGGGCCTGAATCCGGCGTGACTATGCTCCGGCGCTAGGCCAGCGGTTCCAGGTAGGCTTCGAGCTCGTTGGCCAGCCAGCCGACGACCGCACCGCCCTGGGCCTGCTCGGACTCCAGAGCGCTGAAAACCTTCCACCACCGGGCGCTGCGGTGATGAATGGTTTTCAGCTGTTCTTTGCGCAAGGTCTCGGCAATCAGGGGCAGGGGCAGATCTGCCCACCCGGCCCCGTCAATCACCGCATCCCGGATCAGTTCGTACTGGGTAAAGGCCAGATAGTTCGCGGTCTCCGGAGACTCGGCCACCAGTTGGGCATCGTCCAGATAGGCGAGCGTGATTTCGGTGTGATTGATCAGGTCATCCTGGGTCACACGCCTGAGCTGGCCCAGAGGATGCTCCGGCGCGGCCACCGTCAGCATCCGCACATCCGCAAGCTCGTGGAACCATTCATACCCTTCGTTCGGCAACTCCGGCATCAGGCCATAGGCAACGTCGACTGACTGGTTGCGTACCAGGGGCGGTAACTCCCGGGGAGAAGCCAGATAAATCGAAAGGCTGGTGTGCGGAAACCGCTGTTTGAGCCGGCGCAGCAGATCACGCCACACCTCTTCCGGAATAGAATCGTCCCGGGCAATGCGCAGTACCGACTCTGCGCCACTGAGGTGGTGCTGGCAGCGGGCCCGGATCTGATTGGAGACCTGATCAAAACGGCGGCAGTCGGTCACGATTGACTGTCCCACAGCCGTCAGCTGGAGCTGGTTACCACTGCGTTCAAACAGTTCCACACCCAGCTCGTCCTCCAGGGCGGCCAGCATGGTGCTGACGGTAGTGCGGCTGCGATGCAGCTCCCGGGCTGCGGCAGCGACGCTGCCATAGCGGACGACTGCCAGAAAGGCCTTGATCTGAGAAGTTTTCATTGCGGGCTCCAGCGCCGGAGTTTACGTCGCTCAGCGACTCACGGATTTATGAAGATGGCAATACTATGGCCGACATTCTCAGGAGGTCAAAATGCTTTCTTCTCTGGCGCGGGAAAACCTGGCGCTGACAGTTTCTGCAGTGGGTGCCGGCCTGTTTGCTGTGGCTGGTATTGTCTGGGGGCTTTGGGTGGACTCGCTGGTCATCCTTTTCGACGGCGCGTACTCGCTGGTAAGCCTGGGTCTCTCTCTTCTCTCGTTGTATGCCGCCCGTCTGGTGCGCCGCCCGGCCAATGCCGATTACCCCTACGGCATGGGGGCGGTGGAGCCGCTGGTTATCGCCATTAAGGGCCTGGTCATCGGTTTGGTGTGCGTGCTTTCGCTGGTCTCTGCCGTGATATCGCTGATGCAGGGTGGTCGCGAAATTGCGGCCGATATGGCGGTTCTGTTTGGTGCGGTTGGTGTGGCAGGCTGTCTGGCGGTATGGGCTTATCTGCGTTGGGCCAGCGCGCAGCAGGATTCCGGCCTGGTCAGGGCAGACCAGCGCCAGTGGCTGATGGACTCTGTGCTGAGTGTGGCGGTCATGCTGGGTTTTGCCGCAGCCTGGGTGCTGGAGCGCACACCGTGGGCCGACCTGGCCGTTTACGCGGATCCGGTGATGATGATCCTGATCTCGGGTTACTTTATTACCGTACCGGTGAAAATGGTGATCGAATCGGTACGTGAGTTGTTGCTGGCCAGCCCCCGGGGCGAAGCGCTGAACGAGGTTCAGGAAACACTGCAGGACCTTGGCCTGAATCCCGATCAGGTACGGGTGGCCAAGCTGGGCCAGACGCTTCTGCTCGAAGCCCGCCTGCACCGGATGTGAGAGGCATCCGGCAGCCCGCTGGCAGGTGTTGATAAGTGGTCTAGTATTGGTGATGCGCGTCCGGATAGCCTGATGGTTCCGTCAGCTGCGAATGCACCGGCCATGACAGCGGAGGCGTGGGGGTAATCCGAAACACTCGCGCCCCTTTCTGTTCCGGGCGGTTTCTGGAAAAATACGCCGCTCATACTTTGGGCCGGGCTGATGAAACAAACACTGCTGTCTCTTCGCAACCTCTCGAAACAATTTGACGATCGCATTGTGCTGGACGCGCTGGATCTCGAAATCCTCGACGGTGAGTTTATCACTCTGCTCGGTCCCTCTGGCTGTGGCAAGACGACCCTGCTGCGGATGATGGCGGGGTTTGAGCACCCGGACGAGGGCACGATCACCCTCAGCGGGCAGGGCATCACTCACACGCCACCGGAACACCGGCCACTGAACACCGTCTTTCAGCATTATGCGCTATTTCCCCATATGTCGGTCTTTGACAACGTGGCCTATGGCCTGAAAATGGAGAAGCGTCCGAAAGACGAGATCCGCCAGCGGGTCGAAGAGGCCCTGGCCATGGTCCAGCTGGAGGATTTTGCCCGCCGCAAACCACACCAGCTCTCTGGTGGTCAGCAGCAGCGTGTGGCCATTGCCCGGGCGGTGGTCAAGCGCCCCAAGGTGCTGTTGCTTGACGAACCTCTGTCGGCTCTGGATTACAAGCTGCGCCGCACCATGCAGGTGGAACTGAAGCGTCTGCAGCGGGAGCTGGGCATCACCTTTGTCTTTGTGACCCACGACCAGGAAGAAGCCCTGTCCATGTCTGACCGGGTGGTGGTACTTAAAGACGGCCGTATCCAGCAGCTGGGGACGCCGCGGGAGGTCTACGAGCGCCCGGCCAACTTGTTCACCGCCCGGTTTGTCGGAGAAACCAACTTCTTCCCTGGCCGGGTAGAAGCCGCCAACGGTGATAACACCATTACCGTGGACGTGTTCGGGCTGAAGCGTACCTTCCGCCGGCCGGATTTTGCCGTGCATGAAGGTCAGGACCTGCACGTACTGCTTCGCCCGGAAGATATCCGGGTACTGGCGCCGGACTCCGATGAAGGGGTGGCCGGCAAGGTGGTAGAGCGTAACTACAAGGGCAGCACACTGGATTCGGTGATCCATCTGAACGACGGCACCGAAGTGCTGGCCTCCGAGTTTTTTGACGAAGACGATCCGACCTTTGACTATCGGCTGGGCGAACCCGTGCGCGTAAGCTGGGTGGATGGCTGGGAATGGCTGTTGCCTGAAGAGCACGACGGTGCGCTCGACGCAGAGCTGGCTGATGAATAGCGTACGGCAGCAGCCATTCCGTACGGCGGTGCTGGTTCTGGTCTGGGGCTGGCTGCTGTTTCTGGTGCTTACTCCCAACCTGCTGGTGGTGGGCAGCAGTGTGATGACCCGGGACCCGGCGACGTTCATCTCGCTGCCCCTTAACCTTGATGCCTACCGGCAACTGCTGAATCCGCTGTATCTGGACGTGTTCCTGCACTCCCTTTACATGGCGGTGATCACCACGCTGGTGTGCCTGCTGATCGGCTACCCGTTTGCCTGGGCGCTTTCCAAGGTGTCACGCCAGCGCCAGCCATTGCTGATTTTCCTGCTGATCGTGCCGTTCTGGACCAACTCGCTGGTGCGCACCTACGCGCTCAAGTTATTGCTGGCAACCAATGGCCTGATCAACAATGCCCTGATGTCGGTCGGACTGATCGATCAGCCCCTGAAGATGCTCTATACCGAGGGCGCGGTGATTGTGGGCCTGGTTTACCTGTTGCTGCCGTTCATGATCCTGCCCCTGTATGCGGTTTTTGACGATCTGCGGGAAGATTACCTGCGTGCTTCCCACGATCTGGGGGCAGGCCGCCTGTCGACGTTTATCCATGTCATCATCCCGCTGACGCTGCCGGGTGTTCTGGCCGGGGTCATGCTGGTGCTGCTGCCGGCGATGGGCCTGTTCTTTGTGCCGGACATTCTGGGTGGCTCCCGCAACCTGCTGGTTGGTAACGTGATCAAGAATCAGTTTCTGGATGCCCGTAACTGGCCTTTCGGCGCCGCCGCCAGCATTGTACTGACCCTGGCCATGGCATTTCTGATGCTCGCCCACCGGCTGAGTAAACGTCGGATCGGGGAGGATGGCGTATGAATCTCTGGCTGCCCCGTACCTACCTGGCCCTGGTGTATCTGCTGCTGTACATACCCATCGCCGTGCTGGTGGTGTTCTCTTTTAATGACTCCCGTACCGGTTATGAGTGGGGCGGGCTGAGCCTGCGCT
Source organism: Marinobacter sp. (assembly GCA_035306945.1). Lineage (GTDB taxonomy): Bacteria > Pseudomonadota > Gammaproteobacteria > Pseudomonadales > Oleiphilaceae > Marinobacter. The sequence goes on from DATGNB010000011.1 coordinate 52,424, forward strand.
GGTACGAGGCACTGTTCAGCAACCGGGCGATGGTGCAGGCCATGTGGAACTCCCTGTGGCTGGCGCTCTCTGCCGCTACCGTCTCCACCGCGATCGGCGCCCTGACGGCGCTGGCGCTGCACCGGTACCGGTTCCGGGGCAAGAAAGTGCTTAACGGGATGCTGTTCATCGTAATGATGTCGCCGGAAATTGTGCTGGCGGTGTCGCTGCTGGCACTGTTCATGCTGGTGGGGCTCAAGCTGGGCTATGTGTCACTGCTTCTGGCCCACGTGACATTCTGCCTGCCCTTTGTGGTGATCACCGTAATGGCCAGGCTGAGCGGATTTGACGAGCGGCTGCCTGAAGCGGCCCGGGATCTGGGTGCGTCGGATTTTACCATGACCCGTACCGTGTTGATTCCGGTTATCATGCCGGCACTTATGGCCGGCTGGCTGCTCGGATTTACCCTGTCGCTGGACGATGTGGTGGTGAGTACATTCGTTAGCGGGCCGAGTTATGAGATCCTGCCCCTGCGCATATATTCGATGGTGCGGGTGGGTCTGAAACCCGAAGTAAACGCCTTGGGGACACTGCTGCTGGTGTTTTCACTGATGATGCTGATCTTGTCGCAATGGATACTGTTGAGGAGTAAACGATGAAGAAACTGGCACTGGCTGGCTTGCTGGCCGTAGGCCTCACTGGCTGCAGCGGGTCGGAGGAGACCCAGGTACTTAATCTGTACAACTGGTCTGAGTACATGCCCCAGGAAGTTCTGGACCGATTTACCGAAGAGACCGGTATCGAGGTGGTTTACACCACGTACGACAGCAATGAAGCCATGTATGCCCGGCTCAAGCTGCTGGACACCAGTGCCGCCTATGATCTGGTGGTACCCTCCACGTATTACGTGAGCAAGATGCGGCAGGAAGATCTGCTGATGCCCATCGACCGCAGCAAGATCGACGGGTTTGAGCAGCTGGACCCTGAGCTGATCAACCTGGACGTCGACCCGGACAACCAGTACAGCGTGCCTTTCCTGTGGGGTACCACCGGAATCGGTGTCGACACGGCGGATGTTGAGGGTGACGTAACCGCGTGGGCGGACCTGTGGGATGAGCGCTTCAGGGGCAGGCTGATGCTGACCAATGACATGCGCGAAGTGTTCCACGTGGCATTACGGGTTCTGGGTTACTCCGGCAACAGCACCAACCCCGCTGAAATCGAAGAGGCTTACCAGAAACTGACCGAGCTGATGCCGTCGGTGCGTACCTTCAATTCGGACGCGCCCCGAATGCCATACCTGGAAGGCGAAGCCGATGTGGGGATGATCTGGAACGGCGAGGCCGTCATGGGCCGGGAAGTATTGTCCACTCTGGAGTATGTGTATCCCGACGAAGGCATCATTGCCTGGCTGGACAGCTTCGTGATCCCGAAAAATGCCCGGAACCCGGATGCTGCGCACGAATTCATCAGTTTTGTGCTGAAACCCGAAATTTCTGCGCTGATCAGCGACGAAATCGGCTACGCCACGCCTAACCTCGCGGCTCGGGAGCTGCTGGGCGAAGACACCGCGAATGACCGTGCCGCTTACCCGATCGCGGAAGACATGGAGAATGCCGAGTTCCAGACCGACATTGGTGACGAGGCGCTGCAGGTCTATGCCAGGTACTGGGAAATGCTGAAGTCCGGCAAGTAACGGCCAGCGACCATACCGATCCCGCAGGGCCCGGGGTTTACGGGCAGGGTTTGCCCCTGCCCCAGACACCGGCCCCTGCGGATAATCCGGCGCCGATGCCGCTGGTTCACACGAGCTATACCACCAGAACGGGGCATTTGGCCTGGGAAGCGATCCGGTGAGAAACGCTCCCGAGAAACACCCCGTCTTTGTCGCTGTTTGTTCCTTTAGTACCGACCACAATCAGGTCTGCTTCTTTGTCCTGGGCAAACTTGACGATGACCTTTGAAGGCCGGCCTCCTTTTACGAAGCCGCGGACTTTGGTAGCTCCGTGCTCTTTGGCAAACTCCTTGGCGTGATTGACGACTTCCTTGGCATAGTCTGACAACACCTTGTCAGGAATTTCCAGATCATCGGGCCTGCCAATGGACAGCGAGGCCTCAAACAGGCTGTGGTGCTTGTACACGCAGATGATAAAGATCTCTGCCTCAGGGATCAGCTTCTGCAACCCGATCGCTTTATCCAGGGCCTTCAGAGAGGACTTGGACCCGTCTACCGCTGCGAGAATTCGTTTAAACATAACAGTCTCCGGTTACCGCCGGCATACCGGCGTGCTATCGATAAGCCAGGTCTCGCAGGAACAGGGCGATCTGCGGGAACGCTATGATCAGGCCGGCGGCCGCGACCAGCATAATGATAAACGGCGGTGTACCCCGGATGACCTCAAGATAAGGGCGTTTGAAGATCGCAATCGCGGTGAATATGTCACACCCGAAGGGCGGTGTGGCGGACCCTATCGCGACCTGAAGGGTAATCAGGACACCGACAAGAACCGGATCCAGGCCGGTGGCCTGTACCGCCGGTGCGAAAATCGGTGTAAGCACCAGGATAACCACGATCGGGTCAACAAACATGCAGGCAATGAAGAAAGCGATACAGATGGCGATCAGTACGCCAACCGGCCCGGCATCGTTTACGCCCACCGATTCCAGAATTGCCTGCGGAATCTGAGCAAAAGAAATGATCCACGAGAAGCCGTTGCCCACGGCCACCAGTATGAACACCACGGCGGTAATCAGGCCGGTTGACTTGGCAATCCGGTAGACATCCCGGAGTTTGAGAGAGCGGAAAATGACGAACTCAAGCAGGAAGGCATAGAGCACACACACCGCTGCCGCTTCGGTCGGGCTGAAGATCCCGCCGTAGATACCCCCGACAATGATCACCGGGAACATCAGCGGCCAGGAGGCATCCCGGATCGACAGGGCCCGCTGTTTCCAGGAGGCTTTTGGCTCGGTGGGCACGTTGTTCTTGTAAGCGTAAATCAGGCAGTAGACCGAGAACATGGCGAGGATCAGGATTCCAGGCCCGATGCCGGCGATAAACAGCTCTGCGATCGAGGTTTCAGAGATCACCCCATAAATGATCATGCCGATACTGGGCGGGATCAGAAAGGCGATATCACTGGCATTGATAATCAGTGCGAGGGAGAACGAGTCCGAATAGCCTGCCTTGAGCATTTTCGGGCGCAAGGGCGAGCCTACCGCGACCACGGTCGCCTGGGTAGAGCCGGAGACGGCACCGAAGAGAGTGCAGGAGGTTGCGGTACTGATGGCCAGCCCCCCTTTGACGTGGCCAATAAAGGCCATAACCATGTTGATCAGACGGTCTGCCGATTGCCCCCGGGTCATGATGTCAGCCGCCAGGATGAACATGGGAACGGCGATCAGCGACGCCGGCCGGATGCCCCCCATCATCTGCTGGATGAATGTCTGCATCTGGCCGAAGCCATCAAACATCATCACAAAACCCACCACAGCGGCGGTGGTGAGAGGAATCATCATCGGGAAGCCCATAAGCAGCAGCCCGATCATGATAATCATCATTATTGTTGCCATGGCGCGCGTATCCTTATGCGTTCGGGTTCATGCTGCTTCAGACCTCGGTTTCGGTGTCGGCGTAGCCATCGATTACCCCGGTCGACAGGTAGACGTCTTTGCTGGTGAGGTTTTTAATGGCCGTGAGGAAGTACTGGGTGCCGGTGACGGCAAAGCCTATCGGTGCCCATACATAGATCCACCAGATCGGGAGGCCCAGAGCCGGCAGAATCCGCCCCCGGCTGTACAGGGTTTCGATGTAGCCGTAGGAGTGGTAACACAGAAAGAACATCACCACGGAGGTAAACAGGGCGATAATGACCATCAGTGCTTTGCGCCCCATGGGGGGGAAGGCATCGTACAGTGCCGACATCCGGATATGGCGGCCGTGGCGAGCGGCATAGCCGATCCCGGCAAAAGTAATCAGGATGATGAGAATCCGGTTTATCTCACCGGAGAAGAACATGCCTTCGCCGAAGACAAAGCGGGCGATGACATTAGTGCAGGTGTTGAGTGCCATCAGGATAACGCCGACGGCCAGGATGACCGCTTCCACCTTGGCTATCCACTCGTCGATGGTCCCCAGAAACCCGGGCAGACCGGACTCATACGAACCGGTGTCGTCTTCAACAACCTCCTGGGGATGCTCAGACATGGAAAGGGTACTCCGATAGGGCCGTTCCCGGCCGGGGTAGCCCCCGGCGGGACGGAGTTGATCTCTGGTCCGGCCCGGAGACGGCCAGGGCCGCCGCCTGGCGCCGGGTTGTTAGTCTTCTTCTACAGCTTTGAGGTCTTCCTTGAACTGCTCAAGCAGTTCCTTGCCGCGCTCACCGGTCATCTCGATGAATTTCTTCTCGACCTGAGGCGCCCGCTCCCGGAAGGCGTTGACCTGTTCCTCGTTCAGGCGTGTAACCGTAACCTGGTCACTGGCGGCCTGGATTTTCTCAAGGGCTTCGTCGGCAAGCCCGTCGATGTGCTTGACGATTTCTTCGAAGGCATAATCGGCGGCATCGCGGATCAGCTTCTGGTCTTCTTCGGGCAGGCCATCGTAGAAGTCCTGGTTGGCCATCATCGCGGTGGTAAACCAGCCGTGGCCGGTGAACACCAGGTTGGGGGAGACCTCATACAGCCCGCCGGACTCGATCCAGAAGATCGGGTTTTCCTGGCCCTGGATCATGTTGGTCTGCAGCGCACCGTAAACTTCGCCCCAGGGCAGAGGCGTGGGGGTGGCTCCAAAGGCCGAATAGGTTTCTGACAGCAGGGGGTTGGTCATGACCCGGATTTTCTTGTTTCTGAAGCCTTCCGGGGAGGTTACCGGCTCATCCACGGTTATGACGAACTCGCCCTCCGGATACATCTTCAGCAGTTCCAGGCCCTGGTCGGCATACAGTTTGGGAAAGTCTTCATTAATGGCTTTGGATTCCCGGAAGAACTCAATGACCGCATCCATATCGGTGGGCATCAGGTAGGGGATAAAGAAGATCTGGGCTTCGGGAATCAGTGCTCCGGTAAAACCGGGGGATTGGTTAACAAAGTTGAGAATGCCCGCCTGGGCCTGCTCCATGATGTCGTCTGACTCTCCCAGTTCGCCAAAGCGGAATACCTGCAGCGTATGATCAGAATTCTCTTCGATGTATTCCTTGAATTTGTAGGCGTAGACGTCCTGAACATCATCTTTATATTCTTCGTGAGCGTAGCGCCAGTTGGCGGCGTGTACCGCGTTTGCCGCAGTAAGCCCGGCAAATGCCAGGGCAGAAACCCCGACCAGCTTCCGGAATCCAGTTGTGCTGTTCATCACGTTGTCTCCGTTTTTTTTCTCAATTAATTCCTTGTTACTTTTTTAGACTGGCAAAACAACGTCGTTTACGCAAGGATTTGGCGGAAATCAGCAACCGGGGTTCGTGCCGGCGTGGGAATCAAAAGTGCATGAATTTCAGCACGCTTGGCGCTGGGCCGGGTGGCGTCCGGGATATCGGGGGTGCTCGCGTCGCTGAAATATCAGCGTCACGAAAGCGTCATACGGATGGGGTATTCTGAGTGTTCATCAGGACAATGCATTGTGTTGGTGCATCGTGTGATTATTTCAGCCGGGGCTCTGCCCCGGTTTTTTTTTGGCTGAGGGGCAGTACTGTCGTTCGGGACGGCCCACGCTGCCATAGGCGACCTCGGCCGAGAGTTCGCCTTCCCCTACCAGAAATTCCAGATAACGTCTCGCCGTGGTTCGGGATGCGCCCATCTGCGTTCCCATTTCTTCCGCATTCCACCGTTTCCTGGAGGGCAGAAGGTTGCGCACTTTTTCCAGTGTGAGACTGTCGACTCCCTTCGGAAGCCGGCTTTGAGGGCTGGCAGCGGCGGTTGAGCCGGTTCTGGGCAGCAGCGCGTCCACTTCGTTCTGGCCCAGCTGCCGGAGCGACGCAAGTTTGGCCTGGTGTTCCTGATAGCGGGTAATGGCTTCGTGCAAACGCTCAAACACCAGAGGCTTGAGAATGTAATCGAATACGCCACTGCGAAGCGCGGCGCGCAGAACGGCGACTTCTTTGGCAGCGGTGATCAGGATCACGTCTGAGTGACTGTTATTTGCCCTGAGCTCCCGCAGCAGCTCCAGACCATTGCCGTCTGGAAAATAAACATCCAGCAGCACCAGGTCTGGCTCCAGAATATCAATCTGTTCGCGGGCATCCGCAAGGCTGTGCGCAATACCGCAGAGTTCCACCATCTCCAGCCGCTCGATAAAACGGCGCTGGATTTCGGCAATACGCCGGTCGTCTTCGACGATAAGAAGCCGTGTGGCTATCACAGGCTTACTCCTTCTTCGTCCCTTTTAGGCACGTACAGTGTAAACCGGCTGCCGCCCATGGGAAGGTTTTCTATGGTGACTGAGCCTTTCCAGAGGGTCACAAACTGCTGTACCAGATATAACCCTATCCCGTGATCGTAGCCCTTGGCGCTGACGCCCTTTCTGAAGATGGCTCCCTGCATGGGCTCTGGTACGCCGGGGCCCTGGTCCTCGATCTCGAAGATCAGTTCCGTGCCCAGATCGGTCATTGAGAGGTAAACGCAGCCTCCTTCGCCGGTATGGAGCCGGGTGGCTTCCAGGGCGTTGTCGATAAGATTGCCCAGAACGCTGACGAGCTGTTCCCGGGACAGGCGGGCGGGAATGTCTTCCATTGCACTATCGGGATCGATTTCAAGCCGCAGCCCCATCTCCCGTGCCCGGTTATATTTGCCGAGCAGGCAGCCCGCCACAATCGGATCGGGCACGGCCTGCAGGAGCAGTTTGAACAGGGACTGATGCTCACTTACCTCGCTGCCGATAAGCGCAAGCGCTTCCTCTTTGGCGTCGATCTGTATGAGGCCGGAAATGGTATGCAGCTTGTTGGAATACTCATGGGTCTGGCTGCGAAGGGTATCGGCATATTGCTGAATCCGGGTTAACTGCTGGCTGACCTGGTGGAGTTCGTCACTCGGTCTGAAGCTGGTTACCACGCCCATGATAGTGCTGTCCTGCCGCACCGGCAGGCGGTTAACCACCAGCTTCCGGCCATTGAGAATAATCTCCTGGTCAAAGTCAGGTTTGCCGGTTTCCAACACGGACAACAGGCGGCTTTCAGGCAGAATGTCCAGAACGTGCCGGCCGGCCAGCTGGGTGTCGGCCGGTAAGCCGAGAGTCGCGCACGCGGCTCGGTTGGCGGTTGTCACCATGCCGTCTCTGTTGACCGCGATGATGCCCTCGCGGACCGACTGGAGCGTGGCTTCCTGTTCACGGAAACGGCGGGCAATCTCTTCTGGCTCAAGGCCGAAGATCGCCTTCTTGAAGTGGTCTGAGATCAGGAGGGCAGATAGCACGGCACCCAGTATCATGAGCCCGACCACCCCGTAAAACACCAGGTTGTACCGGGCCAGGGTGGCGTCCACCTGGGCCAGGCTGTAGCCCACCGAGACAATGCCGATAATCCTGCCGGTATCGGGGTGAAAAACCGGAGTTTTCGCCCGCATCGACTCGCCCAGGCTGCCTTTGGCCCGGGCCACATAAGACTGGCCATTGACCAGTGCCCGGCGCCCCAGATCGCCATCATCATCGGCCATGGAGTGGCCAATGCGGTCCGGCTCCGGGTGGGCCAGCCGGGTGGAGTGTTCATCTCCGACCACCACAAACAGGGCGTTATTGGTGGCCGCAAGACTGGATGCAATCTGGTTGAGCCGGTCAAGGTCGCGCCGGAGGATACCGTCAACGAGTGAAGGCGCGGCGGCGACAGTCCTGGCCACCATCAGAGCCCGCTGTTCCGTCTCCTCGTAAAGTGAGTGGCTCAGATAATAACCGGCAATGCCCCCGATGATCAGGGTCTGGAGTACCCCTGCCAGACCCAGGGTAATCATCATCCGGGTTTTCAGTCGGAGTTTACGCATGGAGAAGGGCAGCGTCGGTGGTTGGCTTTAGTGATTGTTGATTGGAGAGTAATACACCTGTTGCTGATATTCCCGTGTTCTTTATGAACAAAATACACTTTTTGTTTTTTAAGAGGTTTACGCACAGAAGCTTAAATCAGGGCCCGTTTAACTTTTAACCTGCTGCAGGTAGTCCACAACAACAACTTGTTTGAGGCCTTAATCATGCTGATGAAACGCACCCTCGGATTTATCGCAGCTGCAGCTGTCTCGTTTTCTGCCTTTGCCTGGCAGCCTTCCGGAAAAGTCGAATGCCTGGCACCTGCCGACCCTGGCGGTGGCTGGGACTTTACCTGCCGTAGTGTCGGCAACGTCCTGCAGGAACTCGGGCTGGTCCGTGGCAGTGTGCAGACGGTTAACATGGCCGGCGCAGGCGGCGGTGTAGCCTACGCCCACACGGTAAGCAAGCGTGCTGATGACAGCAAGCTACTGGTTGCCGCATCGACCGCTACCACCACCCGTCTTGCCCAGAACCAGTTTCCCGGAATGACGGCAGACATGGTGACCTGGGTAGGCGCACTGGGCGCCGACTACGGCATCATTGCTGTGGGTAAGAATTCACAATACCAGACTCTGAACGAACTCCTGGAGGCGGTCAAAGCGAATCCCAGGTCGGTCAAGTTTGCCGGCGGCAGTGCCCGCGGTGGCTGGGACCATCTGAAAGTGCTGATTACGGCCAAGGCCGGAGGTGCAGACAAACTGCCCTCAATCCCTTATCTGTCATACAACAATGGCGGCGAAGCCATGAGCCAGGTTGTTGGTGGTCAGGTTGATGCATTTACCGGGGATCTGTCCGAAGCCACGGGCTTTATGAAGTCTGGTGATCTGCGGGTACTCGCGGTGCTGGCCGAGGAACGGCTGGAGGGGGAGTACAGTGATCTGCCAACCGCCCGGGAACAGGGTATCGATGCGGTGGGTCCTAACTGGCGCGGGTTCTATGTGCCCAATGGTGCTGATGAAGCGGCGAAAGAATACTGGACCGACGCCATCAATACCCTGTACGCCAGTGAGCAGTGGAAACAGATAATGAAAAACAACGGCCTGATTCCGTTCCATCCGCCGGCCGACGAATTTGAGGCGTTTGTACATAACCAGGTACAGGAAATCGAAACCCTGTCTCGCGAAATAGGGCTGTTGAGATGACCGGCCTGGGCGATCGTATTCTCGGTTTGGGGTTGCTGATCCTTGCCATCGCCTACGGCTGGGCTGCGCAGCAGTGGCCGGAACCCTTCGGCGGCGCAGAAACAGTGGGGCCGGAGACCTTCCCGACCATTCTGGCCGTGGTGCTGGCCGCAGGCAGCCTTTATCTGATGCTGAAGCCGGATCCCGATGCACAATGGCCACTGGGTAAAACCGCGCTGGAGCTGGTGATCGCGGTGGTGATACTTGTGGTCTATGCCGTGCTGATGGAGCCTCTGGGCTTCGTGATTGCGACCACCTTTGCCGTCAGCCTGCTGAGCTGGCGGATGGGGGCGGGTCTGAGACCGGCTTTTCTCACGGGTCTGGTTAGTGCCGTGGCCGTGTATGTGTTGTTTAACTTCGGTTTGTCGCTGAGCCTGCCGGCCGGTTTGCTGGAGGTGCACTAATGGAAACGATCGGATTCCTGATGCAGGGATTTGCGGTAGCGTTGACGCCGGAAAACCTGATGTTTGCCCTTTTCGGCGCCTTCGTAGGCACCTTGATCGGGTGTTTGCCGGGGCTTGGGCCGGCCAATGGCGTGGCCATTCTCATACCGCTCGCGTTTACCCTGGGGCTGTCCCCTGAAACCGCCATGATACTGCTGACCGCTGTTTACGCAGGGGCCATGTACGGCGGTCGTATTTCTTCCATTCTGCTCAATATACCCGGTGACGAACCGGCCATGATGACCTGCCTGGATGGCTATCCCATGGCGAGATCGGGGCGCGCCGCCGATGCCCTGGCAATCTCTGCGGTAGCCTCCTTTGCCGGCGGGCTGATCGGTACCCTTGGGCTGATCCTGCTGGCTCCGGTACTGGCCAGGTTCGCGCTGACCTTCGGCCCTGCGGAGTATTTCGCATTGTTCCTGCTGGCGTTTGCAACGCTTGGTGGAATTACCGGCAAAAACCCGATGAAAACCGTCATTGCCGCGGCCCTGGGCATTATGGTGTCAACCGTTGGCATTGATATCTCGACCGGTACGCAGCGTTATACGTTTGGCGTTCTGGAACTCTATGAGGGCATCGATTTTATCCTCGCCATCGTTGGCCTGTTTGCGATCTCGGAACTGCTGTTCTTTATCGAGCATAAAGCGGGTGGCGGCCGGGACCGGGTATTGGTTGGCAAGCTCACCCTGACCCTGAAAGAGCTGGTAAGTACCATCCCGACCCAACTGCGTGGCGGCGTGCTCGGTTTCATAGCCGGGGTACTGCCGGGTGCCGGTGCCTCGCTTGGCAGCTTTATCAGCTACACCCTGGAGAAGCAGGTTGTGGGTAAAAAAGGCAAGTTTGGCGAAGGTGATATCCGCGGTGTGGTAGCGCCAGAGGCGGGTAATAACGGCGCATCCTCGGGGGCTCTGGTGCCGATGCTGACTCTGGGGGTCCCGGGCAGTGGGACCACCGCGGTGCTGCTGGCGATGCTGATTTCGCTGAACATCACTCCGGGGCCATTGATGTTTACCCAGAATGCCGACCTTGTGTGGGGTGTCATTGCGGCACTGCTGGTAGGCAACCTGCTGTTACTGGTCCTGAATATCCCGATGATCGGCATCTTCGTCAGACTGCTGTCGGTACCGCCGATGTACCTGCTGCCGATCGTTACCATGGTTGCTTTTGTGGGCATCTACTCGATCAGCAACAGCGCCTTTGACCTGTACTTCATGGTCGCTTTTGGCGTGGCCGGCTATTTTCTGCGCAAGCTGGAAATACCTTTGGTACCGATCATCCTGGGGCTTCTGCTGGGGCCGGAAATGGAGAAGAACCTGAGTCACGCCATGGTCCTCTCGGATGGTGACTGGAGTATTCTGTGGGCCAGCCCTCTGGCGATGGGCCTGTGGATTTTCGCCGGGCTCGGGCTTGCCCTGCCGTATCTGGTGGGGCCGCTCCTGCGCCGCCGGATGCGGGAAGCGATCAAGGAGTCGCCGGTGAGCGATTGATCGGTCTAACCGTCAGCAAATGAAAACCGGGGTACGCCCCGGTTTTTTTATGCCCCGGACCTGGTGGCGGTGTCCCGGCGCAGTGCACGCTCGCGCCGAAGCCGGCTTTCCGTGTGCTCGGTGATCGCGTGTTGCACAAATTCAATATGCTCTGAGGCTATCTGGCGGGCGTCGTCAGCACGGTGTTCAACAATTGCCCGGTAAAGCTTCTGGTGCTGTTCGATGAGGCCTTGCCGGGTCTCGGCATTTTTGGAATACATTCCACCGATGTTGGTCACGATGCCGGATTTGAGCAGGCTGAAGAGGTTGCGCATGGTGTGCAGCAAGACCACGTTATGGCTGGCCTCGGCGATGGCCATATGGAAGTGGGCATCGGCGGCCCCTTCCTGCTCGATACTGTCCTCACTGGGTGCCTGATAGCAGGCATCCAGCTCCCGCCAGGCCACCGTGAGCCGTTCTATATCGACTTCGGTTGCCCTTTTGGCCGCATAAAAAGCACAGTCGGCTTCAAGCGTGCGCCGGAACTCCAGCAAATCCTGCTGGGCATCCGGGCGGTTCTGAAGCAGCAGCACCAGAGGGTCGCTGAAGCTGGCACCCACGCCCTCGGTCACAAAGTTTCCGCCACCCTGGCGGCTGGTCAGCAGGCCCCGGGCGGCGAGGCGCTGTACGGCCTCCCGCAGGGACGGCCGGGACACACCAAACTGCTCCGCCAACACTCGCTCCGGCGGCAGGCGCTGGCCGGCTTTCAGGGTGCCCTCAAGAATCATGGTCTCGAGCTTTTCCATGATGGTGTCGGCCAGGCGCTTGGGTGCGATCGGACTGATGGACATAAAAACTTTCCCCCGCCTGGAATTGGTAAGACCAACTATATCAGAAGCTTGGTTGTACCTGATTTCAAAGTATAACTGCAAGACCATGCGACTAATGTCTAGTTTGTCTACTTTGACAGAAGCCCCTGGCGAAAATAATGTGCTCGTAAGCTCGTTGTAAATTGGTCAGACCAATTGTGTAGCCTGAACCAAAAACAAGACTCAGGAGAATGCCTATGTCGTCCGGTCTGCTAGCTTTGCTGGCCTTTGCCCCCATCCTTCTTGCCGGAATTCTGTTACTCGGCCTGCGCTGGCCGGCAAGGACCGCCATGCCAGTGGTTTTTGTTGCCACGGCTGTGATCGCTCACCTGGCGTGGGACGTGACCCTGAACCGGATTCTTGCCTCAACACTGCAGGGGCTGGTGATCACTATCGGAGTGCTATGGATTATCTTCGGGGCGATTTTGCTGCTGAACACGCTGAAGCACTCCGGAGCCATTGCGACGATCCGTGCCGGATTTACCAATATCACGCCGGATCGTCGGATTCAGGCCATCATCATTGTCTGGCTGTTTGGCAGTTTTATTGAGGGCGCATCGGGTTTCGGCACGCCGGCGGCCATTGTCGCGCCACTGTTGGTCGCGGTTGGCTTCCCGGCCATGGCTGCGGTCATGCTGGGCATGATGGTACAGAGCACCCCGGTCTCGTTCGGGGCGGTGGGCACCCCCATCATCATCGGCGTGAGCACCGGGCTCGATCAGGCATCAATCGCGGGGCAGCTGGCTGAAAGTGGCTCAAGCTGGGATGCCTATCTGCAAATGATTACCTCAGGTGTTGTCATTACCCACGGTATTGTGGGGGTTGTCATGCCGTTGCTGATGTCGGTGATGATGACGCGTTTCTTCGGGCATAACAAAAGCTGGCGGGAAGGGCTCGAAGTGCTGCCCTTTGCGCTGTTCGCCGGAGTGATGTTCGTGGTGCCCTACATGATTACCGGGATTGTTCTGGGGCCGGAGTTTCCGTCACTGCTCGGCGGCCTGATCGGCCTGGCGATTGTGACCACGGCGGCAAAAAAAGGCTTCCTGATTCCAAAAAACACCTGGGACTTTGCGGACCGGAAGGATTGGCCGGCCGACTGGCTGGGCCGTCTGGAAATGAAGCTGGAGGACATTGCCTGCACACCCATGAGTGGACTGCGTGCCTGGTTTCCCTATGTTCTGATGGGTGTGCTGCTGGTTATCAGTCGCACCGTAGAGCCGGTTAAGGCGCTGTTTCTCAGTATCGGTGTGGCATTCACAGACATTCTGGGTGAGGCGGGCGTCAGTGCCAGTATCGAACCCCTGTACCTGCCGGGGGGCGTTCTGGTGATGGTGGTGATCGCGACCTTCTTCCTGCACCGTATGAGCCGGCCGGCGATGACCGAGGCAGTGAAAGAGTCCGGCAGTGTGCTGCTGAGCGCCGGCTTTGTCCTTCTGTTTACCATCCCGATGGTGCGGATCATGATCAACTCCGGGGTTAACCTTGCCGATCTGCCCAGCATGCCGCTGGCAATGGCCAGTTGGGTGGCAGACTCGGTGGGCGGCATCTACCCCGTGCTGGCACCTACCGTCGGTGCGTTGGGCGCATTTCTGGCCGGCTCCAATACCGTGTCCAACATGATGTTCAGTCAGTTCCAGTTTGGGGTGGCCGAGGGCCTGGGGCTGTCGAGTGTGCTGATCATCTCGGTGCAGGCCGTGGGCGCGGCGGCGGGTAACATGATTGCGATACACAATGTGGTGGCCGCGTCTGCGACGGTGGGTCTGCTGGGCCGGGAAGGGCAGACGCTGCGCAAAACCATTCGCCCGACGATTTATTACCTGACCGCGACCGGGCTGGTCGCACTGGCAGGAGCTTACCTGCTGGGGATCACGGATCCCCTGATGAACTGATACCAGGAAACGGAAAGGGGTGCCCGAGCCTGGCCCCCGGAGGCAATGACTGATGACAGACCTGTTCTATGATGCCGCGCCAAACGCGACCCGTGTAGCTCCCGAACGGCCGGGACCGAGGCAGTATCCGGCCAAACCGGCAGAGGTCACCCTGTTCGGGACCTGTGTGATGGACCTGTTTTTCCCGCAAGCGGGACTGGATGCCATTCGCCTGCTGGAGCGGGAAGGGATTCGCGTACACTTTCCCCGGCAGCAATCCTGTTGTGGCCAGCCGGCGTGGACCTCAGGCTATGTCGACGACGCCAGGACCGTGGCCAGGGCTCAGCTCGAGCTGCTCGATAACGGCCTGCCTGTGGTGGTGCCCTCCGGCTCCTGCGCGGGGATGTTCCGGGAACATTACCGGGAGGTGTTCGCGGACGAGCCGGAGACCTTGACGCGGGTGAGTGCCCTGGCCGAACGCACCTTTGAGCTGACCGAGTTTCTGCTCCATGTGTGCCGGGTGGACTGGCAGGACCTGGGGCAGCCAACCCGGGTTGCCCTGCACACATCCTGTACCGCGCGCCGGGAGATGAACACCCATCTGCATGCGCGGGCGCTGCTGGATAAGCTGAGTAACGTTCAGCGCCTGGATCACGACCACGAAAGCGAGTGCTGTGGGTTTGGCGGGACGTTTTCGGTGCGTATGCCGGAAGTGTCCGGAGCCATGGTGCTGGACAAAACCCGCTCGCTGCGGGAATCCGGGGCTGCGGAAATGGTGACCGCCGATGGCGGCTGCCTGCTCAACATCAATGGCTCCCTTGAAAAGCAGAAACAGGCGTTTCGCGGCCGGCACCTGGCCAGCTTTTTGTGGGAGCGGGTCAGCGGGGAGAGCAGATCATGAGCCAGCGTATTCCGGTTACCGAACTAGCTGACAGTTTTCGCGGCAGGGCGGCGGTGGCCCTGGCCGACGACCAGTTGCGCACCAATTTCCGGGTGGCCATGGACTCACTCATGCAAAAGCGTGCCGATGCGTTTCCTGATGCGGATGAGCGGGAAGGGCTGCGCGAGCTGGGGAATCACATCAAGGCCCGGGCGTTGTCCCGGTTACCGGAGCTGCTTGAACAGCTGGAGGCGAGGCTGACCGCCAACGGAGTCAAGGTCCACTGGGCTGAAACCACCGAAGAAGCCAACCGGATTGTCCATTCCATCATTGCCTCCAGAAACGGCACTCAGGTGGTCAAGGGTAAATCCATGGTCTCCGAAGAGATGGAAATGAACGACTACCTGGCGGAGCGTGATATCGAATGCCTGGAGTCGGACATGGGCGAGTACATCGTCCAGCTCGATGGTGAAAAGCCCTCCCACATCATCATGCCGGCCATCCACAAGAACCGCTTCCAGATCGCCAGGCTGTTTCATGACAAGCTCGGCGTAGAGGAAACCGAGGACGTCAATGAGCTGATCCAGATCGGCCGGAGGACCCTGCGGCAGAAGTTTCTGGAAGCCGATGTCGGAGTCTCCGGAGTCAACTTTGCCGTTGCCGAAACCGGCACGCTGCTGCTGGTCGAGAACGAGGGTAACGGGCGGATGAGCACCACGGTGCCGCCGGTTCATATTGCCGTTACCGGTATTGAGAAAGTGGTGGAGAACCTGCGGGACGTGGTGCCGCTGGTGTCGCTGCTGACCCGCTCAGCCCTCGGCCAGCCTATCACCACCTATGTAAACCTGATCTCCGGCCCACGCAAGCCCGATGAGCTGGACGGACCGGAAGAAGTGCATCTGGTGCTGCTGGATAACGGCCGCAGTGGTGCGTTTGCCGATGCCCAGATGCGCCAGACTCTGAACTGCATCCGTTGTGGTGCCTGTATGAACCATTGTCCGGTGTATACCCGGGTGGGCGGGCACACCTACGGGGAAGTGTATCCGGGGCCAATCGGTAAGATCATCACCCCGCACATGGTGGGTCTGCACAAGGTTCCGGATCATCCCAGTGCCTCATCGCTGTGCGGTGCCTGTGGTGAGGTGTGCCCGGTGAAGATCCCGATCCCTGAGATGTTGCGGCGTCTGCGCCAGGAAAACGTGAAAAGCCCGGCCGAACAACCCAAGGTGAAAGATGGCGGCGCGAAGTACTCCCGCAAGGAGCGGGCGATCTGGCGCCTGTGGGCCTGGCTGAACACCTCACCGGTGATCTACCGGCTGTTTTTATGGGGCGCCACACGATTCCGCAAACTCACTCCGAAAAACGTCGGCCCCTGGACTGATCATCATACCGCGCCAGTGCCGGCCCGCCGGTCGTTGCACGATCTGGCCAGAGCCCATCTCAACCAGGGAGATCCGTCATGAGTGCCCGTGGCAATATTCTTGATAAGCTTCGCGCAGGGCTCGCCGGTAGCGTACCGCGCCCTGATCATTTTGATGAACGCCTGGTGACCGAGCCCTGGCAGTATGCCCCTGGCGACCGGATCGCGCAGTTGCGCTCGTTAATGGAAGCGGTACAGACCGAGGTACATCAGCTGGCCAGTGCCCGGTGGCCGGCAAAAGTGCAGGAGTTACTGGAAAGCCGCGGGCTTGCCAATCTGCTCTATGCGCCGGCCACCGGGCATGGGGCCAGGCTGGCGGAACACTGGCAGGCGGCGGGTGCCAGACCCCGCCTGCTGGCATACGACCGGCCCGCCGAACAATGGAAGGAAGAGCTGTTCTGGAAGGTGGACGCGAGCCTGACCGGCACAGCCGGCGGCGTGGCGGCTACCGGGTCGCTGGTGCTCTGCCCGGATCGTCATGAGCCACGGCTCATGAGCCTGCTGCCACCGCTGCATATTGCCCTGCTCAAGGCCAGCCAGATCGAGGATAATCTCTATGCCATGATGCACAAGCAGGACTGGGCCGCCGGGTTGCCGACCAACCTGCTGCTGGTCTCTGGCCCGTCCAAAACCGCGGATATCGAACAGGTACTGGCGTATGGTGCCCATGGGCCCCGGGAGCTGGTGGTCCTCATCCTTGAGGACGCCTGACGGGGATTATCGGACCCCGAAGCCCCGCTTGTTGAGAAAGTCCTTCATGTGGGGCCGGAGCTTGCTGGTAAACAGAGGTTTGAGCTGCTCAGACCAGTTGGTGTCCTTGTTGCCACCGGTGCGCTCCTGATAATACTGCTTCATGGTAGCGTCAAAACCGGCGACCAGCGCCTCATCGTCTGACGTATCGTAGGCATCTTCTTTCAGGATGGCAGCCAGCGGCAGACGCGGCTTCACCTCGGGGTTCTGGTCCGGATAGCCCAGACACAGGCCGAATACCGGGTAGACATGCTCGGGAAGGCGGAGCAGTTCGCTCACCTCTTGTGGGTTGTTGCGGATGCCGCCAATGTAGCAGATACCCAGGCCTTCGGATTCGGCAGCCACCACCACGTTCTGGGCGATCAGGGCGGCATCGATGCTTGCCACCAGCAGCTGTTCCGTCATGCCCCGGACGACGTCGGCCCCGGCTTTCTCGGCCGACTCGGTCGCGCGTTTCATATCCGCACAGAACACCAGAAAATCAGAGCAGGTTTCAACATACGCCTGGCCGCCGGACAGTTCGGCGAGCAGCGCGCGCTTCTCCGGGTTCACCACATGGATAATGGTGTAGGCCTGTACATGGTTGGAGGTGGCGGCACACTGCCCGGCCCGGATCAGCTCTTCGAACAGCTCGCGGGATATCTTCCGGTCTGTAAACCGGCGGATAGAGCGGTGAGATTTCAGGAGTTGGATGGTCGTGTTCATAGCCCCTCGTCTGGATACGGAAAAGCTAGACGATAGCTTGCTTAGCACGACCTTCGCAATCGGACCATGGTGGGTACTTGCCGCTATGCCCGGCAACAGAAAAGACAAAGGCGCGCCGGGGCGCGCCTTTGTGGTGTGCCGGACTTGCTGGTTCAGGGAACCATGTCCACCGGCCGCGGCGTGGTATCCGTACTGGCTGGCAGAATCGGATAGGTCAGTTCCGGTACCTTGCCTGTCAGCGTTTTCAGGAATGCTACGATAGACTTGACCTCGTTGTCGTTAAGCTCGGTACCCAGCTGGGCTGTGCCCATCACCGAGACCGCTTCTTCCAGGCTCCAGACTGCACCGGAATGGAAGTAAGGGGCGGTCAGCTCGATGTTACGCAGAGGCGAGGCGCGGAACACGTACTCGTCTGAGGCAGTCGCCGTAACTTCAAAGCGGCCTTTATCACCCTCTGGCAGAATCTCACCACCTGGGCGGGTTACCAGGCCAAACGGGAAGTAAGCCTGACCACCAACGTTTACGCCACTGTGACAGGCAGTACAGCCACGGTCCATGAACAGCGCGAGCCCCTCTTTTTCTTTGGCGGTCAGCGCATCGCTGTCACCCCGGAGGAACTTGTCGAAACGGGCTTCCGGCGTGATCAGGGTAGCTTCAAAGGCCTCGATCGCCAGGGCCATGTTATCGAAGGTAACCGGGTCGTTCTGGCCCGGGAACGCTGCCTCGAAGTGCCTGACGTACTCCGGCATGCTCTTGAGCGTGGCTACGACCCGGTCGGGCGTGCTGCTCATTTCTACTCCGGCCTGAACCGGCCCTTTCGCCTGCTCGGCCAGATCGGCTGCCCGACCGTCCCAGAACTGCGCTGCGTTGAACACGGCGTTGAACACGGTTGGTGAGTTCCGGGGGCCTTTCTGCCAGCCGTGTCCGATGGACACCGGTAACTCATCGTCGCCGCCCAGGCCTACGTTATGACAGGTGTTACAGCTGATCAGGTGGCTGGAGGACAGGCGTGGTTCAAAGAACAGCATTTTGCCGAGCTCCACCTTCGGCTGAGTCAGCTCATTACCGTCAATCACCGGCGGATACTTGGGAACCGGCTCGAAGGTGGTGTTGGCGCGCTCAATCAAAGGGTCTGCCATGGCAGAACCGGCGACCACAGCAAGACCGAGGGCCAGTACTTTTAGCAGCGGAGGTTTGATCATCTTTCTCTCCTTATGAGAAGGATTGGTCTGTCTGAAATAATAGCTCAACGGTACCAAACCACAGGAAATTCGCACCTAGAACGAGTGAAACTCGATCATAGAATTGACGCTGCTCAATTTCTGCAGGGCAACGCGCACCGGCACCGGAGATCAGCGGACATCGTGGCTCTTTTTAGGGAACAGCCAGAACGCGAACCAGCGGGTCATCCGGGGCATCAGTACGTAACTCATCAACAGCATCACCACAACGGTGACAGCCATCGTCCGCAGCAGCAAGGGCATCTGCGCGAGCAGGTCGCCAAACAGTACAAATACCAGTGTCACGGCTGGATACAGCGCCAGCCAGCTGACGAAGGTCATT
>DATGNB010000012.1:0-73858 GCA_035306945.1 Marinobacter sp.
GGCGGAATCAATGAAGACTCTGAGTGCGAAACCAGAAACAGTAAAACGTGACTGGTACGTTGTAGACGCAGCCGGCAAGACGCTGGGTCGTCTGTCAACCGAAATCGCCCTTCGTCTGCGGGGCAAGCATAAGCCTGAGTACACCCCTCACGTGGACACTGGCGACTACATCATTGTGATCAATGCCAGCCAGGTACAGGTTACCGGCAAAAAGGCATCAGCAAAGATGTACTACAGCCATACCGGCTTTCCGGGTGGAATCAAATCCATCAACTTCGAGAAGCTGGTTGAAAAGGCTCCCGAGCAAGTGATTCAGAAGGCCGTAAAAGGCATGCTTCCGAAAGGCCCGCTCGGCCGTGCCATGTTCAAAAAGCTGAAAGTATATGCAGGCGCTGAGCACGCTCATGCAGCCCAGCAGCCCAAAGAACTCGACATCTAACGGAAGGCGAATATGTCTGTAGCACAAAATTACGGTACTGGTCGCCGCAAAAGATCCACGGCTCGCGTCTTTATCAAGCCGGGTAGCGGTAACATCTCCATTAATGGTCGCGCGATCGACGAGTATTTTGGTCGTGAAACGCTGCGCATGATCGTTCGTCAGCCGCTGGTTGTTGCTGATTCGCAAGATCGTTTTGATATCAACATCACCGTTAAGGGTGGTGGTGCCAGTGGCCAGGCCGGCGCAATTCGCCACGGTCTGACCCGTGCCCTGATGGATTACGATGAGACATTGCGTCCGTCTCTGCGCCAGGCGGGTTATGTTACCCGTGATGCCCGTGCGGTGGAGCGGAAGAAAGTGGGTCTGCGCAAAGCGCGTAAGCGTCCGCAGTACTCCAAGCGTTAATTGGCAGTTTCTGTCGATGGAAAAACCCGGTCAAAAGACCGGGTTTTTTTGTTTGGGGAGCGCCGGAATAATTTTGATCTGGCGCAGGGATAAGCCCCTCCGGCGGCCATTCTGGCTTGTAAGCGAGGGGTAATTTCATTACCATTTCAGCGCTTACATTTTCGGGTTGTGAAGTCCTTTTCGAAGCGCAGGGTCGGGTTTGCCGCTACTGTGCCTCGCCTGATGGGAGAAAACCATAATGAGTAATGGCGACGTGAGCCAAGGCCGGCGCCGGTTTCTGATCGGTGCCACGTCCGTGGTAGGTGGTGTCGGCGTCGTCGGTGCAGCTGTTCCTTTCGTTGCGTCCTGGAACCCCAGTGCGAAAGCGGAAGCGGCAGGTGCGCCGGTAACAGTCAAAGTCGACAAAATCGAACCGGGTCAGCAAATAACCGTAGAGTGGCGTGGTAAGCCGGTGTGGATCATCCGGCGTACTCCTGAGATGCTGGAAAACATCGAAAAGATGACTCCACGCCTGAAAGACCCTGAATCTGAAGAAACCAGCCAGCAGCCGGCATATATCAGTGGTGCAGCGCGCGCCCTGAAACCCGAGTTTGTGGTACTGGTGGGCATCTGTACTCACCTTGGCTGCGTTCCCAGCTTCCGCCCTGAAGTCGCTCCCGCTGATCTGGGTGATGACTGGCTGGGTGGTTTGTTCTGTCCGTGTCACGGTTCCAAGTTCGATTTGTCCGGCCGGGTTCTGTCCGGCCAGCCGGCACCGCTGAACCTTGAGGTTCCGCCGTACCGCTATGTCGACGACGCGACCATGACGATTGGCCTTGATCCGGAGGAAGCGTGATGCAGAAGCTGATCAATTGGGTAGATGAGCGTCTTCCTATCGTTGATGCCTGGAACAAGCACCTCGGCAAATATTACGCTCCCAAAAACTTTAACATGTGGTACTTCTTCGGGTCGCTGGCGATGCTGGTGCTCGTTAACCAGCTGATTACCGGTATCTGGCTGACCATGAGCTACAACCCGTCGGCAGAGGGCGCGTTTGCGTCTGTTGAGTACATCATGCGGGATGTTCAGTGGGGCTGGCTGCTCCGTTATCTGCACTCTACCGGTGCTTCTGCCTTCTTCGTGGTGGTTTATCTGCACATGTTCCGGGGCCTGATGTATGGCTCCTACCAGAAACCGCGGGAGCTGATCTGGATCTTCGGCATGCTGATCTATCTGGTGCTGATGGCCGAGGCCTTCATGGGTTACCTGCTGCCCTGGGGCCAGATGTCCTACTGGGGAGCCCAGGTTATCGTTAACCTGTTCGGCGCCATTCCGGTGATCGGCGACGATTTGTCCCTGTGGATTCGCGGTGACTACCTGATCTCCGGTATTACCCTGAACCGCTTCTTTGCGTTGCACGTTGTGGCTCTGCCAATCGTCCTGCTGGGCCTGGTTGTTCTGCATATTCTGGCGCTGCACGAAGTGGGCTCCAACAACCCCGATGGTATCGACATCAAGAAGAACAAGGACGAGAACGGCGTTCCCAAAGACGGTATTCCGTTCCACCCGTACTACACGGTGCACGACCTGCTGGGCGTTGCCGTCTTCTTCTTCATCTTCTTTGTTGTGGTGTTCTTCTTCCCGGAAATGGGCGGTCTGTTCCTGGAAAAACCAAACTTCGAACCGGCTAATAACCTGAAAACCCCGGAGCACATTGCTCCTGTCTGGTACTTCACGCCGTTCTACGCGATGCTGCGGGCGGTAACGGTTGACCTGTTTGGTCTGGACGCCAAGTTCTGGGGTGTTGTGGTGATGGGTGCGGCCATTGCGATTCTGTTCGTGCTGCCATGGCTCGACAGAAGCCCGGTCCGCTCGATCCGCTACAAGGGCTGGATGAGCAAGCTTGCGCTGGCGATCTTCGCCGTCAGCTTCGTTGTCCTCGGTTACCTGGGCATTGTGCCGGCAACGGCAGGGCGTACAGCGGCGGCGCAGATTCTGACCACTCTGTACTTCCTGTACTTCATTCTCATGCCGTTCTATACGCGCTGGGAAAAAACCAAGCCAGTTCCAGAGAGGGTGACAGGGTAATGAGAAAGCTTATTTTTGGTCTCGTTCTTGTACTGCTGCCGGCTGTAGGGCTGGCGGCAGGTGGCGCGGTGACGCTCGACACCATGAATCCGGACCACACCAACAAAGCATCCCTGCAGCGTGGTGCTGCGCTGTTCACCAACTACTGCATGGGTTGTCACTCCATGGAATACGCCCGCTACAAGCGCGTTGCGGAAGACCTGGAAATCCCGGCAGAGCTGTTCGAGGAAAACCTGATTTTCACCGATGCCAAGATTGGTGAGCTGATGCAGAACGCCATGAACAAGGACATGGCGGCCAGCTGGTTTGGTGCTCCGCCTCCTGATCTGACTCTGGTCAGCCGTGTGCGTGGGGAGTCCTGGGTGTATTCCTACCTGCGTGGCTTCTACAAAGACGACTCCCGTCCGCTGGGTGTCAACAACGCGGTCTTCGACCTGGTGGGCATGCCGCACGTAATGGTAGAGCTGCAGGGTCTGTGTGCAGTCAGGCCGAGTATCGGCATGAATGCCTCGGTTGAGCCGCTCAGTGGCAACATCAACAACCAGGATGCGTGCCCCGAGTATGCCATCGAAGGCAGTATGTCTGGCCCGGAATTCGATCGCGCCATGTGGGACCTGACCAACTTCCTGTCCTACATGGGTGACCCGGTAAAAGTAGAGCGTGAGCGTTTGGGGATTTTCGTCCTGATCTTTGTGGCGATCTTCTTCATCTTCGCGTACCTGCTTAACCGCGAGTACTGGAAAGACGTACATTAAGATTTAGGGTATAATCCATACTCCTGAAATCCAGCGGGCCCTACCGGGCCCGCTGTTTTTTGCGTTTCCCGGTCTTTTTTCGGTCAGTAGAATCGTGAGGTAGCTATATGGGTGTTGTGACCAAGCGGTCATCAATGACATTCTTTTCGGATCCGGCCAGTCATTACAGCCACCGTGTGCGTATTGTTCTCGCCGAGAAGGGTGTTACCGTTGACATTGTAGATGTTGATCCGGATAACCCGCCGGCGGAGCTGGCAGACCTGAACCCGTACAACACCTTGCCGACCCTGGTGGATCGTGACCTGGTTCTGTACGAGCCGAATATCATGATGGAATACCTGGATGAGCGTTTTCCTCATCCGCCGCTGCTTCCGGTTTATCCGGTGGCGCGTGCAAACAGCCGGTTGATGATTCACCGCATTGAGAAAGACTGGTGCACTCTGGTTGACCAGATTCTGGCTCAGCCGACGGGTAAGGCGGCAGACAGCGCCCGTAAGCAGCTCAAAGAGAGCTTGCTGGCGACGGCGCCGGTGTTTGCCGAATTGCCGTTCTTCATGTCTGAAGAGTTCACTATTGTTGACTGCACCTTCGCTTCGTTGCTTTGGCGCCTGCCGGCGCTGGGTATCGAGTTGAGCGACAAAGACAAGCATGCCAAGCTGCTCCTGAAGTACATGGACAGCATTTTTACCCGGGAAGGCTTCAAGGCCAGCTTGTCTGATCTCGAAGAAGATATTCGTAGCTGATTGTCGGTTCCCCGTCTTGGGGGCAGGAGAGGTTGAGTGTCAGATATCAGTATTGCCATGACATCCAGCCGGCCGTATCTGGTCCGGTCCTTGAATGAGTGGATACTCGATAACGATTGCACACCTTACATTGTGGTAGATGCCAGTGTTCAGGGGGTGCAGGTGCCCACGGAGCATGTGGCCAACGGCCAGATTGTTCTGAACATCAGCCCCGGCGCGGTGCGGGGGCTGGTTATCGGTAACAGTGCACTGGAGTTTAGTGCGCGCTTTGGCGGTGTGCCGATGCAGGTTTTTATTCCCTTGCAGGCGGTCATGGCGGTTTATGCCAAGGAAAACGGCGAGGGGATGGTGTTTGGCAGCGAACCAGGCTCGCCGGACCCCGAAGGCGGCGATGAGCCGGGTGTGAACCGTCGTAGCGATGAGCGCCCGAGCGGTCGGCCGACCCTTAAAGTTGTGAAGTGACCCGCTCAGGCAGTCAGAAAAACCGGATGGCAACATCCGGTTTTTTTTATCCGCCAAATATCTTGTAATCCACCAGGTCACACAGGGTGTTGACGATCAGCAGCAGCAGAGGTGTGGCCTCATGCGGTGGCAGGTTGTTGAGGGCGATCTCGTGGTCTTCCGGAAGCATCAGGGACGTGATGTCCGATTTTTCACGGGCACTCAGGACCACCACCCGCATTTCGCGGTCGTGAGCGGTCTGGATGGCCTGGATAAGGTTGGCTTTGTGGCCATCGTCAACCACGACAAACAGCAGGTCGCCGGGTTTGCCAATGGCCCTTACCTGGCGTGAAAAGGTGTCGTTAAACCGGTTGTCACGGCAGATGGCGGAATAGGTGGTGGCATCGGCGCCCAGGTTGATGGCCGGCAAGGCGGGCCGGTCCTGGTCAAAGCGGGATAACAGAGCGGTACAGAAGTACTGGGCCACCACGTTGGCATTGCCGTTGGCGCAGGCGACGATCTTGCCGTCTTGCAGCAATGTGTTCACAAAAGCATCCGCCGCGTCTTCGATGGCAGGCCCGGCGTGGCTGGCGGCCTGAGCGGTATGCTCCATATGGGTTGCAAACCACTGATTAATTCGTTGCTCGGTGTCGTTCATGCTGTTGAGTCAATTTGCCTGAATTGCATTTCGAATCCATTGTACCCGGTATTTGCTGGTGGAGCCCGGCGATATCCCGACCACATCAATCCGGCTGAGGTGGTCCCACAGGCCGTGTCGGTGAAGGTAGAAGGCGGCTGCCCGGAGCAGGCGTTGCTGTTTCGCCCGGGTAATGGAGCTGGCCGGGTCTACGAGGCTGTCGGCTTTGCGGAATCGCACCTCAAAAAACACGAGAACACCACCGTCCATGCCGATCAGGTCGATCTCGCCACCGCGATTGTAGACGTTACGCTCGAGGATCTGCACGCCCCGGCTCATCAGGTAACGGGCGGCAACCCCCTCGTAGTGCGTGCCCCGTGCTCTTGTGCCTTCCATGGCGTTCCTGTTCAGTTAACCGGCAGCGCCTCGCCGGGGAATTCGATGACCGATTGTTCGGGCTCCGGCAGCAGTTCCGGTTGCCCGTTACGGATGCGGGCCCAGAGCTGCCGGCGATGAATCGCACCGTCGGAAGCCATGCTCAGCTCACCGGTCTGGCCGGCAATGGTCGCGCTCTCGAGCTGCTGCAGCAGCGGCAGGCGCTTGCTCAGCTCCCAGGCATCCGCGCCCATGGCAAAGAGGCGTCCGAGCTGGCCCCGGGTGCCGCTCATCCGGGCCTGGGTCTGCTCCCGGAACGGATTGCTCTGTGCCAGTACCCAGGGTATGTCGGTAAAGCTGATGCCGTTGATGTCCCGGTCCCGGGCCGGATCAGGTGCTCCGCCATAAACGATGGAAGGGGAGTACACCGGCAGGTCGCCGCCATAATAGAACGAGAATAACGGTTTGAACTGGCGCGCGATGGTGGGGGTGGCCACCAGCACGATCCCTTCGGCGTCCTGGCGACGACGGGGTTCGAATTCGACATTCAGCCCGATGGTGCGTTCGACCGCAATCGCACGGTTGCGGGACGTGGTGATGCCCAGGAGGTCGGCGCTGACCTGGCGGAAGTTGTCTTCAGGGAAAAAACGCTCAACCGCCAGGGCGCGCACGCCGCGTTCAAGGGCGCGTTCGCGCAGGGCACGCTCAACCCGGTCGCCCCATTCGCCATGGGGGATAAGCACCAGAACCTGGCGTATACCGTCGGCTGCGAGCCGGTCGGCAATCTGCCGGGCTTCGTCTTCTGCGGAGAGGCCGAACTGATACAGGCCTGCTGGCTTGTTGCTGTCTTCGGGCAGATAGTTCAGGCCCAGGACGGGAACCGGCAGGGTATGCTGCGAGGAAAGTTCTGCCAGACTGTCTTTTTCCAGAGGGCCGACGATGAGGTCGGCGCCGCTGGCGCTCAGCTCCTGATACAGCTCGGAAAACGAGCCGGCACTGGTGTCAACGATGCGAATGTCTGTGGTGCTGCGGTCGCTGCTGTCGTCTGCGTAATAAGCGGCCAGAAAGCCATCACGGATGGCCCGGCCGGCGCTTGCAAGGTCACCCTGAAGTGGCAGTGCAAGCACCAGGCTTTCGGGACGGGAGGATGCAAGGTCGGCCAGCAGTGCGAGCTGCTGAGGCAGGATCTGGGCTGCCGGATGCCCGGGCCAGTTGTTCTGCCATTGCCGGATCAGGCGGCCCTGGTGGTCGATATCCACACCTGGGGTCTGGAGCGACCGGGCCAGTTCGAGCCAGCCCTGGGTTTCGTAACCCAGTGACTGATCTGCGCTCTGCTGAAGCTGTTCCGGCCGCACGTTCTGCAGGTGTGCCCAGATATCGTCATGCAGTTGCAGGGGGGCGGCGCTGCTGTCTGCCTGGGCGAGCAGGATCAGGGTGAGTGCCGCGTCCAGATGTGCACCGGCGAGGGCCTGGGTTCCGGCCTGCAGGGATGCGGCCTGTGCCATGGTTTCTGAAGGGTATTCCAGGAAATCATCGGGCCCGCTGTGTGCGGTGAGGGCGAGTGCCCAGTCGGTATCCTCAAGTGCGACCGCGCTGGCCATCGCCTGCAGGCGATACTGGTTGTTGAGCCCCGGCACGGGGCTGGCCAGCTGGCTGCTGCGTAAGATTAACCGGGCGTTTTCGTGGTCGCCGCTATTCTGGTAGCGGCTGGCTATTCTCAGCAGGTATCGTTGCGCCACCATTTCGTTGCGCTCTTCACTGGCGATGGCCAGTGCCTGCTCCGGAGATTCGGCAATATGGCTGTCGAGGTTGATGCTGGCACAACCGCCGGTCAGTAGCAGAATGAAGGCTAGCAGGACGAATGCCGGGTTTTGGCTGCGTGGTCTGGTCATGGCAGGCTCGGTGGTCTCCGGTTTGTTGGGCTTGTGGTGCCGCGGTTTCGATGGCAAGTTTACCAGCTCCCGGCATAATTCACATGACGTGACTGTCATTCCGAGCTGGCTGCTCAGCCGCCGCCCGGCCTTACTGGAGTTAAACATGAGTAGTTCAGAGCGTTCACCCACACACACCGGTGGTGTGCTCTATGTGGTGGCCACCCCGATCGGAAACCTGGATGACCTGTCGGAGCGGGCCCGGCAGGTGCTGGCGGCGGCCGACCTGGTTGCCGCCGAAGACACCCGCCACAGTGGGCGCCTGCTGCAGCATCTGGGGATCAGCCGGCCAATGCTGGCGTTGCACGATCATAACGAACGCGGCCGGGTGGAGCGTATTCTTGAGGTTCTGGCTGAGGGGCGTTCGGTTGCGCTGGTGTCCGACGCCGGAACGCCGCTGATTTCTGATCCGGGTTATGTGGTGGTCCGGGAGGTGCGTGCGGCCGGCTATCGGGTGTCTCCTGTGCCGGGGGCCTGTGCCTTGGTTGCCGGGCTGTCGGCCGCCGGGCTGCCGACCGACCGCTTTCTGTTTGCCGGCTTCCTGCCGGCCCGGCGTTCCGGGCGACAGGCCGGTCTTGAACAGTTGCGCCGGGAACCGGCCACCCTGGTGTTTTACGAGTCTCCGCACCGGATTCTGGATTTCATGCAGGACCTGATCGCGGTTTATGGCCCGGAACGGGAGTGTGTGCTCGGCCGGGAGCTGACCAAAGCCTTTGAAACCTTCTATTCGGGCAACGCGGAGGCGGTGCTGGCGCAGCTTCAGGATGACGCTCATGGTGCCAGGGGAGAGTTTGTGGTGATGGTCAGGGGAGCGCAGGCAGCGCCCGAAGAATCTGCCTCGGCCGTGGATACCGACAAGCTGTTATCGTTGCTGGTCGCCGAGCTGCCCGTAAAGAAAGTGGCGAAGATCGCCTCCGAGCTGACCGGCCTGGGTAAAAATGAACTGTACCAGCGAGCCTTGTCGCTCAAAGCGGATTAAATCCTTGCATGGCCGGGCGGGCGCAGGTATTGTCTGCGCCGAGCTCGCCAGACAGTCGCCGCCGGTTTTGCCGGGGGAGGAAAGTCCGGGCTCCGCAGGGCAAGGTGCCAGGTAACGCCTGGGCGGCGTGAGCCGACGGAAAGTGCAGCAGAAAGTAAACCGCCTAAGCATCCTCGGGTGCCGGTAAGGGTGAAATGGTGCGGTAAGAGCGCACCGCGTGGCTGGCAACAGTCCACGGCGATGGTAAACCCCACCTGGAGCAAGACCAAATAGGAATCCAATGGCGTGGCCCGCGCTGGATTCGGGTAGGTTGCTTGAGACCTTTGGTGACGAAGGTCCTAGATGAATGACTGTCCACGACAGAACCCGGCTTATCGGCGAGCTCGTTTTTTTCTCCTCCTGAATGTGTGATCTGTGCCACTCTCAGAAATTGGCCTTTATAGCCAAAAAATCTTAAAGCTGAAGTGGTCTCTCCAGAGTTTTTCGCAGGTGTTTGTTTTTCCTTCAGTTCTTTACGCGTTCCTAACTTCTTCGTAATCCTTGATCCCCTAACTCATTGTCATTAAAGGGACTTTTCGTGATGCGACGCCGTTTGCGGTGCTTGCATTGTGAATAGCGTGTTTCTATAGTGTGCGGGAGTGGGAAAAAGTGGATTATGGTGGTTTTTTGTGGCGTAAGCACCCTTGGATTCAGCGTAAATGAGCAATTTTCTCGGCAGTCATGCCATCAATATGGACGCAAAGGGGCGGCTCGCTGTCCCGGCAAAGCTGCGTGAAGAGCTCATGCAGCTTTGCGGTGGCCGTATTGTTCTGACTGCCAACGCCGATGAAGAGCGATGTCTGCTGCTTTATCCCGAGCCCGAATGGGAGCAGTTGCGCCCAAAAATTGAGGCGCTTCCAAACATGAAGAAAGCAGTTCGGCGGTTGCAGCGGTTGCTGCTGGGTAACGCCGCGCCCATGGAGCTGGACAGTGCCGGCCGGATTCTCGTGCCGCCCACGCTCCGAAGCTATGCCCACCTGCAAAAGAAACTGGTGCTGATCGGCCAGGGCAACAAACTGGAGCTCTGGAGTGAGGAGCGCTGGAGCGCGTGGCTGGATGAGT
Source organism: Marinobacter sp. (assembly GCA_035306945.1). Lineage (GTDB taxonomy): Bacteria > Pseudomonadota > Gammaproteobacteria > Pseudomonadales > Oleiphilaceae > Marinobacter. Next base: position 9,874 of record DATGNB010000012.1, read on the forward strand.
CTTCCGGCGACGACGACATGCCACCGGAAATGGCGGAGCTCTCACTATGACGGAACAGGGGGCGGGAGACTTCAGGCACCGTTCGGTGCTGCTCGATGAGGCCGTTGATCATCTGATTGGCGATGTGAACGGGCGTTATGTTGACGCCACGTTCGGCCGGGGTGGCCATAGCCGTCTTATCCTTGGCCAGCTTGCTGGTGAGGGTGCCCTGCTCGGGATCGACAAAGACCCGGAAGCCATTGAGGTTGCGCAGGCGCTGGCTGCCTCTGACCCTCGTTTTACCTGGTTTCATGGTTCTTTCGCCGAGCTGGAAGAGGCGTTGGCCGGGCATCAGTGGCCGCAGGTAAACGGCGTTCTTATGGACCTTGGCGTGTCATCGCCACAGCTGGATGACGCCAGCCGGGGCTTTTCTTTCATGCGCAACGGTCCGCTCGATATGCGCATGAATCCACAGCAGGCACCCAGCGCGGCGCAGTGGCTGGCCACGGCGGACGAAAAAGAGATTGCGGATGTGATCTGGCGTTATGGCGAAGAGCGTTTTTCCCGCCGTATTGCCCGGCAGGTGGTGGCCCGCCGGGAGGAAGAAGCCATCGAAACGACCCGGCAGCTGGCGGAACTGGTTGCCGACGCTGTGCCGCGGAAAGAAAAGCACAAACATCCGGCCACCCGTACCTTTCAGGCGATCCGGATCTTTATCAACCGGGAGCTGGAAGATCTGGAAGCCGGCCTGCAGGCCGCGGTGGACCGGCTGGCCCCCGGTGGCCGGCTGGTGGTGATCAGTTTTCACTCGCTGGAGGACCGGCTGGTCAAACGGTTTATGAGAGATCTGGCCAGGGGGCCGAAAATTCCCAGAGGGGTGCCCGTGACTGCGGCACAGGAGCAGTCGGGGTACTGCCTGGTGGGTAAGGCCAGCAAGGCCAACGAACAGGAAATCAGCGACAACGTCCGGGCCCGCAGTGCGGTGATGCGGGTGCTGGAGCGGGTAGCCAACTAAGCGAACACAAAAGGGAGCGCGGCGCCATGGGTGCGGTAGCGATCGAACAACCAACCAAAACAAGCCGGATCAGCCGGGAACGGGTGATGGGTGGCGTGGCTACGGCCAGCCGGCTCTCGCGCCAGGTTTTCCGGGCAACCCGCGAGCCCGGGGTGGTCATCAGTATTGCGCTGGTGCTGGTACTGACGGCATCCGCAATCGGTGTGGTCATCAGCTCGCACCAGAACCGCGAACTGTTTAATACCTTGTCCGGTTTGCAGGAACAACGGGATGCGTATCAGCGCGAGTGGAGTCAGCTGTTGCTTGAGCAGAGTGCGCTGAGTAACCACGGCCGTGTGGAGCGACTGGCGGCGGAGCGCTTCGACATGGCGGTGCCGGAGCGTCAGGACATTGTCCTGGTGCCGATGATGTCCACGGTAGCAGCCAAATAAAGACGATAACAAAACTCTTGGGGTGGCTGATTTGTCTAGTCAGGGACAGCGGACGACGAGCTGGAAACAGCGGGTACTGGCGGGCCTGAAAGCCTGGCGTTACGGTACCGTGCTGGGCGTTTTCCTGCTGGTAATGGCCGGAATCAGCTGGCGCCTGATAGACCTGCAGGTGGTGGATAACGAGTTCCTGCGCCAGCAGGGGGATGTGCGTACCATCCGGGTGGAGTCTATTGATGCGCACCGGGGCGTGGTCACCGATCGTTACGGGGAGCCGCTGGCGGTGAGCACGCCGGTCCAGACCATCTGGGCCAACCCCTCGGAAACCGACCCCGATCATCCGGCCATGGCGGCACTGGCTCGCATCCTGGGGATGTCTGAAGGGGCCCTGCGCCAGCGCCTGCGGGATTACTCCGGCCGGGAGTTTATCTATTTGCGCCGCAAGGTTCAGCCGTCCATGGCCCGGGAGGCGCTTGACCTGGGTATTGGCGGTATTTATTCCCGCCAGGAGTACCGCCGTTACTATCCGGCCGGCGAAATCACCGCGCACGTGGTGGGCTTCACGAATATCGATGAGCGCGGCCAGGAAGGGATCGAACTGGCGTACAACGACTGGCTGTCCGGTGAGCCGGGGCAGAAGCGGGTGCTCAAGGACAATCGTGGGCGGGTTATAAAGGATCTGATGCTGATTCGTGATGCCAGCCCTGGCCAGGATCTGCAGCTCAGTATCGATTTACGCCTCCAGTATCTGGCCTACCGGGAGCTGAAGGCTGTCGTCAATGCCCACAAGGCCCGCGGCGGCACGCTGGTGATGCTCGATGTAAACACCGGAGAGGTGCTGGCGATGGTCAACCAGGGTTCTTATAACCCGAACGATCGCTCCCGCCTCGACCCGGCACATTTGCGGAACAAGGCGATTACCGATCTGTTTGAGCCAGGCTCGACCGTCAAGCCGATCACTGTGGCAGCGGCACTGGAATCCGGTCAGTACAAGGTGGACACCCTGGTCAACACCTCGCCGGGTTACCGGCGTTTTGGTCGTTTTACCATCCGGGATTTTCGTGACTACGGCGCGCTGACCCTGCGGGAGATCATCGTCAAGTCAAGTAACGTTGGCGTTGCCGATATTGCGGCCGATCTGGGTGGTGACGTGTTGCGTAATCTGTATGCCCGGCTGGGTATTGGCCAGGCCACCGGTATTGGCTTCCCCGGCGAGGCTGTGGGTGTCCTGCCGGCCCATCCGAAATGGCGACCGGTAGAAGAGGCCACGCTTTCCTATGGCTACGGCCTGAGCGTAAACGCCTTGCAGCTGGCCCAGGCCTACATGGTGCTGGCCAACGGAGGCATCCGTTATCCGGTGAGTTTGCTGAAGCAGGCCCAGGCGCCTGAAGGCCAGCGGGTGCTGTCTGAGGGTGTCACCCAGGCGGTCCGCGACATGTTGCGCGATGCCGTGGCCCAGGGTACCGGGGGCCGTGCCCAGCCGGCCCTGTATGCGGCTGGCGGTAAAACCGGAACGGTTCACCTGGTGGGCGCGCAGGGCTACGAAGACAGCCAGTACAAGGCCATCTTTGCCGGCATGGCTCCCATTGATGCACCGAAAATTGTCACCGTTGTGGCGGTAGATGCACCGCAATCCGGTGAGTACTACGGCGGAGAGGTTGCAGCGCCGGTGTTTGCCCGGGTGATGGGGGATGCCTTGCGCCTGCTCAATGTGAAGCCCGAGCTGGAAGTCACGACAGCCGAAGCTTCGGCATCCGGAGGGAGAGGGTAAATTATGTGCACCACTGCCATTAGTGCCTTGCTCCAGGGAGTTGCAGAGGTACCGTCGGTGTTTGATGTCACGGTACATGGGTTGCAGACCGACAGCCGCTCCGTGCGGCCGGGCGATGTGTTTATCGCTCTGGCCGGTGCTGAGACGGCTGCGGAGCACTACGTTGATGCCGCCATCATCGCGGGTGCGACGGCTGTGCTTCTGGAAACGACGGAGCCCGGCCAGTGCCATGAACGTTATGGTGCCCTCATCGTGCCGGTGGTCGGGCTGAGGGCCGAGCTGGGCCGCATCGCCGCCCGCTTTTTTGAGTATCCGTCGCACCATTTACGCGTTATCGGAGTAACCGGTACCAACGGAAAAACCTCGGTCACCCAATACATTGCCCAGCTGCTTAATCAGGTTGGCAGCCCCTGCGGTGTGCTGGGCACCCTGGGCTACGGCATGCCGGAGCACCTGCTGCCCGCCACGCACACCACGCCGGATGTGGTTCAGGTAAATCGGGTGCTGCAACGTATTCGGGCCGACGGTGGGCGCGCTGCGGTCATGGAGGTGTCCTCCCATGCCCTGGATCAGGGGCGCATCAACAAACTGAAAATCACCGGTGCGGTATTCACCAACCTCACGCGGGACCATCTGGACTACCACGGCACCATGGAAGCTTATGGTGAGGCCAAAGCCCGCCTGTTCCAGCGCGAAGAGCTGCATTTTTCGGTGATTAACTTTGATGACCCCTTCGGGCGACAGCTCTATGGCCAGCTCGATGGTAAATGTGACCGGGTCCGCTACAGCCTGCACGAAGCTCAGACCGAACTCTGGCTGAAAGAGTTTGAGGCACAGGATTCGGGATTCCGGGCGCTTGTGGACGGGCAGTGGGGCGAGTTTCAGCTGCAGGTGCCGCTGCTCGGGAGCTTTAACGTCAGTAACGTGCTGGCGGCCCTGGCGACGGTACTGACACTGGGCGTGCCTCTGGAACAGGCCATTGACGCCTGTTCCGGACTGGTCCCGCCTCCGGGGCGTCTTGAGCGTTTTGCCGGAGCCGGTGACCGCCAGGTGGTGGTGGATTATGCCCATACACCGGATGCCCTGGCCAATGCCCTGGCTGCGCTGCGGCCCCATGCGGCGGGTAAGCTGATCTGTGTGTTTGGTTGTGGCGGTGATCGCGATGCCGGCAAGCGGCCGGAAATGGCGGCAGAGGCTCAGAAGCTGGCGGATCTTGTCATCGTAACCGACGACAACCCGCGTTCTGAGGACCCCGGGAAGATTGCTGCCGATATTGTCCGGGGGTTTTCCGACGGCACCCGCTTTCAGGTGATTCACAACCGTGCCGAAGCCATTGCCGCCGCCATTGCCGAGGCCGGGCCAGAGGACCTGGTGCTGGTGGCGGGCAAGGGGCATGAAACCTATCAGGACGTGGCTGGCGAAAAACTTCCCTTCAGCGATGCCGAACAGGTTCGTAAACACTTGAAGCTGACGGGAGGTGTGGCATGATGCGCGCCTTTTTTCTGACAGAGGCTCAGAGCTGGCTGAAGGCCCGCCTCGTCGATACCGGCGTAAATCCCGATCAGCTTTGTTTTGAGGGGGTCTCAACCGACACCCGTGCCGTCCAGCCGGGCCAGCTGTTCGTGGCCTTGCGTGGCGAGAACTTTGACGGCCACCGTTTCATCGGGCAGGCGCTTGCCGCAGGCGCGGTGGCGGCGGTGGTCGATCAGGCCGATCCGGACGTGGCGCTGCCGCAACTGGTGGTTGCCGATACCGTGCTGGCCCTTGGGGCCCTGGCGGCGGCTAACCGGCGCGAGAGCGGAGTCGGGCTGATCGCGATTACCGGCAGCAGTGGCAAGACCACGGTGCGGCAGATGACCTCGGCCATCCTGACGGAAATGGGCCCGACGCTGTCGACCGAAGGCAATCTGAATAACCACATCGGGGTGCCTCACACGCTGTTCCGGCTGGCGCCGGAGCATCAGTATGCAGCGGTTGAGCTTGGGGCCAGCGGGCCCGGGGAAATCGCCCATACGGTGGCTATGGCCCGGCCCCGGGTGGCGATCCTGACCAATGCCGGTCAGGCGCATCTGGAAGGCTTTGGTAGTTATCAGAACATTATTGACGCCAAGGGCGAGATTATCGACGGGCTGGCCGACGACGGCGTTGTGGTGCTGAACCGTGACGACCCGGCCTTTGACCAGTGGCGCCGGCGGGCCGGTAACCGGCAGGTACTGAGCGTGTCCCGCGAGGGCCGGCCGGACGCGGACTATCGGGCCTCTGTCAGGGTGGGCGATGATCAGTCCCTGGAGCTTGCCATTGAAGGCCCTGGCGGCTGGCACTGCGATCTGGTGCTGCCGTTGCCCGGAATACATAACGCGGTCAATGCCCTGCTGGCGCTGGCGGCGTGCCGCGCCCTGGGGGCTACCGATGAGCAGGTTGTCCGCGGATTGAGTGGCGTGCAGCCGGTTAAGGGCCGGCTTCAGGCCCTGAAGCTGACCGATGACCTGACGGTGATCGACGACAGCTACAACGCCAACCCGGCCTCGATGAAGGCGGCGCTGGACGTGCTGGCGGGTTACTCCGGTACCCGTATCGCGGTTTTTGGCGCCATGGCAGAGCTTGGCGAAGGCGCTCTGGCTCTGCACAGCGATGTCGGCGCCCATGCCCGGGCCCTGGGGATTGAGCGGCTGCTGGCGGTCGGAGCCGGTAGCGAAGGTTATGTCCAGGGGTTCGGAACGAATGCAGAGCAGGTCCAAAGCCACGAACAGGCAATGGAGGCCATCCTGGGTGGCCGGCAGGGAAGTACCACTGTGCTGGTGAAAGGTTCTCGCAGTTCTGCCATGGAGTGCGTGGTAGAGGGAATTCAGAAAAAGGTGACAAACACATGCTGCTCTGGCTGACAGAGATACTCTCCCAATATTTTTCATCACTGACGGTGTTTCAGTACCTCACGCTGCGTGCCATTCTGGGCGTACTCACGGCGCTGCTGATTTCGTTGCTGATCGGCCCGGTGATGATCCGCAAGCTCAGCCAGTATCAGATTGGCCAGGCGGTGCGCGACGATGGCCCGCAAACCCACCTGAGCAAAGCCGGCACCCCAACCATGGGCGGCGCGCTGATTCTGGTGGCAATTGCCATTTCCACCTTGCTGTGGGCGGACCTCAGCAACCGTTACGTCTGGTTTGTACTGCTGGTGACGCTGCTGTTCGGTGCCATCGGCTGGGTAGACGACTACCGTAAGGTGGTTGAGCGTAACCCCCGCGGCCTGCCCGGGCGCTGGAAGTACTTCTGGCAGTCGGTGATTGGCGCGGCAGCCGCGATCGGGTTGTATTTCACCGCCTCCCTGCCGCAGGAAACCTCGCTTTATCTGCCGTTTTTCAAAAACGTGTCGGTTACCCTGGGGCCGGTGCTGTTTATCCTGCTGACATACTTTGTGATCGTGGGCAGCAGTAACGCCGTCAACCTTACTGATGGCCTGGATGGTCTGGCGATTATGCCCACCGTGATGGTGGCCGGGGCGCTGGCGGTGTTTGCGTATCTGTCGGGCCATGCCCAGTTCGCTAACTATCTGTTGATTCCCCACCTGCCTGGCACCGGTGAGTTGATCATCTTCTGCAGTGCGCTGGTCGGGGCGGGCCTGGGCTTTCTCTGGTTCAACACCTACCCGGCCCAGGTGTTCATGGGCGACGTTGGCGCACTGGCCCTGGGTGCCGCGCTGGGGACGGTGGCGGTGATCGTACGCCAGGAGATCGTGCTGTTCATTATGGGCGGTGTGTTTGTGATGGAGACCGTCTCGGTGATCCTGCAGGTGGCTTCGTTCCGGCTGACGGGCCGGCGGATATTCCGGATGGCGCCGCTGCACCACCATTTTGAGCTCAAGGGCTGGCCCGAGCCACGCGTTATCGTGCGCTTCTGGGTGATTACTGTGGTTCTGGTACTGGTCGGGCTGGCCAGTCTGAAAGTCAGATAGGACAGGCACAAAACTATGGCTGTTATTGTTTCGGATCGTCGTACGCTGATTGTAGGGCTCGGTAAAACCGGGCTCTCGTGCGTGCGCTATCTGTCCGGAACAGGCCGGGCCCTGGCGGTTGCCGACAGCCGGCAGAATCCGCCGGGGCTTGATGAATTGCGGGCCCGGTGGCCCGAGGTGCCGGTGTATCTGGGAGAGTTCAGCGCGGAACTGTTTGCCGGTTTCAACGAGCTGGTGGTCAGCCCGGGTGTCAGTATTGCCCACCCGGCCATTGCCGCGGCGGCAGAGCAGGGTGCGGTGATTCGTGGTGATATCGACCTGTTTGCCGAAGCCGCCGATGCACCGGTGATTGCCATTACCGGTTCCAACGGCAAGACCACCGTGGCAACTCTTCTGGGCGACATGGCCCGCGCCTGCGGCCGCAACGTACAGGTAGGTGGCAACATCGGTACACCGGCTCTGGACCTGCTGGGCCAGGGGGCCGACCTGTATGTGCTGGAGCTTTCCAGTTTCCAGCTCGAGACAACCCACGAGCTCCGGGCCCGGGCTGCCACAGTGCTTAACGTCAGCGATGATCACATGGATCGCTACGACGGCAAAATGGCTTACTTTGAGGCCAAGCAACGGATCTACCGGGGCTGCCAGACGGCGGTGGTCAACCTGGATGATGCACTCAGTACGCCGATGGCCCGGAGCAATCTCAGGTTCCTCTGTTTTGGCTTTAACCGGGTGAATCCGGACACCTTCAGTACCCGGGATGATGAGCAGGGCACCTGGATTACCTGGGGGTTCGATAACCTGCTGCAGGCCAGCGAACTTAACCTGATGGGGCGGCATAACCTCAGTAACGTGATGGCGGCCCTGGCGCTGGGCCATGCTGCGGGCCTGCCGATGGAGACGATGCTGGAAGCGGCCCGTGAGTTCCGCGGCCTGCCGCACCGCTGCGAATTTATCCGGCAGCTCGGCGGGGTTGACTATATCAACGATTCCAAGGGTACCAATACCGGGGCTACGGTCGCGGCCATTGAGAGCCTGGCTCCGCCCCGGGGGCAGCTGGTGCTGATCGCCGGCGGCGATGGCAAGGGCGCGGATTTCACTCCCCTGGCCGAACCGGTCAGCCGTCATTGCCGGGGCGTGGTGCTTTTTGGCCGCGATGCCGATGCCATTGCCCGGGCTCTGCCGGACGGCGTTCGCACAGTCAAAGCGGGGAGCCTGGCAGAAGCCGTTACCCAGGCACGCGATATGGCTGAGGCCGGTGACCGGGTGTTGCTGTCGCCTGCCTGTGCCAGCCTGGATATGTTCCGGGATTACAACGATCGGGGTGATCAGTTCCGCGCCCTGGTGGAGGTGCTGTGATGCAGGCGGGTATGGCGTTGCCGGATACCAGAGCCCTGAGCCATCAGCTCCAGCCGTTACCGGTGCTGGTGACCTCAGCCGTGGCCCTGCTGGTGGTTGGTGTGGTGATGATCTCGTCGGCGTCCATGGATATGGCCGAAGTTACCCTGGGCAACAGCTACCACTACGTTATCCGGCAGTTGCTCTATGCACTGCTGGGCTGCATGACCGCCCTGGTGGCTGTGAACGTGCCGGTCAGCTGGTGGGAGCGCAGCGGCTGGCTGATGCTTGGTATTGGCCTTGCTGTGCTGGTGCTGGTGCTGACCCCGCTGGGGCGGACGGTCAACGGCTCTACCCGCTGGATACCCATGGTGATTTTCAACGTGCAGGTTTCTGAGGTTGCCAAGGTCTGCCTGATCGCCTATCTGGCCGGTTATGTGGTGCGCCGCCGCGACGAGTTGCTCAATACCTGGCTGGGCTTTGGCAAGCCCCTGGTGGTGCTCGCCGTGGCCTCGGTGTTGCTGGTTATCCAGCCGGACTTTGGTGCCACCGTGGTACTGGTTGCGGCGGCGGCCGGCATGATTTTCCTCAGCGGCGTCCGGCTGACCCGCTTTACCCCGCTGATCGGTATCCTCGCGGTGCTTGGTACGATTCTGGTTGTGACTCAGCCCTACCGGCTGAAGCGGGTGGTGAGCTATCTGGACCCCTGGAAGGATCAGTTCGATACCGGTTATCAGCTCACCCAGTCGCTGATTGCGTTTGGTCGCGGGGAGTGGTTTGGCGTCGGGTTGGGCAACTCGGTACAGAAGCTATTCTTCCTGCCGGAAGCTCATACCGATTTTATCTTTGCCATCATCGCCGAGGAGTTCGGCCTGGTGGGCGCATTGATCGTGCTCGGGCTCTTTACGGCACTGGTTGTCAGCGGTTTTGTCATCGCCCGCCGTGCGGAAAAGGACGGCATGCTGTTCGCCGCATGCTTCAGCTATGGCCTGACCCTGCTGATCGGATTGCAGGCGGGAATCAATATGGCGGTCGCGACCGGCCTGTTACCGACCAAAGGCCTGACCCTGCCTCTGGTGAGTTATGGAGGCTCCAGCCTCCTGGTGACCTGCGTCTCCATCGGGGTACTGATAAGGGTGGAAATGGAACGGCTGGACAAGGCCCGCATGACCGCAGAACAGAAACCATCGCGGGTCCGGGGAGGGGCTGTTTATGACTGAACCCCGACGGTTCCTGATGATGGCCGGTGGCACCGGTGGCCATGTGTTCCCGGCGCTTGCGACGGCCCGGGCCCTGCAGGAGCGCGGCCACGAAGTGTTCTGGCTGGGCGCCGCCGGAGGGATGGAAGAACGGCTGGTTGGCAGCACCGATATCCCGTTGTCGACGATTCATATTTCCGGGTTGAGGGGCAAGGGAAAGCTGGCACTGGTACTGGCCCCGTTCCGGCTGATGCGGGGGCTGGGCGAGGCCTGGACCGTGGTGCGCCGGATCAATCCCGACTGCGTGGTGGGTATGGGCGGGTTTGTCACCGGCCCCGGTGGTGTGGCTGCCTGGATGCAGCGTCGGCCTCTGGTGGTGCATGAACAGAACGCCGTGGCGGGTATGACCAATCGCTGGCTGACCCGATTTGCCGCCACGGTTCTGGAGGCGTTTCCGGGCAGTTTCGGCGATAGCGTGATCACCCGCTGTACCGGCAACCCGGTGCGCAAAGATGTCACTGCATTGCCCGGCCCTGCCGATCGGCTGGCCGGTCGTAGCGGTCCGTTACGGGTTCTGGTGGTCGGCGGCAGCCTGGGAGCCCAGGTGTTTAACGAGCAGGTGCCTGCGGCCCTGGCACGGTTGAGTGAGGGCGAGCGACCGGAGGTGCGCCATCAGTGTGGAGAGAAGCACCTCGAGGCCGCTCAGCGTGCCTATGAGAGCGCCGGCGTAAGCGCCCGTATCGAGCCGTTTATCGCCGATATGGCGGAGGCCTATCACTGGGCAGACCTGGTGGTGTGCCGGGCAGGTGCTCTGACCGTGTCTGAACTCTGCGCGGCGGGGGCGGGCGCCATACTGGTGCCGTTCCCCCATGCGGTTGACGACCATCAGACCCGCAACGGGGAGCATATGGTTAAAGCCGGCGCGGCAATTCTGGTGCCCCAGTCAAAGTTCACCGCCGAAGGCCTGGCGGAAACCCTGACACAACTGGCCGCAGATCGGTCAAAAATTCTCGGAATGGCGCAAGCGGCCCGCTCGCTGGCCCGTCCTGATGCAACGGAGAGAGTCGTGAATTACTGTCTGGAGGCCGCCAATGGCTGATCAAATCAATCCGCCACTGGTCTATCAGGTGCCCGAAATGCGCCGCATCCGCAACATCCACTTTGTTGGCATCGGCGGTGCCGGCATGAGTGGTATTGCCGAGGTTCTGAAAAACCAGGGCTACGAGGTGTCCGGCTCGGACCTGAGAGAAAGCCCCGTAACGGCCCGGCTCCGCGCCATGGGCGTTGACGTCAGGATCGGCCACCGGGCGGAAAACAGCGCGACGGCTGATGTGGTGGTGGTGTCCACCGCGGTTGGCAGCGAAAACGAAGAGGTGGCCGCAGCCCGCAACCGGCGGGTGCCCATTGTGCCCCGTGCCGAAATGCTGGCGGAGATCATGCGTTACCGGCATGGCATTGCGGTCGCCGGTACCCATGGCAAAACCACCACCACCAGCCTGATTGCCTCGGTGCTGGGCGAAGCCGGGCTTGACCCGACGTTTGTGATCGGCGGCAAGCTCAACAGCGCCGGCACCAATGCCAAGCTTGGGGGCTCCCGCTATCTGGTCGCAGAGGCGGACGAGAGTGACGCCTCGTTCCTGCACCTGCAACCGACGGTTTCCGTGGTGACCAACATCGAAGCCGACCATATGGATACCTATGGCGGGGATATGGAGAAGCTCAAACAGACGTTTGTCGACTTTCTCCACAACCTGCCGTTCTACGGGCTGGCGGTTCTGTGTGTGGATGACCCTTATGTCCGTGAAATCCAGCCCCGGATCTCACGTGCCATCGTCACCTATGGCATCGATAACCCCGAGGCCGACTACCGCGCTGAACAGATCGTCTCTGACGGCTTGCGGACCCGTTTTGTGGTGTGCCGCCCGGGCGGCCGGCCGAACCTGAGCGTGGAACTGAAGATGCCGGGCCGGCACAACGTTCTGAATGCCCTGGCCACCATCGCGGTGGCAACCGATGAGGGCGTGGATGACCGGGCCATCTGCCGCGGCCTTGCTGGCTTTGCCGGTGTCGGGCGCCGGTTCCAGGTGTATGGCGATTACGCAATCCCGAACGGTTCAATCACCCTGGTGGATGACTATGGCCACCACCCCACCGAGGTCGAAGCGGTGGTGAAGGCCGCCCGGGGCGCCTGGCCGGGACGCCGGATTGTGATGTTGTACCAGCCGCACCGTTTCAGTCGTACCCGGGATCTCTATGAGGACTTTGTCCGGGTGCTGGCCGAAGTCGACGGCCTGCTGCTTATGGAAGTGTATCCGGCGGGCGAACCGGCCATTCCGGGCGCTGACAGCCGGGCCCTGTGCCGGAGCATCCGGCAGCGGGGTCAGGTTGAGCCGGTGTATGTAGAAGACAATCGTGAAATCGAACGCCTGCTGATCAACGTACTGCAGGACGGTGACCTGCTGATTACCCAGGGCGCGGGTGATATCGGCGGAGTAGCGGCGCGACTGGCGGCGGCAGGAGTTATAAAAAGTGAGTAATCAGATGCATACCGATGCCCATCCGTATCAGGCACCGCCCGAGCTGGTGAAAGCTCTGGGACGGGTGGCGGTGTTTATGGGTGGCAACTCGGCCGAGCGGGAAGTGTCGCTCAAAAGCGGGCAGGCGGTACTGTCAGCCCTGCAGTCAGCAGGGGTGGACGCCGTGGGTATGGATGTTCGTGGCAGCCTGCTGCAGGCCGTTCAGGATCCGGCCTTCGACCGGGTCTTCATTGCCCTGCATGGCCGCGGCGGCGAAGACGGCACCCTCCAGGCCATTCTGGAGCAGGCGGGCCTGCCGTATACCGGCAGTAAAGTGCTGGCTTCCTCGCTGGCCATGGACAAGCTGCGGACCAAGTATGTGTTTGCCGGTACCGGCCTGCCGACGCCGGCGTTTCGGTCGATGACCTCCGCAGACGAAGCAGCGGCCATTGTTGCCGCCCTCGGTTTGCCGCTGAGCGTCAAGCCTGCCCACGAGGGCTCCAGCATCGGCATCCGCAAGGTGCGTAGCGTCGATGAGCTGGCCGAAGCCTATGGCGTGGCTGCGGCGATGGATGACCTGGTGCTGGTGGAAAAATGGATTGAGGGGCCGGAGTTTACCGTGAGTGTGCTGCAGGACCGGGCCTTGCCCGCCATTGGCCTGAGTACCGACCACGATTTCTATGATTACGATGCCAAGTACCTGGCCGACGACACCCGCTACCGGATTCCCTGCGGGCTGGCACCGGAAGATGAACTCCGGTTGCAGCAACTGGCGCTTGAGGCCTTCCGGGTGGTGGGCTGCCGCGCCTGGGGGCGGGTCGACATCATGCAGGACGCCGAAGGGGAGTTCTGGTTGCTTGAAGTAAACACGGTGCCGGGGATGACCGACCACAGTCTGGTGCCTATGGCAGCCCGCGCCGCCGGGATCAGTTTTGAAGAACTGGTGGTACGGATACTGAAAGAGACCTTGTCGGAGGTTGCGAATGCTTGAGACGCTGCTGATCCGGAGCCGGGCGGTACCGCCCGAGCCGCCCCGGCGCCGGGGAGCAACCTCCCTGGGCCAGGAGCGGGACCGGTTCGCAGTGCTGAAAGCAATATTGGCGGCCGTGCCCTGGCTGCAGGTCGGAATGGGCGCGGTGATTGTGTTGCTGGCCGCGATGGTGCCCTGGGGCGCTGACCGGCTGCTGACGGCCCTCGATCAGCAGATTCTGGCGGTGGACGTACGTGGCCAGTTTGTTGGTGAAAGCCAGGTGGACATCGAGCGCGCGGCCAGTGTCTGGGTCGGCAAAAGCTACTTTGCCACCGACCTTGCCGAGATCAAGGCGGAGCTGGAACGCCGGCCCTGGGTAGAGTCAGCGGCGGTAAAACGGGTATGGCCTGGCCGTCTGGTTATCGACATCCGGGAGAAGAAACCTCTGGCTTACTGGACCGATGGCCGTCTGGTGAGCCGCTCCGGGGAGCTGTTCTCACCGCCCAATCCGCAGGTGGCGGGCAAACTGCCGCGGCTGGCGGGCCCGGATGAGCGGGTGCGGGATGTGATCGCAATGGCGCGGACGATGAGTGAGCAATTGCTGGGCTATGGCCTGGGATTCGCTGGCTTGTCGCTGGAGCAGCGGGGCGCCTGGACCCTGACCCTGGCCAACGGCATCGAGGTGGTGCTGGGGCGGGATCTGGTTGAAGAGCGCTTTGAGCGTTTTATTACGGTTTATGAGAACCGGCTGGCTTCACGGGTCAATGAAGTCAGACGAATTGATGCCCGCTACTCGAATGGCGTGGCGGTGCAGTGGAAGGCGGATGTGGCGGTTGCCGGTCCGAAATCCTGATAACGATTACTACGAACCTGGGGTTTGGTGAAACATGGCATCGGTGGAAACGGAAAACATGATTGTCGGCCTGGATATCGGAACCTCCAAGGTGGTTGCGATTGTCGGCAAACGCAAAATGGATGGCTCGATTGAAGTGGTGGGGATCGGTTCTCACCCTTCCCGCGGGCTCAAGCGCGGAGTGGTGGTGAACATCGAGACCACTGTGCAGGCGATCCAGCGGGCCGTGGAAGAGGCTGAACTGATGGCAGGCTGCCGGATTCATTCCGTCTATGCCGGCATTGCCGGCAGCCATATCAAAAGCCTGAACTCCCACGGCATCGTGGCGATTCGCGACCGGGAGGTCACCCAGGCCGATATCGACCGGGTGATTGATGCGGCCCAGGCGGTCGCGATTCCGGCGGATCAGAAAATTCTGCACATCCTGCCCCAGGAGTTTGTGATCGATAACCAGGAGGGCATCAAGGAGCCCCTGGGCATGTCTGGTGTCCGGCTTGAGGCCAAGGTGCATCTGGTGACCTGTGCCGTGAATGCAGCCCAGAACATCGAGAAGTGCGTTGAACGCTGCGGGCTGGAAGTGGACGACATCATTCTGGAGCAGCTGGCGTCCAGCCACGCCATTCTGACCGAAGACGAAAAGGAGCTGGGTGTCTGCGTGGTGGACCTGGGGGGAGGCACCACCGATATCGCCGTCTTTACCGGTGGCGCAATCCGCCACACGGCGGTGATCCCCATCGCCGGTGATCAGGTCACCAACGATATCGCGATGGCGTTGCGTACGCCTACCCAGAATGCCGAAGAACTGAAGATCAAGTATGCCTGCGCGCTGACCCAGCTTGCAGGTGCCGACGAGACCATCAAGGTGCCCAGTGTGGGCGATCGCGCACCCCGTGATCTGTCCCGCCAGGCCCTGGCAGAGGTTGTGGAGCCCCGGTACGAGGAGCTGTTCACCCTGGTTCAGTCGGAGCTGCGCCGGTCCGGATTTGAGGATCTGATTCCGGCGGGCATCGTGATTACCGGCGGCTCTTCCACCATGGAAGGGGTGGTGGAGCTGGCCGAAGAAATCTTCCATATGCCGGTAAGGCTGGCCTGTCCGCAGACGGTCTCCGGTATGACGGAAGTGGTCAATAACCCGATTTACGCCACCGGCGTCGGGTTGCTGATCCATGGGTTCCGGCAGATGGATCTGGGCCGGGCCCCCGCTCTTAAAGGCGAGAAAGCACCCTCGCTGGTAGAGCGAATGAAAGCCTGGTTTACCGGTCATTTCTGACCGGACCAGCGATAAAGCACGACGTTCTCGAAAGAAAAAACGATTGAAACAACCGGTCAGGAAATGGCCGGACACAGCACGAAGGAGTAGGGGATATGTTCGAACTCGTTGATAATGTGCAACAAAATGCAGTCATCAAAGTTGTCGGTGTTGGCGGCGGCGGCGGTAACGCTGTGCGCCATATGCTGAACAGTGACATTGAGGGCGTGGAATTCATCTGCGCCAACACAGACGCCCAGGCGCTGACCAATATGGATGCCCGCCAGGTGATCCAGCTGGGTGGTAACATCACCAAAGGGCTGGGCGCGGGTGCCAACCCGGAAGTCGGTCGCCAGGCGGCCCTGGAAGACCGCGACCGTATTGCCGAAGCCCTCGGTGGCTCCGATATGGTCTTTATCACCGCCGGCATGGGTGGCGGTACCGGTACCGGAGCCGCACCGGTTGTGGCCGAAGTGGCCCGTGAGCTCGGCATCCTGACCGTTGCCGTGGTAACCAAGCCGTTCCGTTTTGAAGGCGGCAAACGCATGAGTGTGGCCGAAGCCGGCCTGAAAGAACTCGAAGAGAGTGTGGACTCCCTGATCACCATCCCCAACGAAAAACTGCTGGCGGTGATGGGCAAGAAAACCAGCCTGCTGGATGCCTTTGCGTCGGCTAACGATGTGCTGCTGGGCGCGGTTCAGGGTATCGCAGACCTGATTACCCGTAACGGTATGATCAACGTCGACTTTGCCGACGTGAAAACAGTCATGTCTGAAATGGGTATGGCGATGATGGGTACCGGACGGGCCACCGGCGAAAACCGTGCCCGCGAAGCGGCCGAAGCGGCAGTCCGCAGCCCGCTGCTGGAGGATATCAACCTGCAGGGCGCCAAAGGTATTCTGGTCAACATTACCGCCGGTATGGATCTCAACCTGGGCGAATTCTCCGAGGTGGGCGATATCGTGCGGGAATTTGCCTCTGATGCAGCCACGGTGGTTGTGGGTACGGTTATCGATCCGGAAATGACCGACGAGCTGAAGGTAACCGTGGTAGCGACCGGTCTGGGCGGCGAGCGTGACAAGCCCACCAAGGTGGTGGACAACACCCGTACCCTGGACGGCAAAACCGACTACAACCAGCTGGACCGTCCTGCGGTTCTGCGTCGCCGGGCGGTGACTCAGGGTAACGTTGCGCTGGATCAGAGCAAAGAAAGCGAAGAGCAGGGTGTCGACTATCTCGATATTCCCGCATTCCTTCGCAGGCAGGCTGATTGATAATCTGTCTCATATCTGCCGGCTCTGTGCTGAACCCTGTTCAGTATAACTACCGGCAAGACGTGAGCGGGTTCGCCATAGGGTATGACTATTGCAAATGTTAAGCAAAGTCATGCTGGTTAAATGGTGCTCAGCTTTGAATTCTGATATTCTCGCGGCAACTTTTTGCTCAGAATATCGAACTTTTGTGACGGAATAATGAACCGATGATCAGACAACGGACACTCAAAAACACTATCCGTGCGACCGGTGTCGGCCTGCACTCAGGTGAGAAGGTTTACCTGACTCTCAAGCCCGCCCCGGTTGACACCGGTATCATCTTCCGCCGTACCGATCTGGACCCTGTGGTCGAGATCCGTGCCTGCGCGGAAAATGTGGGTGAGACCATGCTGTCCACGACGCTGGTAAACGACGGTGTCCGTGTGGCAACGGTTGAGCATTTGCTCTCAGCCATGGCTGGTCTCGGAATTGACAACTGCTATGTCGAGCTCAGTGCGGCCGAAGTGCCGATCATGGATGGCTCTGCCGGCCCGTTTGTATTCCTGCTGCAGTCTGCAGGTCTCGCCGAGCAGGAAGCTGCCAAACGCTTTATCCGCATCAAGCGCGAAGTGACGGTGGAGGAAGGCGGCAAGAAAGCGACTTTCCTGCCGTTTGAAGGCTTCAAGGTAAGTTTTGGTATCGACTTTGATCACCCGGTGTTCAAGGGCCGTGCCCAGACCGCAACCGTGGACTTCTCCAGCACGTCGTTCGTGAAGGAAGTTTCCCGGGCCCGTACGTTCGGTTTTATGCGGGACATCGAGAAGCTGCGGGCCATGAACCTGGCCCTGGGCGGCAGCGTAGACAACGCCATCGTGGTGGATGACTATAAAATCCTCAACGAGGACGGCTTGCGCTACGACGATGAGTTCGTCAAACACAAGGTACTGGACGCCATCGGCGATCTTTACCTGCTGGGCAACAGCCTGATTGGTGAGTTCCGGGGTATCAAGTCAGGTCACGACCTGAACAACAAGCTACTGCGCAAGCTCATCGCTGAAGAAGATGCCTGGGAAGTGGTCACTTTCGACGACGAAGCGACCGCACCGATCTCTTATATGAAACCTGTGCTCGCGGCGGGCTAAGGCAGGAAGCCTTAATCCCGTACGTGGCTGGCGAGTTTTTCGAGAACCTCGCGCAAGGCTTTATCCTTCGTGTGCCCGGCTTCCTCTTTGAGGAGCCGGGCATTTTCTTTACTCAAGGGCAGCTTTTGTGCCGGCTTGCGCTCCCTGAACCGGAGCGGGCTGACTTTGATCTTCACTTTCCAGACAAAGCGGAACAGTTCGTTATCCCGCAAGGCTTCCAGAATCTCATGTTGCCGGAACCGTAACCGCGTCGCTTTGCTGGCGTTGTCGGTTGACAGCACCAGTTCGCCTTCCTGACAGCTGACAAAGCGCGTGCCCGCAGCCAGTTCCGCGGGGATCGCGGCCAGCACTACCTGTTCGGCCTGCATGTGCAGGTCGGCCCGGGCCATAAGTGCCTTCAGCGTAGAGGTGGATGCTGGCCCGCTGTTTGTGCGAAAGATCATTTTTTGCGCAGATTTTTCGTTCATGGGCGGTTAATGGCTCGACGAAACGGTTAACATTTGGTTACACTTCGGCACGCTTTGCTGGTGGTGCCCCCTGCCTTCTCGTTTTACATTGTTGCGAGAGGGTGTGTCTAGCGGGCGCTGCGTTCATTTATCACGTAGTTGTTGCAAGGATAGCAGACCCACCCGAACTTTATCCGGGTCGCAGCACTACAGGAAAAAGGTTGCGACTCTTCGATGACCCCGAATGACGACATGAATCTCATTTTCGTTGGCAAACGCCATGGGCAGTCCAAAGCCATTGCACTCAGTGGCGGGGTGCTGGCTGCGGTGTTGTTCCTGGGACTTGCACTGTTGCTGGCGGCGGGCTGGGCTGGTTACCAGGTGGCCGTGGCCCAGGCTGCGTCACAGCAGCCCACAGAATCGGAACTGGTTGTCCAGTGGCAGTCCAGGCTGGAGCAACAAAAGGCACAGGTTGCCCGGGTCCGGGAGGATGTCCAGCAGCAGGTGGATGCGCTGACTCTGCGCCTGGGCCAGATTCAGGGCCGGTTGTTGCGGCTCGACGCGCTCGGCCAGCGGTTTATGGAAAACGGTCTGGTAACCAGCGATGAGTTCAACTTTGACCAGTTACCGGCGGTGGGCGGGCCGGAGGAGCCTGGGCTGGGTGGCGATTCCTATGGCACCCCGGAACTGACTGAGATGATTTTCCAGCTTGAGCAGCAGCTCGACGACCGGGAAAAACAGCTCCGCCTGCTCGATAAGGTCTCGTCCAGAAAAAAACTGGAAGATGAGCGCTATGTGCAGGGGCGTCCCATCACCTGGGGCTGGCTTTCTTCCCGGTATGGTTACCGTTCCGATCCGTTTACCGGTAAACGCCGCTGGCATGGTGGTGTTGATCTGGCCGGCAAGGAGGGCAGCGACATCATTGCCGTTGCCGGTGGTGTTGTGACCTGGGCCGGAGAGCGTTACGGCTACGGCAATCTGGTTGAAGTCGATCATGGGGATGGCCTGGTAACACGCTATGCCCACGCCAGGACCGTCAAGGTCAAACTGGGTGAAGTGGTCCAGAAAGGGCAGGTGGTTGCGCTTATGGGCAGCACTGGCCGGTCTACCGGGCCCCATGTCCACTTTGAAGTCATCCGCAACGGCAAGACCGAAGATCCGGTAAAATACATGCAACGGGCGAGCCGTTGATCCCATTCCCGTGAACCCTGCCTTTTGCCCGGCCGCTAATTAAGGTTAGAATGCCGGCTTCCTCCGTTTAACTGAAGAAGCAGTGGTCTATGTTCTCAAAGCTTGCAACCAAGATGTTCGGCAGTAAAAACGCCAGAGAGATCAAGCGTATGCGCAAGGTTGTTGCGCGTATTAACGATCTTGAGGAACAGTTTGGGGCGTTGTCGGATACCGAACTGCAAGGCAAGACGGCGGAGTTCCGTCGCCGCCTGCAAGAGGGTGAGGCGCTGGATGCGCTGCTGCCAGAAGCGTTTGCAACGGTGCGGGAAGCCGGGCGACGTGTGATGGGCATGCGCCACTACGATGTTCAGCTCATCGGTGGCATGACACTGCACGAAGGCCACATCGCCGAAATGAAAACCGGTGAGGGTAAAACCCTGGTTGCCACCGCGGCGGTGTATCTCAATGCCCTGCCGGGCAAAGGCGTACACGTGGTCACGGTGAACGACTACCTCGCCAGCCGTGATGCTGAGTGGATGGGCAAACTCTATCGCTTCCTCGGGCTGACGATCGGCGTGGTGGTTGCCGGCCAGCCGCCGGAACAGAAGCGTGCCGCCTACCAGGCTGATATTACCTACGGGACCAACAACGAATTTGGTTTCGACTATCTGCGCGACAACATGGCGTTCAGTATCGAGGACAAGGTCCAGCGCGGCCTGTACTTTGCCATTGTTGACGAGGTGGACTCCATCCTGATTGATGAAGCCCGAACCCCGCTGATCATCTCCGGCGCTGCCGAAGATTCGTCCAGGCTGTATCAGGCAGTCAACGCCATGGTGCCGAGCCTGACAAAAGGCGAGGTCAGCGAGGAAGGCGACGCCAGTGGTGATTTCACCATTGATGAGAAAACCCGTCAGGTGGACCTGACCGAAGCCGGCCACGAAAAAGTGGAAGAGCTCCTGCTGGCGGGCGGGCTGTTGAAAGAAGGTGAGAGCCTGTACTCGGCGGCGAACCTGAGCCTGCTGCACCACGTGCACTCCGCCCTGCGTGCCCACCACCTGTTCCAGAAAGATGTGGACTACATCGTGCAGGGTGGTCAGGTGGTGATCGTTGATGAGCATACCGGCCGCACCATGCCGGGCCGGCGCTGGAGTGAAGGTCTGCATCAGGCGATTGAGGCCAAAGAAGGTCTCAAAATCCAGGCCGAGAGCCAGACCCTGGCCTCCACCACGTTCCAGAACTACTTCCGGCTGTACGAAAAGCTCGCCGGCATGACCGGCACCGCGGATACCGAAGCGTTCGAGTTCCGCCAGATCTACGGCCTTGACGTGGTGGTGATTCCGCCCCACAGGCCGATCCAGCGGATTGATTACAACGACCTGGTGTATCTCACCCAGGATGAGAAGTTCCATGCCATCATTGATGAAATCAAGGATGTGACCTCAGAAGGGCGGCCGGTGCTGGTTGGTACCGCCTCCATCGAAGCCTCCGAGCTGCTGTCGATGTTGCTGAAAAAAGCACGGATCGACCACAAGATTCTGAACGCCAAGCAGCATGACTCTGAGGCTCTGATTATTGCCCAGGCGGGTCGTCCGGGTGCAGTCACCATTGCCACCAACATGGCGGGCCGGGGGACGGACATCGTGCTCGGCGGTAACTGGGAGTATGAAGTCGCCGCTCTGGACAATCCCTCTGAAGAAGACGTCGCCCGGATGAAGGCGGAATGGACCGAGCGCCACAATCAGGTGCTGGAGGCCGGCGGTCTCCACATCATTGGTACCGAACGCCACGAATCCCGCCGGATTGATAATCAGCTCCGGGGCCGGGCCGGCCGTCAGGGTGATCCGGGGTCTTCCCGCTTCTTCCTGTCGCTGGAAGATAACCTGATGCGGATCTTCGCACCTGAGCGGGTGAAGAACCTTATGCAGGCGATGGGCATGAAGAAAGGCGAGGCGATTGAGCACCGGATGGTGACCAACGCCATCGAGAAGTCGCAGCGCAAGGTCGAAGGCCGCAACTTCGATATGCGTAAGACCCTGCTTGAGTATGATGACGTCGCCAACGATCAGCGTACCGTTATCTACGAACAGCGCAATGAGGTGATGGCCTCGAATGATGTGTCCGAGATGGTCGACAGCATTCGCGCCGATGTGGTTGAAGCGCTGGTGAGCGAGTTTATTCCGCCCCAGAGTATGCCGGAACAGTGGGATGTGGCCGGGCTTGAGGCTCAGCTGCAGTCCGAGATGGCGATTGATCTGCCGGTACAGAAGTGGCTGGAGGAGGACAGCAAGCTGTACGAAGACAGCCTGCGCGAGAAGATCCTTGAGAGCATTGTCGCCGATTACCGGGCCAAGGAAGAGATTGCCGGCGCGGAAGCCATGCGCAAGTTCGAGAAGCAGGTATTCCTGCAGGTGCTGGATACGCTCTGGAAGGAGCATCTGTCCAACATGGACCACCTGCGCCGGGGCATCCATCTGCGCGGTTATGCCCAGAAGAATCCGAAGCAGGAGTATAAGCGCGAAGCTTTCAACCTGTTTGAAAGCATGCTCGATACCATGAAGCGTGATGTTGCGCGCGTGCTGTGTCATGTGCGGGTTCAGAGCCGTGAGGAAATGGAAGAGCTGGAGCGCCGCCGCAAGCAGGAGCTGGAGCAGGAAATGGCCCGCGCCAGATTGCGACACGACGAGACCAGCGCCGCCCAGGCCGAAGGTGCCGACGGGCAGCAGGGTCAGCCGGCAACGCCCGACACCTTCGTTCGCCAGGAGCGGAAAGTGGGCCGTAACGAGCCCTGTCCCTGTGGGTCTGGCAAGAAATACAAACAGTGCTGCGGTAAGGTCAGTTAACCGACCGGCCCGGTACCGAGTTACCAGAACCCGCAAACCGCCCGAGTACGGGCAGCTTGCGGGTTTTGTCGTTTATTGATCAGGATTATTCGAGGAGACAGGCATGGCGGTAGGTTCAGGAAACTTGCCCGGGTTTTTCCCCGTGGCCGGGGTCAGGGTGGGTGTTGTCAGCGCCGGCATCAAAACGCCGGGCCGTAAGGATCTGGTGGTATTCGAACTGGCGCCCGGTGCCCGGGTGGCGGGTATTTTTACCACCAACCAGTTTTGTGCCGCCCCGGTTGTGCTCAGCCGTCGTCACCTGGCCACCAGTGCGCCCCGCTATCTTCTGATCAATACCGGTAACGCCAACGCCGGCACCGGCGCCCGTGGTATGGCCGATGCTGAGCGTTGCTGTGCGGAGCTGGCTACGCTGGCCGGTGTTCAGGTCTCTGAGGTCCTGCCATTTTCCACAGGCGTGATCGGTGAGCCGCTGCCGGTCGACAAGATCGTAAAGGCACTGCCCGCCGCGCTGGCGGACGTCTCGGAGGACCGCTGGGCAGAGGCGGCCGCCGGTATCATGACCACAGATACCCGCCCCAAGGGGGCCAGCCGCCAGATCGTGCTGGACGGCCACAAGGTCAGCATTTCCGGCATCAGCAAGGGTGCCGGGATGATCCGCCCGAACATGGCCACCATGCTTGGCTTTATTGCCACCGACGCCCGCATTGCGCCGGAGCTGCTGCAGGCTCTCTCCGCCAGGCTGGGGGAGAAATCCTTCAACCGGATCACCATTGACAGTGACACCTCGACCAACGACGCCTGTATGCTGATGGCCACCGGCCGGTATGGCGGGCCGGAAATTACCGCCGACAGCCCGTGGCTGCCAGCGCTGGAGCAGGCCCTGTGGGAAGTGTATCTGGAGCTGGCCCACGCCATCGTGCGTGACGGCGAAGGCGCCACCAAATTTGTCACCATCGATGTTCGGGGGGCAGCGAGCCAGCAGGAGGCGCTGGATGTGGCCTACACCGTTGCTCATTCACCGCTGGTAAAAACGGCACTCTATGCCTCCGACCCGAACTGGGGCCGGATCCTGGCGGCGGTGGGCCGGGCCGGTGTTGCCGGCCTGGATCTCGAAGCCCTCGAAATTTATCTGGGCGACGTCTGTCTGGTGCGCGCGGGTGGCCGGGCCGATGATTACACCGAGGCACGGGGCCAGGCCGTGATGGACCAGGAAGAAATCACCATTGCGATTGATCTGAAGCGCGGCGATGTGCAGGAAACCGTCTGGACCTGCGACTTCTCCCACGATTATGTCACCATCAATGCCGAGTACCGGACCTGAGGTAACAGTCAGCGTTGTGAAAAAACAGATCCATGTTGCGGTTGGGGTAGTCTGGCGCGACGGTCGGGTGCTCATTGCCCGGCGCCCGGAGCATGCCCATCAGGGCGGCTTGCTGGAGTTTCCCGGGGGCAAGGTCGAACCCGGCGAAAGCGTTCAGCAGGCGCTGGTACGTGAGCTTGCCGAAGAGACGGGCCTTGAGATCCCGCCCGGGAGCCTGGAACCGGTGATTGGCATTCGCCACGATTACGGCGACAAGCAGGTATTCCTCGACGTGTGGCAGACCGGCCGGGCGACAGGCAGTGCCGAAGGCCGGGAGGGGCAGCCGGTGTTCTGGCTGGCGCCGGGGGAGCTTCAGGACGACGATTTTCCCGCCGCCAACCGCTCCATTATCCGGGCACTGAAACTGCCCTCCGTGTTGCATATAACCGGTGTGGTGAATGACGTGAGCGAGATCAGCCGCCGTGTTGGTGCGCTGGCCGGATCAGGGGGCTCGGAACTGATCCTGCTCAGGGCGCCGCAGCTGCCACAAGGTGGCTATCAGGCGCTGGCGGCGCAGACACTGACACAGGTTCAGGGCCCGGGGACAGGGGTATTGCTGCATGGTGCCCCGGCGCTTATCCGGCAGTTTCCCGGCGCTGCAGGTTTGCACTTGCCCTGGCGCGAAGCGCAAGCCCTTTCAGAGCGCCCGGTGGGCCATGATGTGCTGCTGGGGGTATCCTGCCATAGCAGCGGACAACTGCGCCATGCAGAGGCTCTGGGGGCTGATTATGCGGTGCTGGGGCCGGTGCTGCCCACCCGCTCCCATCCGGGCGAGCCCGCGATGGGCTGGGCTGGCTTCAGCGCCCTGGTGGCTGAGGCTGCCCTGCCGGTGTACGGGCTTGGCGGGCTGCACCCCGGCCTGGTGGCCAGCGCCAGACACCACGGTGGGCAGGGTATCGCCGGGATCGGGTTCTGGTGGCACTAATCCATAAACTATCTGACGAAAGGCAACGAGCATGGCGAGCAATCTGACTCACCTTGATGAGAAGGGCGAAGCCCGTATGGTGGATGTGACCGATAAAGCAGTCAGCGAGCGCGAAGCGCGGGCCGAGGCTGTCATCCGGATGCAGCCGCAAACCCTGCAGATGATTATCGACGGCGAGCACCCCAAGGGGGATGTGATGGCAACCGCCCGCATCGCCGGTATCATGGCGGCCAAGAATACCCACTTTCTTATCCCCTTGTGCCACGCCCTTAATCTGACCTCCGTGAAAGTTGAGCTGGCCCCGGGCGACGACGGTGCGTCCGTACATATCCTGACCCGCTGTAAACTGGCGGGCCAGACCGGGGTCGAGATGGAAGCGCTCACCGCCGCAAGCGTTGCAGCCCTTACCCTGTATGACATGTGCAAAGCGGTGGATAAGGGGATGGTGATCGACCAGGTGCGTCTGCTGGAAAAAAAGGGCGGCCGCTCTGGCCACTGGGTGGCCGGGACTACGCCAGCCTGACCCTGGCGTGATAGAATGCCCGCCCCATTTGTCAGAACCACGAGGATTTACAGTGGCTGTTCGTTACATTGAGACCTGCCGTTTGCCCACCCCTTTCGGTGTTTTTGATATGCATGGCTTTGAAGAGCCGGCCACCGGGAAGGAGCACGTGGCGCTGACATTGGGCGATGTCTCGTCGGGCGAGGCGGTACTGGCCCGCACTCACTCTGAATGTCTGACCGGCGACGCGCTTTACAGCATGCGCTGCGATTGTGGCTATCAGCTTGAAGAAGCCCTGCGCAGCATTGCCCGGGAAGGGCGCGGCGTGTTGCTTTATCTGCGCCAGGAAGGGCGGGGGATCGGGCTGCTGAACAAGATCCGTGCCTATCGCCTGCAGGATGAGGGTGCGGATACCGTAGAAGCCAACGAACGCCTGGGTTTTGGGGCGGATCTGCGGGATTACAGCATGTGCAAGGGGATGCTGGGCCACCTGAAGATTAGCAGCCTGCGACTGATGACCAATAACCCGAGAAAGGTAAAAGCGCTGGAATCCTACGGTATCCGGATCGTGGAGCGTGTGCCCCTGCATGTGGGCCGTAATCCCCACAACGAGCACTACCTGGCCACCAAGCAGAGTAAGCTGGGCCATTGGCTGAATACCCATCAGGACGACGATCCGGCCTGAGGTTCGACGTTCAGCGGGCCGGTGCAGGCGCCCGCTGAGCCGCATTACTTGCTGCTGCCAGCCGCCCGGACTGACCGGTCGAGAGCCTGTAGCCGGCCCGCAACCGCGTCTTTGATTCCGTTGGCATCCAGGCCACATTCCTCAAGCAGCTCTTCGTGTTTGCCGTGCTCCACAAACGCGTCCGGCAGGCCCAGTTGCAGGACCGGCAGGCTGACCAGTTGCTCGTTGAGGAATTCGGTAACGGCACTGCCGGCGCCTCCGGCTATCACGTTTTCTTCCAGTGTTACCAGCAGATCGTGTTGCTCGGCCAGTTCCAGAATCAGGGCTTTATCCAGCGGTTTGACAAACCGCATGTCGGCTACCGTGGCATCCAGCGCTTCGGCGGCTTTAAGGGCCGGGGTAAGCAGGGTGCCGAAATTGAGAATGGCGACCCGGCTGCCATCCCTGACCTTCCGGCCCTTGCCGATCGGCAGGCCGGTCAGCTCCGGCTCGATCACCGCGCCCGGCCCGGTACCCCTCGGGTAACGCACCGCAGCGGGGCCCGCAAACTGCAGCCCGGTCTGGAGCAGTTGCCGGGCCTCGTTCTCGTCTGAGGGTGTCATGATGACCATGTTGGGAATGCAGCGCAGGAAGCTGATATCGAAAGCGCCGGCATGGGTCGGGCCATCTTCGCCCACCAGGCCCGCCCGGTCGATGGCAAACAGGACATCCAGGTTCTGGATAGCAACATCGTGCACCAGCTGGTCGTACGCCCGCTGCAAAAAGGTGGAGTAGATCGCAACGACCGGTTTGGCACCGTCACAGGCAAGGCCGGCGGCAAGCGTTACCGCGTGCTGCTCGGCAATGGCCACGTCGTAGTAGCGCTCCGGGTAACGCTCGGAAAACGCCAGCAGGTCGGACCCTTCACACATGGCGGGGGTAATGCCGACAACCCGCTCATCCAGATCAGCGGCGTCACACAGCCACTGGCCGAAGACATTGGCGTATTTGGGCCTGGGCGATACCGGCCTGACCGGCTCGGGCCTGGTGGCGGGCACGGGTTCGATCTTGTTGATGGCATGGTAGCCGATCGGATCAGCTTCTGCCGGGGCAAAACCCTTGCCTTTGGTGGTGACCACGTGCAGAAACTGGGGGCCGTCAAGCTCCCGGATGTTTTCCAGTGTTTCGACCAGCAAGGGCAGGTCATGGCCGTCGATGGGGCCGATGTAGTTGAAGCCCAGCTCTTCAAAAAAAGTACCCGGTGCGATCAGGCCCTTGAAGTGCTCTTCGGTTTTCCTGGCCAGGGCCATCAGGTGTGGGGTGCCCTT
Organism: Marinobacter sp.; assembly: GCA_035306945.1. Taxonomy (GTDB): domain Bacteria; phylum Pseudomonadota; class Gammaproteobacteria; order Pseudomonadales; family Oleiphilaceae; genus Marinobacter. The sequence goes on from DATGNB010000012.1 coordinate 36,774, forward strand.
GAGTACCTTTTTGCTGCTGTCCCGCACCTGGTTGTAGGTGCGGCTGGCCAGCAGGCGGGCAAAGTAATTGGACAGGCCGCCGACGTTGCGGGAGATCGACATGTCGTTGTCGTTCAGGATAACCAGCATGTCGGCCCGCAGATGGCCGGCATGGTTGAGTGCTTCGAAAGCCATACCGGCCGTCATGGCGCCATCGCCGATCACAGCGATGCTCTTGCGACCGGTGTTCTGCATCCGGGCGGCGATAGCCATGCCCAGGGCGGCGCTGATAGACGTACTGGAGTGGCCAACGCCAAAGGTGTCGTATTCGCTCTCCGCGCGCTTGGGAAAACCGGCCAGGCCGCCTTTGCGGCGGATGGTGTTCATCTGTTCACGCCGGCCGGTCAGGATCTTGTGGGGATAGGCCTGATGACCTACGTCCCATACCAGCCGGTCTTCCGGTGTATTGAACACATAGTGCAGGGCGAGGGTCAGCTCCAGCACTCCCAGGCCGGCACCAAAGTGGCCGCCGGTCTGACCGACTGACCAGAGCAGGAACGCGCGCAGCTCCCGCGCCAGCTGAGGCAGGTCGTCTGCCGGCAGTTGCCGCAGTTGGGCCGGTACATCGATCCGGTCCAGCAGCGGCGTGTTGGGCCGCTGTGACGGGATTTCCCTGAAAATGTATGTATCCTGCATCAGCTCGGGTCTTTGTCGAAAATATGAGTTCGCTGGCGGGCATTATAAGGGAACAGGGCAGGCTGTTTCATACTTCCCGGGCCAGTTGTTACAAAATGGTTATCGGACGACCTGGCGGGCCGTCAGTGATCACGGCTCACAACGTAGTCGGCCATGGCTCGCAAGGGGTCGGCTTCGGGGCCAAATTCTGCCAGAGCCTGCTTGGATTGCTGCAGCAGGGAGGCCAGCCGGGCCCTGGCACCGTCGACCCCCAGCAGGGCGGGATAGGTCGGTTTGGCTTTGGCAGCATCCGAGCCCTGGCGCTTGCCGATCACTTCGGTAGCGCCTTCAATATCGAGCAGGTCGTCCTGTACCTGAAACGCCAGCCCCAGCGCGCTGGCGTATTCCGTCATGGCGCCCAGCTGTGCCTCGCTCACGCCCGGGGCGGTGTAGGCACCCAGCTGAACCGCTGCTTCGATCAGGGCGCCGGTCTTATGCCGGTGCATGGTTTCCAGCTGTTCGATGGTGAGGGCCTGGCCCACCGACTCCAGATCTATCGCCTGTCCGCCAACCATGCCCTGTAAACCGGCGGCGCGGGCCAGGCAGGAAATCATGCACACGCGCTGGCTGTTGGTCAGGGCCGGCGCGTCGGCCAGCAGGCTGAAGGCGAGGGTCTGGAGTGCATCGCCGGCGAGGATGGCGGTGGCTTCGTCAAACGCGATGTGCGTTGTGGGGCGGCCCCGCCGAAGGTCGTCATCATCCATCGCCGGCAGGTCGTCGTGGACCAGCGAGTAAGCGTGGATCAGTTCCAGCGCACAGGCCGGTGCAAGTGCGCCGGCTTCCTGGCCACCCACTGCTCTGGCCGCGGCCAGGCACAAGGCCGGGCGGATACGTTTTCCGCCGCCGAGGGTGCTGTAACGCATGGCTTCCTGCAGGCGCGGTGATACCGCTGTTTGCTGAATGGTCTCACTGAGCTCGCGGTCGATACGGGCGCGGCAGTACTCGAGGTAGGCCAGCGCCGAAGAAGTGCTGTCGGTCATCAGTGGCTTTCATCCGCGGAAAAGGGCCGGGTTTCAAGAGCGCCGTCACTGGTCTGCACCAGTTGCTCGACCCGCTGTTCGGCGGACTTCAGGGCGCTCTGGCATTCGCGGGTCAGTTTTACCCCCCGTTCGAAGGCGGCCAGTGACTGTTCCAGTGACAATTCGCCCTGTTCCAGATCCCGGACCAGCTTCTCCAGCTCGTCGAGGGATTTCTCGAAGTCAGCAATGGATGTGCTTTGGTTGCTTTCGCCGGCCATGGGCTCCTCCGGGTGGGTAGGTCAGAAATTGGGGCGAGTATATCAGAGTCAACCAACTATCGCTGCCAGCTGAAATGTCGTTGTTCCAGCGCCACACCGCCCGGGCCCCAGGACTGTTCGGTAACCAGGATCTGCCCCTCCCGGGACACGCTGACCACGGTGGTGGCACGGGTGCCATAGTGCTCGCTGACGATAAAGGGTGAGGACAGGAAGCGTTCGGTTTCCAGGCCGACACCGGTATCGGGCAGTTCAGAGTCGGGAGCGGGATTACGGTCCTGCAATAAAGGAATCAGTTGCTGGTGCAGGCGATCGGTGTCGCTCCCGGCCAGCTCTATGGTGCGGCCAACGGCGGAGCGAAGGCGCAACAGTTTGGGCCAGGGCGTTTGCAGCAAATGATTGCTGAGGCCGTACAGACCCCGGAACAGCTGGCGGCCGGGGTGGGCATCGCGGTTGCTGTAATACCAGCCGCCGGAGCCGGTCAGGGCCACCAGATTGAAGCCGGCGTAAAGGGAGGATGCGGTGTCCAGCTCCGGGTGCAGCCGGGCTACTGGCCGGGCCAGCGCCCTCAGCGGCAGCTCGCCGCGGCTCCGGCGCCCGGGCTCAGTGCTGCCTTCCCGCACGTTGGTAACGGCGGCCACCCGGCCCTCTTCCGATACCGCCAGCCAGGTACCTCCGGATTTCAGGTCCCGCCCGGCCAGTACCCGCTGGCCATCTGCATCCTGCCACCAGTCCATGGCGGCCGTAGGCCGGCGGTAGAATTCGTCCCGGTTGGCAGCGACCACGAGCGGGAACTGAGGATTGCCAATGGCAAAAGCGATCAGACACATAGCAGAAAGTTACCCTGAGGTGGTTTCAAGAATGCACCCATAAAGAAGTATGCGTATCATAGCAGCCTGAAAATTTCTCGGGATCCAGACAGACATGACCCTGATCGGTGTAGTGATACTCTATTTGCTGCTGGGTGCCCTTGCGGGCACGATGGCAGGGCTTTTCGGTATTGGCGGCGGGCTGGTCATCGTGCCGGTACTGATTTTCAGTTTCGGTTTCATGGGCATCAGCCCTGACATTGCCGCGCACCTCGCCATCGGTACCTCGCTGGCGACCATTGTGTTTACCTCCATCAGCTCCATTCGCACGCATCATGAGCACCGGGCTGTACGCTGGGACCTGTTCAGGCCTCTGGCGGCGGGCATTGTGCTGGGGGCAATCCTCGGAGCCTGGACCACCTCGCTGATCAGCGGGCCGGTGCTGGAGTCCATCATTGGCGTGTTCGCGATTCTGGTTGGTCTGAAAATGATCCTCGAAGTGAACCCCAAACCGGGCCGCGATGTGCCGGGAAGCCAGGGCCTGTGTGTGGCGGGCGGGGTGATCGGCTGGGTTTCTGCGATCTTTGGTATTGGCGGTGGCACCCTCACCGTGCCCTACCTGACCTGGTGTAACGTTAAAATGCAGCAGGCGGTAGGGACCTCGGCGGCGCTGGGCCTGCCAATCGCGGTTGCCGGTGCAACGGCCAACGTCTGGACTGGCTGGCAGCATCCGGACCTGCCGGAACTGAGCCTGGGCTTTATCTATCTGCCGGCCCTGATCGGTATCGTTGTCACCAGCGTGCTCTTTGCCCGTGTTGGTGCCAGGCTGGCGCATCGCCTGGACGGTAAACTTCTTAAACGCATCTTTGCCGTTGTGCTGATTATTGTTGGCCTCCGGTTCCTGCTGAGCTGAGAGACTCGCCATGCTGCAACACCCGCAATTTGACCCGGTGGCCATCGCGCTTGGCCCGTTGAAAATCCACTGGTACGGGCTGACATACCTGTTTGGTTTTGCCGCCGGCTGGTGGCTGGGCCGCCTGCGTACCCGCCAGCCCTGGTCTCCCCTGAAAGAAGAACAGGTGGGCGACCTCCTGTTCTATCTCGCCCTGGGCGTGATCCTGGGCGGCCGCTTTGGTTATGTCGTGTTCTATAATTTCGACAGCTTTATAGCGGATCCGCTCTGGCTGCTGCGGGTTTGGGAGGGCGGCATGTCGTTCCACGGCGGCCTGCTGGGCGTGATGCTGGGCATGTGGTGGTTTGGCCGCAAGACGGGCGCCGGGTTCTGGAAAATTGCTGACTTTGTGGCACCGCTGGTGCCGGTAGGGCTTGGTGCGGGCAGAATCGGAAACTTTATCAACGGCGAGCTCTGGGGCAGGCCAACCGATGTGGCCTGGGGCATGGTGTTTCCGCAGGCGCCGGACAGCCTGGCACGGCATCCGTCCCAGCTGTATCAGTTCGCCCTGGAAGGCGTGGCGCTGTTTGTACTTTTGTGGTGGTTTTCCTCCAGGCCCCGCCCAAAAATGGCGGTATCCGGCCTGTTCCTGGCCGGCTACGGAAGCTTCCGTTTTGTGGTCGAGGTCTTCCGCCAGCCCGACCCCCAGCTGGGTTACCTGGCTTTTGACTGGCTGACCATGGGGCAGGTACTGTCGGTCCCGATGATCGCCGCTGGCGCCGCCCTGATGTTCATTGCTTACCGGAGAGACGCCCGATGAAAGCCTACCTTGACCTTATGCAAGACGTTGTTGACAACGGGTTTGACAAAGGTGACCGCACCGGCGTGGGTACCCGCTCGGTGTTCGGCCGGCAGCTGCGCTTTAATCTGCAGGATGGTTTCCCGCTGGTGACCACCAAGAAAGTTCACCTGCGCAGCATTATCTACGAGCTGTTGTGGTTTCTGCAGGGCTCAACAGACAACACCTGGCTGACCACGCGCAAGGTCAGTATCTGGAACGAATGGGCGCTGGAGAACGGCGATCTGGGCCCGATCTATGGCAAGCAGTGGCGCAGCTGGCAGTGCCACGACGGCCGCGTGATCGATCAGATCAGCGAGGTGATCGGGCAGATCCGCAGCAAACCCGATTCCCGCCGTCTGATCGTTTCGGCCTGGAACCCGGCTGAGCTTCCGGATGAGGCCATCAGCCCTCAGGACAACGTCAGGGCAGGCCGGATGGCGCTGGCACCTTGCCACTGTCTGTTCCAGTTCTATGTGGCCGACGGCAGGCTTTCCTGCCAGCTCTATCAGCGCAGTGCCGATCTGTTCCTGGGGGTGCCCTTCAATATTGCCTCCTATGCGCTGCTGACCCACATGATCGCCCAGCAGTGTGATCTGGAGGTTGGCGAGTTTGTGCATACCTTCGGAGACTGCCACCTGTATCAGAACCACCTGACCGACGACATCGTGTTTGAGCAGCTCAGGCGTGAACCCCGCGGGTTGCCCACGCTGGTTATCAAGCGTAAACCGGAGTCGATTTTCGGGTACGAGCTGGAAGACTTCGGGTTTGAGGGTTACGACCCTTATCCGGTTATCAGGGCGCCTATTGCCATCTGACGGCTGATGCCGGCTCAACCAGGTCCCTTGCCAACTCCGGAGAAGTGAGAACGAGATATGAGAAAGGCATTAATCGTAGCCATGGCCCGCAATCGGGTGATCGGCCGGAACAACCAGCTGCCCTGGTATCTGCCGGGTGACCTGAAATATTTCAAACAGGCCACGATGGGCAAGCCCGTCATCATGGGGCGGAAAACCTGGGATTCGATCGGCCGGCCGTTGCCGGGCCGCATGAATGTGGTAATTTCCCGGAATCCGGAATGGCAGGCACCCGCGGGGGCCGTGGCGGTGACGTCGCTGGAAAAGGCGCTGGTAAAAGCCGAAGCTCAGGCCGAGCTGGATGGGGGCGACGAAGTGATGATTATCGGCGGTGGCCAGATCTATGCCGAAGCGCTGCCGCTGGTGGACCGGATGTATATCACGCAGGTACACGCCGAAGTCGGGGGCGATGCGTATTTTCCGGAAGTGAACTGGGACAGCTGGGAAGAAATCGGACGGGAAGACTTTTCAGCCTCTGACAACAATCCTTATGATTACAGTTTTGTGGTGTACCAGCGCAGCCGGTCGGTGTGACCGGCTGAACTGATGTCAGGCCTCAGCGCGGCGCGCGCTTGGGGCCTTTCCCGGCAGGTTTTCCGGATTTCGGGCCGCTCTTACGGAAGCCCGGTTTGCCGTCTTTGCTGAATTTCCGGCCAGGTGCCCCTTTGCGGAAGCCCCCTTTGCCCGGAGGCGGGCCTTTGCGGTCGCGACGCGGAGCAGCAGAAACTTCCGGCAGCGCTTCAGGCTGTTCCAGAGGCAGGGAGTCCGGCTGGGAGGCTTCGATCCAGCAGGCCAGTGCGCCGGCCACGGCGGCCAGGTCCAGATTGTTACGCTCGGCGATCTCGTCCAGCAGGGCGATCGCTTTGGCCGCACCTGCGTCGTCAACAAAGCCTAGCAGCTGGGCTTCAAACTGCTCTACCCGCATCTTCTGCAGGGCGGCGGGAGAGGGCAACTGGTACGGCTCCATGGGTGAGTTGGTGGCCCGCTCCAGCGTGCGCAGCCAGCTCCGCTCGCGCGGGGTTACCAGCAGGATGGCCTTGCCGGTACGGCCGGCACGACCGGTACGGCCCACACGGTGAATATAGGCTTCAGTGTCGTAAGGCACGTCGTAGTTGATGACGTGGGTAATCCGCGGCACGTCCAGGCCCCGGGCTGCCACATCGGTAGCAATAATGATGTCTTTCTTGCCGCGCTTGAGGTCTTCCACCGTTTGCTCGCGCTGACGCTGGTTAAGGTCGCCGCTCAGGGGAGCCACGGCGTGACCCCGGGCCGAGAGCTTTTCGGCCAGCAGGGTGGTTTCGGCCTTGGTGCGAACAAAGATGATAGAGGCATCGAAGGGCTCTACTTCCAGAATCCTGGTCAGGGCGTCGAGCTTGCGTTCGGCGTATACCGGCAGGAAGAACTGGGCAATGCGCTCAACCGTGCGGGTCTCGCTTTCAATGCGAACCTCAGTGGCATTTTTGAGGTAGGTCTGGGCAACTTTCTTGATTTGCGGCGGCATGGTGGCAGAGAACAACGCACGCTGACAGTTGGCCGGGGTCTTGGCCAGAATCGACTCAACATCGTCGATAAAGCCCATGCGCAGCATTTCGTCGGCTTCATCCAGTACCAGGGCTTTCAGATTATCGAGCTTCAGGGTACCTTTGCGCAGGTGGTCCAGCAAGCGCCCCGGGGTGCCTACGATAACCTGGGCACCACGCCTCAGCCCGCGAATCTGAGGGCCGAAGTCCTGACCGCCGTAAATGGGCAGCACGTGAAAGTTGCGGAACTTCTTGGCGTAGGTGGTAAAGGCTTCGGCAACCTGAATAGCCAGCTCACGGGTGGGGGCCAGCACCAGAATCTGGGGCTCCATCGCGCCGGCGTCAATACGGCTCAGCAGCGGCAGGGCAAAGGCAGCGGTCTTGCCCGTGCCGGTCTGGGCAACCCCAAGCAGGTGGTTGCCGGCCAGCAGGGCGGGAATGGACTGCGCCTGAATCGGCGACGGTGTTTCATAGCCAACGGCGGAAACGGCTTCCAGGACAGCTGGATCCAGCCCCAGTTCGGCAAAAGACAATTCTGACATGAATGTACTCGGTATTCGGAGGGTATCGCGCTGCCAGGGCAGAGCATGATTTACCGGCATTATAATCGTTTTTACGCCGCTTGGACACGAATAATACCAGATGCTGCGTAGGTAATTGCCGGGGCCGGGGAGTTGTGCGGTGAGTGTAACTGGGGCACTCTTCGGTTTCCTTACTTCAGTGACAGGGTGTGTACTCGATGAATTTTGATGAGCTCAGGGCAGTGGTGCAGCAGCAAGGTACGGCGGTTTTTGATCCTTCCTGGGGCCAGGGTCGAGCCACGTTCGGCGGACTGGTGGCGGCGTTGGCGTTTGATGTCATGTCGGCCAGGGTCGCTGACGGCCGGCCGATGCGCGCGTTGCAGGTTTCCTTTGTCGGGCCGGTGGAGCCGGAGGTTCCGGCGGTGTTCGAGGCTGAGCTGTTGCGCGAAGGCAAGGCGGTGTCTCAGGTGCTGGGGCGGATCCTGCAGAACGGCGAGCCCAGGCTGGTGTGCCTGGCCAGCTTTGGTGGCAGCCGGGAGTCCGCGATCAGCGTCGGCCCTTTAGCGGCGCCAGAGGCGGTACCCGTAGAACAGTGCCAGGGGCTGCCCTACGTTAAGGGCATGACACCGGAATTCACCCGGCATATCGAAATGCGCTGGGCGTTTGGCGGGCTGCCGTTCTCCGGTACAGGGGGGCGGGAGATGGGCGGCTGGATGCAGTTCCGGGAAACGCCTGAGGAGTTTTCCGACGCTCACATTGTGGCGCTGGTGGATGCCTGGCCGCCGGCGATCCTGCCTCATCTGAATGGCCCGGCGCCGGCCAGTTCCCTGAGCTGGGCTCTGGAGATCGTGCATCCCCGGCCGGCACTGCAGCCCGGGGACTGGTTGCTGTATCGCGCGACGATTGATCAGGCGGGGGCCGGGTATGGCCATACCCACGCCGGTATCTGGACCAGCCGTGGCGAGCTGGTGGCCCTGAGCCGCCAGACGGTCACGGTATTTGGTTAAGGGAAACAGAGGCGGCGGCTGCGATCAGGCCGCCATTTCGGCTTTCAGGGCATCCAGAATCACCCTGGCAAACTCCCGGGGTGAGTCTTCCTGGACAAAATGTCCGCCATTGAGCGTGATGTGAGGCTGCCCATAGGCTCCCGGTACCCGGCGCTGCATCACCCGGTCGGCGCCCCGGGTAATGGGGTCGCTGCTGCTGAAGCAGGTAATAAATGGTTTGCGCCATTTGCCCAGCGTTCGCCAGGCTTCCCGGTTAGCGGCACTGGCGTCGTCGTCGGGGCTGGTGGGGACCAGGTTGGGGAATGCACGGGCGCCGGCTTTGTAACGGTCATCCGGGAACGGAGCCTCGTAAGCGGCCAGCTCACCCCGGCTCAGGGTTCGCTCTGTGCCGAGCTGGATAATCCGGGAGACCGGAAACCAGGGGCTGTGGCTGGCAAAGGCTTTCCACACCCGAAACACCGCCGGCGGCCGGGACTCGCCCGTGGGCAGCATGCCGTTACCCACGATAATCCGGCTGAAACGCTGGTGGTTTTCGGCCGCCAGACGCAATCCCAGAAGTGAGCCCCAGTTCTGGCACACCAGTGTGATGTTCCAGAGATCGAGGGCCTCTACCCAGTGGTTAAGCCACCGCATATGGCTGTCGTAACTGTAGGCGTGCGGATCTGTGAGTTTGTCAGATTTGCCGAAGCCGATGAGGTCCGGTGCCAGTGTCCGGTGGCCGGCACTGGCAACGAGGGGAATCATGTGCCGGTAAAGATACGACCACGAGGGTTCGCCGTGGAGCATAACCACAGGGTCTGTATCCTCCGGGCCTTCATCGACATAATGCATTCGAAGACCCGGCTCGACATCCAGATAGTTTGGGGAAAAAGGGTAGTCCGGGAGGCCTGCGAAGCGGGCTTCGTCAGTTCTCAGAGTACGCATGCCATCGACTGTCCTGACTGATAGGTTGCGCGATTGTCTGTGTGACAATGTTGAGCAATCAGGATAGTGGAGATGGGGCGTTTATGTGTTTGAGTTAGGTAACAGTGCGTTGCGCCTTTGAATCAGGACGCAATGTCGAACAACCGCTCCGGGTTCTCGATCTGAGACAGCGCGCTGTCGCAGCAGTTGACGGCACCGCAGTCATCGGCCGAACACAGGCCAATGGTTTCGCACTGGATATCCTGGCGATCGTCGCCCTGGTTACGGAAAATCCGGGTGCGCGAGAGGATTGAGTTGCAGTGTCCACACAGAAGGGTGGGCACGGCGCTTCTTTCAGCAAGAACGGCATTGTAGGGGTGATGGTGTGTCATAGTTATTCCTCCTGATCTATCTACAATAGGGACTGATTATGACAATTCAAAGTCTGGCCCTATAAAAACCATCGTGAACGGCTCAGGATTTATACCTATCAGGCGTCGGGGTCGACCAGAGGCCGGCGGTTTGAGCGCTTGTCGTCCCAGTCCAGAGACTTGGGGTCGTACCAGCCGAGCCCATCCATTACCCGGCGCCGGGTCCGCTCCGACAGAGTAAACCAGAGCTCCTGGAAATCTTCCAGGCCCTTTTCCCTCAGGCGCTGCTGTTTGCTGGCCAGCCGCCGGATGGTCCGGGGCAGTTGCAGGGCGTCACCCAGCTGTCCCGGCACAAGGACTTCCTGGCCCAGCACCTTGCGACGATGGGTGCGGGCAGCCAGTACCTTCTGCAATACGGTTGCAGCCTCAAGAGCGGTGTCGGCAGTAAAGCTGTCCGGGTCCACAAGCATAACCTGTTTATTTTCTGTCCGATAACCTGTCACTATAGCCCGAATCTGGCACCAGTGGCCACGGTCTCGTGGTAACCTTCAGCCCGGATCTCCTGACGTTCACGGACACGATTGCTGCGGGATAATGCGCTATGTATGAAAAACTCGAAACGCGAACCTTTCTGGCGATGCTGCTGGGGGTTTCGTTTGCCTTTATCATGGTGATGAAGCCGTTTTTCGGCCCGATTTTCTGGGCGGTGGCGGTGGCGGTGATATTCCATCCGGTGCAGCAAAGGCTGGTGCGCCGCTGGGGCGACCGGCCCAACCTCAATGCCCTGGTTACCTTGCTGCTGTGTATCATTATCGTGGTGCTCCCGGTGGTTTTTCTGGGGGCCGCCCTGGTGGGCGAGGGCATGGCGGTTTACCAGAAGATCGAAGACGGCGAGCTGCGCCCCGGGGAGTATCTGGATCAGATCAACCGGTCGTTCCCGGCTATTCAGTCGTTCCTGCTGCAGTTTGATATCAGCTTTGGTGAGCTCAGGGACAAGGCCAGCAACGCGGTGCTGGGTGCCAGTCAGTTTCTTGGTAAAAAAGCACTCGGCTTTGGCCAGAACACCTTTCAGTTTTTCCTCGGTCTGGCGCTGATGGTTTATCTGACGTTCTTCCTGCTGCGGGATGGCCAGAAGCTGATTGAGCTGCTGATCAGGGCCCTGCCCCTGGGGGATGAACGAGAGCGGCTGCTGTTTGCGAAATTTGCCGAAGTTACCCGTGCTACGGTTAAAGGTAACCTGCTGATTGCCATCATTCAGGGTGCCCTGGGGGGGCTTATTTTCTGGGTGCTCGGCATTACCGGGCCGCTGCTCTGGGGGGTAGTGATGGCGATTGTGTCGCTGCTGCCCGCCATTGGTGCTGCCATTGTCTGGGTGCCGGTTGCGATTTATCTGGCGGCGGTGGGCGATATCGGGCCGGCGATCATTCTGGCGCTTTACGGAGCCCTGGTGATCGGGCTCGCCGACAACCTGCTCAGGCCTATCCTTGTGGGGCGGGATACCCGAATGCCAGACTATCTGGTACTGCTCTCCACCCTTGGCGGGATTGGTCTGTTCGGCATTAACGGCTTTGTCATGGGGCCACTGGTGGCGGCTCTGTTCATGTCGTTCTGGGGCATTTTCATCCGGGAATTTGCCGGAGAGACGCCCCCGTCAGCGTGAAGCGCGACCACAAAAAACCCGCCAGCCTGGCGGGTTTTTTGTTCATGCAGCCGGTGATCAGTCCAGTTTGGACAGATCCCGCACGGCGCCTTTGTCGGCACTGGTGGCCAGCATGGCGTAGGCTTTCAGCGCCGCGGACACCTTCCGGGGGCGCGGCTGCTCAGGTTTCCAGCCCCTGGCATCCCGGGCTTCCCGGCGTTTGTTCAGTTCCTCATTGCTGAGCTGGACGTTGATGCTGCGATTGGGGATGTCGATCAGGATGGTGTCGCCGTCTTCGATCAGCCCGATGGCACCGCCCGCCGCCGCTTCCGGCGACGCGTGCCCGATCGACAGGCCAGAGGTGCCGCCGGAGAAACGACCGTCGGTCAGCAGCGCGCACTTTTCACCCAGCCCTTTGGACTTGAGGTAACTGGTCGGGTAGAGCATTTCCTGCATGCCGGGGCCGCCTTTGGGGCCTTCGTAGCGGATGATCACCACATCGCCGGGTTTGACTTCGTCGCCCAGAATGCCGGCAACGGCGGAGTCCTGGCTTTCGAAGATCCTGGCCTTGCCTTCGAACACGTAGATGCTTTCATCCACTCCGGCCGTTTTCACCACGCAGCCATCCATTGCGATATTGCCGTACAGAACCGCCAGGCCACCTTCTGAAGAATAGGCATGCTCCACGGAGCGGATACAGCCGTTTTCCCGGTCGCCGTCCAGGCTTGGCCAGCGGGTGCTCTGACTGAAGGCGGTCTGGGTAGGAATGCCCGCAGGCCCGGCTTTGTAGAGTTCTGTGACCTGCGGGGTGGGGGAGCGCATGATGTCCCAGACTTCCAGTGCTTCGCGCATGGTCTTGCTGTGCACGGTTGGCAGGTCGGTGTTGATCAGCCCGCCCCGCTCCAGCTCACCCAGAATACCCATGATGCCACCGGCGCGGTGTACGTCTTCCATGTGGTAGAGGGGCGAGTTGGGCGCCACTTTACACAGCTGCGGTACCTTGCGCGACAAGCTGTCGATATCGGCCAGGGTGAAATCCACCAGGCCCTCCTGGGCGGCAGCCAGCAGGTGCAGAATGGTGTTGGTGGAACCGCCCATGGCGATATCCATGGTCATGGCGTTCAGGAAGGCTTCCCGGGACGCAATGCTGCGCGGCAATACGCTGACGTCGTTCTGCTCGTAGTAACGCCTGGTAATCTCGACAATCTGGCGGCCGGCTCTGAGGAACAGCTGCTCGCGGTCGGCGTGAGTGGCCAGCAGGGAGCCGTTCCCGGGCAGGGCCAGGCCAATGGCTTCGGTCAGGCAGTTCATGGAGTTGGCGGTGAACATGCCGGAGCAGGAGCCACAGGTAGGGCAGGCGCTGCGTTCGTACTCTGCAACCATCTCGTCGGTTGCGGTCGGGTCTGCGGCAATCACCATGGCATCGACCAGGTCGAGCTTCTGCTCGGACAGTTTGGTCTTGCCGGCTTCCATCGGGCCGCCGGAGACAAAAATGGTGGGAATATTCAGCCGCATCGCGGCCATCAGCATGCCCGGTGTGATCTTGTCGCAGTTGGAAATGCAGACCAGCGCGTCTGCACAGTGGGCGTTGGCCATGTACTCTACCGAGTCGGCAATGATTTCCCGGGAGGGCAGAGAATACAGCATGCCATCGTGGCCCATGGCAATACCGTCATCGACCGCGATGGTGTTGAACTCTTTGGCAACGCCACCGGCGGCTTCGATCTCGCGGCAAACCAGCTGGCCGAGGTCCTTCAGGTGAACATGACCAGGTACAAACTGGGTAAAAGAGTTTACGACGGCAATAATCGGCTTGCCGAAATCGTCGTTCTTCATGCCAGTGGCACGCCAGAGCGCCCGGGCTCCGGCCATGTTGCGACCAGCGGTTGAGGTATTGGAACGATACTGGGGCATGGTGTTCTGCACTCTCTCTGTTAAACAAACTTGGCAAGCATAAAAGGATAACAGATTAGCCCGACTGGCATGGCTGTTTTCCGGAACCCTGTTTACAATGGCGACAAGCCTGCAGCTGTTCCGATCACCACCAACCAAGAGCCACTTCCGCAGTGACTGACTCCATAACCCGCGTACCGCTGTTTCCACTGAACTCGATTATCCTGCCGAAAGGGCGCGTGCCGCTGCAACTTTTCGAGCCCCGCTACCTGGACATGCTGAGCCGCTGTCTGCGGGAGCAGCGTGGGTTTGTGGTTGTGTTGCTCAAGGAAGGCGACGAGGTGGGCTCCCGGGCGGCCTTCCACGATCAGGGCACCTACGTCCGGATCATGGATTTTCAACAGCTCGACAATGGTCTTCTGGGCATCACCATAGAGGGCGACCGAAAGGTTCGGATTGTGCAGACATGGCAGCAACCGGATGGTTTGTACATGGGCGATGTCGAGGTGCTTACGCCGGAAGCTCCGGTGGACGTGCCTGAGGCGTTTCTGGAGCTGCCGGCGGTATTGCAGGCCCTGTTCCGCCACCCGGTGGTACAGGAGCTGGGGATGGAGGTGGACTTCGACGATGCCCGGGACGTGGGCTGGCGGCTGACAGAGCTGCTGCCACTCGACAAGACCGACAAGCAGCGCCTGGCGGAATGCCAGGATCCGGTGGAGCGGCTGAGCCAGCTGCAAAAACTGCTGGATATCCTGGAGCAGGGCAATTGAACCCCTCCCGGTGATTTCTAGCCTGCCGGTAAATAGGCCATGGTCGCCGAGGCCCAGTGACTGCTGATGTAGTGCAGTGCGTAGGCCAGCCATAACACCAGCGCGGCCCAGCTAAACGGGTCCGGCCGCAGGGGGACCTTATCGTAGCGGCTGTAACTGGCGCGAACGGCGCCGGTGATGGCCAGCCCCAGCAAGATCCCGCCCAGCACGTCGGTAAACCAGTGTACCCCCAGGTAGAGCCGGCTCAGCGCCACCGGCACCAGGGGCAGCGAGAGCAGGACATAGGTCTGCCAGCGCTTTCGCTGCCGGCTCTCGGCAGCGATAAAACTGGCGCAGGCGGTCACCAGCACGGTGATGCCGGTGGCATGGCCGCTGGGGAAAGCCCCCGAGGCGGGCGGCATCTGCACCACTTCCGGGCGCGGAATCCCGAACCCTGCTTTCAGCAGCCAGACACTGACGGTCGCCAGCGCGCCGGCGGCCCCGATGTGTATGGCCGCTGCGTAGTAGCCCCGAAACGCCAGCACCAGCACCGCCAGGATGGCCGCGGCCAACAGCACCGGAGGGTCGCCGGCGAGGGTAATGGCGATTACCGGTAAGTCCAGCAACGGCTGGCGCAGCAGCGCAAACCAGGACATCACTTCCTGATTGAGTTCATGCAACTGGCTGCTCACGGGCAGCAACTGGGCCAGGATGAGAAACAGTGCCAGTGCAGTGACCGACATCATCAGTGACGGTAATGGAAATTCGCCCCGGCGTGCGGGCCGTTCGTTGCTGTACAGCCGCCAGAACCTGTGGGTGCCGTCGTACCTGGCCATGGTGGCTTCGAGCCATCGGTACGGGCGGCTGCCTTCGCCGAGCCCGAGGCGCATTTGTAACAGGATGAGATAGACCGCCACCAGTACCGCCCCGCTGATCGCCAGAACCGGGTAAAAGTGCGGGGGTGGCTCGATGTCGCTGGCCAGCGCCGCACCCACCGCATAACCCGGCAGGATATAGACCAGTGCCCAGCCTGCCGCCGACAGTACGTTAAAGCCGACAAAGGTACGCCAGGGCATGTGCAAGGCACCGGCGACCAGAGGAATAATCGGGCGGATCGGGCCCACAAACCGGCCAATGATCACGCTTTTTCCGCCATGGGTCCGGAAAAACCGTTCGCCTCTGATGATCAGGCCGGGGTAACGGCTCAGGGGCCAGACCACGTGCAGTCGGCCCTTGAGCAACCGGCCAAGGGCAAAGCTGAGCAGGTCGCCGGTGATGGCCCCAAGGCCGGCCCAGAGCAGGGCGTCGGTCAGTGGCAGGCCGGTCCTGGCCGCAAGGGCCGCGAAGGCAAACAGTAATGCCACCCCGGGCACCAGGATGCCGGCGATGGCCAGCGACTCCACCAGCGCGGTCGCAAACAGCGCAACAATCAGCCAGCCGGGGTTGCTGCTTACCCAGACGGTGGCCTCTGCAAACCAGCTGTCACTCATGTTGTGACCGATTCTCCCGGGCTGAACCAGGCCGAATCAGCACCGCGCTGCCGGGCTTCAAGCATGGCGGCGGTGGCCCGCTGGCGCAGCACCTGGGTGCTGGTGTCACCAGTGCCCCGGGTTGTGCAACCCAGACTCACCGACACTTTGCCGATCTCCGGCCACTCCTGTTCGGAAATGGTACGGCGGATGCGTTCGGCAATGACCCGCAAGCCTTCTTCCGGGGTAAACGGCAGAATCAGGAAAAACTCGGCGTTACCAATGCCGTACAGCGAGTCGCCGGCGCGGATCGTGTCAAACAGCTTTCTGGCTATCTGGCCCAGCAGCCGGTTCAGCCCGCCCCGGCCGTGCAGCTCCCGGATCTGTGCGCTGTGGTCCAGGCTCAGGCTGATCACCGACAGCGGGTGGCCGGTGGCAATGGCCCGGCTGATTTCCTTCTGCAGGGTTTCGTCCAGAAAGCGCGCATTGTGGGCCCCGGTAACCGGATCGATGATTGCCAGATCCTGCGCAGACTGGCTGATATGGTCGTAATGCCAGACATACAGGGCAGAGACCGACGCCAGGGCAAACAGGCCAACGGTCACGATCAGGGCATCCGGGGCACTCAGCTCAACCCAGGTGATAACGACCACGGGCAGTAACAGCAGCGTTGACAGCGCCAGCCCCTGGCGCAGGGGCAGAATCAGTACATTAAGGACCAGCAACGGCATGGCCCAGTGGCTGAGCCCGGGCGCATCGATGGTGAGTACGGCTGCCATCAGTCCGCTGTTCAGGCCGGCCATAATAAAGAAATGCCCGGGTGCCGAGAGCTGGTGCCGGCGGCACAGATAGGTATAGACCAGCCCGGCCAGTAACAGAGCCGTCATGGCCAGGGCCAGGTAGAACAGTGGATAGAAACCATAGCGCAGGTTTTGCATGGCCAGGGCCGCAAGTACAAGCAGTGCCAGCCCGTAAGAGGCGCTGTGGCTCCAGGTGCGAAGGCGGGTTTCGGTCATGGTCCGCTGGCCTCCGGCCGGATGGGGTTGCTGACTTCGGCAGGAACCCGGGTGCTGTAGGTCTGGGTCCGGTTACCGCCTTGTTGCTGGGCCCGCCGCAGGGCGTTCGCCACGCTCTGTTGCAGGCTGTCTGCGTCGTCACCGATGTTGAGCCCGGCGACACCGGTGCTGATGGTGAGGTTCAGGCCATGAGACGCCATCAGCTTGTCCAGACCCTGACGGATCTGATCGGCCGTCCGGGTGGTTTCGGCGGTACTGGCACCGGGCAGAACGACCAGAAACTGAAGGTCCGCCACCCGGTAATAGGTGTCAAAGTCCCTCAGCTGGGAGTGCAGGTAACGGCCGATTCTTGGGAGGATGGCGCGGATGTCCTCATCGGGGGCGCTGTCGCTGAGATGGGTATCAAGGCCAATCATCATCACCGCCAGGTTGGTTCCTTCCCGTTCACTGCGCTGGATCTCCTTGTGCAGATCCGTCGATAAATACTCCCGGCTGGCAGCCTGGGTAAGCTCATGGGTCCGGCGCAACGGTGCCAGTTGCCGGGATTTGAACTCTCTCAGGAACACCAGCACGCCGGCCAGCAGGGTCGTCAGCACAAATGCCCCCGCCAGCTGGTGCCGTTCGGGCAGCATGACCAGCCAGGGGGTGGCGAACAGCACGCTTGCCAGTACCGCGAGTGTGACCAGTGTGGCCAGAGGGACCGGCAAAACCGAGAAAGCCGCCAGCGGAAGGACATAGAGCCAGTGGCTGAGTGCCAGCGGCTCAAGCCAGAGAGCGGCTGCCAGCACACTTGCCAGGGCGGCCAGGAAGAAGTAGCGCATCTGTGGCAGCAGCCGGTTACCGCTGGCCCGGTGCAGGGGAGAGCTGGTCAGGCACAGGCCGGCACCCGCGGCGGCGGCTGCCGCCGCAAGCGGCTCACCCGCCAGTGCACAGGCGAGACTGGTCAGCACCAGGGCGGCGCTGCCGGCTCTGGCAAAAGTGTTCGGCAGGAACTTCTCGACCGACTGAGGCATGGAGCGTCGTCCTTGTCTGACACATCCGTTGAGTAATGAAAACAGTGCAGCGGTATAATAGTCGTTTGACGTGCGGACTTGAAACGGGAAAGGTAAAGTAACTGCCCGGATCTGGAATCAGCTTGCAAACGAGAAGGTATATCGATGGATGTTGCAGCCTATATGGTAGAGCTTGGCCAACAGGCCCGCGCCGCCTCACGGGAAGTCGCCCGGTCGGCGACCTCAGTACGGAACCAGGCCCTGCTGGCAACAGCTGATGCCCTGGATGCGGCCCGGACCGCGTTGGCTGAAGCTAACCGCAAAGACCTGGAAAACGGTCGCGCCAACGGTCTCGACGAGGCCATGCTGGATCGGCTGGAACTGACGCCGGCCGGTATTGATACGATGATTGAAGGTCTGCGCCAGGTGGCGGCCTTGCCGGACCCGATCGGCGAGATTACCGACATGACCTTCCGGCCGACCGGCATCCAGGTAGGCAAGATGCGGGTACCGCTCGGGGTTATCGGCATCATTTACGAATCGCGCCCGAACGTTACGGTAGAAGCGGCAAGCCTGTGCCTGAAGTCCGGTAACGCAACCATTCTGCGTGGCGGCTCTGAAGCGATAAACTCCAATCAGGCGATCGCCGCCTGCCTGGCGCAGGGGCTGGCTGCCGCAGGCCTGCCAGAAACCGCGGTGCAGGTGGTTAAAACCACCGACCGGGCGGCCGTGGGCGAGCTCATCACCATGCCCCGGTATGTGGATGTGATTGTCCCCCGGGGCGGCAAGGGCCTGATCGAAAGAATCAGCCGCGATGCCCGTGTGCCGGTAATCAAGCATCTGGATGGCGTGTGTCATGTGTATATAGACTCCCACGCCGATCCGGAAAAGGCGCTGAAGGTGGCGATCAACGCCAAGACCCATCGTTACGGCACCTGCAATACCATGGAAACCCTGCTGGTGGACGAGGAAGTGGCGGACGACATTCTGCCGCTGCTGGCGGCCGAGTTTACCGCCAGGGGAGTCGAACTGCGTGGCTGCGAGCGTACCTGTGCCATTGTTGCCGGTATCGTCGCCGCGACCGAAGAGGATTGGCAGGAAGAGTATCTGGGGCCGGTGCTGGCGGTACGGGTGGTGAACGGACTGGAAGGAGCCATCGAGCACATTAACCGGTACAGTTCACAGCACACAGACAGCATCATTACCGAAAACTATACCCGGGCACGACGTTTTCTGACCGAAGTGGATTCCAGCTCGGTCATGGTAAACGCGTCTACCCGTTTTGCGGATGGCTTTGAGTACGGGCTGGGTGCGGAAATCGGAATTTCGACGGACAAGCTCCATGCCCGGGGGCCGGTGGGGCTGGAAGGGCTGACCTCCCAGAAGTACGTGGTATTTGGCGACGGTCACATCCGGGCCTGATGCCATGCACGTAATCTACGGCGGTACCTTTGACCCGGTACACCACGGCCACCTGCGGCTGGCCATTGAGGTGGCAGAGGCGCTGGCGGTGGAGCGGGTCTCGCTGATTCCCTGTCATGTTCCGCCGCACCGGGGCCGGACCGGAGCAAGTGCCGGGCAGCGGCTGGCATTGCTGCGCGCTGCTGTGGAGGGCGAAAAGCGTCTGGTGGTGGACGACCGGGAGCTCCGCAGAGGCGGTGCTTCCTATACCGCTGACACTCTGCGCCAGCTGCGTGAAGAGCTGGGCCCGCAGGTGCCGCTTGTGATGGTGCTGGGGACCGATGCTTTCGCCACCTTCGATCGCTGGCGGGACTGGCAGCTGATCCCCGGGCTGGCCCACCTGGTGGTCATCCGGAGGCCGGGTGCCGATCTTGTCTCCGGCAGCGTGGCCCAGAGCATGCTGGCGGCCCGCCGGGCGCATGACGTTGCCGGGTTGCGGGCCAGCCCCGCAGGCTGCATTCTGCCCCTGAGTCCGCCATTGCTGGAGATTTCCGCCACCGATATCCGGGCCCGTGTGGCCTCGGGCCGGTCGCCGCGCTACCTGCTTCCGGAGGCGGTCTGGCAAAAGGTGCAGGAAATGGGGTTGTACCAAACCGGCTGAGGGGTGTTTTTAGGAGTTATCCACAGCGGGCTTTGGTGCTACAATCGCGCTTGAATATCATTTATCGGGCGGCCGCGCCGGCCAGAGCCCGAACTACAGGGTAATTATGCAGGCAGAACAACTGAAAGATCTGGTCGTACACGCGCTCGAAGAGGTCAAGGCACAGGATATCAGCGTGATTGATGTCCGTGAACGCACCAGCGTGACCGACTTTATGGTTCTCGCATCGGGTACATCCAACCGTCATATCAAATCCCTCGCAGATTCCGTGGTGATCGAAGCCAAGGAACAGGGTGTGCGTACCAATAATGTTGAGGGTGCCGCAGGAAGCGACTGGATTCTGGTCGATATGGGCGACGTGGTTGTACATGTGATGATGCCCGCCACCCGCGAATTTTATGATCTTGAGCGCTTCTGGCGGGATGCTCCGGACCTCGGTGCTGCGGGTAGCGAGTAACCATGCGCCTGCGCTTGATCTGTGTCGGGCAGAAGATGCCCGCCTGGGTCAGTGCGGGGTACAACGATTACGCCCGCCGCATGCCGCCGGAGTTGCCCCTCGAACTGACTGAAATCCCGATGGCCCACCGTGGCAAGAATCCGGACATTGCCCGACTGATGCAGCGCGAGAGCGATGCCATTCTTTCCGCAGTCGGGCAGCGGGACCGGGTTATTGCTCTGGAGGTGGGTGGGCGCCCGTGGTCGACAGAAAAGCTGGCCGGGCAACTGGAAAACTGGCAACAGGACGGCCAGGACGTCTGTTTCCTGGTGGGTGGTCCCGATGGTCTGGCCGAACCCTGCCGGCGACGGGCGGACCAGCAATGGTCCCTGTCACCCCTGACCTTACCGCATCCTCTGGTGCGCATCGTGCTGGCCGAGCAGCTGTACCGGGCCTGGTCGATTACCCGCAACCACCCTTACCACCGGGCCTGAGGCAGTTATGGCCTGGGGCGAGTTCAAGGATACCGCAGCCGAACGACGACTGTTCCAGCGCCGTGCCCTGGTTTTGCTCGGGCTGGTGGTGCTGGCCCTGAGTGGGTTGCTGGTACGTATGTATCAGCTCCAGATCGTTGAGCATGAGATCTATACCACCCTGTCTGACAAGAACCGAGTGCAGGTGCAGTCGGTACCACCGCCCCGTGGCCTGGTTTACGACCGGAGCGGCATACTCCTCGCCGAGAACCGTCCGGTATTCAGCCTGACGGTAGTGCCTGAGCGCGTGGGGGACATGGATGATACCCTGGCCCAGCTCCGTGACATTCTCAGTATTCCGGAAGAAGACATCGAACGCTTCCAGCGCCGCCTTAACGAGCGCCGGCGGCCGTTCCAGGAAATTCCGCTCAGTTATGATCTGGACGAAGAAGAAATCGCCCGCATGGCGGTACACCGGCATCAGTTTCCCGGCGTTGAGGTCAAGGCAGAGCTGGTTCGCTATTACCCTCACAGCGAGCTGACGGCCCACGCTCTGGGCTATGTGGGGCGTATCAACCGGGAAGAGCTGCAGCGTATTGACCCGGTCAACTACGCAGGCACCAACTACATTGGCAAGTCCGGGGTGGAGCGCTTCTACGAAGGCGTGCTGCATGGCCGCGTGGGCTACCAGCATGTTGAAACCAACGCCCGGGGCCGGATCTTGCGGGTGCTGGAGCGGGAAAATCCGGTACCGGGTGAAGACCTGCAGCTGCACCTGGATCTGCGCCTTCAGCGCAAAGCCCATGAGCTGATGGAAGACCGGCGTGGTGCCATCATCGCCATCGAGCCCCGCACCGGCGGAATTCTGGCGCTGGCCAGCGTGCCGGGGTTTGATGCCAACAAGTTTGTGACCGGGATCAGCGTGGCGGATTACCGGGACCTGAGCGAAAGCATTGACAAGCCGTTGTTTAACCGGGCGCTGCGTGGCCAGTATCCCCCTGGCTCAACGATTAAACCGATGATGGCGGTGGCGGCTCTGGACAGCGGTGTCACCACAAGAGACCGCAGAATCTGGGACCCGGGCTACTTTCAGCTTAACGAAGGTGGCCGCCGTTATCGTGACTGGAAACGCGCGGGCCACGGCTGGGTCAACCTGATGGATTCTGTGGCCGAGTCCTGCGACGTCTACTTTTACCAGATCGGTGTCGAGATGGGTGTGGACGTGATGTATCACTATCTCTCCCGGTTTGGTTTTGGCGAAGACGCCACCCTCGACGTTTCCGGAGCGCTCAGTGGTTTGCTGCCCTCCCGTGACTGGAAACGGGCCATGCGCAGTGAACCCTGGTACCCGGGGGACTCGATCAATATGAGCATCGGGCAGGGCTTCTTTCTGTCCACACCACTGCAACTGGCAACCGCGACCGCCCTGTTGGCCAACCGGGGGGTGTGGGTAGAACCCCGCTTGCTGAAGGACATCCGTGGCGATCGCCCGCTGGAGGAGTTTCTGCCGGCATCGACCCACATGCCCCTGAATCTGAAGAACCCCGATGACTGGGAGTATGTCGTGGACACCATGGTGGAAGTGATGCATGGCGTGAAAGGTACCGCCCGCTCCGCAGCCCGGGGTACCAGCTACCGGATGGCCGGCAAGACCGGGACGGCGCAGGTCTTCAGTCTGGGCGAAGACGAGGAGTACGATGCCGAGGAAGTGCGGGAGCGGTTACGGGATCATGCGCTTTTTGTGGGGTTTGCGCCCGCCGATGACCCGCAGATTGCCGCCGCGATTATCGTCGAAAACGGGGGTGGTGGCAGCAGTGTGGCCGCGCCCATGGCCCGACAGCTGTTTGATGCCTGGCTGGAAGAGTTTCCGGCCGCCGAAGCGGCCGGGGCGGTCACTCAGGCAAAAGCCGGGGAGGACCGCTGATGTCGCTGGCACGCTTGCTTAACAGCCCCGATACCGAGGGCCTCGGGCGGCCTAAAAGTCTCTGGGCCAGCCTGCACCTGGACCCGGTGCTTCTGGCGTTGCTGCTGCTGCTGATCGGTGGTGGTCTGTTTGTATTGTACAGCGGTGCCGACCGCAATCTGGACATGGTCAAAGGGCAGATGATGCGCTTTGGTGTCGCCCTGGTGGTGATGTTCGTCTTCGCCCAGTTCGACCCGGCCGTGTTCCGGCGCTGGGCCCCCTGGCTCTATGCGGTGGGAATCGCGGGCCTGGTGGCGGTGTTACTGGTGGGCGTGGGAGCCAAAGGGGCGCAGCGTTGGCTGGCGTTGCCGGGTTTGCCCCGATTCCAGCCTTCGGAGCTGATGAAGCTGGTGGTGCCGATGATGGCGGCCTGGTATCTGTCCCGTTATTACCTGCCACCCACGTTTTCCCGGGTGATGGTGGGCCTGGTGATTGTGCTTCTGCCCATGTTCCTCATTATCCGGCAACCCGATCTGGGCACCTCGTTGCTGGTGGGTATGGCGGGTGTCTTTGTGGTGTTCTTTGCCGGTATCAGCTGGAAGCTGATCGCGGCGTTCTTCGGGGCCGTGGCGGTGTCTGCACCGCTGATGTGGTTTTACGTGATGCGGGACTATCAGAAACAGCGGGTACTGACTCTTCTTGACCCGCAGAGTGACCCCCTCGGAGCCGGCTGGAACATTATCCAGTCCAAGACGGCCATCGGCTCGGGCGGCCTGGATGGCAAGGGCTGGCTGCAGGGTACCCAGTCCCATCTGGAATTTCTGCCGGAAAGCCATACCGACTTTATCGTGGCGGTACTGGCGGAAGAGTTTGGTTTCATCGGCGTGCTGCTGCTGCTGGCGCTGTATTTCCTGATCATCCTGCGGTGCCTGTATATCGCGGTTACCGCCCAGGACTCGTTCAGCCGGCTGCTGGCCGGTGCGCTGACGATGACCTTCTTTATCTACGTTTTCGTGAATGTGGGGATGGTCAGCGGGCTGTTGCCGGTGGTGGGTGTGCCGCTGCCGCTGATCAGTTATGGCGGCACCTCCGGGGTGACATTGATGGCCGCGTTCGGGGTGCTGATGTCGATCCATACGCATCGGCGCATGATCTCGGCTTAGCCCGGCAATAATGGCCGGCCGGTAATGGTGCATCCCTCAGGGAACCCGTTACAATGTTGCCGGTCAGTAATGGCTG
Source organism: Marinobacter sp. (assembly GCA_035306945.1). Taxonomy (GTDB): domain Bacteria; phylum Pseudomonadota; class Gammaproteobacteria; order Pseudomonadales; family Oleiphilaceae; genus Marinobacter. The sequence goes on from DATGNB010000012.1 coordinate 60,311, forward strand.
ACCAACCAGGACAACAAACGGGTACGCGCTGATATGCTGAAGGTTCCGACTTACTGGTTCCCGGGGCTGATTGCCCTTGCGGTGTTGTCCGGCTGCGCAAGCAAGCCGGCCCCGGAAACCGACCACTCTTCACGTTATACCATCAAGCAGGATCGCGGGCCTACGTCTGATTACGACATCAGCGGCCTTACCGACGCCGTGCCCCGGTATGAGGCGCCACGGACCGCGGGTAACAGATCCCCTTATACTGTGTGGGGCAAGAGTTACCATGTGATTGACAGCAATGAGGGCTATGTCGCCCGGGGCATTGCAAGCTGGTATGGTGAGAAGTTTCACGGGCACAAAACCTCAAACGGTGAGATTTTCGACATGTACGCCATGTCGGCGGCTCACAAGTCTCTTCGTATTCCCGGGTACGCCCGGGTTACGAACCTGGATAATGGCCGGTCGGTCATCGTCCGGGTGAATGATCGTGGCCCGTTTCACGGCGACCGTCTGATCGATTTGTCCTACGCGGCGGCCAAAAAGCTTGATTACCACACCCGTGGTACCGCCCGCGTCGAAGTAGCGGCGATTACGGTGCATCCTGACGGGGCCATGTTCATGGCCGGCAAGCCGTTCGGGAACGGCCAGCCACCGGTAGCGGCGGCCGAAACGACGGCGGAGCCGCCGGCCGGCCAGGCGCTGTTCGTACAACTGGGTGCCTTCAGCCAGCGTGGCCCGGCTGAAACCCTGCTATCCCGGGCCCGGGCGGCAACAGACACGCCGGCGCGGCTGCGTGAGGTCGATACCGCCTCGGGGCGTTTTCACCGGGTTCAGGTGGGGCCGTTCTCCACAGAAGAGGACGCCCGCTATGCGCGCAACCAGCTGGAATCCCGCGGTTTCGGGCGACCTATTGTCCTGACCGACTCGCACTGAGCTGCCACTGGCACTCTTAGACCAACCTCTGACGACGAATGACGACATCCATGGCTTTAAAAATGTTTACCCGAATTGTTTTCCTCGCGCTGGCGCTGATCATGACCACAGGGGCGGCTTCGGCCCAGTCCCAGGCGGTATTGATTCCTTCACCACCGGCGATCGGTGCCAGCTCCTGGGTGTTGATGGACCCGCTGAGCGGCCGGGTGATCATGGAGCACAACAGTCATGAGCGGCTGCCTCCGGCGAGTCTGACAAAGATGATGACTGCGTATATCGTGGAGCGTGAGCTTGACGAAGGCCGCATCTCAATGGCCGATATGGTCCCCATCAGTGTCAATGCCTGGCGGACCGAAGGTTCCCGTACCTTCGTCCGCGAGGGTACGATGGTCTCGGTGGAGGATCTGCTGAGGGGCGTGATCATCCAGTCCGGTAACGATGCCTCGGTAGCACTGGCGGAGTTTGTTGCCGGCAGTGAGGATGCGTTTGTGGATATCATGAACCAGCAGGCCCTGCTGCTGGGCATGGAGAACACGCATTTCCGTAATGCCACCGGCCTGCCTGCGCCGGACCACTATTCCACCGCCTTTGATATGGCGGTCCTGGCCCGGGCCATCATCCAGGACTACCCGGAAAACTACCCGCTGTATGCCGAGAAGCACTTTACCTATAACAACATACGTCAGCCCAACCGTAATGCCCTGCTGTGGCGTGACGAGAGTGTGGATGGGCTGAAAACCGGCCACACCGATGAAGCCGGCTACTGTCTGGTTGCCTCGGCCAAGCGCGGCGAGACCCGCCTGATTGCGTCGGTGATGGGTACGGCAAGTACCGAAGCCCGGGCCCAGGAAGTTCAGAAAATGCTCAACTATGGCTTCCGTTACTACGAAACCGAGCGGTTGTTCCGGGCCGGACAGGAACTGGTTCAGGCCACTGTCTGGGGTGGCGAGGCTGATCAGGTTTCGGTGGGTATGCCAGAAGACGTCTATGTCACCATCCCGAGGGGAGCCAGAAACAAGCTGGAGTCCACGGTAGACCTTGATTCTGTCATCAAGGCACCCATCAAGGTGGGAGATGAGCTGGGGCGCATCCAGGTGGTACTGGATGGCGAAATGATTGTGGATGAGCCGGTTCTGGCCCTGGTTGAGGTGCCGGAAGGCGGGCTGTTCAAGCGCCTGTGGGATGCCGTCAGGCTCTTTTTTGTTCAACTGTTTAATTGAGCCGCTGGCACGATCAGTGCCAGGGCCCGGGAGTAGCGCGGCATGAGTGAGCCGAAAGCACCAAAAATTGAGTTCCCCTGCAGATACATGATCAAGGTGATCGGCGATGCCGCCCCGGACTTCAGGGAGTTTGTGGTGGCGGTGGCAGAGCAGCATGCGCCGGGTATTGACGAGTCAGACGTGTCCGTGAAAGACAGCAGCAAGGGCCGTTTCTCGTCGGTACAGCTGCACATTCTGGCCACCGGCGAGGCCCAGCTCAAGGCACTGTTTGAAGACCTGAAGGCCAGCGGTCGGGTCCACATGGTGCTCTGATGCCTGACCTTATCGTCCGCTCGCTGGGCCAGCAGCCCTATCTGGAAGCCTGGGAGGCCATGAAAACCTTCACCGCCAACCGGGACGAATCCACGGTTGATGAGCTCTGGTGTCTGGAGCATCCCCGGGTGTTTACCCAGGGGCAGGCGGGCAAGGCCGAGCACATTCTGTTGCCGGGTGATATCCCCGTTATCCAGGTGGATCGTGGCGGACAGGTTACCTACCATGGCCCTGGTCAGCTGGTGATCTATCTGCTGATTGATTTATCCCGCCGTAAACTCGGCGTGCGGGCGCTGGTTGATGAGATCGAGCAGGCCATCGTGCGCACGCTCGCCCAGGGTGGGGTTGATGCGTGTCCCCGCCCGGATGCGCCCGGTGTCTATGTAAACGGCGCCAAGATTGCGTCTCTTGGGCTGAGGGTCCGGCGCGGCTGTAGCTTCCATGGCCTGGCCCTGAACGTCAATATGGATATGGAGCCCTTCAACCGGATCAACCCCTGCGGCTATGCCGGTATGAGCATGTGCCAGGTGCGGGACTTCGAGCCGGATGCCTCGGTTTATGACCTGGAGCGGCGCCTGGTGCAGGAGCTGGTGTCCGGGCTTGGCGTGCTGGATGTGGAGCACCGGCAAGGCTGGTAACTCAGGCCGGGTCGCCTTCGCTCTCTACCCGGTTTCGTCCCCGGGCCTTGGCACGGTACAGCGCCTCGTCGGCCCGCTGCAGCAACCGATCCATCGACTCCCCCTTGTGAATGCCGGCCACACCTATGCTGATGGTGGTGCCCAGGGGCTTACCATTGGCAGCCTGCAGCGACAGCGCCGCCACGGCGGCCCGCATACGCTCGGCACTGGCTTTGGCAGCCTCTGGCGAGCTCTCCGGTAACAGCACCAGAAACTCCTCACCACCCCAGCGGGCAATGGTATCCATCTTCCGGCAGCGCGCGGCAAGCGTTCGTGCCACCTGAACAATCAACTTGTCTCCGGTCTGGTGGCCGTACTGATCGTTGATGCTCTTGAACAGGTCGATATCCATCAGCAGTACCGAGAAAGCACGGCCGTTACGGAGGTAGCGCTGGTACTCACCTTCGAGCTGGTTCAGTCCTTCCCGACGATTGGCCAGGCCGGTCAGGGCATCGTGTTTGGCGGCATACTCAAATTCCGCAGCCAGCCGGATCAGGCCCAGCCGGCTTCGGCGGCGGCTCTGGTCAAGGATGTAGCAGGTCACCATTTCGAACGCCAGGGCTGTGAGCAGCGACAGCCGGAAGCCGGTACTGTAGGTGGTTCCGAACAGCTGCTCCCCCATCGGACTGAACAGAAACAGTACGGCCAGCCAGCCGCCGGCACAGGCAATAATGCCGACCCTGGCTTCACTGATGTAGAAGATCACCGGCGGATAGGCAAACAGCCAGATGATGGCTGAGCCGTCTTCCACCCCCTGAACCGACAGATAGGTGAACAGCGCAGTAATCAGGATGATAAACGCCCGGCGCTGCAGGGTCGTGTGCCGCAAGGCCACAAACAGCATCAGATTGAACGCCAGAAGGCCCGAGAAAATCAGCAGTACCGCGGCAGTCCGCGGATCCCCAAGCTCCGAGGAGCGCCAGGCAAAAGAGGCCAGAATGGGCACTGCGGCGGTACTCAGGCCGCTGATCAGAGCCGGAACCGGAATATCGCCCTTGACCCGAAACTGAGAATGCTCGTCAGCAGTAGCGGTATCAGATAATTGTGTCATGGTATGGATTTGTTGTTGTATCGGTAAACGGGGCAGTAGTGACAATTATTGCTGGTTAAAATTTATGCACATTGGCCCCCGAAGCAGACAGTTGCTGGCGAATCGGTTAGCGTGTGAGGTTACCGTATCCGTATAATGTCACCAGGTGCTGATAAACTGCAAACTTCCCGAAAAAGACAGGCTGCTCATGACAGACAAGCGTTCTGGAAAATCCGTCTCTCGCATCAAAACGGGCAGTTTTGAGCGCCGGCTCTCCCTGACCAGGGCGGGTCTGTTTGCCGGAACCCGGGTGGCTTCCCATATGGCGACCAACTGGCTCAGCAGTAAGGAGACCCGGGAGCAGCGCCACCGGGCGATGCTGTCGAGCCAGGCCCGGTTTCTGGTGGACGAACTGGGTAAGCTGAAAGGCAGTGTGGTGAAAATCGGGCAGATGATGGCCCTCTATGGCGAGCACTTCCTGCCGGAAGAAGTCACCGAGGCCCTCCACACGCTGGAAGACCAGACAACGTCTCTGGAGTGGTCAGCTATCGAGCGGGTGCTGAACGTTGAGATTGGCGCTGACCGCCTGGCGGAGCTGGACGTGGACCCCGAACCCATTGGTGCCGCCTCTCTGGGGCAGGTACACCGGGCAGTCCGGCGCAGCGATGGCCTGGAACTGGTGCTGAAGGTCCAGTATCCGGGTGTTGCCGATGCGGTTGACAGCGACCTCAATGCGGTGGCCCAGCTGTTAAAGGTGGCGCGCCTGGTGAACTTCGGGCCTGAGTTTGACGACTGGCTGGAAGAAGTCCGGCAGATGATGCACCGGGAAGTCGATTACCGGCTTGAGGCGCGTACCACAGAGCGGTTCCGGAAAATGCTGGCGGACGACCCGCGGTTTATCGTGCCCCGGGTACTGCCGGAGTATTCCACCGACCACATCATTGCGTCGACCTTTGAGCATGGCCATCCGGTGAGTGCGCCGGAAGTCCGGGAGCTTCCCCTCGAACGTCGCAGCGCCCTGGGCAAAGCCGCGCTTGAGCTGTTTTTCCGCGAGTTGTTTGCCTGGGGAGAAATCCAGACCGATCCCAACTTTGGCAACTACCGGATTCGCATTGCCGGCGAGGCCGGAGAGGATCAGGATTACGACCGCATTGTCCTGCTGGACTTCGGGGCGGTGCAGAGTTATTCCGAAGCGTTTCTGGAGCCGGTGATCCAGATGATCCGGTGCTCCTATGAAGAGGACCTGGCGGGTGTTATTGAGGGTGGGGTCAGGCTGCGCTTTATGAGTTATGACTGGCCTGAAGATGTCCTCGAGAAATTCGGGCAGGTGTGCATGTGCGTGCTCGAACCCCTGGCCCGGGACCGCAGCCAGTGGCCACCGGAGGCGGTGAATGAGCAGGGCGAATACCGCTGGAAACAGAGTGACCTCCCGGCACGGGTAGCCAGGCAGGCAGCCCGCTCTGCCATCAGCCGGTACTTTCGGGTGCCGCCCAAGGAGTTTGTTTTTCTCAACCGCAAGCTGATCGGTGTGTACACCTTTGTCGCGGTACTCTACTCGGAATTCAATGGCGAAGCGCTTCTGCGCCAGTACCTCTATGGCGAAGAGGCGAAGAAACCGGAGGCCCCGAGCACGGCCCAGATCACAAAGGCATAGCGCAGTCCCTTGCCGATGGCCACCAGCACAATAAAGTTGAGCCAGGGCACGCGCATCATGCCGCCCACCAGGGTAAGGGCGTCGCCGCCCAGGGGCAGCCAGCCAAAGAGCAGGGACCATTGGCCATAGCGGTTAAACCGGTTGCGGGCGTTGTGCAGTTGCAGCTCGGTGAGGGGAAACCAGCGTTTATGCTTGACACGGTCTACCTGACGGCCGATCACGCCGTTAATGACTGAGCCCGCCGTGTTACCCGCCGTTGCCCAGAACCAGACCCAGGCCAGCGAATACCCCTGGCTGGCCATGGCGCCTACCAGAATTTCCGAGTAGGCGGGTAACAGGGTGGCGGCCGCAAGCGAGGTGAGGAAAAGTGTCAGGTAGGCCATGATCGCTCCATAGGGGCATCGTAAAGAACTATGGCAGTAATGGTAAGTGCCAATTTCCAATCCCGGGCAAAGGTGTCATTATTTGTACAGTTTTTAAATCCGGATTATTCCTTTGTTTCTCCAGGGGGTGCTATGGAGCAGGTAACTATTTACGGCCGGATGAGCTGTCCGTATTGTGTCGCGGCCATTAATCTGTGCGAATCCCGTAATATGCCCTACGTTTGGGTGGATATGATCAGTAAAGGCCTGAGCAAGCAGGATGTCGCGGATCGTATCGGCCGGCCGGTCTATACCGTACCGCAAATTCTGGTGGGCCGTGAGTATGTGGGTGGCTACGACGATTTTTCTGCCTATGTGAGCCGGCAGCCCGCCTGAGCCTTCAGGCCCGATAGTCCGCCAATACAAAAAAGCCCGGCTGATCAGAGCCGGGCTTTTTTGTTTCAGGGGCCGTTGGTCAGAGTTCGAACCCGGTTCTGAGCTTTTTCTCCACCAGCTGGTTTTTCAGCCTGGCGACTTTCGGCAGACCATTTTCGAACGGCGGGAAGTTTTCGCCTTCGATCAGCGGTTGCAAGTACTCACGGCACTCCTGAGTGATACCAAAGCCGTCATCCGTGATGTAATGGATGGGCATTTTCTTTTCCTGGTTGGCGACTTCACCAAGATGAGCCTCGCCGATGCTCCAGCGGTAGGGGCTGGCCTGCTCACGAACAATCGTCGGCATGATCGCCTGCTTGCCTGCCAGCGCCAGCTCAACGGCCGCCTTGCCTACGGCGTAAGCCTGCTCAACATCCGTTGCCGAAGCAATGTGGCGGGCTGACCGCTGCAGGTAGTCGGCCACGGCCCAATGGTACTTGTGGCCCAGTGCCTGCCGGACCATGTTCGCCAGGGCCGGCGCAACACCACCCAGCTGGGTATGCCCAAAGGCGTCCCGGGCGCCGGCGTCGGCGACAAACCGGCCGTCGTCGTACTGGGCTCCCTCAGAGGCCACCACCACACAATAACCGTAATCTTTAACACACTGGTCTACCCGCGCCAGGAATTTTTCCCTGTCGAACGGGATCTCCGGGAACAGGATGATGTGAGGCGGTTCGCCTTCGCCCTGGCCAGCCAGGCCGCCGGCAGCGGCAATCCAGCCGGCGTGGCGGCCCATGACTTCCAGGATGAACACCTTGGTGGAGGTTTCGCACATGGACTTGATGTCCAGGCTGGCTTCCAGGGTTGAGGTGGCGATGTACTTGGCCACCGAGCCAAAGCCCGGGCAGCAGTCGGTAAATGGCAAATCGTTATCGACGGTTTTGGGAACACCGATGCAGGTGATGGGGTAACCCATTTTGTCGGCCAGCTGGGAGACCTTATAGGCTGTATCCTGAGAGTCACCACCACCGTTATAGAAGAAATAGCCGATGTTATGGGCCTGGAACACTTCGATCAGGCGTTCGTATTCCCGCTGGTTCTCAGACAGGTTCTTCAGTTTGTAGCGACAGGAGCCAAAAGCGCCGCCCGGGGTATGGATCAGAGCGTGAATGGCGTCGTCAGATTCCAGGCTGGTATCGATAAGCTCTTCTTTCAGGGCACCGATGATACCGTTACGGCCGGCGTACACAGTCCCGATCCTGTCGGGGTGCTGGCGGGCGGTCTGGATAACGCCACAGGCGCTGGCGTTGATAACGGCGGTTACACCGCCAGACTGGGCATAAAACGCGTTCTTGATAGCCATCTCGGGCTAGAGCCTCCTGCTGGTTCAATGTTGGCGCAGATCATACGCGAATCGGGTCTGATTTTCATGAGCATATACCGTGCCCTTGACCCCGCAGAAAGTATGATAGAGGCTTGGCAGGTTTCAAATCGGAGGCGTTATCGGAATGCACATACATATTCTGGGAATCTGTGGCACCTTTATGGGCAGTCTGGCGGTTATTGCCCGTGAGCTCGGGCACAGGGTGACCGGCTCAGACCAGGGCGTCTACCCGCCCATGAGCACACAGCTGGAATCCCAGGGGATAGCGCTGATGGAAGGCTATGATGCAGGCAACCTGGAGCCCGCGCCGGATCTTGTGCTGATCGGCAACGCCCTGTCCCGGGGTAACCCGGAAGTCGAAGCCGTGCTCGACCGGGGCATTGATTACATGTCGGGTCCGGAATGGCTGGCCCGGGAGGTATTGCGCCACCGCTGGGTGATGGCGGTGGCCGGTACTCATGGCAAAACCACCACCACCGCCATGTTGTTGTGGATTCTGGATCAGGCCGGTTTCGAGGCCGGCTATCTGGTGGGCGGAGTGCCTCAGGATTTTCCGGTGTCGGCCCGCCTGGGCACCAGCGACTTCTTTGTGATTGAGGCCGACGAATACGACAGTGCGTTTTTCGACAAGCGGTCCAAGTTTGTCCATTACCGCCCCCGGACCCTGGTGCTGAACAACCTGGAGTACGACCACGCCGATATCTTCGAAAACGTTGAAGCCATTGAGCGCCAGTTCCACCACCTGGTGCGTACCGTACCGTCGCAGGGCCTGATTATCCGCCCGGGGCTGGACCCGCACCTGGACAACGCACTGGCGCTGGGTTGCTGGAGTCCGGTGCAGGATACCGCCATTGGCAGCGAGGTTCCGCGCACCTCTGACTGGCGGGCCGAATTGCTGTCTGAGGACGGTAGCCGGTTTATGGTGATCCACCACGAACAGCCGGTCGCCACACTCAAGTGGGAGCTTACCGGGCGGCATAACGTGCGTAACGCTCTCTCTGCCATTGCCGCGGCGCGCCATGTGGGCGTAACGCCGGACCATGCCGTGGCGGCGCTGTGCCGGTTTTCCGGTGTCAAACGCCGGATGGAGCTGGTGGGGGCCGTCGGCGGCGTGCGGGTATATGACGATTTTGCCCATCACCCCACCGCGATTGCCTCTACTCTGGAGGGCCTGCGCAACCAGGTGGGCGACGAGCCCATTCTGGCGATCGTCGAACCGCGCTCCAATACCATGAAACAGGGTGTGCACAAACACACCCTGATCCCCAGCGCGGCCCGGGCTGACCGGGTGCTCTGGGGTAACCTGAGCGGCATGGCCTGGCTGCCGGAGCTGCTTGAAAGCTGGCGGGCGGAGCACGATCCCCTGGAACATCATCAGGTAGAAGATACCGTCGAAGGGCTGATCGGTCAGGCGCTGGCCGGGTTGCCGGAAACCTGCCATATCGTCATCATGAGTAACGGTGGTTTTGGCGGTATCCACCGCAAACTGGTGGCTGAACTGGAGAAGCGCTTTGCCTGACACCTCACCTCTGGTAAATCTGGCGTTCACCGGTGCCTCGGGGGCACCGTACGGGCTCCGGTTGCTGCAGTGCCTGGTCGCCGCCGGGTGCCGGGTGAACGTGATGGTCAGCAAGGCAGCCCAGGTTGTGATTGCCACCGAGACCGACTTCCGGCTGCCGGGCTCGACACCCGCCATGGCGGAGGCCTTTGCCCGTTATGCCGGTGCCGGAACCGGGCAGGTGCAGGTGTTCGGGCGCGAGGAGTGGTTCTCGCCGCCGGCGTCTGGCTCCGGCGAAAAAGCCCCGCTGGTGATTTGCCCCTGCAGTACCGGCACTTTGTCAGCCCTGGCTACCGGTGCCAGTAACAACCTGATCGAGCGGGCCGGGGATGTGGCTCTGAAGGAGCGGCGCAAACTGATTCTGGTGCTGCGCGAGTCACCCTATTCTGAAGTGCATCTGGACAATATGCTCCGGCTGACCCGGATGGGTGCGGTGATCATGCCGGCCAGCCCGGGTTTCTATCACAACCCCCGGTCGGTGGATGACCTGGTGGATTTTATGGTGGCACGCATCCTTGATCATCTGGACCTGCCCCAGACTCTGCTCCCGAAATGGGGCGCGAAGGCGGAGTAAGCCGCCGCCGGGCGATGGTTTTGGCCATATGGATTGATGGTTTTCACCATTGAGCCAGAACCGCCGTCGCCACAGACTTGCTGATAACAACGATAAACCAACCCGCCTGACGAGGTTCAGCAATGATTCCACGCACTCTTTTTGACGCCGATGTTGAAGGCTTTCGCGACTCGGTCCGCAGGTTTCTGGAGCAGGAGGCGGCCCCCTATCATGACCAGTGGGAAAAGGACGGGCAGGTAAGCCGCGAGCTGTGGCTCAAGGCCGGAGAGCTGGGGTTTCTGTGCCCCACCATGCCGGAAGCGTACGGTGGAGCAGGGGCGGATTTCCGCTACTCGGCGGTGATTATGGAAGAGATCTCCCGGGCCGGCCTCAGCGGTATCGGCTGGGGCCTGCATTCAGACATCGTGGCGCCCTACATTCTTAACTATGGCTCCGAAGAGCAGAAACAGACGTATCTGCCCAAACTGATTTCCGGCGAAATGATCGGTGCCATCGCCATGACCGAGCCCGGTGCCGGTTCCGACCTTCAGGGGGTGAAAACCACCGCGATCCGCCAGGGTGATCACTACCTGCTGAACGGCTCCAAGACCTTTATAACCAATGGCCAGCTGGCCGACCTGGTGGTGGTTGTGGCCAAAACGGACCCGGGGGAGGGTGCCCGGGGCACCAGCCTGCTGATCGTAGAAACCGGCTGGGAAGGGTTCCAGAAGGGCCAGAACCTGAACAAGGTGGGCATGAAAGCCCAGGATACCTCTGAGCTGTTCTTTCAGGACGTCAGAGTGCCGGTGGAAAACCTGCTCGGTGCCAGGGAAGGACAGGGCTTTGCCCAGCTGATGCAGGAGCTGCCTGCCGAGCGCCTGCAGGTAGCCCTGACCGCGGTCGCCGCCGCCGAAGCCGCGTGGCAATGGACTCTGGATTACGTCAAAGAGCGCAAGGCGTTTGGCAAACCGGTGGTGGCGTTCCAGAACACCCGCTTCAAGCTGGCGGAACTCAAAGCGGAAATTACCGCCGCCCGTGTGTTCACCGACCGCTGCCTGGAACTGCATCTGGAGAAAAAACTCGATATCCCCACGGCGGCCATGCTCAAGCAGCACACCACGGATCTGCAATGCCGGGTAATGGATGAGTGTGTGCAACTGCACGGCGGCTACGGCTATATGTGGGAATACCCCATTGCCCGTGCCTGGGCCGACTCACGGGTACAGCGCATCTACGCCGGCACCAACGAAATCATGAAAGAGATTGTGGCACGCTCATTCTGATTGGGGGCCGGCTCACACAGCCCCGGCAGCAACGGGGCTGTGGTTTACCAAACTTTACAATTTGCCAAGCCGGTCAAGGTCTCCCGGCAGTACATCCCCTAAAGTAGCGGCACAACCTCTAACAAGGATAAATGGTTGCCGCGATGAAACGTCTTATTCCCCTCTGTATTCCCGTGCTTGCCATAGCGATTGCCGGTTGTGGCGACGAATCCGACCGGCTGCCGGTGGATGGCCGCGATTTTGATGGTGTGGATTATGGCGAGCCGGCGCCGTATCAGGGGCGGGTGATTGACGGCTACCTGAGAAATGCCCGGGTATGGCTCGACCTCGATGGAAACGGGCGCTATACGTCTGAGCCGTTTACCCTGCAGCTTGCCAATGGCAACAGCGTTGATTTTGCTGAGGGAGAGCCCATGGTGATGAGTGGCCAGGACGGCGCCTACGTGCTTGACCTGACCTCTCTGCAGCTGGCGCCCGAAACCGGCCGGTCGCTGGACCCCCGTGACTATCCGCTGTATGCCGCTGCCATTCCGGGCACAACCATTGAACAGACCGCCGGTGGCGACCAGACCATTGAGACGGCCTATGTGCTGGCTGCCTCACCCGGCGTGACCAATATCACGCCACTCACCACGCTCCGGTACTACCTGTCCAGGTTGGGGCTGGGTGTGGGGCACGATGTAGGCGCCAGCCTGGCAGGCATCAATACCACCGCAGATTACATTCTGGGCCAGGACGAGCGCGCCCATGCCTACGCCCGGGCGCTGGTAAGGTTTATGACCTTGCAGATCGCAAACAGCGTACCGGATGGCGGTCAGTCTGAGCTCAGCCTGAGCCCGGCCGAAGCCCGGCTGCTGGCGATCTCACTGCTGCGCCATGCGCCCCAGGTAATCGCTGAAGTTGATCGGGTGGCCGCCGGTGACTACGCAAGAGTGGCAGCAGACACCCTGGAACTGCCCGAGGTAACGGTCAGCCTTGCCGATCCTCTGGTTCTTACCGGACAGGCGGTGATGGCCCGCTCCGAAACCGGTCAGTTGCCCGCCCGTGACCGCGCCCTTGAGCTGTCCACCGTGGTGGCGTTTGAGTATGCCGAAACCGGAAGGCTCAGCCGCATTGTGGCGAATGGCTGCCTGATGCCCTTTATGCCGGGATTGCTCGGGGTTATTGAGGCGGATGGTTATCCTGCCGATCTGACGACCCCCTGGTTGCCGGCGGTGGCTCTGGGCGGCGAAGGCGCGCTGGGAAGCGCAGCCTGGGAGGCGTTTGATCCGGAAGCTGATCCGCAAGGGGTGGAAGACGAGATCCTCACCTTTGACTGGGACAACAAGCGCATTACCTTCGACACCTCCACACAGTGCCATGCCGCCCGGGGCGTCACACCGGCGTCCAGCGAGCTCGACGGAGAGCCGGAAGTCATCTATGAGTGGAGCCTGCAGGACGATGTGGTGGCCCGGTTGACCGCCACTGTTGTGGACTCAGGTGACGTTTACACGCTGGACTCCGATGTGGCTGGCGGCGGGCAGCTGCTGGCGGACTACGAGCTGGCCCGTAACAGTGAGTTGGTGGAATCCCTGGCTCGCACCGGTGCAGAAGAAACCTGTGAGGCCGAACCGGCAGAGGATGCCCGCGGGCCGCAGCATTTTGTGGTGACCAAGAAGCAACCCTATGAATTTACCGGCCAGCTGCCGGCGCCCGCCGGCTTTGATAATCTGGCTCTGGAGTACGACACCCGGGTGATACCGGAGGAGGGCGGAGTGCAGGTTGACCGCTTGCTGCGCTGGGCGTTTCTTGATCCGGAGATTACCGAAGGCGGGTTACAGTGGATGATGTTCTACGACACGGCGCCGGAGGCACTCAATCCCAACGTCATCCGCACTGCCTACCTGACGGATTACACGCGTCCGCTGGACTGCGGCAAGGAGCAGATCATGCCCAGCTCGGCTTATGCAAAGGTGGAGTATCAGTACGAGAAATTGTCTGATTACCTGCTTGATGTGATTCGGTAGCAGGGTGGTTAGGCAACTGGAATTTTAGGAGTTTTTGTGGTTTTACCCATAACTTTTCCAAACGTTGAAGCATAAAATTTCCGCTATTCTCTGTTGGCGTTGGTTTGCATAGATTTACCGGAACCTTCGTGTCATGTAACTTACATTGGCCTTTTGGACCTCTTACGGTTATTCCGCCTAACTTCCGAATAGTTCAGTCGCTCCCGATTTTAAACA
>DATGNB010000013.1:0-4805 GCA_035306945.1 Marinobacter sp.
CTGACGACCATAGCGATCTGGAACCACCTGAACCCATCCCGAACTCAGCAGTGAAACAGATCAGCGCCGATGGTAGTGTGGTTCGCCCATGTGAGAGTAGGTCATCGTCAGGCTCTTAATACCAAAACCCCCGACAGCGTCGCTGTCGGGGGTTTTTTATTTTCCGGTCAGCAGTAATGCTATAATCCAGCCAACGACCAACGACGTCCTGATGGGAGCCCTTCAATGGCCTCGAACGATCATCTGATCATTTTTGATACGACTCTGCGTGATGGCGAGCAAAGCCCTGGCGCGACCATGAATAAAAATGAAAAGCTTCGCATCGCCAAGGTGCTTGAAAAGCTCAGAGTGGATGTGATCGAGGCAGGTTTCGCCATCGCCAGTCAGGGCGATTTTGAAGCGGTCAAAGCCATCGCTGAAAACATCAGGGAATCAACGGTCTGCAGTCTGGCCCGGGCGCTGGATAAAGACATCGACCGGGCGGCCGAGGCTATTCGCCCCGCCGCCAGTGGGCGTATCCATACCTTTATCGCCACCTCTCCCATTCATATGCAGCACAAGCTGCAGATGCAGCCGGATCAGGTTGTCGAACAGGCCGTTCGGGCGGTTAAGCGCGCCCGGAGTCATGTCGACGACGTGGAATTTTCCTGCGAAGACGCAGGCCGCTCCGAGCTGGATTTTCTGTGCCGGATTATCGAGGCGGCTATTGATGCCGGGGCGCGTACCATCAACATTCCCGATACCGTCGGTTACGCCGTACCGGAACAGTTTGGTGAGACCATCCATCAGCTGCTGAACCGGATCCCCAACGCCGACAAGGCGATTTTTTCGGTGCATTGTCATAACGATCTGGGCCTGGCCGTTGCCAACTCTCTGGCGGCCGTGAACAAAGGCGCGCGGCAGGTGGAGTGCACCATCAATGGTCTGGGCGAACGGGCCGGTAATGCCTCGCTCGAAGAGATCGTTATGGCGGTACGTACCCGCCGGGACTTCTTCAATCTGGATACCCGGATTGACAGCCGGCATATTGTGCCGGCCTCGCGCCTGGTGTCGACGATTACTGGCTTCCCGGTGCAGCCGAACAAGGCGATTGTTGGTGCAAACGCCTTTGCCCATGAGTCCGGCATCCATCAGGACGGGGTGCTCAAGCACCGGGAAACCTACGAGATCATGCGGGCAGAAGACGTGGGCTGGCACACCAACAGCCTGGTGCTGGGCAAACATTCCGGCCGCAATGCCTTCCGCTCCCGGTTACTTGAGCTGGGCATACAGTTTGAGACCGAAACCGAGCTTAACGAGGCGTTTACCCGCTTTAAGGCACTTGCGGACCTCAAGCACGAAATCTTTGATGAGGATCTGCAGGCCATCGCCAGCGATACCAGGCAGAAAGAGGAGCTTGGGCGCTATGGTCTGGTGTGTATGCAGGTCTGTTCCGAAACCGGAGTGGTTCCCAGGTCTACCCTGACGCTGACGGTGGATGGCCAGGAGCATACCGCTGAGGCCGAGGGCAGTGGTCCGGTGGATGCGACCTTCAAGGCCATTGAGTCGTTGGTGGATTCCGGCTGCAACCTGCAGCTGTATTCGGTTAACAACATTACCAGTGGCACCGATGCCCAGGGCGAAGTGACGGTGCGCCTGGAGCGAGGTGGCCGGATTGTGAACGGTGTCGGCGCAGATACCGACATCATCATCGCCTCTGCCAAGGCGTATATCGAAGCCCTGAATCTTATTGCCTCGGGTGGTATCCGTCAGCATCCACAGGTCGCCGATGTCTGATGGGGTGTTGCTGTGATTAATACCGAGGCCGAGCGCCAGTTTTATCTGGGCGTGGCCGGTATCCGTATGTGGTACGCCCGGCAGCCGCTGCCGGGTGCGGCACCGAGCCCGGATTTTGATTTTGCCGCAGACGACGAGCCGCCGTTACCAGAGGTGGCCGTGGCGCCGGCTGCGGAGGCGGCTGTCCGGGCTGCCGGGCCCGGCAAGGCATCCCGTAACCGGGAAAAAATTGCGCAGTTGCAGAGCCTCATGGATACCGGTGGCGGGAGTCGTGCTTCGGCGCCGGTACCGGCAGAGGCGCCCCCGGCACTACCAGTGGCCGAGGAGCCGGTTGAGCCGGCCCTTGCGGCCCGGGAAGAGACGACTGGTCTGGAGGTTCCCCGTCTTAACCTGTGTATCTGGCGCAGTAAACGGGTGGTGATGATCTGCGACCTCTCGGAAGACACCAGCCTGGCGCTGCAGGATACGCTGGCGCGCAATATTCTTCGCAGTCTGGGTGAAGAGGCCGCGGGCCAGACGGCGGCCCTGCGCTGGCCGTTGTTCAATAATCTGAAAGTCGGCCTCAATGCGCCTGAAAACCTGATGGCCACGCTTCGGGATCAGCTGGCCGACGTGTCCGCCCAGAAACTGCTGGTACTCGGCTCTTGCGGCCCCTGGGTGTCCCGGGCTCTGGCCCGGGAGCCGGATCTGATGCTTGAGACCAGCCTGGCCGCCCTGGCCACGGACCCCGCAGGCAAGCGCCAGCTGTGGCAGCAGATCCGGGCCTGGAGGCGCTGACGCTGTGTCTGCTTCACTCTCTTCTCCCGAGGCGTCACTACCGGTGATCCGCAATCTGGTGGCCGGCGACTTGCCGGCGGTGATGGAGCTGGAGCGAATGGGCCAGTCGCATCCGTGGTCGGAATCCATCTTTCGTGACTGTTTCAAGGATGGCTACCGGCTCTGGGCGCTGGAGCACAACGGCCAGTTGCAGGGTTTTGCAATCATCAACAACATTTTTGATGAGGCGCACCTGCTGAACATCTGTATCCATCCCCGCTTCCGGGGGCAGGGCGGAGGCCGCCTTCTGCTTCAGCATGTTATCGACGACGCGGTGAATGACGGCATGGCCTGCATGCTCCTGGAGGTGCGTGCCAGCAACCGGGTGGCGATCAGGCTCTACCGGTCAGAGCGGTTCGTCGATATCGGCCTGCGCCGGGGCTACTATCCTGCCGCATCGGGCCGGGAAGACGCCCGAGTTATGGTTTTGCGGTTCACCTGAGGCCCCTTCGGCCTTTATAATACTCTGTTGACCATCCATGCCCATTCAGGTTTCTGATTCCTATGTCTAACCTTTCCCAGGAAGTGGCCAAGCGCCGCACCTTCGCGATCATCTCGCACCCGGACGCCGGTAAAACCACCATTACCGAGAAAGTATTGCTGTTCGGGCAGGCTCTTCAGAAAGCCGGTACTGTCAAAGGCAAGAAGTCAGGCCAGCACGCCAAGTCTGACTGGATGGAGATGGAGAAAGAGCGGGGAATTTCGGTCACCACCTCGGTCATGCAGTTTCCGTACAGCGACAAGCTGGTCAATCTGCTGGATACCCCTGGCCACGAAGACTTTTCGGAAGACACATACCGTACGCTGACGGCGGTGGACTCGTGTCTGATGGTGATAGACAGCGGGAAAGGGGTTGAGGAGCGGACCATCAAGCTGATGGAGGTTACCCGCCTGCGGGATACGCCGATCCTGACCTTCATGAACAAGCTCGACCGGGATACCCGCGATCCCATTGAGCTGATGGATGAAGTTGAAGAGGTGCTTAAGATTGCCTGCGCGCCGATTACCTGGCCGATCGGTATGGGCAAGAGTTTCAAGGGGGTGTACCACCTGCTGCGGGATGAGGTTGTGCTGTATCAGTCGGGGCAGGGCCATACCATTCAAGAGCGGCGGGTCATCAAAGGGCTGGACAACCCGGAGCTTGAGGCTGTTATCGGAAGCTATGCCGCTGACCTGCGCGATGAGATTGAGCTGGTTAAGGGGGCCTCCCATGAGTTTGATCAGGAGGCTTTTCTGGCCGGAGAGCTGACACCGGTATTTTTTGGGACCGCGCTGGGCAACTTTGGTGTTGATCACATGCTGGATGGCCTGGTGGACTGGGCACCCGCGCCCCAGCCCCGGAGCACAGAGACCCGCACCGTTCAGCCCGAAGAAGAGGCGTTTTCGGGGTTTGTGTTCAAAATCCAGGCAAATATGGACCCGCTGCACCGGGATCGGATTGCGTTTTTGCGGATTGTGTCGGGGAGCTACGCCCAGGGCATGAAGGCCCGGCACGTACGCATCGGTAAGGATGTGCGTTTCTCCGACGCGCTGACGTTCATGGCGGGAGATCGCGAGTACGCGCAGCAGGCTGTTGCCGGCGACATCATCGGCCTGCACAATCATGGCACCATCCAGCTGGGCGATACTTTCAGTGCCGGTGAGGACATGAAGTTTACCGGTATTCCGAACTTTGCACCGGAGCTGTTCCGGCGCATCCGTCTGAAGGACCCGCTCAAGGCCAAGCAACTCCAGAAAGGCCTCATCCAGCTGTCTGAAGAAGGCGCTGTGCAGGTGTTCCGGCCGGTGAGGAATAACGACCTGATTGTGGGCGCGGTCGGTGTGTTGCAGTTTGATGTGGTGGTTGCACGGCTCCGGAGTGAGTATAAGGTAGAAGCCGTCTATGAACCGGTGAACGTGGCGACGGCGCGCTGGATCAGCTGCGCCGACGCCCGCAAGCTGGACGAGTTTGAGCGCAAAAACCAGGACAACCTGGCCCTGGACGGCGCGGACCAGTTGACCTACATCGCGCCCACCATGGTTAACCTGAACCTGGCCCAGGAGCGGTATCCGGACGTACAGTTCCATAAGACCCGGGAGCAGTAACGCCGGCAGCTCACAGCCCTGGAGGCGCCTATGCGACTCGTCGATGCCCACTGTCACTTCGATTTTCCGCGGTTTGACGGTGTGCGCGAACAGGAGCTGGAGAAAGCCGCCACCGGGGGTGTGCGGGG
>DATGNB010000014.1:0-13277 GCA_035306945.1 Marinobacter sp.
TCCAACATCGTGATGCTGCGCTGGATGATTGCCGAAGGCTACGGTGATGCCCGTACCCTGGAGCGTCGCGCCCAGAAGATGGAAGAGTGGCTGAAAGATCCGAAGCTGATGCGTGCCGACCAGGACGCAGAGTACGCCCACGTGATCGAAATCGATCTGGCCGACATCAACGAGCCGATCGTTTGCTGCCCGAACGATCCGGACGACGCCAAGTTCCTGTCTGAGGTTGCCGGCGACAAGGTAGACGAAGTATTTATCGGCTCCTGCATGACCAACATCGGCCACTTCCGTGCCGCCGGTAAACTGCTTGAGCAGCACAAGGGCCCGCTGAAAACCCGTCTGTGGATGTCTCCGCCCACCAAGATGGACCAGCAGCAGCTGATGGATGAAGGCTACTTCAATACCTACGGCACTGCCGGTGTTCGCACCGAAATGCCGGGCTGCTCCCTGTGCATGGGTAACCAGGCACGTGTAGCACCGAAGTCGACCGTTCTGTCCACCTCTACCCGTAACTTCCCGAACCGTTTGGGTGATGGTGCCAACGTGTACCTGACCTCTGCGGAACTGGCCGCGGTGGGTGCGGTACTGGGCAAACTCCCGACTCCGGCGGAGTACATGGAGTACGCCAAGGACCTCGACAGCATGTCTGCAGAGATCTACAAGTACCTCAACTTCGACCAGATGGAAGAGTACACCCAGAAGGCATCTGAGGCTTCCGTAGCCTGAGATTCCCTGAGGTAACTTACCTCTGATCTGAAACGCCAGCCTTCGGGCTGGCGTTTTTTTATGCCTTGCAAACCCGCCTCCCAACCGGGAATTCAGAGACAAAAAAGGGCTCCCCGCGGGGAGCCCTTATCAGAACACTGATGTTAATCAGCGCATTCTGTTACCGCTGGATATGCTGATACTCGTCAGCATCACTGGTAGCCAGGCTCACCACCACGATGGCGATGAACGCAGCGATAAAGCCAGGGATGATTTCGTACACACCCGGGCCGCCCAGGAAGCTGCCATTCCAGCCCAGCGCGATCCACGCCATGACGGTCACTGCACCCACAATCAGGCCAGCCAGCGCACCGGCACCGTTGGTGCGGGACCACATCAGGCCAAGGATGATCAGCGGACCAAAGGCGGCACCAAAGCCTGCCCAGGCGTTACTGACCAGGCCCAGTACCTGCGAGTTGGGATCAGAAGCAATGACAGCTGCAACCAGACCAACCGCGACCACACAGGCCCGGCCAACGTTGACACATTCCCTGTCGGTTGCTTCCTTACGCAGGAACAAGCGGTAGAAGTCCTCGGTAAGGGAGGACGACGCCACCAGCAACTGACTGGAGATGGTACTCATAACCGCCGCCAGCAACGCCGCGTAGAGGAAACCGGTGATCAGCGGATGGAACAGCAGGTTGGCCAGAATAATAAAGATGGTTTCAGGGTCGGCAACATCCAGGCCATTACGAACGGCGTAGGCGCGGCCAAAGATACCGAGCGAAATCGCACCGATCAGGGAAATTGCCATCCAGGACATACCAATATTACGGGCCACAGGCACTTCTTTTACCGAACGGATCGCCATAAAACGCACGATGATATGGGGCTGACCAAAATAACCGAGCCCCCAGGCCACAGCCGATAGCCAGCCAATCAGGGTGAGCCCTTCGGTCCAGGACAACAAGGTAGGATCAACGCTGTTAAGCGTCTCTGCAGCCTGACCAAAGCCGCCACCGCCTTCACCGAACAGCACCACAGCCGGCATGATCACCAGCGCCAGCATCATGATGCAACCCTGCACAAAGTCGGTCATGCTCACCGCGAGGAAACCGCCCACAACGGTATAGGCCAGTACCACGCCCAGCGTGATCACGATCCCGACGCCGTAGTCGCTCAGGCCACCGAAGTTAAAGATACCGGCAAAGGCACTTTCAAACAGTTTGCCACCCGCCACCAGGCCAGAGGCGGTATAGACCGAAAAGAAAACCACGATGATAATGGCCGAAACCGTCCGCAGCGGCAGCGCTTTGGTCGGAAACCGGTTAGCCAGAAAAGCCGGAATAGTCAGGGCATTGCCATAGTGAACGGTTTGTTCACGCAGCCTCGGCGCAACAATGACCCAGTTAACGAACGCGCCCACAAACAGACCAATACCAATCCAGGCATCTGCCAGACCCGAAACGAATAATGCACCCGGCAGACCCAGCAGCAGCCAGCCGCTCATATCTGAGGCCCCTGCCGACAGGGCCGCTACCTTCGGGCTGAGTCCCCGCCCGCCGAGCATATAGTCTTCAGCTGTCGCTGAGGCCTTTCGCATGGCGTAAATGCCAATGCCGATCATGATCGCGAAATACGCAAATAGACTGATCCAAACGCCAATAGCCATAAGGCTCCTCCAGTTTATATGAGCGGATACCAATCCGCCCTTATGTACAGCGCTGGCGAATTAACCGACAGCTTGTACTGTTCTTCTTGTTTACCTCTGATCTTTCGGGGCTGGTGCGGCTGCGAGCCGCTTATGTACCCCCTTACTATAGTTGACCATCGCGAGTTTGCGACAATCAGACACCCCTGTTTTTCAGAGTGTTACTACGCATCCTGTACGTTAGTCCTCAAGCGTGCCCACGGCTTGCGAAATTCTACGAATGTTTTGCAGAATCCTACGGGACTGTCGTAATAGCTGGCAGATCAGGCTACCTCCTCGCCGAGTTGCAGCCTGGAGGGTGTGGTTCCCTTATATTTACGCAACGCATTGGTGAGCGCACTCTGGGATGAAAATCCGGTGCGGTAGCTGATTTCAGAGACTGACAGCGTGCTGCCTGACAGCAAGCGCACAGCCTGATCAAGCCGGGTCTGAATCAGAAACTGATGCGGGGTAATGCCGGTGATTTCCCGAAAAACCTCATGGAAGCGGCTGACGCTCAGGCAGGCTTCGCCGGCCAGATCCTGTACGGTAATTTTCCGATGCAGATTGGCCAGGATGTAACGGCGAATGGCTTCCGGACTGATGCTATGGCGATTCGGCCTGACCCCCAGATTACCGGTCATGCGGTCCGCCATGCTATACAGAATGCTGGCGGCGAGGTGTCGTTGCAGCAGGCGATTGTCCTGGCGTGGTTCAAACTCGCTGGCGGCAATCTGAACCAGACCCTGCAACCGGTTATCCATCTGAATGACCCGCGGCTTGTCGAACATGCGGGCGAGGCACTCATAATCGGCATGCTGAGCGTGTTCGAAGGCCGGACTGGACGGATCCAGATTAATGACAAGCACGTGATTCTGGCGGTCGCCACAGTAATCGTGGGGGACATCGGTGGGCACCAGAAACGCCTTCCAGGTATCGAGGCTTGACCCCACGCCGCCTACACTCAGCTCCGCAGATCCATGGACCCCCACCACAATCTGGGGGTGGGCATGACGGTGCTGATGCGCATCTACCGGCAGTTTCAGAAGCTTTGCGTCGAACATTCTATACCTGTTTTTATATCGAAACAGGTGCCTTGGCGAGGGCACCCAAAAGCGCCGCAACCTTCTCCGACACCTGCTCAAGAGGCAGAGCTGCATTCACGATATGATACTGCAAAGGCGCAGCTGTCGCTCTTGCCAGGTAGGCTTCCCGGACCTTCCGGAAAAACACCAGGGCTTCCTGCTCAAAACGATCCAGCTCCCCGCGTTTTCGGGCTCTGGCCATACCCGTCTCTACCGGCGCATCCAGCAGAATAACGTGGTCAGGCCGGATATCTCCCTGCACCAGCGTTTCGAGTGCCGAAATATGCGCGCAAGCTACGCCCCGCCCTCCGCCCTGATAGGCAAAAGTGGCATCGGTAAAGCGGTCACACAGCACCCACCTGCCCTGCTCCAGAGCCGGGAGAATGCAATTGTGCAAGTGCTGGGCACGGGCGGCAAACATCAACAGCAGTTCGGTGGTCTCATGCACCGGCTCCTCCCGGGGCATCAGCAGCAACTCCCGGATTTTCTCGGCCATCGGCGTACCACCGGGCTCCCGGGTAACCAGCACATCCTTGCCCATAGCTCTCAGGGTATGAGCAGCATTCTGCACCTGGGTCGTCTTGCCAACACCTTCGACGCCCTCAAACGTGATAAAACGACCTCTGGCAACCATCAGTTGTCCCCGTTGTTGTCTGAGCCGCCGGTGGCTGCCGGGTAGGATCGGTAATTCTCTCGCCGGTTAAGCTGGAATTCGCGAACCGCCTGCTGGTGCTCGGCCAGCGTACGGGAAAATTTGTGGCTGCCATCACCCCGGGCAACAAAATACAGACTGTCGCCGTCGGCCGGGTGCAGGGCGGCGTGTACCGAGTCACGGCCCGGCAGAGCGATCGGGGTCGGCGGCAGGCCATTGATGCGATAGGTGTTATAGGGCGTATAGGCCCGCAGATCCCTGGTGCGGATGCGGCCTTCGTAACTGTCACCCATGCCGTAGATCACGGTCGGGTCTGTCTGCAGGCGCATGCCTTTTTGCAGCCGGCGCACAAACACCCCGGCCACCTCCTGACGCTCGGAGGGCACGCCGGTTTCCCGCTCAACGATCGACGCCATGATCAGGGCTTCATACGGAGAGTCATACGGCAGGCCCTCAGCACGATGCGCCCACTCCTCGTCCAGCACCCTTACCATTCGCCCATAGGCCCGCCTGAGAATACTCAGGTCACTCTCCGTGCTGCTGTACATGTAGGTGTCCGGAAAAAACCAGCCTTCAGGATGCTGGCCCTCAGCCCCGACGGCTTCCATAACCTGCTCGTTGGTCCAGTCGGTGGTCAGCTTTCTGAGCCGGTCAGCATTTGCCAGTGCCGCTCTCATGTCGGCAAAGGTCCAGCCTTCGATAAACTGCACGGTCCAGAGTTTGACCTTGCCGTCTACCATGGTGCTGAGCATGGCCAATGGCGTCATACCCGGCAGCAGTTCATAGTCACCGGCCTTGATGCGGGTCTGGACCGGATTAAGACGGCCATACAGCTTCATCCACAGCGGATCAGACACCAGGCCCTTGGCGGCCATTTTCCGGGCCAGGCCACTGAATGATGTGCCCGCCTGCACACTGAACAACACCGGTTCTTCAAGGGCAACAGGCTGACGAAGCGTCTGAAAGCCCTGCCAGACCCAAAGGCCGGCCCCGGCTGCAGCAAGAACCACCACGGCTATAATCAGAATCAGTAGCTTTCTGAACACTCGACTCAATCCATCGCTATGTGAGAACGGCAGATTGTCGCAAGCCGCTGGTCTACTGGCAAATCCTGGCCCGCCAGCCGACGCACGCCCACCACACCAAGGACACTGTTGGTCAGGTACAGCCCGGCACAGACACCCGGCGACAGGTGCTCCGGCAACACCGGGGTTTCGGTAAGCGCCTGTCCGGCCTTCTGTAAACTTTCGATCACCAGCCGGCGCATGATACCCGCCACCGCGACGGACTCAAGAGGCGGCGTCAGCCAACCGTTATCCGTAGCAACAAACAGGTTGGTGCGAGTGCCTTCCACAATATGGCCCGCGGCATTGGCCATCAATAGTTCAAAGTGGTCACCGCTGATCTCCCGGGCTGCCATTACCTGCTCCAGGCGGTTCAGCGACTTGATGCCGGCAAACAACGGATTGACCGTCAGCGGCACCCGGGAGAACCCGGCGATCACCCCTTCCGGAGCGGGCCGTTCGGGTGCGCTGGCGCGGGCGACAAGAAGATTGGGTTCAATCCGGTCTGCAGGCCGGTAGCCCCGGCCCCCGCCCCCCCGGGTAAGTACCAGCTTGAGCACCCACCGCGGGCCCTCATCGCACCAGCGGCTGACAGCCTCCTCACACACCCGGGCCAGCTCAGCTTTTTGCACCGGGATCCCCAGCCGCCGGGCATCGGTTACCAGCCGGTCGAGGTGGTAAGCCAGCAACGGAGCACCGGCGCCCTCCACGCGGATAGTCTCAAACAGTCCGTCACCATAGGCCAGCCCCCGGTCGGAGGCCGGCAGGCCAGACTCATCCGCCCAGAATACCCGCATGGTTCAGCCTCAGCCCTCGTAACGGCGGAAAATAAGCGTCCCGTTGGTGCCGCCAAACCCGAACGAGTTGGACAGCGCAACGCGGGCATCCACCTTCCGGCTCTGGTTGGCGACAAAGTCCAGATCGCAGCCGTCGTCCGGGTTATCCAGGTTGATGGTTGGAGGCAGGATGCCTTCCCGAACCGCCAGTACTGAGAAAATAGCCTCGACGGCACCCGCCGCGCCGAGCAAGTGACCGGTCATGGATTTGGTGCTGCTCATGGCCAGCTTGCCGGCATGGTCGCCAAACACAGCCTTGACCGCCGCCACTTCAGCCACATCGCCGGCCTGGGTTGAGGTGCCGTGGGCGTTAATATAGTCGACGTCGCCGGGCTTCAGGCCGGCGTCCCGCAGGGCATTGACCATGGCACGGGCCGCGCCTTCGCCGTCGGTCGGGGGCGAGGTGATATGGTGCGCGTCGTCACTCATGCCAAAACCGATCACTTCCCCGTAAATGGTGGCACCCCGTGCTCTGGCATGCTCAAGCTCTTCCAGTACCACGACCCCGGCACCGTCGCTGAGCACAAAACCGTCGCGATCCTTATCCCACGGACGGCTCGCTTTCTCAGGCTCATCATTGCGGGTAGAAAGTGCCCGGGCCGACGCAAACGCCGCCACACCAGAACGCGTTGTGGCCATCTCCGAGCCACCCGCCAGCATCACATCTGCGTCGCCGTAGGCGATGGTGCGTGCGGCATAGCCAATATTGTGGGTGCCGGTGGTGCACGCGGTGACGATGGCAATGTTGGGGCCGCGGTAGCCAAAACGGATGGCCGCGTTGCCGGAGATCATGTTGATCACAGAGGCCGGAACAAAAAACGGAGACACTTTGCGCGGCCCGCCTTTCTCCATCTGGAGCACGTTTTTCTCGATGTACTCCAGACCACCAATACCAGATCCGATGGCAATGCCGACCCGGTCTCTGTCCAGTTGCGGGCACTGCTCAAGGCCACTGTCATCTACCGCCTGCTGGGCGGCAATCAGGCCATAATGGATAAAAGCATCCAGTTTGCGGGCTTCCTTGGCCGACAGCCAGGGCTCGATATCCAGATCCTTGACGGCTCCGCCAATGCGTGTGCTGTATTCGCTGGCGTCGAACCGGGTAATCAGCCCAATTCCGCTACGCCCGGCACACACCGCCTGCCACGAGCTGGCAACGTCGTTACCTACCGGAGAGAGCATTCCCATGCCCGTAATCACTACCCGTCGTTTGCTCATAACCCCACTCACCCGATTGATTCGTGTCGTTTTGATCAAAAATTACGTTTTTCTGCCAATAAAAAAGCCGTCCTTTGTGAAGCCTAAAGGACGGCTTTTGGCCTGGCTATCTGTTCTGCAGGGTATCAGGTATGCGCGACGATGTAGTCGATAGCGTCCTGAACGGTGCCCAGCTTCTCAGCCTCTTCATCAGGAATCTCAGTTTCGAATTCCTCTTCCAGGGCCATAACCAGCTCAACAGTGTCCAGTGAGTCAGCGCCAAGATCCTCTACAAAAGAAGATGTGTTCTGAACTTCGGACTCTTTAACGCCCAACTGCTCACAAACAATCTTCTTCACGCGCTCTTCAACTGTACTCATAACGTCCTCACTTTAGTGTCAACCAAGCAACATAATAGCTGCCAGTTTAGTTTAAACCCTACCTGCAAACAAGCAGGGATTCAGTCAAACATGTTGTGCGACAAGGGGTTGCCTTACAGCCGGTTACGGCCTTACCCCATGTACATGCCGCCATTTACATGAATGGTCTCTCCGGTCACGTAGGCAGCCCCGTCAGACGCCAGAAACGCCACCACGGAGGCAACTTCCTCCGGCGCTCCCAAACGCCCCGCCGGAATGATTTCCAGCATAGCGTTACGCTGCTTTTCGTCCAGCTTTTTGGTCATATCCGTGTCGATAAATCCGGGTGCTACGCAATTGGCGGTAATACCACGATTCGACATTTCTTTCGCCAGGCTTCGGGTAAACCCCTCAACGCCGGCTTTGGCAGCACAATAGTTACCCTGCCCCGGGTTGCCCATACCGGCCACCACAGAACTGATGTTGATAATCCGGCCCCAGCGAGCCTTGGCCATCCCTCTCAGAAGAGCCTTGCTGGTACGATAAACGCTGGACAGGTTGGTTTCGAGCACCGAGGTCCAGTCGTCATCCTTGAGACGCATCAGCAGATTGTCCCGGGTAATCCCGGCATTGTTAACCAGAATCAGCGGCGCGCCGGTCTGTTCAGTAATCTGCTTCAGGCCGGCGTCGATACTTTCGGCCTCAGCCACGTTCATCACGATACCGTAGCCTTTAAAACCCGCAGCTTTCAGGCCCTGGGTAATCGACTCGGCACCTTCGGCACTGGTAGCGGTACCCACCACCTCTGCGCCCAGGCGGGCCAGTTCATGGGCAATGGCCTTGCCAATCCCCCGGGTAGCACCGGTAACCAGTGCAACTTTTCCTTCCAGAGACATAACAACTCCGTTTATCAGGATTGACCAAACGCTTTCAGGGCGCCAGCCAGAGATTCAGGATTATCCATGCTGTGCACGGCCAGGTTGCGATCAATTCGCTTGGCCAGCCCGGCCAGCACTTTGCCCGCGCCACATTCCACCGCCACGGTCACGCCCTCGGCGGTGAGCGCACGTACTGAGTCGGTCCACAACACGGGGGAGTACAACTGCTTGAGAAGATTGGCCTTGAGCTCGCCGGCGTCTTTTACCACCCCTGCGCTGACATTCTGCACCAGCGGAATGACAGCATCGTTAAACTGCACGTCTTCCAGTGCCTCGGCGAGCTGTTCGGCCGCGCCTTTCATCAGCGCGCAATGGGACGGCACGCTCACCGGCAACGGCATGGCCTTGCGGGCACCTCTGGCCTTGCAGGCTTCGATGGCGCGCTCGACGGCGGCCGCCGTGCCGGCAATCACCACCTGTCCCGGAGCGTTAAAGTTGACCGCGGCAACCACATCGCCATTGGCGGCCTCTTCACAGGCCGCGATCACGTCGGCATCCTCAAGACCCAGAATGGCAGCCATTTTACCTTCGCCGGCAGGAACCGCATCCTGCATCAGCTCACCGCGCAGCTGAACCAGCTTGACCGCTTCAATAAAGTCCAGGCTTTCAGCGGCCACCAGCGCACTGTATTCACCCAGGCTATGGCCGGCAACAAAGGCCGGGCGCGGGCCCTCTGACACACACCACTGGCGCCATAAGGCCACACTGGCCGTCAGTAGCGCAGGCTGGGTAACGGCGGTCTGATTCAGTTCTTCGGCCGGGCCATTCTGACACAAATGCCACAGATCGTAGCCGACAACGTTAGAGGCCTCCTCGAAGGTTTCGTTGATCATCGGCCACGCGGCGGCGGCATCAGCAAGCATACCGATCGATTGCGAGCCTTGTCCGGGGAAAATAAACGCTGTTTTCATGGGCGGAATCTTATCGTCATTGAAAGGTTTGAGGAGATTAGCCAATAGTACAACTCGGGCCAATTATCCGCGATTAACGGCACAAGCGCGGGCAGACTTTAGTCTCAGCAGCGGTTAATGACCTACAGTAACAGGTCATCGAGCCGGCCGTTAATACGGCGGGGCACTTCGAGCTCCACCTCCCGGACCGCTTGCCGGATAGCGGCCAGCATCGCACGCTCATTGGCATTACCGTGGCTTTTGATCACCACCCCCTGCAAGCCAAGCAAGCTGGCACCGTTATGCCGGGAGGGGTCCATTAACTGTAGCAGACGCCCGATGATTGGTCTGGCCATGATTCCAACGCACCGGCCATACAGGGATCGGGTAAACGCCTGCTCCAACAACTCGATCAGCAGGCCGGCAACGCCTTCGCCGGTTTTCAGGGCTATGTTACCCACAAAACCATCACACACTACTACATCGGCAACGTCCCGAAACAGATCGTTACCCTCGACATAACCGATATAATTGAGCGTCTCGCACTGGGCCAGCATATGGGAGGCGAGCCGGACCTGTTCGTTGCCCTTGATCTCCTCCTCGCCAACGTTGAGCAAGGCCACACGCGGCTCGGCCAGCCCGCAGATGGCCGTAGCCATCAGAGACCCCATCAGGGCGTACTGGTAGAGATTTTCGGCGCTGGAATCAACGTTGGCGCCCAGATCCAGAACGTAACAACGGCCCCGCAGGGACGGCACAAGCTTGGTAATCGCCGGCCTTTCGATCCCGGGGTACATACGAATAATGGAACGGCCAAACGCCATCAGCGCCCCCGTATTACCGGCACTGACACAGCCCTGAGCCTCACCATCCCGCACCAGGTTGAGCGCAATGGCCATGGAAGAGTTCTTTTTGTGCCTGAGAGCATGGGACGGACGTTCGTTCATACGCACCACATCGGCGGCTTCAACGATACGTATTCTGGCATGACCATCACGCAACAAGGCCTCAAGCTCGCTCCGGATTCCCACCAGAACAAGACTTAAGGCCTCATTTTCACGCACTGCTTCCAGCGCCGCATGAACCACCACCGAAGCACCGCGATCGCCACTCATCGCATCGATCGCTATGGTGACAGGCTTACTCACCGCTGGTTCATGCAGCACAGGTCAGAAGACTTTGCCGACGAACTTACTCGTCGTGAGCTTCAATAACCTGTTTGCCGCGGTAGAAACCGTCCGGAGATACGTGGTGACGACGATGAACTTCGCCAGTCGTGGAGTCAGTGCTCAGAGCAGCAGTGCTCAGGGCATCGTGTGAACGGCGCATGCCGCGCTTAGAACGGGTCTTGCGGTTTTTCTGTACAGCCATGATTATGCTCCTGACCTGATTACGAAAACATTAGTGCTTGGTGTTTTTGAGGCCCGCAAGCACACTGAACGGGTTATCCTCGCGCTTTTTTTTCTCTGACTGTTCGGTGGCAGGCTTGGGCTCCAGCGCTTCCAGCTCCCCGCTCGCCGGGCAATCCTGGCGATCGTGCAAGGGGAACGGAGGCAGCACCAGCAGCAGCTCATCTTCCACCATGGTCCAGAGATCGGCACTGTAGTCTTCCATCAGGAAGGGCTCCAGCGCCTTGGGCAACCTTTGAGCCTGCTCTTCGTTAAGCACAAGCCCCAACTCAAAACGGGATTCCAGCGTAGTCTGCATGTTGGTCATGCACCGCTGGCACTCCAGTATGACCGGTGCCGACAACTCACCGGACACCAACCGACGACGCTCGCTGTCCATATAAAAGGACAGTTTCACGTAACACTCGCCACCCTCCGGTAACTCCGGAACCGCTTCTGAGAAACGGCCAAGCCCCGCGAGCGGAACAACCCCCTCGAGGTTCGCAGCTTGTTCCGCCAACCGGTTAGGGTCTACGGATTTGGGCAGTTGAGCAATCGGCGCTTCAGACATAGGCGCGCAATTTTAGGGGCGAGACCGCCCGCTGTCAAAGTTTTAATCGCTTTTACCGGCAAGCTTCACGTTCATGTACGGGTATCTTACGATAACCCCTGTGATTCTGCCTGCACCCCTGTTTTCATAACACTGCCCGACAGACAAGAGAAAAGGTATTCATGCGCAACCTGCTGCTCGCATCCTCCTCCCCTTACCGGCAAGACCTGCTGAACCGGCTTGGCCTGCCCTTCCGCACCGCCAGCCCTGAAATTGACGAGTCGCCCCTGCCGGGAGAGCTGCCCGGCGCACTGGCAGTGCGCCTGGCCAGCGAAAAGGCCCGCGCTCTGGCCGACGCCTGGCCTGACACTCTTATTATAGGGTCGGATCAGGTGGCTGTCCTGCCGGACAATACGCTGCTGAACAAACCGGGGGACCATGCCACCGCCTGCCGGCAACTCGGGATGTGCAGTGGCAGGCGCGTCCGGTTCCTGACCGGCCTGGCCGTACTCGATACCCGCACCGGCATCCTCAAGACCTGCTGCGAACCTTTCGAGGTCCGCTTTCGGGAGCTCAGCGCTCAGGAAGCAGAACATTATCTGCGCAAGGAACAACCCTATGACTGTGCCGGCAGCTTCAGGATGGAAGGCCTGGGCATTGCCCTGTTCAGCGCCATGAGCGGCCGTGACCCGAACAGCCTGATCGGGCTCCCGCTGATCGCCCTGGTGGACCTGCTGCGACAGTTCGGGATAAACCCGCTACTGGCACCCTGACCCCCGGCACAACCAGCGGCCGGCCGTCAGCGGATCTGCAGTCGCGACTCCAGGAGCTGGCCGGCGATTCCCTGCCCTACCGCCACTCCCAGCTGATCAACAAGCGCCTGGAAAGGTGAGCGACTGCGACTGTAATCCACCAGCTCTTCGACACCCACTAACTGGCGGGCAACCCACGAGGTACTGCCAAGCCCGTCAATCAGACCCAGCTCCAGCGCCTGCTCGCCACTCCAGATCAGGCCGCTGAACAGCTCTTCAGACTCTGCCAGCCGGTCGCCGCGCCCGGCCTTGACGGCATTCACAAACTGCTGGTGCGTGTTTTCAAGCACGTTTTGCCAGAAGGCCACATCACCCTCCCGCTCCGGCGAGAAAGGGTCCAGGAATGCCTTGTTCTCGCCGGCGGTATAGAGCCGCCGATCAACACCGATCTTGTCCATCAGGCCGGTAAAGCCAAAGCCTCCGGCCACCACGCCGATCGAACCCACCAGGCTGGCCCGGTTGGCATAGATCTCATCCGCAGCCGCGGCAATGTAGTAGGCACCGGACGCACCGATGTCTGAAATAACCGCATACAGTTTTTTGTCGGGGTATTCTGCCCGCAGACGCAGGATCTCATCATAGACATAGCCGGCCTGAACGGGGCTGCCGCCCGGGCTGTTGATCCGCAGCACAACCGCCCTGGAATTTTCCGCCTCGAAGGCGGAGCGCAGAGCACCCACAAGGTTATCGGCACTGGCCAGCTCATCCGCCGCAATCGTGCCGGTAACCTCCACCAGAGCCGTATGTTCAAGGGTAGCCGCTGCCATTCCGTCGCCTAACGGCGAACGGATCATGAACAACAAGGCAAACAGGTAGCCGAATGTCAGCACCTTGAAAAAGATACCCCAGCGACGACTGCGGCGCTGCTCAGCCTGCAGCGACATCACCAACTTCTCGATCAGCCGCCAGTCCCGGCCCGACTCCGGCGGCAGCGCAGGCTGCTTCCTGCCAAACCAGCCGCGCTTGCCCGACGCAGGAGTCGGGCTTTTGTCATCCGGCGGTACCGGCTCGTCACCCCACCCAGGCTGCTTGTCCGATTCCCAATCGCTCATCCGCCACCTCATTCACCTAAGACCAAGAGTACGGGCCTTTAAAGCCCCAGAACCTGCCG
>DATGNB010000015.1:0-40268 GCA_035306945.1 Marinobacter sp.
ATCTCGACAATCCGGCCATACGGCAGGCCGCCAATACCCAGGGCGACGTCCAGCCCCAGCGAACCGGTAGACACCGCAGGAATGGCTTCACGGGGCTGGTCGCCCATTTTCATCACGGCGCCTTTACCAAACTGGCGCTCAATCTGACCCAGTGCTGCGCTGAGCGCTTTCTTGCGGTTGTCTTCCATCGTTACCTGCCCTCGTTATTCAATCGACGAAACCGGAAAGGTGTACAGTACTTTCCTGTATATTTGAACAGTATTAAACCATAAGCGCCGGTCCAGACCAACCCCCGCCAGGCGGAAAAATGTCACCGTTGTTCCAGAAAGCGGGTAACCTGCTGCAACACGTATAGAACTGCCTGCCGCCGCACGGCGTCCCGGCCCCCTTCAAAACACTGAACGCTCGTTTCCGTCTCGGCGGAGCCTGTTCCCCAGGCAAACCACACGGTGCCTACCGGTTTTTCAGCACTGCCCCCGCCGGGGCCGGCCACCCCGCTGATCGCCACGGCCACATCCACACCTGCCGTATCGATGGCGCCTGCCACCATCTGGCGTACCACCGATTCACTCACGGCACCATGCTGCTCCAGCACCGGGCCTTCAACCCCAAGAATGGCCTGTTTGGCCTCATTGCTGTAGGTGACCAGACCTGCCATCAGGTAGGCCGACGATCCGGCCCGGTCGGTCAGGGCTTTTGCCACCCAGCCTCCGGTGCAGCTCTCTGCGGTGGCGATGGTTAGGCCCTGCCTGATCAGCAGGTCACCCAGCGTATCAGCGGCGGCCTGTAATTCCCGATCTGTTGCCAACATCTCCGTCTCCTTTACCGTGTTGCCAAACCCTGCGTTTCATCCCGGGCGTAATTTTCCTACAATCCCGGGTTTGACCCAATCGCGTGACCAAGCGGATGCCTCCATGTCAGTAGCCCAGACCGATCTTTCCAAGCACACCCCGATGATGCAGCAGTATCTGAAGATCAAGAGGGAACACCCGAACGAAATGCTGTTCTATCGTATGGGCGACTTCTACGAACTGTTCTATGACGACGCCCGGAAAGCCGCCGAGCTGCTGGATATTACCCTGACTGCCCGGGGCCAGTCGGGAGGCATGCCCATCCCGATGGCGGGCGTGCCCTTTCACGCGGCCGAAGGTTACATTGCCCGCATGGTGCGCGCAGGTCAATCCATCGCCATCGCAGAACAGATCGGCGACCCGGCAACCAGCAAGGGGCCGGTGGAGCGTCAGGTTGTGCGCATCGTCACCCCCGGCACGCTCAGCGACGAAGCGTTCCTGGAAGATCGGCGGGACAGCCTTCTGGTGGCCATTTTCAACCACAGGGAACGCTTTGGTTTCGCCTCCCTCGATATTTCGAGCGGCCGTTTTGTGGTGGCGGAACTGGACACCCTGGAAGCCCTGCAGGGTGAACTGCAGCGCATCAGGCCCGCTGAGATCCTGATCAGCGAAGACTTCCCCTACGCCGATCTGCTTGAAGGCTACACCGGAGTGCGGCGCCAGGGGCCCTGGCTGTTTGAGCTGGACTCCGCGCGCCGGGTGCTGACGCAACAACTGCAGGTAAGGGACCTGACCGGCTTTGGCTGTGAAGACCTCCATCTGGCGGTGTGCGCCGCCGGGTGCCTGCTGCAATATGCCCGCGAAACCCAGCGCACGGCCCTGCCGCACATCCGTAAACTTACCCGTGAGCGCCGGGAAGACGCGGTCATCCTGGATGCCGCCAGCCGCCGCAATCTGGAAATCGACACCAACCTGATGGGCGGCCACCAATACACACTGTCGTGGATCATGGACCGCACCGCCACGGCGATGGGGGCCCGGGAACTGCGGCGCTGGCTGAACCGGCCGCTGCGTAACCTGGCCACGGTACAGGAACGCCAGCAATCGGTTTCGGCCCTGCTGGAAGGCTTTCATTACGAACCCGTCCACGACCTGCTCAAACAGGTGGGCGATATCGAGCGGATCCTCGCCCGGGTCGCACTGCGCTCGGCCCGGCCCCGGGATCTGGCCCGCCTGAGAGACGCTTTCCAGACCCTGCCAGCACTGCAACACGCCCTGGAGCCGGTGGACTCGCCCCGCATCAGAGCCCTGGCCGGGACGATTGGCGAATACCCGGACCTGGCCGAGCTGCTGGATCGGGCGATTCTGGAGAACCCGCCTGTGGTTATCCGTGACGGCGGTGTGATCCGGGAAGGTTTTGACGACGCCCTGGACGAGCTGCGCAACATCAGTGAGAACGCCGGCCAGTACCTGCTGGATGTCGAGACCCGTGAGCGTGAGCGTACCGGCATCTCTACCCTGAAGGTGGGCTACAACCGGGTGCATGGCTATTACATCGAAATCAGCCGGGCCCAGTCAGCCCAGGCCCCGGCAGACTACATCCGCCGTCAGACCCTGAAGAACGCGGAACGGTTTATCACCCCGGAGCTCAAAGAGTTCGAAGATAAGGCCCTGAGCGCCAAAAGCCGCGCTCTGGCCCGTGAAAAAACCCTGTACGACGACGTACTCGAAACCGTCGCGGAACAACTGGCACCCTTGCAGGATGCCGCGCAGGCTCTGGCGGAGCTGGATGTCCTCAGCAACTTTGCCGAACGCGCCACCAGCCTGCGCTTCAGCGCCCCCGAGTTTACCGGTCAGCCCGGCTTTGAGGTGGAGAACGGTCGTCATCCGGTGGTCGAGCAGTTACTTGATGAGCCTTTCGTGCCCAATAACCTGCTGATGGACGAAAAGCGCCGGATGCTGGTCATTACCGGCCCCAACATGGGCGGTAAGTCCACCTATATGCGCCAGGCGGCTCTGATCGCCCTGCTGGCCTACAGCGGCAGTTTTGTGCCGGCCGACCGGGCGGTGCTCGGCCCCGTGGACCGGATATTCACCCGCATGGGCTCCTCAGATGATATTGCCGGGGGGCGCTCAACGTTTATGGTCGAGATGACGGAAACCGCCAACATTCTGCACAATGCGACAGAACACAGCCTGGTCCTGATGGATGAGGTGGGGCGTGGTACCAGCACTTTCGATGGACTGTCCCTGGCCTGGGCCACCGCCGAGCACCTGGCCAGAGATATCCGTTGCTATACCCTGTTCGCCACCCATTACTTTGAGCTGACCCAGCTCGCAGAAGAACTGGAGCATGCGGTAAACGTTCATCTGACCGCGACCGAGCACGAGGATTCCATCGTGTTCCTGCATAATGTGCATGAAGGCCCGGCCAGCCAGAGCTACGGCCTGCAGGTGGCCAGGCTTGCGGGCGTGCCTCAGGATGTCATCCAGGCCGCCCGAACCCAGCTGGCTCTGCTGGAGATGACCGCCGATCCCACGCCGGCGCCGGCGGTGCAGCCCCCCGCCCCCGAAGCCAGGCCGCTTGGGCAGACCGAAACGGTGATTCAGGGAGATATGTTTGCATCAGCCGGGCCGAGTGCCGTGGAACGGCTTCTGGAGCAGCTTGATGTTGATGAACTCTCGCCCCGGGACGCACTTAATCAGCTGTACGAACTTAAAGCACTGCTGAAAAACTGACGGGAATCAGGGCCAGAGTTACACTGCGTAATAAGGTTATAGCGGCCTGACGCTTGCGACGACGCAGGCCGCTCCCTACAATATCGCCACCAAATTATAAGAGGGGCCTTTTTCCGGGCTCCTGATGAGACTGAACGTTCTATGAACCAGGGATCTTACTATGGCGTTTATCGTTACTGATAACTGCATCAAGTGTAAATACACTGACTGCGTGGAAGTATGTCCGGTTGACTGCTTCTATGAAGGCCCCAACTTTCTGGTAATCGATCCGGATGAGTGTATCGATTGCGCCCTGTGCGAGCCCGAGTGTCCCGCAGAAGCGATCTTCTCTGAAGATGAACTGCCGGCGGGCCAGGAAGCCTTTGTTGAGATCAACGCAGACCTCGCAGGCAAATGGCCGAACATCACGGAAAAGAAAGATCCTCTGCCAGACGCTGCAGAGTGGGACGGCAAGCCCGACAAACTGCAGTATCTGGAGCGCTGACAGACAGCCCCGGTACGGTAACAAAAAAACCGGAAGCCTCAGGGCTTCCGGTTTTTTGTGGCGACCACGATCAGTGGCGGACTCAGTCCTGGGCCGCTGCTTTTTTTGCCGCTGCCGATTTGTAGAAGCCACCGAGCCGGCGACGCACCAGCTCCTCGATGTAACCCTCGCTGTACAGCACCTCAATTACCGGCAGCGCGACCTGATCAATCTCGGTCACGATGACCTCCCGGGTCACACCCAGGTCTTCCAGTAACTCCAGCACCGGGCGATCCCCGTACTTGGCGAACAGGTGCTCTACCACAGCCCGGGCACAGCCTTCAAAGTAGGCTGTTTTCCGAAAGCTCAGCCAGAACTCATAACCCAGTACCACGAACTCCTGCAGTTCAACATCGCCCAGGCCTTCCTGTAAATCTGCAACCGTCTGGTCTTCCAGAGTGACCCAGGCCGCCATCACACTGTCCCGAAGCTCCTCATCGGTAAGGGCCCGGTGCAGAAACTGCTCACTGCGGGCGATCAAACCAGGCAGGCTATCCGACAGCCAGGTCTTGACCCGGCGTTCGAACGCCTCATCCAGCCCTTTAACCGCTTTGTTCGCCATCTTCTTGCTGAACTTCATCATCGAGCCCACGCCGGGCACTGAGCGGGTGATCAGGTTGTCTTCGTAGAGGTAGTTCACCAGGCCGTGATACACCACATTGGAGACCAGTTCCTGGTACACCGGGTGCGCCATCACCTCACGGATGATCCGTTCCCGTTGTTTGCGCAGCCCCAGAGCTTCCTCCAGAAAGCCACTGGCCTGCTCCCGGGGCAGAATGTCTCCAAGGCGGGTCTGCGCCTGTACCGGAGCATTCAGCACTTCGGTGGCCATCTCGGCCGCCAGCTCCGGCACGCCGCCATCCAGCTCCATATCAACCACAAGCCGCTGTATCACACCCATTACCCGGTCCACACTGATCAGCCGTGCCAGCGGCACCTCGGCGGCGTATCGCAGCAGCTCATCAGCCTCCTTCTCCAGAAACTTCTTCAGCCTGGCCCCTTTCAGCGAGGCCATTTCGTGTTTTACGTGAGCCTCAAACAGGGCATCCAGAACATTGGGGGCGGTATTACTCATAAACCTGACATCCTCTGGCTTTATTCCCGAAACATTTCAGGCAGGCTATCACGGATGCGGGGAACAGGGGTTTGCCTGAATTACCCCGGACAGAACGCGAACGGGCCAGTGCGGTCCGTCGCCACTACTGAAAGTCGGCAAATTCATGAGGCCCGGCCGCCAGAGCCAGGCACAGGCTGCCCGGACCTACGTAGATCGAACTGGTAATGCCCATCTGGGACAACAGGAGCTCTACCCCGTGTTTTTTACAGGTTTCCCTTAACTGGTCCAGCCCGGGAAGAGCGTCAATCTCGGCCCAGCTCAGGCCACACGAGAGGCTGACATAGGGGGTTAACAGCCCTGCCTCTACCCGGCCAATGGCATAATTCATGACCTTCTCGACGGCGGCATGGAAATCCCGGGTTTTGGCCACGGGTTTGCCTTCGACGCCCTGCCCGAAAATCACCGGATTGATGTTCAGCACCTTACCCAGGAAGGCAGCGACGGCCGAGACGTTATTATCGCCCCGGCGCCGTGCCCGCTCCCGGATGTAATGCAAATCGCGGGGGATCACACAGGTGTAGATCCTGTCGGTGAAAACTTCTACCTGGTGCCGGAGTGCATTTTTTGACAGCTGCTGGTCGATCAACCGGAGCGTGTGCGCCGCCAGCAGACCCTGGCCGGCGAATATCTGTTTGCTGTCGATGACCCGCATGGAGAACTTGCCTTCCCGGCCGGCCGCACTCCGGGCGTGCTGGTAGTTGGCCATGACCATGTTCATCGCTTCGCTGGCGTGGTCGAAGACCTGGCTACGACTGCGGGTGACCGTTTCACAAATCGCCACATCGTACTGGGTGACAATTTCTTCCATGAACAGATCGTAGATCTGCCGGGTGGAAAAGGCTTCGGTTTCGGCCTGGTGGCCCTTGCCGAGCAATCCGCTCTCGTAGAACTCCTGGGTGCGGACCGGATCACGGGTATCGAGGTAGGTATGGCCATCAATGATGGCCGTAACCGGCAGCACAAAGAGATCATGCTTGCGGAAAAACTCATGGGGTAGATCACAGGCTGAATCGACGATAAGACCAACTCGCATCTGGAATGCCTCCGCATGGGGCGACTCTTGCTCTGGCCACCCTTTCTTGTGATTATTCTGAAGACACAAGTGTCACATATAGCCCCGGAATTACCAGCGGTTCTGTGACCGGATTAACAAAAAGGCCTGAGACCACAAGTTCCAGATAAAAAAAGGGGGGCATCAAGCCCCCCAAGGACACACAGCGGGAAGGGGTGCCGGTATCCCGGCGGCCCCGGATTCGTTTTTACTCAGGTTGCTCGACTTCCGCCGCTTTCGGCGTCGTGGTGAAGCGGAGCAAATGGGTGCGCTCAACCAGGACATACAGAATTGCGCCGGCCGCCAGACCCCAGCCTGCGCCATACACCGCGAGTACCACACCCATGGTGCCGGCAATTCCGCGCTCGGTGTTGTTCTGCAGCTGTTCAAGGCCCACCATCAGGCAGATATACCCGGTAAGGATCAGCGTCAGCGACAGTGCAATGGGCAGTACCGGCTGGAAGAAGCTCACCAGCGGCAGCATGAACAGCGCCAGAAAACCGCTGATCCAGAAGGTGCCGGCCCCACTGTAAATTGACTCCATGGCATTACGGCCGTACTTGTAACGTTCCGCCATGGTTGCCGCTACCGCAGTCCAGATCGGACCCGCCAGGCCCGGGTACGGAGCAAAGAACGCATGCAGGGCATTGCGGATCGCAGTAATCAGGTGCACCCGGTCGATGTTGTTCTCGATGACTTCGTCGGGGCGCAGTTCATCGGCCCGCTGCATCAGCGACTGGCCAACAACGATGTCTCCGAAGGCGATGATATAGGCAATAACCGCCGTGGGCACCGCGAGCATGAAGACACTGGCATCCGGAAAGCCAACGGTAAACGGCAGGTAGTTCCACATTTCACCAAAGGCCGGCGCGGTAATGCCAAACTGCACGTCGGGCATATCGTATTCACCGATTCCGATACCGATGAAAATGGCAATCAGCATACCCGGCACCATGCCGTAGTTAACGATCTTGCGCGCCCAGGGCAGGCGTTGAGTAAGCCCGTGGAAGGAGACCGAGAACATCAGGTAAAGGCAGACCAGGCTACCCAGCACCAGTGATACCGGGGTATTGGCCAGACGGCCGCCGGTGTCGATCTCACCCATCAGCGCGGCAATACCGGCACCGATAATGATCCCGCCTTTCATGGAGTTTGGAATCAGCCGTACCAGAGCGCTGCCCAGTCGGGTAACGCCAAGCACCAGGAAGATGAGGAACACCAGGAACTGCAGCGCAAACAGCGCCTGAATCGCCTCCGGGCCGGGTTCAAAGTCTCCCAGGAACAGCAGCACCACAGGAATGCCGGGGGTGATCCAGCCGGGTACGAACGGGATACCGAGCAATGCCGGCAGCATAAACCCGATACCACACACGACCACGTAGGCAAGGGCGACGTCGTAAGGCAGGCCAAGCGTACTCTGCAGCAAGGGGATCATGCCCAGACTGACCACAAACATGATCAGCGCCTGCATCATCTCCGCAAATTCCCAGCGGTAATGGATAAAAGGGAGACGGACTTTGAACGGGCCTGCCGGCCAGTACGGCTGCTCTTCACCGTCCTTTCTGTGGAACACTTGCATAACTATACCTCCAGGCACATGACTCAGCGGTGCCAGTTACTGTTGTTGTTGGAAAAGAGGCTAGGCTGCGCCGGTTGGCGCAGCCATCGGCACTGGGTCTCAGTCCAGATCCCTGGCCTGATCCCGCAGGACAAACTTCTGGATCTTCCCGGTGGAAGTCTTCGGAAGCTCCGAGAACACAATGGTTTTGGGAACCTTGAAGCGAGCCAGATGTTCGCGGCAGAAGCTGATGATGTCCTCTTCGGTCACGTTGCCCGCTTCCGGCTTGAGGGTGACGAAGGCACAGGGTGTTTCGCCCCACTTCTCATCCGGCCGGGCCACGACCGCCGCTTCCATAACCGCCGGATGGCGATAGAGGGTGTCTTCAACTTCGATGGTAGAGATGTTCTCACCACCGGAAATGATGATGTCTTTCAGCCGGTCCTTGATCTCCAGGTAACCGTCGGCGTGCCAGACAGCCAGGTCACCAGTGTGGAACCAGCCCCCGCGGAACGCTTCCTCAGTAGCGCTCGGGTTTTTCAGGTAACCCTTCATCACGGTATTACCGCGCAGGAAAATCTCACCAATGGTTTTGCCATCTTTCGGGACCGGCAACATGGTGTTGGGGTCCGCCACCATGGTGCCTGCCAGCGTGTGGTAACGAACGCCCTGGCGCGCCTTGACCTGAGCCCGCTCGTGCAGCGGCAGGCTGTCCCATTCGGATTTCCAGGCACAGACGGTCACCGGACCATAGACTTCGGTCAGACCATAGACGTGGGTGACCTTGATACCCATTTCTTCGATGGCTCCGATCACCTGGGCCGGGGGCGCTGCACCGGCGGTCATGGATTTCACTTCGTGTTCAATGCCTGCCTTGGCTTCCGGAGAGGCGTTGAGCAGCGCGTTCAGCACGATCGGCGCGCCACACATGTGGGTCACCTGGTGATCACGAATCAGCTTCAGGATCTTTTCCGGGTCTACCCGGCGCAGGCACACATGGGTGCCCGCCAGCGCCGTGATGGTCCAGGGGAAGCACCAGCCATTACAGTGGAACATGGGCAGGGTCCACAGGTACACCGGATGCATGCCCATGGACCAGACGGTCTGGTTACCCAATGCGTTGATGTAGGCGCCACGGTGGTGGTACACCACGCCCTTCGGGTTACCGGTAGTGCCGGAGGTGTAGTTCAGTGAAATGGCGTCCCATTCATCGTCCGGGAAGCTCCACTGATAGTCAGGGTCACCCTCCTGCAGAAAGGCCTCATAATCCAGCTCACTGACCTGCTCACCCTCGCCATACTCAGGATCGTCCACATCGATCACCAGCGGCTTTTTCTCCAGCAGGCGAACGGCTTCCTTAACAACCTCTCCGAATTCACGGTCGGCAATGATTACCCGGGCTTCGCCGTGCTCCAGCATAAAGGCAATGGCTTCGGCATCGAGGCGTACGTTGAGGGTGTTCAGTACAGCGCCAATCATCGGCACACTAAAGTGGCATTCCACCATCGCGGGGATATTTGGCAGCATCACAGCCACGGTATCTCCGCGGCCAATACCGCGGCCCTTGAGAGCTGAAGCCAGACGGCGACAACGGTCGTAGGTCTCTGCCCAGTTGCGGCGAATCGCGCCGTGAATGATGGCGGGGTAGTCGGGGTAAACGCTGGCGGTGCGCTCGATGAAATCTATCGGAGACTGGACCGCATAGTTTGCGTCACGGGCGGCAAGGCCCTGATCGAAGATCGATGTCATTGTGTGGTCCTCGTATGCTGAAGTTGTTCTTATGTAAGTTCAGTAGAAAGGCTAAAGCAGCTATACTTCACATTAGAAATGATAGTAGATAATAGAAAACTTGCTAGAAATCATACCATGGTATTATGGTGAAACTACTATAACTCTATGAAATCTTCCAAAAGCGCTTCCGGCACCCTGGCCCTGCTTCCGTCAGATCCCCAGCCAACGCTGATCACAGACCCGCACGCCCGCGTGCTCGACTACAATGACTCTGCCCGGGCCCTGGTAGCCGACAGCCGGCTACGGGAGCCTCTGCAAATGTTGCCGGTGAATACGCCGTCATTGGTCGCGTCCGCATTGAGCCAGACACGACCGATCGAAAACGTGGAATCCCGGTTTGCCGACAAGGTCTGGCTCTGGACTTTTGTTCCGGACCTCCGGCATCAGCAGGTCCTGATCCGGGGCCGTGATGCCACCCGCGAGGTGCTGACTCAGGAGGAGGCCGTCAGGTCCAACCGGCTCTACCGCCTGATTACCGAAAATACCACCGACCTGATTTCCAGACACGCTCCCGATGGCCGGTTTATTGATGCCACCCCGGCTTCCTGGCGGCTGCTTGGCTACTGGCCGGAAGAGCTGCGTGGAAAACCTCTGGAGCACATTTTTGTCGGTATCAACGTGGCCGAGCAGTTCCTCATTACCCGCAACCGGCTTCGTGATGATGGCTATGCCACCATGACCCTGGAGATCCGCCACCGCAACGGCGGCCGGCGCTGGTTCGAGATCGCCAGCCGGGCCATTCGCGAGACCTACACCGGGGCAGTGGTCGAAGTCATCAGCGTGTCCCGGGACATCACTTCCCGGGTTGAGCAGGAAGAACAGAACCGCCTGCTCGCTGAGGAGCTGGCCCATACCGCGCGGCTGGCCACTCTGGGTGAGCTGGCATCAAGTGTGGCCCATGAGATGAACCAGCCGCTGGCGTCTATCGTTAACTTTGCCAGTGCCAGTCAACGGTTTCTCAAAGGTGCCGAAAACGACCCCAAGAAGATCGCCAAGGTAGAAGACGGGCTGCAGAAGATTGTGCATCACGCTAACCGGGCCTCTACCGTGATACGCCGTCTGCGGGCGTTCCTGCATAAAGGCGACAAACAAATGGCACCGGTTGAATTAAACGCGGTGGTCCATGATGTCGTACGCCTGTGCCAGTGGGAGGCCGACAAAAACGGCGTACGGTTACTTGAGCGCCTGGCAACCCCCTCACCCGTCGTAACCGCCGACCCGGTCCTGCTGGAGCAAGTGCTGATCAACCTTATCCGCAATGGCATCGATGCGAATGTGGAAGCCGGCTCATCGCCCGATGCGGGCGCCGCGTCGCTGATTACCGTCAGTACCTGTATTAACGAGCAACAGGAAACATTGCTACAGGTAACCGACGAAGGGCCTGGCCTGGACGATCAGGGCATTCGCCAGATGTTCCAGCCATTCTATACAAGCAAGCCCAAAGGCCTTGGCCTGGGGTTATCCATGAGCCAGTCCATCATCGAAGGTTTTGGCGGTTTTCTGGATGCCATTCCTGCCAACACCGGCGGCCTTTCGCTGATTTGCCGTTTTCCGGCCAACCTTTCCTTCAACAACAGCCGCGGGGGCCATAGAATGACTGCCGCCAGCAATAATCCGGAGTGATCCACTGATGTCTCCCAGCGTACCTTCCGAGGCCAATACCGTATTCGTGGTAGATGACGACGCCGGCATGCTGGAGTCCACCCAGTGGTTGCTGGAATCGGTCGGATTACAGGTGCAGGCCTACGGCGACGGACGCCAGTTTCTGAACGAGGTGGGCAACAACCGCCCCGGCTGTCTGGTGCTGGACATCCGCATGCCTGGCCTCGGCGGCCTGAACGTGCAGGAAGAATTACAGAAGCGCGGGCTGGAAATTCCCGTTATCTTTGTGTCTGGCCATGCCGATGTGCCGATCGTGGTCCGCGCTTTCAAATCCGGTGCCTTTGATTTTATCGAGAAGCCCTTCAATGAGCAGTTGCTGCTGGACAGCGTGCAGCAGGCCCTTCAGGAAACCGGTAAAGCCGCCGGCAAGCTGGCCGCCAATGGCGATACCGAAGCCCTGATCGCCACCCTCACCCGCCGGGAAAAAGACGTTTTCCTGCCCCTGGCTCAGGGCTACACCAGCAAGGAAATCGCTGAACAGCTGGATGTCAGCGTTAAAACCATCGACCTGTATCGGGCTCGGGTAATGAAGCGCCTGGGCGCAGAGCGGCTGCCGGATGTGACCGGCATTGCCATTGCTGCGGGGCTGCTGGACCCGGCAAATCTCAGAACCGGTCCGGGCTGACCCCGGACTGTACCTCCCGGGCGATGGCACCCAACCGGTCAACAGCAGCTTCAATCCGGCCGGTCCAGGGATTGCCGCCGTTCAGCCGCAGGCAGTTGTCGAACTTGTTGGAGGTGGAGAACATCCGCCCCGGGGCGACGTTTATATTCTCTCCCCGCGCCCGGTGATACAACTCGGTACCCGACACCCCCTCCGGCAACTGAACCCAGAGCACAAACCCGCCCTGGGGCCGACTCACCGCGGTGCCCTCCGGAAAGGTTCTGGCAATGGCCGAACGAAGTCGGTCGGTGGACTCCTTGTAGTGCTGCCGGGCGGAGCGTAAGTAACGGTCATAACCACCCTGTTCCAGAAAATGGGCGACCGCCAGCTGCGGGATGGTGGAAGTTGCCAGATTCACAAAATATTTGTGTTGCCGGGCCGCGGCCATGTGCCTGCCCGGGACCATCCAACCGAGCCG
The DNA here is from genome assembly GCA_035306945.1 of Marinobacter sp. Taxonomy (GTDB): domain Bacteria; phylum Pseudomonadota; class Gammaproteobacteria; order Pseudomonadales; family Oleiphilaceae; genus Marinobacter. The sequence continues at coordinate 12,315 of DATGNB010000015.1, forward strand.
AAGGCCCGGCGAGATGGTCTTGGAGAATGAGCTGCAGTAAATCACATTATCAGCCTGATCAAAGGCCTTGGCCGGGCGCGGGCGATCGCCGGTATGAAAAAGGTCGCCGTAGATATCGTCTTCAATCAACGGCACTCCGGCAGCCGCCAGCATGGACACCAGCTGTTGTTTGCGCTCGTCGCTCATCCGGGCACCCATGGGATTACTGTGGTTTGGCACCACCACGCAGGCTTTCAAGGGCCACTGCTCCAGGGCAAGCTGCAGGCCTTCAAGACTGATGCCGTCTGACGGGTGGGTGGGGATTTCAATCACCCGCAGGCCCACCAACTCCAGCGCCTGCAGGATGCCGGGAAACGAAGGTGACTCCACGGCGACGATATCCCCGGGCTGGGTCACCGCCCGCAGGGCCAGAATGATGGCCTCCTGGGCTCCGTTGGTGGCCAGCACATCATCTGGCGCAATGGGCACTCCAATGGTGGCCATTCGCTGCGCAATCTGACGCCGGAACGATTCCTTGCCCGGAAACGCATAGTCGAGGGTTTCCAGGCCTCGCCTCGCTGCCCATAACGTGCTCTGCTGAATCTGCCGGACCGGCAGGTAGTCCGGGTGCGGAATGGCTGTGGCCAGAGGCACCATACGCTTTTGTTCGTCGGCACACAGGTCCAGGGTCATTTCCCGGGCAGACACCGGTACCGGACGACTGCGCTGTTCCGGCATTCTTGGTTCCGGCAAGTCCCGGGCTGGCCGGCGCACGAAATACCCGCTGCGTTCCCGGGCCTGCAGGTAACCTCGGGCTTCCAGAGTCTGGTGGGCCTGTAGCACGGTTGAAATACTGACACCAAACTGCCGGCTCAGTACCCGCACACCGGGCACACGCTCCCCTTCCCGGTATACACCATCAAGGATCAGCGCCTGAATCTGGTCCGCCACCTGGTTGTAGAGCATGCCCATCGTGTTCTCCGCCGTGCCGTGCTTTATACGCTCTATTCCACCAGAACCGCCGCCACTATGAGCAGTACAGTTTCCCGGCTTTCCGGCAGTACAGTTTCCGTTTTTCTGCATCTGTACCGATTCAATAACACTGTATCTGAATCTGTTATGGAAATCCGATGAAACCAATAATGGTTCCTGAATCAGAAAAGGAGTTTCATCATGGCAACGGCAACCATCCCAAAACCCGACTCGCGTTCACCGCGCCCCGTTCACCGCGCCACCCGGAACGATATGCTGGGCCTCTATGCCACAGGGGGCACGCCGACCGCCGGCACACTGATGACAGTTATGCAGGCCCTGGCCCATGAGGGTATCCGTGTGATACCCGTTGGCAACCATCACTGGGTTCTTCGGGGCGCCGCGCCGCTGCCCGAGATTCACTGTTACAGTGAGCAGGAGCTACATGGAATCTCAGTCTCACCAGCCAGGCGCGTTCTACTAACAACCCACAAGGACAACCCATGAAGACCGATATCTACCAGGTGGATGCTTTTACCAATGAACTGTTCCGGGGAAACCCTGCGGCGGTGATGCCCCTGAACAGCTGGCTTCCGGAGCAACAGATGCAGGCCATTGCCCTGGAGAATAACTTGTCCGAGACCGCTTTCCTGGTGCCACTCCCGGAGCAGGACGATGCAGATTTTCATATCCGCTGGTTCACCCCGGCGATAGAGGTGCCACTGTGCGGGCATGCCACCCTGGCGTCGGCGTCGGTGGTGTTCAATCGTCTTGGCTGGCAGCACGACAGGGTTCGTTTCCGGTCGAAAAGCGGCCCCCTGGCGGTTACCCGCCGTTCCGATGACTGGCTGGAACTGGACTTCCCCAACCTGTCGTTTGAACGCCGACCAACCCCGGAGTTAATCCGGAAAGCGCTGCCAAACGCCCCCGAGCAGGCGTTCTACGTGCCAAATGACACCAACTACATGGTGGTTCTGGGCTCAGAAGCTGCAGTGATCGAAGCAGCACCGAACCTGGGATTGCTGGCAGACCTGGGCAATCAGGGACTGATCGTTACCGCGCCAGGAACTCAGTGCGATTTCGCCAGCCGTTACTTCGCCCCCGGAGCGGGTATCGATGAGGATCCGGTAACCGGCTCCATCCACAGCGTGCTGGTGCCCTACTGGGCTGAACAGCTCGGCAAGCAAACACTGGAAGCCCGCCAATTCTCTGCACGCGGTGGCGTTCTGCGATGCGAGCTCAGAGGTGACCGGGTAGCCATCGCCGGCCAGGCGGCGTTTTACATGGAAGGGTCCGTTTACCTGCCCTGAGGCTGATATACTGCCCGCCATTTTCAACGAGTGGTGGGCAGTTCTATGGCAGGTTCAACATCCAGGTACGATGTCATCATCATCGGCGCAGGCGCTGCCGGGCTGATGTGCGCGGCCACCGCCGGTTATCGCGGCCGCAAAGTACTGGTGCTGGACCACGCCAACAAACCGGGCAAGAAGATCCTGATGTCTGGCGGTGGCCGATGCAATTTCACCAATCTGAACAGCACGCCTGCGAACTTTCTCTCCGACAACCCGCACTACTGCATCTCCGCGCTAAAGCGCTATACCCCGCAGGATTTTGTGGAACTGGTGGACCGCCACGGTGTGAAGTATGAAGAGAAAGCGCCGGGCCAGCTGTTCTGCAAAAACAGCGCGAAGGACATTCTCAACGTGCTGCTGACCGAGTGCGAATGGGCCGGCGCCGAGATTCGCATGAACACGTCGGTGTCCGGCATTCGGCAAGCAGGCTCGGGCTTCTCCCTGAAGACCAGTGGCGGCACACTCGGTTGCGAATCCCTGATCGTGGCCTGCGGTGGGCTGTCGATTCCCACCATGGGTGCCACCGGCTTTGGTTACGAGATTGCCAGGCAGTTTGGCCTGAGGGTGCTACCCACCCGTGCGGGGCTGGTACCCTTCACCCTGCACCCGGAACTGAAGCAACAACTGGCGCCGTTGTCTGGAGTTAGCTGCCCGGTGGACGCCCACTGCCACCAACAACACTTCCGGGAACCCATGCTGGTAACCCATCGCGGCCTCAGTGGCCCGGCCATGCTGCAGGTGTCCAGTTACTGGCAGCCAGGCGATGCGGTACACATCAACCTGCTGCCGGCTGAGAACATTCACGACGACCTGCTGGCCCTGCGCAACAGCAAGCCGCAATCCACCATCGCGCACTATCTGAACCAGCACCTGCCGAAACGATTCGCCCAGGCGTTTAACGACCTGCACGGCTGGAACGGCCCACTGCAGGGGTATCGCAACCAGGAACTGGAACAGGTTGCCGGCACGCTTGGCGACTGGACCATCAAGCCGGCCGGAACAGAAGGTTACAGAACCGCCGAAGTGACCCTGGGCGGTGTGGATACCCGCCAGCTATCCTCCAAAACCATGGCGACCCTGGAGCACCCGAACCTGTACTTTATCGGGGAAGTGGTGGACATTACCGGCCACCTGGGCGGCCATAACTTTCAGTGGGCCTGGGCCTCGGGCGTGGCGGCCGGTAACGTGGCCTGACGCTGCTACAGATACTTTTCGATCGGTAACCAGGACAGCAGCCGGGAGCCAAAGCGGCGCCAGAAGCCGGTAGCGGGCTCCCGGGTAACCTCACCCTCTGTCGAATGCCACACCAGCCTGCCGTTGTCATCCAGCATCACCTGCCAGCTGTTTTCCGGTTGCATCGCATAATGGATATCGTCAGCCACCATGGCGGCCAGTTCCGGGCTGTGAATCACCACTACGGTTTCGCCGTTCAGGTAGATGGAGCGCAGATTCACGTTAAACGAACCGATAAACAGGGTTTCCCGGTCGAAAACCACCGCCTTCGAGTGCAGGCTGACGACCGCATCCCGGCAGGCGCGCGGGCTGTCTACCCAACGCTGGCAACCCGCTGCATCCGGACGCAACTCGTATAACGCCACACCATGCTCCAGCATCTCCCGGCGCCAGCGGGCGTAGCCCGCGTGATTGGGCATCAGGTCGTTGCTGGCCAGCGAGTTGGTCAACGCAGCCACCGCCAGGTCCGGGTTCCGACGCTGGGTCAATCGCTCAAGCTGATCGTCTGTAAGCGTCAGGTAGGCGGATTCAACGAGAATCTCGCTCTGTGCCGAATCAATCAGCTCATACAGGGCCCGGGCGCTGTTCTGGGGTGTGTTGGTGGCGGCATCCGGGTCTTTGAGGGGTGGATCGAACACCAGATGTCCCGGCGCAATCACCAGGGTTTCAAACCAGTCCCGCAGATAGTCCTGCGCAGCCTGCGCATGCCGGTGTGGTTCAACGCCGATATCCGGCGTGGTGGAGGCGTCCTGGATCAACTGCTCCAGCCGGGTCCGGGCCTGCTGGTGGTCAGCCATCCTGTAGAGACGGACCAGCGGGTACGACCACTGGCTGTTCCAGTAGGCGTCAAAGTTTGTGGTCATGTCGGTGGCCAGCGGGCCGAGGACCATGACATCGCGGTCCCGGAAGTTCAGCTCGGCATGTTCGTCAAAGTACTCATCCCCGATGTTCCGGCCTCCGGTAATACCCACATGGCCATCAACAATAAATGTCTTGTTGTGCATCCGGCGATTGATGCGATCAAAGTCGATGGCCAGCGATAACCATCGGCTGAGGCCGCCACGGGATCGGGCAGGGTTGAAAATGCGTACCTGGATATTCGGGTGCGAGTCCAGCGCGGAGAACAACGGCTCTTTGCCTGCCGCATTGATGTCGTCCAGCAGCAACCGGACCTGAACCCCACGCTCAGCGGCCGCCGCCAGGCGGCCCGCCATGTAATGCCCGGTAACATCGTTATTCCAGATATAGTACTGAGCGTCGATGTAGTGCTCTGCCGCCTCAATCAACGCGGCCCTGACCAGAAACGCATCACGGCCGGAGTCCAGGAGCTGAAAGCCGGAGCGGGCACTGTCGTCCGCCAGATGCTGATGCTGCTGCTCACTCAGAAACGCCCCCTGTACCGGGGCCCGGGGCCGTTCAGGTTCATGGTCAACCGGTTTGAGAGCCGTGGAGCAACCCGCGAGCGCCAGTTGCACGCACACGCCGGCAACGAGCAGCAACAAACGACGGCTGGCCATAGGCAGGATTCCCTAGCGCAGGATAATCAGCGGTTGAGTGGCCGTTTTCAGCATAGTCGTGGTTGTGCTGCCCAGCAGAAACCGACGGACTTTTGAGTGGCCGTAGGCCCCCATCACCAACAAATCAATGCCTTGCTCCTGCTGATATTCATGCAGAGCCGGCACAACGTCTCCGGCACACAGCGCCACCACAATCTCGCTGCCCAGGCTTTCGAGTTTTGCCCGCGCCAGCTCAAGCAGGCGACGACGGTCAGCCGTATCCGGACCTACCATCACCAGATGTAACGGTACGCCACGCCACAACGGGCTGGCGGCCATCATCTCGACACCCCGGAACGCGGTTTCGCTGCCATCAAAGGCCAGCATTGCGGATCGTGGTGGCGTGAACTGATCGGGAACCAGCAGTATCGGGCGATGAACACTACGAATCACGGTCTCAAGTTGACTGCCAACCTGCATCTCCCGGTTGCTACTGTTTTCACCCCGCAGACCCAGCACAAAGAGCCGGGTACCGGCCTCCAGTGCGGTCAGCGCCTCAGCCAGATTATCGTGGCGCTGGCGTTTGCTGATTTCGGATACGCCGGACTTCTGACTGACACGGGCATGGGCGTGGTCCAGCAAATGATGACCATGCTCCAGCGCCAGCCTGGCACGCTTGCGATCCAGCTCGGCCAGTTCGTCCAGTAACTGCTCCCGGCTTCCGAGGCCGATGTTACCGGCCAGGTCCGGTTCGGCCGGGTAGCGCTCCTTATCGACCACATGCAGAAGCATCAACGGTGATGCGGTATGTTCGCTGGCCCAGGCAGCGTAATCACATACCGCCGGAGCGGCACGGGAACCATCAATACAGGCCACTATTTGCAACACCTCTGCTTGCAACATCTCTGCCTCACTTGCCGGCTGGTTAATCACTGCCCCATGATCTGCCCGACGCCTTCGGGCTTACCGTGCTCCCCAAAGCGGTCAACAATGGTGGCGCTGGCTTCGTTCAGACCCAGCACCTCAACATCGGCTCCCTCCCTGCGGAAACGGATCACCGCCTTGTCCAGAGCGCCAACGGCCGTGATATCCCAGAAATGTGCCTGGTGCAGGTCTATCACAACATTATCTACAGCTTCCCGGAAGTCAAAGGAATCAAGAAACTTTTCCGCCGAGCTGAAAAACACCTGGCCGACAACGGTATACCGGCGGGTGCCGGTCCGGCCGTCGAACTCTGACGTCACCAGCATGTAATGGCCGATCTTGTTGGCAAAGAACAGTGCCGCCAGCAAAACCCCCGCCAGCACCCCGTAGGCCAGGTTGTGTGTGGCCACCACCACCGCCACCGTCACCAGCATCACGATATTGGTAGAGAGAGGATATTTGCGCAGGTTACGCACGGAGTCCCAACTGAACGTGCCGATCGAGACCATGATCATCACCGCCACCAGCGCCGCCATGGGGATCTGCACCAGCCACTGATCGAGGACCAGCACCAGAATCATCAGAAACACCCCCGCGGTCAGCGTGGACAACCGCGTCCGGCCGCCGGACTTCACGTTGATCACCGATTGCCCGATCATGGCGCAGCCCGCCATGCCACCAAACAGGCCGGCACCAATATTGGCGATGCCCTGGCCCTTACATTCCCGGTCCCGGTCACTGGTGGTATCGGTCAGGTCATCGACAATCGTTGCTGTCATCAGCGATTCAAGCAGGCCAACCACCGCCAGGCCCAGGGAATACGGCAGGATGATCAACAGGGTCTCCAGTGTCAGAGGCACATCGGGCCAGAGAAAGATCGGCAGGGTGTCCGGCAATTCACCCATATCACCGACGGTCCGGATATCCAGCCCGATGACCATGGCAACGATCGTCAGCCCCACAATGCACACCAGCGGCGACGGCACCAGCCGGCCAACCACCGGCACCAGCGGGAACAGGTAGATAATGGCCAGCCCGGCCGCCGTCATCGCATAGACGTGCCAGGTTACGCCGGTCAGTTCCGGCAACTGGGCCATGAAGATAAGGATGGCGAGGGCATTAACAAACCCCGTCACCACAGAGCGGGAGACAAACCGCATAAGCCCGGCAAGCTTCAGGTAACCGGCCGCTATCTGGATAATACCGGTCAGCAAGGTTGCGGCCAGCAGGTACTGGAGCCCATGCTCTTTAACCAGCGTCACCATCAGCAAGGCCATGGCACCGGTCGCGGCCGAGATCATGCCGGGGCGCCCGCCGGTAAAGGCGATGATCACCGCAATACAGAAGGATGAGTACAGGCCCACCTTAGGGTCTACCCCGGCAATAATGGAAAAGGCAATGGCTTCGGGAATCAGTGCCAGTGCCACCACCGTTCCGGCCAGCAGGTCGCTGCGGATGTTTGAAAACCAGTTCTTTCGGAGAGTATCCATCATGGCGTGGGGAATCACCTGTACATTTCGGTCAATAACGGAGCCGCGAAGGGTACCAGATGTGGGGACTGAAGTGGCGCCGCGGTCCGGTTAAGTCGTTAGTACGGATGTACCTGAGAAGCCGTAATCGCCTAGAATAAAAGAGAAAATAATCAAAGACGGAAAGCTCAGCCTATGGACGATGTCGCCAGCCTGTTTATTTCAGCAAATCAGACCACGATCAATCTGGCCATTGCCCTTCTGCTTGGCGCGATCATCGGGCTGGAGCGGGGCTGGAACGCCCGGGAACAAAAACCCGGGGAACGGATCGCCGGTATCCGCACCTTTTCACTGATCGGCCTGCTCGGGGGCATTGGCGCGATTCTGGCGGTTGAAATCACCGTCTGGGCGTTTCCGGTCCTGATGCTGAGCGTTGTCGCCATTGGGCTGGTAGCGTACAGCGAACGCCTTGAGCACATCCACAACTTCAGCATCACCGGCATGGTGAGCATTCTGCTCACGTTCTGTTATGGCGCGGTTGCGGTCGCTGTCGATCCGGCCGTTGCCACCGCCGCGGCGGTGGTCACCGCCATTATCCTCGACAACAAGGCTGAAATTCACGGACTGGTGCAAAAGCTGCAGGCCCGGGAACTGGACGCGGCACTCAAACTGCTCCTGATCTCGGCGGTGCTGCTGCCGCTTCTGCCCAATCAGGCGATGGGCCCCGGCGGCGTCCTCAACCCCCAGGAAATCTGGTGGATGGTGGTAATGATCGCCTCCATCTCGTTTGTGGGCTATTTCGCTATCCGCGTGGCCGGCACCCATAAAGGCATTCTGTTTACCAGCCTCTTTGCCGGCCTCAGCTCCTCCACAGCACTGACCCTGCATTTTGCCCGACAAGCCAAACGGAATCCGGATTACAACCATCAGTTTGCCGCGGGCATTCTCATCGCCTGCGGTACGATGTTTCCGCGCATTCTGATCTATTGCCTGATCATCAACAAGGCGCTGCTGCCCAGCCTGCTCTGGCCGGTGATCACCATGAGCCTGCTGCTGTATGTACCGGCCCTGGTGATCTGGCAACGCGGCGCCGGCCGGCTAAGTATCAGCCAGCCGACCATGAACCAGAACCCTCTCGACCTGGCCTCGGCGCTTATGTTCGGCGTTCTGCTCACCGGCATTCTCCTGCTTGGTGAATTCCTGAAGAACGCCTTTGGCGATACCGGCATTTATGTGTTGGCGGCAACGTCCGGCGTTGCGGATGTGGACGCCATCACCCTGTCCCTGACCAGGATGTCCAACGATAGCCTCGCCATGCCCACGGCAGTGATCGGCATTGTGATCGCCGCTGCGGTTAACAATCTGGTGAAATCCGGTATTGCGTGGAGCATCGGCGGCCGGCAAACCGGGATTCTGGTGGCGGCTCCGATGATACTGTCTCTGGCAGCAGGCCTGGTTGTTGCCTGGCTCCAGTAACACGCCACCGGCTGGCAGCAGACGGTCTACAATGAGATCAATACCTTCTCGTTGCCGGAATAGACTGGATGGAACAAAAGCAACAGGCTGCGCGGGTCTCCCTGGCCGTCCTGATCGCGTCGGCCATCACACTGGGCATGCTGATCCTGGCCATTGTCCTGGTCACCCAGAGCTTCCGGGGCATGGAACAGGCCAAGGTCGCGGCGGCCGAGACCACGGCCCGCCAGCTGGCCCGCACCGTTGATGACCGGATCCGGGCCATTATCCGCCCCCCGGAACTGGCCCTGGCACTCCTGCGCCATGATCCGGTGATCCGGAGAGAAACGCCGGCAGAACGCCTGGGGCGGATGCCGATCATCAGCGAGGTACTGGACAGCAGCGAGATTATCAGCGCCGCCTATGTCGGCTATGACAATGGCGACTTTTTCCTGCTGCGAAAAATCCTGAGCTCGGGCTCTGTACAGTTCCCTGATGCCCCCCCCGACAGCCACTACCTGTTGCAAAGCCTGGAGCGGGACGGGGGCCAGAGCCAGGGGGTCTGGCAGTTTTACGACCGCGAGCTGCAATTGCTGGAACAACGTAACCTGGATACCTACGATTACGACCCCCGCAGCCGGCCCTGGTATCAGGCCGCACAGGCGGATACCAGCCCCAAACTGTCGTCTCCCTATGTGTTCTTTACCACCGGAGAAACCGGGCTGACACTGTCACAGCAAAGCAGTGTGCCCGGTACGGTATTTGGCCTGGACGTATCCGTTGCCGACCTGGGGCATCGCCTGGCCACCCTGAAACAGACCAGGAACAGCCGGATCGCCATTGTAAATACTGACGGAGAGCTGCTGGCCGATGCCGGCGGGCTTGTGCGGCCCGACGAGGTCATCTCCGAGCTCATACAACAGAGCGCCGAGGGCCAGCTCCGCCGGCTGCACCTTGAGGGCAAAGACTGGTATGGCATCGCGTTCGATCTTGTCGCCCTGCCGGATGACCCGCTGCGCATCCTGGTGGCGATACCCGCCAACGAGCTCCTGGCCGATGTCTGGGCGGCGCTCGCCCGGCAAACATTCGTCGCCATCCTCATTGCCCTGCTACTCCTCGTGCTGGGCTGGTTTATCGGCCGTCAGGTCGGCAAGCCCCTGGAACGCCTGACCGACCGGGTGAGCAGCTTCTCCCAGTTCCGGTTCGATACGCCCATGCGCTCCGACTCCCACATTCGGGAAGCCGCAGAGCTGGGCGTTGCCCTGGACGACATGGCCCGTACCATCCGCAGTTTCCAAAGTATTGCCACGGTACTCAACCGGGGGCAGGACCTGGATCAGCTGCTCCATGACATCCTCCAGCAGCTGGTGAATATTGTTGGTGAGCATCAGGGCGCCGTGTATCTCTACCGAAGCCGGGAGCGCCAGCTGGAACTGGCGGCAAGCCAGAACATGACCCCGCTCGGGCAGATCCCGGACGTCGCCCCGGAGGTGACCGACGCCTGGCTTATCCAGCACCTCAGGCACCAGCTTGGCGGCCAGCCCGTTGTTGCGATTCTCCGTAACCGCTCCGAAAAACTGATCGGCGCGCTGGTGATTGAAATCGAGCACCATCAGGGCCGGAGCCTCAGTACCGATCTGATTGTGTTTGTCGAGCAGATTGCCGGATCAGCCGCCGTGGCCATCGAAACCCGGGAGCTGATTGAAAGCCAGCAGGCCCTGCTGGACGGTATTATCCGCCTGGTCGCCAACGCCATTGATGCCAAATCCCCATACACCGGCGGGCATTGCGAGCGGGTCCCCAAACTCGCTCACATGCTGGCCGAACAGGCCGAACAGAGTAACGAGGGCAGTTTTGCCGGTTTCCACATGAGCGACGACGAGCGCTATGAGTTCCATCTGGCCGCCTGGCTGCACGACTGCGGAAAAATCACCAGCCCCGAGTACGTTGTCGACAAAGCGGTAAAGCTTGAAACCATCTACAACCGTATCCACGAAATCCGGACCCGGTTTGAAGTCCTGCACCGGGATGCCGAGATCCACTGCCTCAGAGCCATACTGGACGGCGCTGATCCGGAGCAGGCCCGGGCGCAACGGGACGCCGCCCAGGCCAGACTCCGGGACGACTTTGCGTTCCTGGCACGGGCCAACCAGGGCAGTGAAGGTATGGCAGACGCAGACATTGAGCGGATTATCCGGCTTGCGGCGCAGACCTGGACCCGCCACTTCAGCGACCGCCTGGGGCTCTCGGATGAAGAAGAGCGTGCCCTTGCCGGGCACCCTGAGCCCCCGCTCCCGGCCACGGAAAACCTGCTGGCCGACAAACCCGGCCACCTGCGGCCCTGGGGCAACAAGGTACCTCCGGTTCAGCCCGGCGACCCGGCCAATCGCTGGGGTTTTGACATGAAACTGCCGGCCTGGGCCTACAACCACGGCGAGATACACAATCTGACCGTACGCTCAGGCACCTTGACCGAAGAAGAACGCTTCAAAATCAACGAGCACATTGTCCAGACCATCTGCATGCTCGATGCCCTGCCGCTCCCTGATCGCCTTTCACGGGTACCGCGGCTGGCCGGCACCCATCACGAGCGGGTGGATGGTAAAGGCTACCCGCACCGGCTACACGGAAGTGAGATGAGCATTGCCGAGAAAATCATGGCGGTGGCCGATGTGTTTGAGGCACTCACCGCCGCAGACCGGCCCTATAAGAAAGGCAAGACCCTTTCGGAATCCCTGGGACTCATGGCCGGCATGGCGGCAAACGGGCACATCGACCGCGAAGTCTTTGAGTTACTGGTGCGCTCGGGAGTCTGGCTGGACTATGCCCGCACCCACCTCAACCCGGAACAGATTGACGATGTGGATGAAAGCCTGTTCATGAAGCCTTGACCAAAAACCCGTATATTCTACCTACCGATTTTATGACGAAGGATAAGTGAATGCTGATTGCGATAATCTTAGGCGGCCTGATTGGCTATGCGTTTGGTCGTTTTCCGGGCTTTTTGGTGGGAGCTGCCCTCGGCGCGTTCCTGTTCAACCGGATGAAACAACGGCTGATCGGCAAGCTTCAGAACCTGCAGTCCAGCTTTATCGAATCCATGTTCGCGGTCATGGGCGCGCTGTGTAAGGCAGATGGTGTGGTTACCCGGGACGAAATCCAGATGGCCGAAGCCATGTTCGTCCGGTTTCGCCTCAATAATGCCCAGAAAGAGATGGCAAAAGCCGCCTTCAACCGGGGCAAGGCTCCGGATTTTGATCTGGACGCTGAGCTGCAACGGTTTGTTCAGACCACGGGCCGGCAGCCGGCGTTCCTGCAGATGTTCCTGCAGGTACAGGTATCCGCGATAGCGGCAGACGGCCAGATTCACCCGGCCGAGCACGATATGCTGGTGCGCATTGCCCGAGGGCTGGGTCTTCCGGAAAGCCAGGTAGACCAGCTCGAAGCCATGCTCAGGGGGGCCCGCTCGGGGCAGGCCGGCGGCACCGCGGGCTATACCTCCGGCCAACAGCTTGAAGACGCCTACAAGGTGCTCGGCGTCTCGCCCCAGGTGTCTGATGCCGAGCTCAAGCGGGCTTACCGCAAGCTGATGAGCGAAAACCATCCGGATAAACTGGCCGGCCGGGGCATGCCCGAAAGCATGCGGGAGCTGGCCGAAGAAAGAACCCGGGAAATCAGCCATGCCTACGATATTGTAAAAGACGCCCGGAAAAACGCGGCCTAGTTACCTGAAATGACATGTTGACCTTTCGGCAGGTGCGGTATGGTTCAGGGCAACAATAACCCGCCCGGAGTACCCCATGCCGCACCGCTCTTCTGCCGCTTTTCACTGCTTCCGGGACGATGCTCTCGGCACCTCTGATGCCACCGAACTCGCCGAACGTATCCGCCGCGGAGACGTGTCGGCAGAGGAAGTAATCCGGGCAGCCATCCAACGGGCCCGGATGGCCCAACCGGTCCTGCACGGAATTGTCCACGACGATTATGACCGGGCCCTTGAGCAGGCTGCCCGTTTGCCTGATCCCTCCGCGCCCTTTGCCGGCGTCCCCATTTTTATCAAGGATAACCTGGACGTGGCCGGTTTACCCACGCGCCACGGCTCTGCGGCGGTGCCTGGCCATATTGCCCGCCATAGCAGCGCGGTAGTCCGGCAGATTCTGGCCCAGGGCTACATCAATCTGGGCAAAAGCAGTCTGCCGGAATTCGGCTTTAATGCCACCACCGAACCGGTGGGCACCTCCCCCACCCGCAACCCCTGGAATCCATTGTATTCCTCCGGCGCCTCCTCTGGCGGGTCTGCGGTGCTGGTGGCGGCGGGCGTGGTTCCGGTCGCGCACGCTAACGACGGCGGCGGGTCCATTCGTATTCCAGCGGCCTGCTGTGGGCTGGTGGGCCTGAAGCCTACCCGGGGCCGGGAGATGGCGAACGAGGCGGCCAGGGCCCTTCCGGTCAATATCCTCAGTGACGGGGTGGTGACCCGTACGGTTCGGGATACTGCCGGCTTTATGGCACACGCCGAACGCTATTACCACAACCGGAAACTACCCGAAACCGGTTACGTCGAAGGCCCCTCGGGGCGCCAGTTACGAATTGGCCTGGTGCTGGACTCCATCAATGGCTACCCCACGGATGCGGTTACCCGTCGCACCGTTGAGCAGACCGCCCGGTTACTTGAAAAGCTCGGCCACATCATCGAGCCCATGCCGGTTCCGGCCAACAACACCTTTGCACACGACTTTGCGCTGTATTGGGCGATGCTGGCCTACGGTATCAAGGCACGGGGCCGGAAACTGATTCATCCGGATTTTAACAAGGCGAAAACCGATGGCCTGACCAACGGGCTGGAGACCATGTTCCGCAGGAATTTCTGGCGTTTGCCCGCGGTGATCTGGCGCCTGAAACGCGCCTCGCAGGACTATACCCGCCAGATGGCCAACTACGACGCGGTGCTCACGCCGGTCCTGGGCCAGACCACCCCGCCCCTGGGTCATCTCAGCCCCGAGATACCTTTTGACCTGCTTTTTGAGCGCCTCAACCAGTACGTGAACTTTACTCCGCTGGCCAACGTCAACGGAGCACCGGCTATTGCGCTGCCCATGTCGCTCACCGACGACAACCTGCCCGTGTCTGTGCAGCTGATGGCCCGCCACGGCGACGAGCGCACGTTGCTCGAACTCGCCTACGCACTGGAGGCCGAACAACCCTGGCCCCGGATAACCGACTTTAACACCATCAGTTACGACAAAGCCGAGGCCGAAACCTGCTGACAGCCCGTAAAATTCGCCACCACCCGGTTGCGGCCGCCGTCTTTGGCCTGGTAGAGCGCTCCGTCGGCGCAGGCAAACAGGTCGGTGGCGGTATCGGGCCTGGCCGGAACCGCACAGCACACACCGATACTTACCGTCAGGCTCAACATCTCCCCGGAGACCTGAAACACGGTGTCTTCAATATCTGTGCGGATCCGTTCAGCCACCCTCAGGGCGCCCTCACCGGGGGTATCCGGCAAAACCACCACAAACTCTTCGCCACCGTATCGGGCCATCAGGTCTTCCGGCCGCGTGATATGCCGGCCTATTCGCTCTGCCACGGTGCATAAGCAGTCATCTCCCACCAGATGGCCATAGGTGTCATTGAAGGATTTGAAATGGTCGATGTCGATCACCAGTAACGAAAGCGGCCTCTGAAAGCGGTAAGCCCGTACCACGTCCTGCTTAAACGCTTCATCAAAATGCCCCCGGTTTTTCACCCCGGTCAGCGGGTCCGTTGAGCTCAGTTCCAGCAACTGGAGGTTAAGCGCTTTCAGATCCCGGGTCCGTTCCTGTACCCGTTCTTCCAGCAGGGTATTGGCTTCGCGCTGGATCTGCAGGGATTCTTCCTGGGCCTGACGGGCTTTGCGCTCCTCAGCCAGCAGCTTCTGCTGGGCCTTGAAGGTGCGTTTCTTTTCCCGGTTAATCCGGTCGGCCAGGGCAATGGACAGCAGGATAACCCCGAGCGCCGACCCCACCTGGGTGGCGTTTTCGGTCACCAGGTTATGAGGCACCACCGTAAACTTACTCAGTGCCAGAACAATCCCGCCAGACAGCATGAAAACCCAGGCCACGGTGTAGTAACGGGCGGCCGGGTCACGTTTGACCCAACGTATGACGCTGATCATCAGCATGGTCGAGCAACCAATAAAGGCGACACCAATCGTAGGGAGGATGATCGTCCTGTAGGACACAAACAGACCCGCCAGAGCCAGCACTCCGGCGACGATCACCAGCGCCATGGTCCAGCTGTTAAGAATCGGATGGTTTTCACGGCTAACGTTGATAAAGCGGATGCTGAACACCCCGCCAAACAACACCACCAGATTAAGGAACACGATGATTGCCTGGTCATTCCACCAGGTTGCCTCCGGCCACAGGTACTGAAAGGCCACCCCATGCAGGCTGGCGAGAAACAGCGGCATGCAGGCGATATAACCCACGTAATAGAGAAAGCTGCGCTCTCCGACGGCCATATACACAAACAGGTTGTACAGGATCATCACCAGGACAATCCCGTAGTAAATGCCCTCGAACATGCTGCGCGCCTGCTCGGCAGCATAAAAGGCCGTCTGGTCCCACAGGGTCAGCGGCACCTGCATGGAGCTCGTTGTAGCGACGCGCAAATAGATGGTGTCGGTACTGGCCGGCGCCAGGGTGAGCGGAATGATAAAATTACGGTGCTGGATCGGCCGGTCGTAAAACACCTGGTTATCACCCAGTACCAGCGGATCAGCAAAGTCGCCGGCAGATGCCCGGTATACCTCAACATGATCCAGCACCGGATAGCTGATTTCGAGAAAAGTCAGCGCCTCGGTCGGCAGCAGGTTACGCACCTTTACCCGGAACCAGAAAGCCCTGGAACTGTAGCCAAGGCTCACGCTGTCGCTGCCATTCTGCTCCCAGGCCGATTCCGGCAAAGCCCGGACTTCGGCCAGTGACTGCCGGCCAGACTCCGCCCGGTAGTCAACAAAGCGGGATAGCTCCATACGATTAGAATGTTTTCCCCAAACCGCTGTCTCGGCATGGGCAGCCACAGGCAACAACAGGCCAATCAAAAACGCAACACTCAGGTAAATCGCCGGCACGAGAACAAGGCCTCTGTAATTATTTTTTATTTGTTGGTAACCATCCGGCCAGTATGGACCAAGCGCTTGCTGCGTGCGCCGGCTCCAAACCAAACGACGCAAAATAATAAATAACGCTACACAACCTCTCCCCAACGCTACGAAGTTTTCGCTGACCGCTCGCGGCAGCTATAGGAATAGTCTAAGCTTCTGGATAAATATCAAGTTTTCCGGGAGGCTGCCGGTGCACCATCAGGAAAATAGCAAGCTAAGGGAGAGCAACATGGAACAGTCTGAGCACCACCCAGAAGTACCGACCGCCAAACAGGAATGGCTGTCGTTTCTGTTTGTTACCGTCATTTTGATGCCATTTCTCGCAGTAGCCGTCGTAGGCGGTTACGGGTTTACTGTGTGGATGCTGCAGGTTTTCGTACTGGGACCTCCGGGTACCGGCAGCTGACCCCCCTTCCACACATCCTGGCGAGTAGATAAAAATGAAAGCAATTATGGCCTTGTGGAACACCCTGAAACGGCCTCCTGTACATATCAGCCTCGGCATTATTATTATCGCGTCCTTCGCAGCCGGTATCATCTTCTGGGGCGGGTTCAACACCGCCATGGAATACACCAACACCGAACAGTTCTGTGTCAGTTGCCACGAGATGGAAAACAACGTGTATCAGGAACTGCAGACCACGGTGCACTGGCAGAACCGATCCGGGGTTCGGGCCATCTGTTCGGACTGTCACGTTCCTCATAACTGGACGGACAAAATGGCGCGCAAGATGCAAGCCAGTAAAGAGGTGTGGGGCAAGATCTTCGGCACCATCAATACCCGGGAAAAGTTTGAGGCCAAGCGGCTGGAAATGGCTCAGCGTGAATGGGACCGGTTCAAGGCCAACGGCTCTCTTGAGTGTCGGAATTGCCATGATTACAACAGCATGGACTGGGCCAAGATGTCGGACGAAGCCCGACGCATGATGGCACCAGCGGCCGAGCGTAATCAGAGCTGCATGGATTGTCACAAGGGTATTGCCCACCATCTGCCGGCCCAGATGGGCTCCGAAGACCCGCTCATGGCCGCCTTTGCCCAGGAAGCCAACGCCACCCGGCTGGCAGCCGGGAATGCCTACTTTACCGCCAAGCCCGTACAGCTGTTTACAGACCCCGGGCTCACCCAGCCGGCCGGTACCCTGGCGATGGCAACAGAAGTTACAGTGGCCGACCTTGAGGGCGACAGCGTTCAGCTCGAAATTGCCGCCTGGCGCAAGGAAAAAGGTTTCGGCCGTGTCCTGTATGAAGACTTTGGCCAGAACATCGTCAGTGCGATTCTGGAACGAGACATCGCCCAGCAAGACAGCGCTTTTGCCTACCACGAAAAGAAAGAAGACGAGCTGACCGGCCTGCCCTGGGCGGAAGTTTCCGTCAAGCTCTGGGCTCAATCGGGAGCCTACATTCCCCGTCCTGATGCCATGTGGCAATCAGCGGACCAAACCTACCGGGACGCCTGCAGTGTTTGCCATGCCGAGCCTGATCCCGAACATTTCAGCGCCAACAGCTGGCCTGCCATGTTTGCCGGAATGGTCGGATTTACCAACCTGGGACAGAACACCCAGGATCTGGTGCTCAAGTACTTGCAGAAGCATTCTTCCGATTACGTTCAAGGTTCCCACTGACGGGTTTAGGAGCAGACATGAGTATTACTCGCAGAGGATTTCTTAAAGGCATGGCCGCCGGTTCTGCCGCCGTGCTGATCGGCCCGGGCCTGCTGTCCCGGGAAGTCAGTGCCGCCGTCACCGAGCAGGGCACCTGGAAAACCAGTGGATCGCACTGGGGTGCCATTAATGCGCTGGTGAAGGGAGGCACGGTGGCGGAGGTCAGACCTTTCGGCATCGACGAGCACCCTACCGAAATGATCAAGGGCATCCGGGGGCTGATCTATAACCCGTCCCGCATCCGCTACCCGATGGTGCGCCTGGAGTGGCTGAAGAACCGTCACAACGGCGACCGCACCACCCGGGGCGATAATCGTTTTGTACGGGTAACCTGGGACGAAGCGCTGGACCTTTTCTACGAGGAGCTCGAGCGGGTCCAGAAAGAGCATGGCCCTTCGGGGCTGTATGCCGGGGCCACCGGCTGGCGCCAGACCGGGCAGATGCACAGCTGCGGCAACCACATGCAGCGGGCGGTCGCCATGCATGGTGGTTCAGTGTCCAAGGTGGGGGATTATTCCACCGGGGCCGGCCAGTTCATCCTGCCGTATGTGCTCGGGTCCACCGAGGTTTACAGCCAGGGCACGTCCTGGCCGCTGATCCTGGAGCACAGCGACACCATCGTGCTCTGGGCCAACGACCTGTACAAGAACCTCCAGGTGGGCTGGAACGCCGAAACCCATGAGTCCTATGCGTATCTCGAGCAGTTGAAAGCGAAAGTGGCCGACGGCAGCATCCGGGTAATCAGCATTGACCCGGTCCGCAGCAAGACCCAGAACTATCTGGGTTGTGAGCAGCTTTATGTCAACCCGATGACCGACGTGGCCTTCATGCTGGGTATTGCCCACACCCTGTACAATGAAGACCTGTACGACGCAGAGTTTATCGAGACCTACGCCCTGGGTTTTGAGGATTTTATCCCCTACGTGCAGGGCGAAGCTGACGATGGCATCGAGAAAACCCCGGAATGGGCCGCGGACATCTGTGGCGTGCCCGCCGACACCATCCGCGAATTCAGCCGTCTGCTGGCCTCAGGCCGCACCCAGCTTATGTTCGGCTGGGCGATCCAGCGCCAGCAGCACGGCGAGCAGCCCTACTGGATGGGTGCGGTGATCGCCACCATGCTGGGCCAGATCGGTCTGCCCGGCGGTGGCATCAGTTACGGTCACCATTACAGCTCGATCGGTGTGCCGTCTTCCGGCGCCAGTACGCCGGGGGCCTATCCCCGCAACCTGGACCCGGGCAAGGAGCCCAAACACACCAGCACCGACTTCAAGGGTGCCAGTAACACCATCCCGGTAGCCCGCTGGATCGACTGTATCCTCAATCCGGGCGAGACCATCGACTTCAACGGCACCAAGGTCGTGTTCCCGGACATCCGCATGTGCATATTCAGCGGCTGTAACCCCTGGCATCACCACCAGGACCACAACCGCATGAAGAAAGCCTTCCACCGGCTTGAGACTGTGGTCACCATCGACTACTCGTGGAACGCCACCTGCCGGTTCTCAGACCTGGTACTGCCCGCCTGCACCCAGTTTGAGCGCAACGATATCGACATTTATGGCAGCTATTCCAATCGCGGACTGCTGGCCATGCACAAGCTGGTCGACCCGCTGTTTCACTCGAAGACCGACTTCGAGATCTTTACCGAACTCTGCCGTCGCTTTGGCCGTGCCGACGAGTACTGCCAGGGCCTTGATGAAATGAGCTGGGTGAAAAAACTCTATGATGAGTGTGCTGAAGCCAACCGACCCTTCCTGGAAGCCAACTCCGGCGGCAACCTGCCCGCCACCATGCCCCCCTTCGAAGAGTTCTGGGAGGATGGTTACTTTGAATTCGGCAAGGGCGAAAACTGGGTGCGTCATGCCAGTTTCCGGGAAGATCCGGAAGTAAATGCCGTGGGCACACCGTCCGGCTTCATCGAAGTTTCCAGCCGCACCATTGCCCGCTTTGGCTACGAGGACTGCCCGGGCCATCCTGTATGGATGGAGAAAGCCGAACGCTCCCACGGCGGCCCCCTTTCGGACCGCTATCCGCTCTGGTTGCAGTCGGTGCATCCGGACAAACGCCTGCACTCCCAGATGTGTGAATCCGAAGAGTTTCGGGCGACCTATACCGTGCAGGGGCGTGAGCCGGTGTTCCTGAGTCCGGAAGACGCCCGGGCCCGGAATATCAGCGACGGCGACCTGGTAAGGGTGTTCAACGACCGTGGCCAGTTACTGGCCGGCGCGGTGGTGTCGGATGACTTCCCGCCGGGCGTTATCCGCATCCAGGAAGGTGCCTGGTATGGTCCGGTCGGCCCCGAAATCGGCGCCCTGGACACCTACGGTGACCCCAATACCCTGACCCTGGATGTGGGCACCTCCAGGCTGGCCCAGGCGACCAGTGCCAATACCTGTGTCGTCGAGATAGAGCGGTTTACGGGTGACGTGCCACCGGTAACCTCATTCGGCGGCCCCACAATGGTGGAGATATGAGTCGTCATGGCGTAGAGGCTGTTCATGCTGAGGCCTGGGAAGCGCTCTGGCATTCGGAAAGCGTGGTGAGCCGCTGGCTCGCCACGCTCTTCAGCGCCGAGCTGGACGCTGAAGCTCTGGGGCGCTACATGAAAGGAGAGGCAGGCCCGATCCTGCAGCTGCTGCAGGAGGAACACGGCCTGGAGCAGGAGGTGAAACGCCTCAAGCATGCGCTTTCCGGCCTCACCCTATTCTCGTCTGCACAGCTGGAACTCGCTGCCGACTTTGCTGAGCTTTTCCTGGTGGATGCCCGTACTGCCGTGCCACCCTATGCTTCCTTCTGGACGGATGGAGAACGGCTGTTCCAGAGCGAAACGGCGCAGCGGATGGCGCAACGCCTGGCGCAGTCAGGGTTCTCGGTTACACGGGAATTTAACGAGCCGGCCGATCATCTGGCCGTGATGCTGGAGTACCTTGGGTTCCGCTGCGACCGCCTGGCGACGCTGCCCCAGGGGGAGAGAACCGAGGAATTTGAGTACACGCGTTCGTACCTGCGCAGCGAGCTGTGCAGCTGGCTGCCGGGGTTCGCCGCGCACTGTAACGACACCACCCCGGCCAGTGACTTTTACCCCGCCGTTGCCAGCCTGACCGCGGCCTGGTGCGGGCAGTTAGCCAGGATCACCGATCAACTGGAGCGCGGGCTGATGGCTGCCGACACCGTCGAATAACGCCGGCACCTCCTGTAAACCCTGTTCGGGCCGTCAGAGCCAGGCCTGGTCATCAGCGCCATCGCTGAGCCACGGCCCGGACCCGCCCCCCGGCCTTGTCACCCAGCACAAGCAGGGCCGGCGTCAGCAGCAAGGTCAGGAAAGTCGCGAACGCCAGGCCACCGGCGATGGCGCTGGAGAGCTGGGTCCACCACTGGGTTGAGGGAGCGCCCAGCCCCAGGGATGGCGACAGCAGATCAACGTTGATGCCCAGCACCATGGGCATCAGCCCCAGAATGGTGGTGATGGCGGTCAGCAGCACCGGCCTGAAACGCAGACAGCCGGTCTCCAGCGCCGCTTCAACCGCGCCCTTCCCTTCCTGTTTCATCTGGTTAAACGTATCGATGAGAATGATGTTGTTATTCACCACGATACCGGCCAGGGCGATAATTCCCATGCCAACCATCACAATGCCAAACGGCTGGCCGTTCACCATCAGGCCCAGCAGCACGCCGGCGGTGGAGAGCACGATCGCCGACAGAATCAGGAGTGTCTGGTAGAGCGAGTTGAACTGGGTCACCAGAATCAGCAGCATCAGACCAAGGGCCACCATAAACGCTGCCGCCAGAAAGTTTGCCGCCTGTTCCTGATCCTCGTTCTCGCCGGCAAAGCGGACGATCACACCTTCCGGCGGCTCTGGCATCTCCGCCTGCAGAGTCCGCAGTAACTCGTCCATACGACGGCCCGGCGCAACGTCTGCCTTGATGGTAATCGTGCGCTGGCCATCCACGCGCACAATGGTGCCGGTTTTGTCGCCAGGCTCCAGAGTGACAAATTGTGACAAGGGCACCTGCCCTCTGGATGTATTGATGGTCTGACGCTGCAACTGGTCCAGCTCCCGCCAGTTACCGGGCACACGCACCGCGATGTCCACTTCGTCCCGCACATCCTCCGGCCGATAGGTTGCCAATACCAGACCATTGGTGACCAGTCGTACTGCGCTGCCAATGCTCAGAACATCGGTACCAAAGCGCGCAGCCGCCTCCCGGTCTACCTGCAACCGCCACTCAATGCCCGGCAGGCTCCGGTCGTCTTCGATATCGACAAACCCGCCCTGTTCCCGCATGGTCCGCAGAAGCTGCTCAACGTAGCTCTCCAGCTCGGCACTGCTCATACTACTGACCAGCAATTCTATCGGTTTGCCTTCCGCCGGCCCCCCTTCCTGCTTGCGGAACTCCATCTCGATACCGGGAATATCGGCTGTGCGCTGGCGAAAGTCCTCCAGAATCTCGCTGGCCGTGCGCCGGGTGTACCAATCGTTGAACTGGAACTGCAGCACCCCGATGACATCCGGTGCCATCTGATTGGCGGGCGTGATCATTGAGCGCGCATAGAGGGCCTTCACCTCGGGCATGTTCTGCAGCCTCTGCTCGACCTCCCGGACGATCGCATCACGCTCGCGCACCGACAGATCACCCCGTGCCCGCACCTGTACCTGGGCCGAATCGGGCTCTACGCTGGGGAAGAATTCCACCCCATGGTTAAAGCGCCCGTAGGCAGCATAGATCAGCACAATCACCACCAGAGAACCCAGTAACGTAAGGCCCGGGCGTTTGAGAAGTACCATCAGGACCTTTCGGTAGCCCTGCACAAACCGGCTTTCACGGGGGTCATGATGTGTGCGCTTGCCGCCACTGAGGCCACCGAGTACCGGCAGAAAAACCAGAGCCATCGCCAGCGACGCCGTGAGGCAGATCAGTACGGTCATGGGCAGGAACTTCATGAACTCACCCACAACCCCCGGCCAGAACAACAGGGGCACAAACACCGCCAGGGTTGTCGCGGTAGAGGCAATGATTGGCCAGGCCATGCGTGAGGCGGCATCCACCCATGCTGACTTGACCGGCTGGCCGTCACTGAGGTTACGGTCCGCCAGCTCAGACACCACGATGGCACCATCCACCAGCATGCCCGCCACCAGAATCAGGCTGAACAGCACCACGATATTCAGGGTAACGCCCATGCTCCAGATCACCAGAATGCCGGTGAGGAAAGCACCGGGGATGGTCAGCCCCACCAGAACCGCAGAACGCGGCCCCATCGCGGCGATAATCACGATGATCACCAGCACAATGGCCGTCAGCACATTGTTCAGCAGGTCAGAGAGGATGTCCTTGACCTCCTCCGACTGATCCATGATATAGCGGATCTCGAGAGTCTCCGGCAACCGGGGCCGGGCCTCATCAACCAGCGCCTGTACCCGCTCAATGGTTTCGATGATATTGGCGCCGGATCGCTTGGACACTTCCAGAACCAGTGCGGGCTCACCGTTGATCCGGGCAAAACCGGTGGGGTCTTTAAAGGTGCGCTGCAGCATCGCAATGTCACCGAAGGTCACCACCGTGTCGCCGTCCACCTTGACCGGCATCGACATCACATCTTCAATATTCTCGATAACCCCCGGCACTTTCAGGGCCATCCGGCCATTGCCGGTATCCAGCGAGCCGGCGGCAACCAGCTGGTTATTACGGGTCACCAGTTGCGACAACTGGTCGAAATCGATGCCATAACTTTCCAGTACCTGGGCATCGACCACGATCTCGAGCAAATCTTCGCGATCGCCGCCAATCTCCACTTCCAGCACATCAGGAATGCCCTCAATACCATCCTGAAGGCGTCGGGCGATCGTTATCAGCTCTCGCTCGGACAGCGGACCGGACAGGCCAATTGATAACACCGGAAACAGCGAGACGTTGATCTCATGGACGCGAGGCTCGTCCGCTTCCTGGGGTAATTTGGAGCGAGCGGTATCGACTTTTTCCCGCACATCCTGAAGCGCCTTGTCAGCGTCGAAACCGGCATCAAATTCCAGCATCACCGAGGCATGGCCTTCGGATGACGTGCTGCGCATCTCCTTGATGCCTTCCAGCGAACGCAGCTCCTGCTCCATTGGCCGCACCAACAGGCGCTCGGCATCTTCCGGACTGATGCCATCAAGGGTCAGGGACACATAAATCATGGGAATGGTGACGTCCGGATTAGACTCCTTGGGTATCATCTGATACGCCGCCATACCGCCAAGCAGCAGAAACAGGAATGTAAGCAGAGTGGTACGACTGCGGGCCATGGCCGCGGAGATCAACGTTCTCATTGCCGTCAGCCCCGCTGGTCCGCACGATCCACAGGCTCCACTGCCTCACCTTCTGCCACGAATCCGCCGCCCCGGGTTATCAACCGGATTTCGTCCGGCAGACCCGTTACCCAGGCCCCGTCGGTACTCACACTCAGCAGTTTTACCGTACGGAAGGTGACTTCATCCTGCCCGTTGACATACTTCACACCGGGCCGACCGTCATCATCGAGACTCAGATAGGCAGGCGAAATAAACTGGGCCCGCTGTTCGGGCAGGCGTATGTTAAGGGTGGCGGTTCCGCCCGCCGCCCGGAGCAGGTCCGGGTTTTCCACCACAATCTCGACGGCAAAGCTGCGGGTTGCGGGGTCTGCAGAGCTGGCCACAAAACTGACCACGCCACCCAGTACGGTTCCGTCCAGCAGATCAACCTGTACCCGCTGGCCAGGCTGTACTGTTGAGACCGACTGCTGAGGAATTCGCCCGGTGGCTTTCAGCCGATCCACCTGTACCAGTTCAAACAGGGGATCCCCTACCTGAACAAGGGTACCCGGGTCGACTTCCCGGCGATTCACCACACCGTCAAAGGGGGCCACCGGCTCCAGATGCGCCACCACCTGCTCAGCTGCCACCAGTTCCGACCGGGCGGCAGCGAGCTCACTTTCAAGCCGAAGAACTTCAGATTCAGAGGCCAGGTTGCTGGAACGCAGACGGCGTGCGCCGGCCAGATCGGCTTCCAGTTTGCGGATATTGGCACGCCACCGATCCACCATGGCTCCGCGGCCATCCCCTGAGAGGGTCAGCAGTGGCGTGCCCGCCCTCACCTGATCCCCCAGACGCACATGCAGCTTCTCAACCGTACCGGCAACCCTGGCGCCCACGGTCACTGCCTGCCAGGGTTCCAGCTGCCCCTGCAGTTTCAGTACCGGCTGATAATTGCTGGCTTCGAGGGTGGCCACTTCTACCCGGGTAAGCCCCCGCTGGGCCCGCTCGGGTTCCGGAGGCGCTTCCTTACTCGCAACCTTTACGTCGCCGGTGGCCATCCAGATAATCAGAAGCACAATGACCAGAAAAGACAAGCCGATAGAGCCGAGTTTTGCTTTCGTCATGTAACACTCGCAATGGACCAGTCGTCGTTATGGGGGGTTACCGCAGATAAAGTGCTTGCAACCGTGTTCGGGCGTGAGTTAGATTCTACACACATTGTTTTTATGAATTCAGGCAGAATGTCGATTTTATGAAACTCAACACCGTAGTTGTCCTTGTAAAGCTCGTCCTGGTGGTCGTGGTACCGTCCGGGGGCTTTTGCGTGGACAAGCAGGTGAGATAGACACAACCTGACACAGACACCAGAAACCCCCGGCACCGAAAGGTCCCGGGGGTTTCTTTTTTGCGGCAAAGAAAAAGGGAAAAACGACCATGAACGGCGCACAGCACATTCTTGACGCGTTCCACCGCCACAACATCCATACCGTATTCGGCTATCCGGGTGGCTGCATCATGCCGCTATACGATGCCCTGGTGGACGATGTGGGTGTGGAGCATGTGCTTTGCCGTCATGAACAGGCGTGCGCCCTGGCTGCCGATGGCTTTGCCCGGGCGAGCGGCCGGCTGGGGGTCTGTATTGCCACCTCCGGCCCTGGTGCAACCAACCTGATTACCGGCGTTGCCAATGCCTACATGGACTCTGTGCCTTTGCTGGTCATTACCGGACAGGTAGCCTCCGGCATGATCGGCACCGACGCTTTCCAGGAAACCGATATTCTGGGGATGACGCTGGGTATCGTTAAGCACAGCTATCTGGCCGACAGCGCAGAAGCACTCCCCGGCATCATTGAGGAGGCCATCAACCTGGCCCGGGAGGGCCGGCCCGGGCCGGTGTGGATTGATATTCCCAAGGATATTCTGCTGTCGGAGATCGCCAGCCCGGCCCCGGCGAGCCAGCCACAGCCAGCCCAGCCGCGGCCCGACATTTCCGAAGCCCTGGCCATGCTCCGCTCAGCCCGGCAGCCGCTGATCTACAGTGGCGGCGGCGTCTCGCTGGCCGGCGCCGAAGACAGCTTCCGCAACTTTGCCGGGACCTCCGGCATACCGGGCGTGGTTACCCTCAAAGGCATCGGTAACGCGGGCCGGCACAACCCCGGCAATCTGGGCATGCTGGGCATGCATGGCTCCAGGGCCGCTAACAAGGCCGTGGATGAATGCGACCTGCTGCTTGTCATCGGTGCCCGCCTGGACGACCGGGCCACCGGGCAACTGGACGGCTTTGCCCCCAATGCCCGCATGATTCACATTGATGCGGATGCGGCGGAGATCAACAAACTGCGCCCGGCCGACCTGGGCCTGCGGGGTGATCTGAAGGCTATCCTGAGCGCATTTACCAAAGCGCTGGAACAACAGCCGCTGGCAATCGAAGACTGGCAGGCCCGGTGCCGGACCTGGCACACCACCGCCGGCTTCAAAGCGGCGGATAACGAAGAACCCCTGGCCCCGATTACCGGCCCGGCCTTCATCCGCCAGCTGTCCCGGATTGCACCGGACAACACGGTGGTTGCCTGTGATGTTGGCCAGCACCAGATGTGGGTAGCCCAGCATTACGAATTTGACCACCCACGCCACCACCTGACCAGTGGCGGCCTGGGCACCATGGGCTTTGGTCTGCCGGCCGCCATTGGTGCCCAGTTTGCGGACCGGGACAGCACCGTGATCAACGTAACCGGCGATGGCTCGTTCATGATGAATGCCCAGGAGCTGGCCACCATCCGCCGCTACAACCTGCCGCTGAAGCTGATCATCCTGGACAACCAGTGTCTGGGCATGGTGCGCCAGCAGCAGGAGCTGTTCTACAACAACCGCGAAAGCCACATCAATCTGGACGACAACCCGGACTTTGTTGCCATGGCACGGGCCTTCGATATCCCGGCCCTGCACATCGAGCGCACCGACCAGATCCGGCGCGGCATCGAAACCATCCTCGCCTACCGGGGCCCGATGCTTCTGCACGTGACCATCCGCCGGGACGAAAACGTGTGGCCTATCGTCAAACCCGGCGCCAGCAACCGCGACATGATCGACGAACCCCGACGCAAGAACACGGCAAACAAGGAGCACGCAGCATGAACCCGCAACCCCGCACAGCGATCCCCACCTACACCCTGAACTGCCGCATGAGCCAGGAGGCCGCCGCGCTGGAGCGATTGTGCCAGGTGGTGCGGGTTCGTGGCTTCCGGATCGCCCGGATGTCGATGGAAACCAGTGGCCGGATTCTCGACATTGCGCTGACCCTGGAGGGTTCCCGGCCAGTTGCTATGCTTCAGTCACAGCTGGAGAAACTGCATACCGTCACCAGTGTTGAGCTGGTCTCCGATGCCCTGGCACGATCACGTACGGCCTGAACCCCCGGGAGGGTTAGCACATGACAACCGACAAACAAAGGAAATACTCTGCACCGGTGGTGGATGGCATTAACAAGTCTGCCAGTCGCGCGATGTTGCGTGCGGTGGGGTTTCAGGATGAGGACTTTCGGAAGCCGCAGGTGGGTATTGCCTCTACCTGGAGTAACCTGACGCCCTGCAATATGCACATCGACGGTCTGGCCCGGGAAGCGGCCAGGGGAGCAGACGCAGCGGGCGGCAAGAGTCTGATTTTTAACACCATCACGATTTCAGACGGCATTGCCAACGGCACGGAGGGGATGAAGTATTCGCTGGTGTCGCGAGAGGTGATTGCGGATTCCATTGAAACCGTGGCCGGTTGTGAGGGTTTTGACGGGCTGGTGGCGATTGGTGGCTGTGACAAGAACATGCCGGGCTGCATGATGGGGTTGGCGCGGCTGAACCGGCCGTCGGTGTTTGTTTACGGCGGTACCATCATGCCCGGTGAGAATCACACCGATATCATTTCGGTGTTCGAAGCGGTGGGTGCCCATGCCCGCGGCAATATGGACCTGATTGAGGTGAAGCAGATCGAGGAAACC
>DATGNB010000016.1:0-55515 GCA_035306945.1 Marinobacter sp.
AAACGAAAAAAGCCCCGGAGGTCCGGGGCTTTTCTCTTGGAAGTTGGTGGAGACGGCGGGAATTGAACCCGCGTCCGCCAGCACTAGGCCTTGAGATCTACATGTTTAGTGTCCTTCTATTAATTTAACCTCTTGCGACCCGAAGGCCAGGGTGCGAGAGGCGAGCTCTTTAAATCTTAGCCTTTAGCCAGTGAGCTCTGGATAAAGGAGCATCCCGTAAGCGATGACGTCCTGAGATGTTGCTTCCGGGCTACGGGCGACCCGGTCAGGACGACTAGCAGCTTACGCTGCTAGTGCGTAGTTTTCGTCGTTTGCGACTATTGCGTTGCAGCTTTGGATTTACGAGATTGGCTGCCATCTCGACATGCACCCAAGGGTTCGCCACCAGCGTCGAAGCCATGTCGTCCCCTCTTGCCTGAGTATATGTGGGCGGCTTGGGGAACTTCAAGGCCTGTTTGCGTTTGCAGGTAACTATTTGTCCGTACCGGGGCAAAGCGGTGTGCGGGCTCAGGCGTTGGCTTCCCGCACGATGCGTTGTTTCTGGCGGTTCCAGTCCCGTTCTTTCTCGGTGGCCCGTTTATCGAAGAGCTTTTTGCCTTTCACAAGGGCGATCTCACACTTTACCCGGTTGTTTTTCCAGTACAGCGCTAAGGGGATGCAGGTGTAGCCGGCCTGGTTAACCTGGCCTACGAGCCTGGCGATCTCCTTCGCATGCAGCAGCAATTTGCGGGTACGGGTAGGGTCTGCGACCACGTGGGTAGAGGCGGTGTTAAGAGGCGTGATATGGGCCCCGAGCAGCCAGGCTTCGCCGTCTTTGAGCAGTACATAGGCATCCACCAGCTGGGCTTTGCCGGCACGCAGGGATTTGACTTCCCAGCCGAGCAGGGCGAGCCCCGCCTCGAAGCGGTCCTCGATATGGTATTCGTGCTTGGCCTTCTTGTTGAGGGCAATCGTGTTGCTGCTCGGCGCTTTGGTTTTCTTCTTGCTCATGAATCCTGTCCGGGATCGGAAGATTGCTGGGCCGGCGATGGGCAGGGATTGCGTTTGCGCCGCGCCGGCAAAGCGGACATTGTAGCCCAGGTGTGCCAGACGGGTCACGAAAACGGCCTGTGGCGCTGGCAATAGTCGTGTGCGACCGCCGGCTTCGGCTACAATAGAGTGCTATCGATTGTCAGAGGCCGGAATGCCGTATAAATACCAGACCTCTATCGGGTCCTTTACCCGTAAGTCCACCTTCTTCTGGGCCTCGGTTGGTGCCACCGTGGGGCTCGCTAACCTGTGGCAGTTCCCCTATCTGGCCAGTATCCATGGTGGCGGCCTCTTTGTGCTTCTGTATCTGCTTTGCCTGTTGCTGGTGGCCTTGCCACTGATGGTCACCGAAGCCGTCCTGGGCCGGTACTCCCGCCACGGAATCGTACTGGCGATGGATGGGTTCGTGCGGGATGCCGGAAGCCATCGGGCGTGGGCTCTGGCGGGTCCACTCAGTGTGATCACCGCGTTTCTGGTGTTGTCGTTTACGGCGGTCTTTGGCGGCATCGCCCTGGCGTATGTGTTTATCGGCGCATCGGGTAAGTTTTCAGCTGGCTCCACCGTTGCAGCTACCGCGAGACTGGCGGAACTGGTGGCCAGCCCCGAGCGCCACCGCGAGCTGATGGCCTGGCACGGCTTTTTTCTGGTGCTGGTACTGGCGGTTTCAGCCCGGGGGGTGGTGAAGGGGCTGGAGCGTTCTCTTCGTATTACGGTGCCTTGTACGCTGGTGTTGCTGGTGGCGCTGTTCGCCTTGTCCTGGTGGTACGGCCGGCTTGAATCCGGGGTGGAACACATCCTCAGGTTCCGTCCCGAGCAGTTTACCTGGGGCAGTCTGCAGGCGGCGCTTTTTCATGCGTTCTACACGCTCGGGCTGGGCGTGGGCGTGTGGACAATTTTTGGTGCCTACACCACTGAGCGTACCTGTCTGAAGCGTTCCATTCTTGCCGTCGTGCTGATGGATACACTGATTGCGCTGCTGGCGGGGATCATGATGTTTTCGGTAGCGCTGGGAGGCACCAGCCTCGATGGTGAAAGGGGCTTTGGCCTGCTGTTTGTCTCGTTGCCGGTTGCTCTGGCGCAACTGCCGATGAGTCAGTTGGTGATTACGGCCGTGTTTGTGCTGGTGCTGCTGGTTGTCTGGGCCACTTCGGTGTCCTTGCTGGAGCCGGTTGTGAGCTGGCTGCAGGAGCGGCTCGGAGCGCCCCGGGGATGGTCAGTGGTGTGCGTGGGCCTGGCGATCTGGGCAATGGGCCTGCCCTCCCTGTTCTCGTTTAATATCTGGGCCGATTACCAGCTGGCGGGGGCGACTGCCTACCGCTGGCTTGAGTTGGTGACCGGGGGTATTCTCATCCCCGCGGTGGCGATCCTGGTGGCGACCTTCACCGGCTGGTGCCTTACCCGCCGGTACAGTGCCGTCATTCTTGGCAACGCGCCGGCAGCGTTCCGCCTGTTGTGGCATTGGGTGATGCGGTTGGTGTTGCCGGCTGTTGCGCTGTGGATTGGCCTGCACTACACCGTGTTTTCCTTGTCCAACCTGTGCGATGGTGAGAGCGCGGCCGTCTGGTGTGGGCATGGCGCACCCGCGGTAGAGCAGTCGGGGAGCAAAACTGCTCCGCAACAGCCTGATATCCGGTATCATAACGATTAATTCAATGGCTGCCCTGCAGCCGGATCAGTGGTTTTTTGCGCAGGAATTCTGTTTTTCATGGCTCATCAGATCGACAAGACAGCGCTGGTTATGCATTCGGCCGAACGGATGTTCCATCTGGTAAACGATGTGGCGCGCTATCCGGAGTTTTTACCCTGGTGTGTCGACGCCGAGGTGCATGAGCGTGTCGGAGCAGAGATCATGGCGTCTCTCGAAATTGCCAAGGGAGGGATACGGCAACGGCTGACCACCCGTAACCAGATATTGATGCCCCAGAGTATCGAAATGCAGTTGGTGGACGGGCCGTTCCGGAATCTCACCGGGCGCTGGCACTTCCGTTCGCTGGCGGCGAATGCCTGTAAGGTGGTGCTCACGCTGGAGTTTGAGTTTGGAGGTTCGTTGTCCCGGATGACGTTTGGACCGGTCTTTAATCAGGCAGCCAACACCATGGTGGATGCGTTCTGCCGCCGGGCCGATGAACTCTATCGGGGAGGTGCAGCGTGATGCTGGTGGAAGTGGCCTATGCGCGCCCGGACAAGCAGCAGATCGTTCCGGTCAGAGTGCCCGAAGGGACCACTATGCTGGAGGCAGTCCGCCGCTCAGGCATTGAGAAGATTTTCCCGGAAGTCGAGCCGGAGAAGATTGCCATGGGCGTGTTCGGCAAGGTCGTTAAAGACCCGGCAACCCATGAGCTGCGGGATGGCGACCGGGTTGAGCTATACCGGCCTCTCAGGATCGACCCGAAACAGGCGCGCCTGAATCGGGCCAGAAAGAAAGCGTGACCATTCAGTAGGCGGGGGTTTCTTCCAGTAACTGAGCTTCGTAGTGGCTGTACTGGTCGCCTTCATAGTAAACGATGATGCGCTGCTCCTCGATCTCACCGCCCCGGCGCTGGAAGGTATACACATAATACTCCCGGGAAGGGTCAACCGGGTTAAGCATCAGGGGCGTGCCGAGCAGGGCATGAACCTGGCTGCGGGGCATGCCTTGGTCAAGCGCCGTAAGCTCTTTATCAGTAACGATGTTTCCCTGTTGAACGTTGATCTTGTAAACCCCTGGAAAGGCACAGCCAGCCAGGGACAAAATACTAATAAGAATGATAGCGGTGAGCTTTTGCATCGCCAGGGGAAATCCTCTATCTTGAAATCGCCTGCCTGCGGCAGGTGTGAAACGGGTTAGACCGTTGAACGGCGGCTTCATCATACCGGAAGCCGTTAGGCACACCCAAGAGTGAATAGTAGCATGTCATTTGAAAACGCCGAGTTACGAAAAGTCGGTCTTAAGGTTACGTTGCCCCGAGTGAAAATCTTCAACATTCTGGAGAATGCCAAAGAGCATCACCTGAGTGCCGAGGATGTCTATAAAAAGCTTTTGGAGCAGGGCGACGATGTGGGTCTGGCAACGGTTTAC
Organism: Marinobacter sp.; assembly: GCA_035306945.1. Lineage (GTDB taxonomy): Bacteria > Pseudomonadota > Gammaproteobacteria > Pseudomonadales > Oleiphilaceae > Marinobacter. The sequence goes on from DATGNB010000016.1 coordinate 4,088, forward strand.
CGGGTGCTGACTCAGTTCGAGACGGCGGGTTTGGTGCTGCGCCATAACTTCGAAGGCGGCCACGCTGTTTTCGAAATGGCGGGAGAGGGCCATCACGACCACATGGTGTGTACCGAGACCGGCGAGGTTGTCGAGTTTGTTGACGAGATCATTGAGGAGCGTCAGCACAAAATTGCGGCAGCTCATGGTTACGAGATCGTGGATCACAGCCTGATTCTGTACGTCAAGCCCCTGAAGGCCGACAAGTAAAGCGTCCCTAATAAAAAAAGGGCCGGCAGGTGCCGGCCCCAAAACTCTCTGAATCGAGAGGGGATATCAGTGATGGGTCGCCTGACCCTTTACGAACATCTCCCGGGCATGGGCGAGCGTGTGTTCGGTCATGTCTACCCCGCCCAGCATCCTGGCCACTTCACTGATCCTGCCTTGATTGTCCAGGATTTCAATGCGTGAGTAAGTGGCATCTTTTTCGGTAAACTTGCTGACAAACAGATGCTGATGACACTGTGCCGCCACCTGCGGCAAGTGGGTGACACACAGCACCTGGCCGTTCTCGCCCAAAGACCGGAGCAGGCGGCCGACAACTTCGGCTGTGCCGCCGCCGATTCCCACATCCACTTCATCAAATACCAGGGTGGGTGTGGTGGAGGTCTGGGCGACTACCACCTGAATGGCCAGGCTTATCCGCGACAGTTCGCCGCCTGATGCGACTTTTGCCAGCGGCCGTGCCGGTTGCCCGGGGTTGGCGCTGACCAGAAACTCGATGTCTTCCAGGCCATGTGGCGCCGGCTCGCCCTCACGGTTTTGCCCCAGGTGTGTGACAAACTGCATGTTAGGCATGCTCAGCTGGGCAAGCTCGCGGCCGACGCGTTGGTCCAGCTCGAGGGCAGCCAGAGCCCGTTTCTCGGACAGCTCGCCGGCCAGGGTCTGGTACTGGCTGAGTCGTTCGGCCAGTTCGGCGTCGAGCTGTTCAAGGCTGCCTTCGCCGCCGTCCAGTTCGGCCAGCTCCTGGCTCAGGCGCCGGTGTAGCTCAGGCAGCTCCTCCGGGCTGATCCGGTGTTTGCGGGCCATCTGGTAAATGGCGCTGAGCCGGTCCTCAACTTCGGCCAGCCGTACCGGGTCGGCTTCGTAATCATCAACAAAGCGCCGCAGGTTGTCGCCGGCTTCGCTGATCTGAATCTGGGCTTCGGTCAGCATTTGCAGGGTGTCTGCAAGGGCTGGAATCTCAACCGGCAGCTGCTCCAGTTGCTGCAGTGCCTGGCGCACCAGTGCGGCGGCACTGGTGTCATCCTCTGTGCACAACAGGGCTGCCTGGTGGCTGCAATGCAGCACGGCATCGGCCTGGCTCAGCTGTGCCTGCTCCTGCTCCAGTGCCTCCTGCTCACCTTCGTTCAGGGCCAGGCGATCGAGCTCCTCTACCTGGTAACGCAGGAGCTGGAGCCTGGCTTCGGCTTCGTCGGCATTATGCCGGCGCTGCTCCAGCCTCTGGCGTGAGCTGTTCCAGCTTTTCCAGGCGGCCCGGGTGCTGTCGGCCAGGGGCTGGAGGCCGCCAAACTCATCCAGCAGTTTACGGTGTGTTTCTTTACGCAACAGGGACTGGTGCTGGTGCTGGCTGTGGATATCCATCAGCAGCCCGCCGAGTTCTTTCAGTTGGGAGAGTGGGCAGGGCTGGCCATTGATAAATGCCTTGCTGCGGCCGTCCTTGCTGATGGTGCGGCGCAGGATGCAGTCATTTTTGTCGCCCTGGTCATCCAGCTGATGAGAGTCAAGCCATTGCCGGGCTTCCGGAATAGCAGAAATATCAAAGCTGGCGGTGATATCGGCCCGTTTGGCTCCGTGCCGCACTGCGCCGGCATCGGCACGATCGCCCATCGCCAGCCCCAGGGCATCCAGTACGATGGATTTGCCGGCACCGGTTTCGCCGGTGAGCGCTGTCATGCCTTTGCGGAACTGCAGTTCGACCCTTTCTGCAATAGCGTAGTTGGTGACAGTCAGTTGATTGAGCATGCCGGTTACCTCCGCTCAGAGTATTCCGGTGTATGTTACCGGGTGCTGTTTGCCTATACAGTTGCTGTGAATATATACAGGTTTTTTCAGTTTGCAAAGTATGCCGTTTCAAAAAAACGAAAAAGTGCGGTTGTGAAGGTTGAAACCCTCCCTGGGAGCCCCATATTCGTTCGCAAAGTCGTATTTTCCTGTCCGGCATCGGGCGGGGCTTTATCTAGCCGCAGGCCCTTGGGCCCTGGGAAAATCCATCGGGAGTTGTCATGAGTGCCGACGAAAAACGTAGTGAACAGTTAGAAGAAGAGCTGAGCCAGCCGGTAGAGCCCGAAGAGTCAGTACAGGCTGACGCCGGGACGGATCAGGAGGAATCTGAGCTGGAGGCCCTGAAGGCAAAGATTCAGGAGTATCAGGATCAGGCTTTGCGCGCCCAGGCGGAGATGCAGAATGTCCGTCGCCGTGCCGAAATTGATGTAGAGAAAGCCCACAAGTTTGCGCTCGAGAAGTTTGTGAAAGAGCTGTTGCCGGTGGTCGACAGTCTCGAAAAGGCGGTGGAAAGCACCGAGGGGCATGAAGATGCCGGAGAGCTGGTGGCCTCGATCCGGGAAGGTGTCGAGATGACGCTCGGCCTGTTCCTGAGCAGTCTGAAAAAGTTCAATGTGGAGCAGCTAAGCCCGGTAGGGGAGCCGTTTGATCCGCAGCAGCACGAAGCCATGTCCATGGTGCCGGCCCCGGATGCGGAGCCGAACAGTGTGGTGGCCGTCGTACAGAAAGGCTATCTGCTTAACGGGCGGGTAGTGCGTCCTGCGATGGTTGTGGTGGCTAAATCCGAAAATTGATCAAAAAGGCGCCGTCCGGTCTTGAAAAACCAGTGAGCGCGCCAATATAGCAGTTAAACCAGCGACGCCCGGGGTGCCTGCACCCCGGAGCCGAATTGAGAAAGTTTTTTGGAGTGATTCGATGAGCAAGATTATTGGTATCGACCTGGGAACCACCAACTCGTGTGTGGCCATCATGGATGGCGACAAGGTGAAGGTTATCGAGAACGCAGAGGGTGATCGCACCACCCCGTCCATTATCGCCTATACCGACGATAATGAAATTCTGGTGGGTCAGTCTGCCAAGCGCCAGGCTGTGACCAACCCCAACAATACCCTGTACGCCATCAAGCGTCTGATCGGTCGTCGTTTTGAGGACGATGTGGTCCAGAAAGACATCAAGATGGTGCCCTACAATATTGTTAAAGCCGATAACGGCGACGCCTGGGTAGAAGTGAAAGGTCAGAAAATGGCTGCGCCCCAGGTATCGGCAGAAGTCCTGAAGAAAATGAAGAAAACTGCCGAGGACTATCTTGGTGAGAAAGTCACCGAAGCGGTCATCACCGTTCCGGCCTACTTTAATGACAGCCAGCGTCAGGCCACCAAAGACGCAGGCCGGATTGCAGGCCTTGAGGTCAAGCGGATCATCAACGAACCCACCGCAGCTGCCCTGGCCTACGGCATGGACAAGCAAAGCGGCGACCGTACGGTAGCGGTTTACGACCTCGGTGGCGGTACCTTTGACTTGTCCATCATCGAAATTGCTGACGTAGACGGCGAGCATCAGTTTGAGGTTCTGGCCACCAACGGTGACACTTTCCTGGGTGGTGAAGACTTCGACCTGAAAGTGATCGAATATCTGGCGGAGCAGTTCAAGAAAGACAGCGGTATCGACCTGTTCGGCGACTCCCTGGCCATGCAGCGCCTGAAGGAAGCCGCAGAAAAAGCCAAAATCGAGCTGTCCAGCAGCCAGCAGACAGACGTGAACCTGCCGTACATCACTGCTGATGCGAGCGGTCCCAAGCACATGAACGTAAAGCTGACCCGCGCCAAGCTTGAGTCTCTGGTAGAAGAGCTGGTTCAGCGTTCGCTGGAACCCTGTAAAGTGGCTCTGCAGGACGCCGGCGTGAAAGCTTCTGAAATCGACGAGGTTATTCTGGCAGGCGGTCAGACCCGCATGCCGCTGGTGCAGGAAAAGGTAAAAGAGTTCTTCGGCAAAGAACCGCGTAAAGACGTTAACCCGGATGAAGCCGTTGCCATGGGCGCAGCGATCCAGGGTGCGGTACTGTCTGGTGACGTAAAAGACGTACTGCTGCTGGATGTGACACCGCTGACCCTGGGGATCGAAACCATGGGTGGCGTGGCCACACCGCTGATCGAGAAGAACACCACGATTCCGACCAAAAAGTCGCAGACCTTCTCCACCGCGGATGACAACCAGACTGCGGTAACCATCCACGTGGTGCAGGGTGAGCGTAAGCAGGCGGCTCAGAACAAGTCACTGGGGCGTTTTGACCTGGCCGACATTCCGCCGGCACCGCGCGGTGTACCCCAGATCGAAGTGACCTTTGATATCGACGCCAACGGTATCCTGAACGTGTCTGCCAAAGACAAGGCTACCGGTAAGGAGCAGTCGATCGTGATCAAGGCCTCTTCTGGTCTGAACGACGATGAAATCGAGAAGATGGTGCGCGATGCCGAGGCGAATGCCGAGGAAGACCGCAAGTTCGAGGAGCTGGTGCAAGCCCGTAACCAGGGCGATGCCATGGTCCACGCGGTCCGCAAAACACTGACCGAAGCCGGCGACAAGGTTTCCGAGAGCGAGAAGGAGTCGATCGAGACCGCCATCAAGGATCTCGAAGAAGCGCTCAAAGGCAGCGATAAAGACGATATCGAGTCGAAAACCCAGAAGCTGACTGAAGTCTCCTCCGAGCTGGCCCAGAAGATGTATGCAGACCAGGCTGAGCAGGCGCAGCAGGCCGGTGGCGCAGAAGGTGCTCAGTCTCAGACTGCTGATGATGCAGTGGATGCCGAGTTCGAAGAAGTCAAAGACGACGAGAAGAAGTAAGTCTTCAGTACATCAGGTAGTCGGAAAACGCGGGTGGCCCGCGTTTTCCGCGTTATAGCAACAGGGTTTTGAAGCATGGCCAAGCGCGATTATTACGAAGTGCTCGGGGTATCCCGGGACGCGGATGAGAAAGAGATAAAGCGGGCGTACCGTAAGCTCGCCATGAAGTACCATCCGGACCGTAACCCGGACGATAAAGATGCCGACAGCAAATTCAAAGAGGCCACCGAAGCCTACGAAGTGCTCGCCGATGCCAGCAAGCGCGCAGCCTATGATCAGTATGGGCATGCCGGCGTAGATGGCCAGGCCGGAGGCTTCGGAGGAGGCGGTGCCAGCTTCTCCGATATCTTCGGCGACGTGTTTGGTGACATTTTTGGTGGTGGTGGCGGCCGCGGGCGTAACAGCCGGGGCGCAGACCTGCGCTATACCCTGGAGCTGGATCTGGAAGAGGCCGTTAAAGGCAAAACGGTTGAAATCAGGATTCCCGGTCACAAGGAGTGCGAAGCCTGTGACGGCAGTGGCGCCGAGGAAGGCAGTCGGCCGGAAACCTGTGGTACCTGTCAGGGTATGGGCCAGGTGCGGATGCAGCAGGGCTTCTTTACTGTGCAGCAGGCGTGCCCGACCTGCCGTGGCTCCGGCCAGGTGATCAAGAATCCCTGTAAATCCTGTCATGGCCAGGGGCGCGTACGGCAGGAGAAAACACTGTCGGTCAAAGTGCCGCCCGGGGTGGATACCGGCGACCGTATCCGCTTGTCCGGAGAGGGCGAGATGGGGGTTGATGGTGGCCCGCCGGGGGATTTGTACGTGCAGGTCTCGGTGCGTGAGCATTCCATCTTCACCCGTGAGGGTCGTAACCTGTACTGTGAAGTGCCGATCAGTATCTGTGATGCGTCGCTCGGTGGTGAGCTGGAAGTACCGACGCTTGATGGCCGGGTAAAGCTCAAGATTCCGCCTGAGACCCAGACCGGTAAACTGTTCCGTTTGCGCAGCAAGGGTGTCAGCCCGGTCCGTGGCGGCCCGGCAGGGGATCTGTTATGTCGGGTGATTGTAGAGACGCCGGTCAAGCTGACCAAGCGCCAGAAGGAGTTGCTCGAAGAGTTGCAGCAAACACTGGACGGTAGCAACGGCACCCATCATGCTCCGAAGAAGACCTCCTGGTTCAAGGGCGTAAAAAGCTTCTTCGATGAAATGAAATTCTGAGGACAGGACAGATGCGGGTAGCAATCATCGGCGCCGCCGGGCGCATGGGTAAAGTGTTGATCGAAGCGGTTAACGGCACAGACGGGCTGGAGCTCGGGGCGGCGATTGTGGAGCCGGGCAGCAGTCTGATCGGTGCGGACGCCGGAGACATGACCGGTATCGGCAAAACCGGCGTCAGGATGGCCGGGAGCCTCGAGGCGGTGAAAGACGACTTCGACGTGCTGATCGACTTTACCTTCCCGGATCTGACACTGGAGAACGCACGCTTTTGCAGCGCCAGCGGCAAGCGGATGGTCGTTGGTACAACCGGCATGACAGACTCCGAAAAGGAGCAGTTAGCGATGCTGGCCGAGACTGCGCCGATGGTGTTTGCCCCCAATATGAGCGTGGGTGTGAATGTGGTTCTCAACCTCCTGCGTACCGCAGCGGCTACTTTGGGTGACGACTACGACGTAGAAATCATCGAAGCCCACCACCGCCACAAAAAAGACGCTCCCTCGGGCACCGCCCTGCGCATGGGCGAAGTGGTAGCCGACGCCCTCGGCCGTGACCTGAAAGAATGCGCCGTGTACGGCCGGGAAGGCTTTACCGGCGAACGCACCCGTAAGGAAATCGGCTTCGAAACCATCCGTGCCGGCGACGTGGTGGGCGACCACTCCGTTCTGTTCGCCACAGAGGGCGAGCGTATTGAAATCACCCACAAGGCGAGCAGCCGGATGACTTTTGCCAGGGGGGCGATGCGAGCTGCGCTCTGGCTGGAAGGGAAGGCCGCTGGACTGTATGACATGCAGGATGTCTTGAGTTTGAAGGGCTAATGCTGAACGCCACTTGCCGGAGCCTGTATCCAGACTGAATTCTCCGTGGACAAAAAACGCCAGAAATCTTACAATAAGTCGATTTCACTGCACCAAGCGTACCTTTGAAAAGTTTATAAGAAAGCGGGACCGGGTTGTTACCTCGTCTCGCTTTTTTGCAACCTGAATTTGCGCTTGCGTTCCTGTTCGTGACGAACTTACGCCACTCGATGAGGATACAAGCCTTGAGCACACCAGCAATCCTTGCACTCGCAGACGGAAGCCTGTTTTACGGCACCGCCATCGGCGCAAACGGAGAGACCAGCGGCGAAGTGGTGTTTAACACCGCCATGACCGGCTACCAGGAAATCCTGACAGACCCGTCCTACGCCCGCCAGATGGTCACCCTCACGTATCCGCATATCGGCAATACCGGTGTAAATGAAGAAGATATTGAGTCAGACCGCGTCCAGGCGGCGGGCCTGATTATCCGGGACCTTCCCCTGATTGCCAGCAACTGGCGCAGCCAGGGCAGTCTGAGCGACTACCTGCGCGACAATAACGTGGTTGGTATTGCTGATATCGATACCCGTCGACTGACCAGAATCCTCCGGGACAAGGGCAGCCTGGGCGGCGCCATTGTGACCGGTGAGAAGGCCACCGCCGAGCGTGCTCTTGAGCTGGCCCAGGCCTTTCCCGGCCTGAAGGGAATGGACCTGGCCCGGGAAGTAACCTGCGCCAGCCCTTATCAGTGGACCCAGACCGAATGGGACCTTGCCAATGGTTACGGTGAGCAGACCGAAAGCCGGTTCAAGGTCGTTGCCTGGGACTACGGCGTTAAATACAGCCTGCTGCGGATTCTTGCCGCCCGGGGTTGCGAGGTGACTGTTGTGCCGGCACAAACCCCGGCTTCAGAGGTGCTGGCCATGAATCCCGACGGCATCTTCCTGTCCAATGGCCCGGGTGATCCCGAGCCATGTGATTATGCGATCCGGGCCATTCAGGAGGTTCTGGAAACCGACACGCCGGTGTTTGGTATCTGTCTGGGGCATCAATTGCTGGCGCTGGCCAGCGGCGCCAAAACCGTGAAGATGAACCATGGCCACCACGGTGCCAACCATCCGGTGCAGGATCTGGCCACCGGCTCGGTGATGATCACCAGTCAGAACCATGGTTTTTCGGTAGACAGTGATACTCTGCCAGCCAATCTGGAAGCCACCCACAAATCTCTGTTTGATGGCACCCTGCAGGGCCTGCGGCGCACAGATAAGGCAGCCTACAGTTTTCAGGGGCATCCGGAAGCGAGCCCCGGCCCTCACGATGTAGCGCTGTTGTTCGAAGAGTTTATCCAGATGATGGAAGCGCGATCTGCCTGAGGGCAAGGCCATCCGGGATAGCTCACCGGCGCTGTTGACTGCGCTGCATGAATTCAAAAGTTTCTGACAGGTTTACCAACACATGCCAAAACGTACAGACATCCAAAGCATCCTGATCCTGGGCGCTGGTCCCATCGTGATCGGGCAGGCGTGCGAGTTTGACTACTCCGGCGCCCAGGCCTGCAAGGCGCTGCGCGAAGAGGGTTACCGGGTTATTCTGGTGAACTCCAACCCCGCCACCATCATGACCGACCCTGCCATGGCCGATGCCACCTACATCGAGCCCATTACCTGGCAAACTGTCGAGAAGATCATTGAGAAAGAGCGGCCGGATGCGCTCCTGCCCACCATGGGCGGGCAGACAGCGCTTAACTGTGCCCTGGATCTCGAAAAACACGGCGTGCTCGAGAAATTTGGCGTTGAGATGATCGGTGCCAACGCCGACACCATCGACAAGGCGGAAGACCGCAACCGCTTTGACCAGGCGATGAAAAAGATCGGCCTTGAATGCCCTCGTGCCGCGATTGCCCACTCCATGGCAGAAGCCTGGCAGATCTCTGAAGACATCGGTTTTCCGTGCATCATCCGCCCCTCCTTTACCATGGGCGGTTCCGGCGGCGGTATTGCTTATAACAAGGAAGAGTTCGAGGAAATCTGTACCCGGGGTCTGGATCTTTCCCCCACTAACGAGTTGCTGATCGACGAATCCCTGATCGGCTGGAAAGAGTACGAGATGGAAGTTGTTCGCGACAAGAACGACAACTGCATCATCGTGTGTTCCATCGAGAACTTTGACGCCATGGGTGTGCATACCGGGGACTCTATCACCGTTGCTCCGGCCCAGACCCTCACCGACAAGGAATACCAGATCATGCGCAACGCCTCCTTGGCGGTCCTGCGTGAGATCGGTGTCGAAACCGGTGGTTCCAACGTACAGTTTGGCGTTAACCCGGATACCGGCCGCATGGTGGTCATCGAGATGAACCCGCGGGTTTCGCGCTCCTCGGCCCTGGCCTCCAAGGCAACGGGCTTTCCCATTGCCAAAGTAGCGGCCAAGCTGGCGGTGGGCTACACCCTGGATGAGCTGCAGAACGAAATCACCGGTGGCGTCACTCCGGCGTCGTTTGAGCCCACCATCGATTACGTGGTGACCAAGGTTCCCCGTTTTACTTTTGAGAAGTTCCCCCAGGCCGATGCCCGTCTGACCACCCAGATGAAATCCGTGGGTGAGGTGATGGCGATTGGCCGTACCTTCCAGGAGTCCATTCAGAAAGCCTTGCGTGGCCTGGAAGTGGGCTCGGACGGCTTCGACGAGCAGCTTGAGGACCTCGGCTCTGACAGCAGTCGCGAAATCCTGTTGCAGGAGCTGAGCGTACCGGGCGCGGATCGTATCTGGTACATCGGTGATGCCTTCCGTGCCGGCATGACCGTTGAGGAAGTCTTCACCCACACCAACGTCGACCCATGGTACCTGGTGCAGATTGAAGATCTGATTAACGAAGAGCGTGCGCTGCGCAACGCCGGCCGGGCCGATATCGACCGGGCCACGATGCTCCGCCTCAAGCGCAAAGGGTTCTCCGATGTCCGGCTGGCCAGGCTGCTGGGTATTTCTGAAATCAGCTTGCGCAAGCTGCGTCACGACCTCGGTGTGCGGCCGGTGTACAAGCGGGTAGACACCTGCGCAGCAGAGTTTGCGTCAGACACCGCCTACATGTACTCCACCTATGAGGAAGAGTGCGAGGCGGAGCCGACCGATCGCGAGAAGATCGTGGTGATCGGCGGCGGTCCCAACCGTATCGGCCAGGGGATCGAGTTCGATTACTGCTGTGTGCACGCGGCACTGGCGATGCGTGAAGATGGCTACGAAACCATCATGATCAACTGCAACCCGGAAACCGTCTCCACCGACTACGACACCTCCGATCGCCTGTATTTTGAGCCGATCACACTGGAGGACGTGCTGGAGATCATTCACCTTGAGAAGCCCAAGGGCGTGATTGTCCAGTACGGCGGCCAGACGCCGCTGAAGCTGGCCCGTGGCCTGGAAGCGGCCGGCGTCCCCATCATCGGGACCAGCCCGGATGCGATTGACCGGGCAGAAGACCGTGAGCGCTTCCAGCAGATGATCCAGCGTCTCGGCCTCAGGCAGCCCGAGAATGCCACCGTACGCAGCCACGAGGAAGGCATTGTGGCGGCGCGTGAAATCGGCTATCCGCTGGTGGTGCGGCCCTCCTACGTTCTGGGTGGGCGCGCGATGGAAATCGTGTATGACGAAACCGAACTGGTACGGTATATGCGCAATGCCGTACTGGTTTCCAACGACAGCCCGGTTCTGCTCGACCACTTCCTGAATGCCGCGGTTGAGATTGATATCGATGCCATCAGCGACGGCAAGGACGTGGTGATTGGTGGCATCATGCAGCACATCGAACAGGCCGGCGTTCACTCCGGCGACTCCGCGTGCTCACTGCCACCGTACAGCCTGCCAATGGATGTCCAGGACGCCATGCGTGATGCGGTCAGGAAAATGGCCATCGAGCTTGAGGTGATCGGCCTGATGAACGTTCAGCTGGCCTGGCAGGATGGCGAGATCTACGTGATCGAAGTCAACCCGCGTGCCTCCCGTACCGTTCCGTTTGTCTCCAAGGCGATCGGGACCTCCCTGGCGGCGGTTGCGGCCCGGGTAATGTCTGGCAAGACCCTGAAAGAGCTGAACTTCACCCAGGAAATCGTGCCCACTTATTACGCCGTCAAGGAATCGGTGTTCCCGTTCAACAAGTTCCCCTCGGTCGACCCGATCCTCGGGCCCGAAATGAAATCCACCGGGGAAGTGATGGGCCTGGGAGACAGCTTTGACGAAGCCTTTGCCAAGGCATCGCTGGCGGCCGGCGAGCATCTGCCGGTTAAAGGCACGGCCTTCATATCGGTCCGGGATGTGGATAAAGCGGGTGCTGTGAAAGTGGCCCGGGATCTGATTGATGCCGGCTTCCGGATTGTGGCAACCTCAGGCACAGCCAAGGCGTTCGAGGCCGAAGGTATCTCCGTTGAGCGGGTTAACAAAGTGGGCGAAGGGCGCCCGCACATTGTTGATGCCATCAAGAACGGAAAAATTGAGTTGATTCTCAACACGACCGAGGGGCGCAAGGCGATTTCCGACTCGGCGCAGATTCGCCAGTCTGCCCTGCAAACCAAGGTGGCGTATGCGACGACCCTGGCAGGTGGCGAAGCCTACTGCCGGGCTATTAAATTTGGTCCTGAGCGCACGGTTCGTCGCCTCCAGGACTTGCACGCAGGAAAATAAGACGATGGCTGCCAGAGTACCAATGACCAAAGCAGGCGAAGCCCGCCTGCGAGACGAGCTGAAAAAGCTCAAGTCCCAGGATCGTCCCCGGGTTATCGCGGCCATAGCCGACGCCCGTGAGCACGGCGACCTGAAAGAAAACGCCGAATATCATGCGGCCCGTGAGCAGCAGAGCTTTATCGAAGGCCGTATTCAGGAAATCGAGGGCAAGCTCTCCGCGGCGCAGGTCATCGATGTAACCGCCATGGAGAACACCGGCCGGGTGGTCTTCGGTACCACCGTGCATCTGCTTAACATGGACACCGACGAAGAGGTGATTTACCAGATCGTTGGTGAGGATGAGGCTGACATCAAGGACGGGAAGCTGTCTGTCTCATCTCCGATTGCCAGAGCGCTGGTGGGCAAAAACGAAGGTGATGTGGTGGCAATCCGCATTCCTTCGGGCACGGTGGAGTACGAGATTTCCGAAGTAGAGTACATCTGAGGAAACCGGCGCCAGCAAAAAAGCCGGCCGGGTTAATCTGCCCGTGCCGGCTTTGTCATCATTTGTTTCTGAGCAGGTTGGACAGCCTGGGGTTGGGTTTTTTTGCCCGGCGCAGGAGCACCGCAATTTTGCCGATGGTCTGTACCAGTTCGGCTCCCGAACTCTCACACAGGGCCTGTATGGCCTCCTGGCGGGCCTCGCGGTCCTGGCTCGACATCTTGATCTTGATCAGCTCATGGTCGTTCAGCGCCCGGTCCAGTTCTCCCTGCAGTCCTTCTGAAAGGCCTTTGTCACCAACGATGATAACGGGCTTCAGGTTGTGGGCGATGGCCCGGTATTCCCGGCGTTGTTCGGGCGACAGACTCATGATGTAATCTCTTTATGGGTGTAATTAACAAAAGGTCAGCGGCGTCGTGGCAGACAACCGCGTATAATTTTGTAATTGTAACAGATAGCACACCGCCACAAATGGCCGTATTCACTTACAACAGGCGTTGTAATCGGGCTAAGGCCCCCAATATAGATAGAGATGGCGCCGGATCGGAGCAGGCCATTTCTGGTTTACAGACGTAAAAGTAGTGTAAGGTGTGGGAAAAGGGTCGCTGCGGGAGTTGCGGCTCTGCAATTCACAGGTGATGATCCTTGAACGATATGGCAAAAAATCTGGTTCTCTGGCTAGTAATAGCCGCCGTGCTGCTGATGGTGTTTCAGAATTTCTCTCCCACCACCAGCGGGCAACAAGTCAATTATTCCCAGTTTGTGGAAATGGTCCAGCAGGGACAGGTCCGGCAGGTGACGATCGATGGCCTGCAGGTACAGGGGGTCCGGGGTGACGGTTCCCAGTTCCAGACCATCCGCCCACAAGTGGCGGATAACAAGCTGATGGACGATCTCCTTGCCAATCAGGTTGAGGTCATCGGCAAGGAACCGGAGCGCCAGAGCCTCTGGACCCAATTGCTGGTTGCCGCCTTCCCGATACTGATCATCATCGCCCTGTTTGTGTTCTTCATGCGCCAGATGCAAGGCGGGGGCGGCGGTAAAGGCCCGATGTCGTTCGGCAAGAGCAAGGCGCGCCTGCTGAGTGAAGACCAGATCAAAACCACCTTTGCCGATGTGGCCGGTGTTGACGAAGCCAAAGAAGACGTCAAGGAACTGGTGGACTTCCTTCGCGATCCGAGCAAGTTTCAGCGTCTGGGCGGCCGTATCCCCCGGGGCGTGTTGATGGTGGGGCCTCCGGGCACCGGTAAGACCCTCCTTGCCAAGGCTATTGCCGGCGAGGCCAAAGTTCCGTTTTTCTCCATATCCGGTTCTGACTTTGTCGAAATGTTTGTTGGGGTGGGTGCCTCCCGGGTCCGCGACATGTTCGAGCAGGCCAAGAAGCAGAGCCCCTGCATCATCTTTATCGATGAGATCGACGCAGTCGGTCGCCATCGCGGTGCCGGTATGGGGGGCGGCCACGATGAGCGTGAACAAACCCTGAACCAGCTGCTGGTTGAGATGGACGGTTTTGAGGGTAACGAAGGCGTTATCGTCATTGCCGCCACCAACCGCCCGGACGTGCTGGACCCCGCGTTGCTGCGCCCCGGTCGTTTTGACCGCCAGGTTGTGGTTGGTCTGCCGGACATTCTCGGCCGCGAGCAGATCCTCAAGGTGCACATGAAAAAAGTGCCCCTGGCTGATGGTATCGACCCTGCGGTGATTGCGCGTGGTACGCCCGGCTTCTCCGGTGCTGACCTGGCCAACCTGGTCAACGAGGCAGCGCTGTTTGCGGCCCGCCGGAACCAGCGCCTGGTGTCGATGGAAGAGCTGGAGCTGGCAAAAGACAAGATCATGATGGGCGCCGAGCGCAAGTCCATGGTGATGAATGAAAAAGAGAAGCGCAACACAGCCTACCACGAGTCCGGACACGCCATTGTGGGCCGGCTGGTGCCCGAGCACGACCCGGTTTACAAGGTAAGTATCATTCCCCGTGGGCGGGCGCTGGGTGTCACTATGTTCCTTCCGGAAGAGGACAAGTACAGTCACTCCAAGCGCTTCCTGATGAGCTCAATTTGTAGCCTGTTTGGCGGACGGATTGCCGAAGAGCTCACGTTGGGCTTCGATGGCGTCACCACCGGTGCCTCCAACGATATCGAGAGGGCTACCAGCCTTGCGCGTAACATGGTGACCCGATGGGGGCTTTCCGAGAAGCTGGGCCCCCTGCAGTACGACACAGACAGTGAAGAGCCGTTCCTGGGCCGGTCTGCGGGCCAGCAGCATACGGTTTATTCGCCGGAAACGGCGCAGCGGATCGACGAGGAAGTGCGTAATATCATCGATACCTGCTACGAGACGGCCAAGCAGATTCTGATGGATAATCGAGACAAGCTCGACATGATGGCCGATGCACTCATGAAATATGAGACCATTGATCGATACCAGATTGATGACATCATGGAAGGCAGGGAGCCTCGTCCCCCCAAAAACTGGGGAGATAGTGGTCCGACCGATGGTCTGAAGCCCGAGGAGCCCGCCCCGGAGCCGAAAAGCTCTGACGATGGGCGACAGCCCGGAGTAGGGCGTCCGGCGGGCGAACACTGACCAGCCCGCCCTGCCCGGTCCTATCAAACGCCGCCCGGCCCGGGCGGCGTTTGCGTTTGTTTTCTCTGTGATAACCTGCCTGTGGAAGCTGCCTTATGAAAATGAACTTTGCCAGCCGCGAACTGGATCTCTCCCAATGCCACGTGATGGGGATTCTCAACGTGACGCCGGACTCCTTTTCAGACGGGGGCAGGTTTAATTCGCCGGAGGCAGCAATGGTTCGTGCCCGGCAAATGGTGGCTGATGGCGCTGCCTTTATTGATGTGGGTGGGGAGTCAACCCGCCCGGGCGCTGCCGTTGTCACTACCCAGGAAGAACTCGACCGGGTATGCCCGGTGGTGGAAGCCATTGCCAGAGAGCTGGATGTGGTCATTTCCGTGGACACCAGCAATCCGCAGGTGATGGCGGAGACGGCCAGTCTTGGAGCCGGGCTGATTAATGATGTGCGGGCGCTGCAGCGGGAGGGTGCGCCCGAGGTGGCGGCCCGGGCGGGCATTCCGGTGTGTATCATGCATATCCAGGGCGAGCCGGACACCATGCAGGATAACCCCCGTTACCGGAATGTGCGCCGGGATGTCAGTTCGTTTCTGACCGAGCGCATACGGGTCGCGGAGGCGGCCGGCGTCGACCCCGACAGGATAATTCTCGACCCGGGATTCGGATTTGGTAAAACCGTCGGGCATAACGTCCAGCTGCTCGCCACCCTTGAGCAGTTGCATATGCTTGGCCATCCTTTGCTGATCGGACTGTCCCGCAAATCGATGTTGGGTGCGATTACCGGCCGGGATGTCAATGAAAGGTTGCCGGCAAGCCTCGCGGCCGCGACAATATCCGCCATGAAAGGTGCCAGCATTCTCAGGGTGCACGATGTTAGGGAAACAGCAGACGCCGTAAAGGTTGTTACGGCGGTAAAGGAGGCAATCTGATGTCTGAGCGTAAGTATTTTGGAACGGATGGTATTCGTGGGCGCGTTGGTGAACAGCCGATTACACCGCAGTTCATGCTGCATCTTGGCTGGGCGGCAGGGCAGGCGTTCAAGAAGGACGGTCAGCGTAACAGTGTGCTGATCGGCAAGGATACCCGGCTGTCCGGCTATATGTTTGAGTCGGCCCTTGAGGCAGGCCTGTCGGCCGCCGGTGTGGATGTGAAACTGCTGGGCCCGATGCCGACTCCGGCGATTGCCTATCTCACCAGAACCTTTCGTGCCTCTGCCGGCATCGTAATCAGTGCCTCCCATAATCCCCACCACGACAATGGCATCAAGTTCTTCTCGGCCGACGGCACCAAGCTCGATGATGCGTTGGAGGCGGAGATTGAGTACTGGCTGGACCAGCCCCTCCAGGTATGTGGCGCCAACGAGCTGGGCAAGGCCAGTCGCATTGATGATGCGCCCGGCCGGTACGTGGAGTTCTGCAAAAGCACGGTACCGAATGAGTTCACTCTTGATGGCCTGCATATTGTGCTGGACTGCGCCCACGGTGCCACCTACCACGTAGCGCCCCAGGTGTTCCGGGAGCTCGGAGCAAGGATTACCGTGATTGGTGCCAGCCCAGATGGCCTGAACATCAATCTTAACGTGGGCTCCACCCATCTTGATGCACTGAAACAGACGGTTGCGGCCCGGCAGGCGGATCTCGGGATAGCGTTCGACGGGGACGGCGACCGGGTTCTGATGGTCGATCGCGACGGCTCCGAAGTGGACGGCGATGAGCTTCTGTATATCCTTGCCTCCCAGCGCCAGGCGGAAGGCCGGCTCAAAGGAGGTGTGGTAGGCACCCTGATGACCAATCTGGGTGTGGAGCTCGCGTTGCGGGAGCTTGGTATCGAGTTTGAGCGTGCGAAGGTCGGCGACCGTTATGTGATGGAGCGCTTGCTGGCCAATAACTGGCTGGTAGGTGGTGAAGGGTCCGGGCATATGGTGATCCGGGATTGCACCAGTACCGGTGACGGTATCGTCTCGGCCCTGCAGGTGCTGCTGGCGGTCCGTACCTCTGGCATGACCATGCAGGAGCTGCGAAAGGGCATGAGCAAGCTGCCCCAGAAGATGGTCAACGTACGGGTGGCGCAGCGATTTGATCCGCTCTCCCGTCCCGATATTGTCGACGCCATGCAGAAGGCCGAGGCCAGGCTCGGGGATTCCGGGCGCATACTCCTGCGGGCCTCCGGCACGGAACCGCTGATCCGTGTTATGGCGGAAGGCCAGGATGCTGAGCAGATAAACCGCGTGGCCGAAGAGCTTGCCCGGGTAGTAGAGCATTCCCGCGCCTGAGTTGGTGGGCGCGGGTTGTGCAAGGCAATTGTGTCCTGTATAGTGCGCGCTCCCTTGTTTTCAGGGCATTCGGATTTTCAGAGAATGGGTATGCGTCGCAGGATTGTAGCCGGTAACTGGAAAATGAACGGGTCGAAAGACCTGGTGCAGCAACTGGTAGCTCCCATCCGTGAACAGGCTGAGTGCCTGGGTAGTGGCGCCGAGGTGGTTATCATTCCTCCGGCGCTATACGTGGATGCCGTGCAGGCGGATGCCGGGGCACTGGCGGTAGGTGTCCAGAATGTCAGTGAATGGCAGTCCGGCGCCTACACGGGTGAAATCTCCGCGGAGATGGCCCGGGATATGGGTTGTCAGTACGTTCTTGTGGGCCACTCCGAGCGGCGCCAGTTGTTTGGTGAAACCGACGAGATGGTGGCTGCTAAGGTAGAGCAGGTGCTCAAGGCAGGTCTCACGGCTGTTCTCTGTGTCGGTGAAACCCTCGCGCAGCGTGAGGCGGGCGATGCCGAGCGCGTGGTTGCGGCCCAGGTGCTTTTGGGGCTTGCGCGGGTTGATGCCGCGTGCTGGTCTCAGGTAGTCGTGGCTTACGAGCCGGTCTGGGCCATCGGCAGCGGGCGTACAGCGACCGCCGGCGATGCTCAGGCAATGCATGCGGAAATCCGAAATGTGCTGTCGAGCATGAAAGCGCCATCTGATCGCATTTCAGTACTTTACGGCGGCAGCGTAAAAGCGGATAATGCGGCCGCTTTGTTTTCAGAACCGGATATCGATGGCGGTCTGATTGGCGGTGCATCGTTAAGCGCCGATGAGTTTGTCAGTATTTGCCGGGCATTGCCGGCGAATACCTAAGCCGAAACGTATACGAGAGTTTGTATGGACTGGATCGAAACACTGGTAGTTGTAGTACACGTCGTTATCGCCGTGGCACTGGTGGGCCTGGTCCTGATCCAGCAGGGGAAGGGCGCGGATGCCGGAGCGGCATTTGGTGGCGGTGCTTCCCAGACCGTATTTGGCAGTCAGGGTAGTGGTAACTTCCTGACCCGGGTGACCACCTTCATGGCGGTTATCTTTTTTGTAACAAGTTTTTCGCTGGCGGTTTTTGCCAAGCAGCGTGCTGAAGTGGCCGGAGAAGCCGGGATTCCAGTGGTTCAGGAGTCCCGTCAGGGGCCGGCAACGTCCAGCCAGGCGCCGGATATCGGCGAGGCGGCTGCAAGTGAAGCGGAGGCAGGTGAGTCTGATCTCCCTGACCTCGAGTAAGGTTTATGCCCGGGTGGTGAAACTGGTAGACACGCTATCTTGAGGGGGTAGTGGCGAAAGCCGTGCCGGTTCGAGTCCGGCCCCGGGCACCATACTAAAAAACGGCTTGGCAAACCCAGGCCGTTTTTTTTGGTCAGTCCTTGACCATTCCGCGCGATGTGATCTATACTCCCGCGGTTAACGGAGTCAGTAAATTATTCTGGTTCCCTGGCAGGCCAGGTGTCTGTCGGCAGAGGGCATATTTGGGTGAGCTCTCTGCGAATTCTTGCAACAGAAGGCCCCGCTTGCAGGGGCTTTTTGATTAAGGGGCCTGGCGCAAAGGCCCTGGTGCATAAAAAGGGCTGATTAACAGCCCTTTTTTTGTTTTTGTACCCTGAAAATGCAATTACGGAGGCGGCGACACTTGTCAGCCAAACTGAAACAGTTAGAAAACCTTCTGCGCCCTGTGGTGGAAGGGCTCGGATATGAGTTCTGGGGCATTGAATTCCGATCCCGCGGGCATCAGTCAATGCTCAGGGTGTTTATCGATGATGCCGAAAACGGTATCAGCGTTGATGATTGTGAGAAGGTCAGTCGTCAGGTCAGCGGTGTGATGGACGTGGAAGATCCTATCCAGAATGAATATGTGCTGGAGGTGTCGTCACCAGGAATGGACCGGCCGCTGTTCCGGCTGGAGCACTACGAGACGTTCGTGGGCCACCAGGTACAGCTCAGGCTGCGCATGCCGTTTGAAGGCCGGCGTAAATTCCAGGGCCTGATCAAGGGGATAGAGGGCGATGATGTGGTGATCGTGGTGGATGATCACGAGTACCTTTTGCCGTTCGAAAGTATCGAAAAAGCCAACATCATGCCGGTTTTCGAATGAACTGTTCAAACCGAATTCTGGATGTTTTGAATATTTTGAGGGCAGGGCAAACCCATGAGTAAAGAGATCTTGCTGGTAGTGGAATCCGTCTCGAACGAGAAAGGTGTCGAGAAGGAAGTGATTTTTGAGGCGATCGAACTCGCCCTCGCGACCGCTGCCAAAAAACGCTATGAAGATGAAGAAGCTGATATCCGGGTTTCCATCGACCGTCGTACCGGCGAGTATGAGACCTTCCGGCGCTGGCTGGTGGTGGACAACGACGCTGTTCCTGCTCTTGGTACCGAGCTGACCATGCAGGAAGCGGAAGAGATCGATACTGATCTCAGGCCTGGTGATATTCATGAAGAGAAGACGGAATCTGTGGCCTTCGGCCGGATTGGCGCGCAGGCGGCCAAGCAGATCATCTTCCAGAAAGTGCGCGAAGCTGAGCGCATGAAAATTGTCGACAGCTACCGTGATCGTCTGGGCGAGCTGGTTTCCGGCACCGTCAAGAAAGTGACTCGGGACAACGTTATTGTTGATCTCGGCGGCAACGCAGAAGCTCTGCTGCCGCGGGAACATCTGATCGCACGGGAAACCTTCCGCATGGGTGACCGGGTGCGTGCGCTGCTGCTGGAGATCCGTACCGATCACCGCGGCCCACAGCTGATTCTGAGCCGCAGCGATCCTCAGATGCTGATCGAGCTGTTCCGGATTGAAGTGCCGGAGATTGCTGAAGAGCTGATCGAAATCCGTGGCGCGGCCCGTGATCCCGGCTCCCGGGCCAAGATCGCGGTCAAGACCAACGATCGCCGGATTGACCCTGTCGGTGCCTGCGTAGGTATGCGCGGCTCCCGGGTGCAGGCCGTTTCCAATGAGTTGGGCGGTGAACGCGTGGATATCGTTCTGTACGACGACAACCCGGCCCAGCTGGTGATCAATGCCATGGCTCCGGCCGAAGTGGCCTCTATCGTCATGGACGAAGATCGTCATACCATGGATGTTGCTGTGGCAGAGGATAACCTGGCTCAGGCGATAGGCCGTAACGGCCAGAACGTACGGCTGGCCTCCGAGCTGACCGGCTGGACCCTGAACGTAATGACCGAGCAGGAAGCCGGGGAGCGTCAGGAGCAGGAGCACAACCGCCTGCTGGAGCATTTCACCGCTCACCTGGATGTTGACGAGGAATTTGCCGGTGTTCTGATCGAGGAAGGTTTCACTTCTATTGAAGAAGTAGCCTACGTGCCGATGGAAGAGATGCTGGCGATCGAAGGTTTTGATGAGGAAGTCGTGACCGAGCTGCGCCGCCGTGCGAAAGACGTTCTGCTTAACCAGGCCCTGGCCAGCCAGGAAGCGCTGGAGAGTACAGAGCCTGCGGACGATCTGCTCAATATGGCGGGCATGGACAGTGCCCTCGCCTACAAGCTCGCCGGTATGGGCGTGCGCACGATGGAAGAACTTGCCGAGCAGTCTGTGGATGATCTGCTCGATATTGAAGGTATGGATGAAGAGCGTGCCGGCCAGCTGATTATGGCGGCCCGCGCACCCTGGTTTGAAGACCAGGCCTGATTCGGGAGAGGAGGACCAGTATGACGGACGTAACGGTAAAACAGCTGGCCGCAGATGTAGGCGCTCCCGTGGATCGTTTGCTGAAGCAGATCGTTGAAGCGGGCCTGCAGGCCCGCAATGAAGACGACGCTGTCACAGGTGAAGAGAAGCAGCAACTGCTGACCTATCTGAGAAAGAGCCACGGTGACGCTCAGGCAGAGCCGAACAAGATTACCCTTAAGCGGAAAACCACCACCACCCTCAAGGCCGGCAAGGCCAAGACGGTGAATGTGGAGGTCCGCAAACGCCGCACCTATATCAAGCGTGCGGAGCTGCAACCGGAGCCGGAGGCCGACGCACCGAAGCCGGAAGACATTGCAGAGCAGCCTGTCGCAGACCAGAACGCGCCGGAGGCAACTCCCGGGGTAGCGCAGGAGCAGCAGGCGCAGCCGCAACCGGAGGTGGCTGCAGAGGCGCAGCCGGCAGCGGAACAGCAAGAAGCCAGCCCTGAACCAGCCGTGGCCCAGGAGCCCGAGCCCGTTCCGGAGCCGGAGGATGTCCCCATGCCTCCGCCTGAAGACGACGGCCGGGAGCGCAAGCCCAAGAAAAAGAAAGAAAAAGTTCGCGAGCGCGGTGATGAAGTTGAAGAAGGCAAGCCGAAGAAAAAACAGGCTGGCCATCGCGGCCCTCGCAGCCGTTCGGTCGACGAACCGTTAGTAATATCTGAGGATGAGGACGGAAGTGCTCCTCGCAAGCAGCTGCGGGCTAAAAAGAAACCCAAAGAAAAGCGTCATGCTTTCGAGAGGCCAACCAAGCCCATGGTAAGAGAAGTAGAGATTCCGGAAACCGTCACCGTAGGTGATCTCGCCCAGCGTATGGCTGTTAAAGCCGCTGATGTTATCAAAACCCTGATGGGCATGGGCGTGATGGCCACCATCAACCAGGCACTGGATCAGGAAACGGCGATTCTGGTTACCGAAGAGCTGGGCCACAAGGCCAGAGCCGTCAGTGCGGATGCCTTTGAGAACGAAATGCTGAACGAAATTACCAGCATCGACGAAGGCAAAGAGCGCATCAAGCGGGCACCGGTTGTCAGCGTGATGGGTCACGTTGACCACGGTAAAACCTCCCTGCTGGACTATGTCCGCCGGGCCAAGGTGGCGGCGGGTGAATCCGGTGGTATTACGCAGCACATCGGTGCTTACCACGTAAAGACCGACCACGGCATTGTGACCTTCCTGGACACACCGGGCCACGCCGCGTTTACCGCCATGCGTGCTCGTGGTGCCCAGTGTACCGATATCGTTATTCTGGTGGTGGCGTCGGACGACGGCGTCATGCCGCAGACCAAAGAAGCCATTGACCACGCCCGTTCGGCCGGTGTCCCGATCGTTGTGGCGATCACCAAGATGGACAAGGAAACCGCAGATCCGGACCGGATCAAGAACGAGTTGTCCGCTCTGGAAGTGATTCCGGAAGACTGGGGCGGCGATGTTCAGTTTGTCCCGGTGTCTGCTCACACCGGTGCCGGCATCGACGATCTGCTGGAAGCGGTTCTGCTGCAGGCGGAGGTTCTTGAACTTGAGGCATCCCCGGACGCGACGGCACAAGGCGTGGTTGTTGAGTCCAGCCTGGAGCGTGGCCGTGGTTCGGTCGCGACGGTTCTGGTACAGAACGGCACCTTGCGTCAGGGCGAGATGGTAGTGGCCGGCTCTTTCTTCGGTAAAGTGCGTGCCATGACCGACGAAGCCGGCCGGCAGGTAAAAGAAGCCGGTCCTTCCATTCCGGTAGAGATCCTGGGTCTGAATGGTACGCCGAACGCCGGTGACGAGTTCTTTGCCGTAGCGGATGAGAAGAAAGCCAAAGAGCTGGCGGAATTCCGTCAGGTTCGCGAGCGTGAGCAGCGGCTGCAGCGCCAGCAGGCGGCCAAGCTCGAGAACATGGGCAAAGATGAAGTCAAAACCCTTAACGTGGTCCTCAAGACCGACGTGCGTGGTTCGCTGGAAGCCATTGTCAAAGCCCTGCACGACCTGGGTAACGATGAGGTTCAGGTGAAGATCGTGTCGTCCGGTGTGGGCGGTATTGCCGAGACCGACGTAAGTCTGGCCATGGCTACCAATGCGGTTATCTTCGGTTTCAACGTGCGTGCGGATGTGGCTTCCAAGCGTCTGGTGGAGCAGGAAGGTCTGGATCTTCGTTACTACAGCATCATCTACAACCTGATTGATGATGTTAAAGCGGCGCTGACCGGCATGCTCAAGCCCGAATTCCGCGAGGATATCGTGGGTATTGCCGACGTACGCGACGTGTTCCGCTCGCCCAAATTCGGCCAGGTAGCGGGCTGTATGGTCACCGAAGGTACGGTATACCGTAACAAGCCGATCCGCGTCCTGCGTGACAACGTGGTGATCTTTGAAGGCGAGCTGGAATCCCTGCGCCGCTTCAAGGACGACGTTGCCGAGGTCCGTAATGGCATGGAGTGCGGCATCGGTGTTAAAGGTTACGACGTAAAAGTGGGCGACCAGATCGAAGTGTTCGATCGCGTCCGTGTTGAACGTCAGCTCGAATCCACGGGGGCCTGATGGCACGGGAATACAGTCGCGTAGAGCGCATCGGCGATCAGATGCAGCGTGAGCTGGCCCAGATCATCCAGCGCGAGGTGAAAGACCCTCGCGTTGGGATGGTCACGGTGAACGACGTCAAGGTCAGCCGTGACCTGGGCTATGCCGATATTTATGTTTCACTGTTGTCTACCGAGGAGCTCACTGAGGAGTCTCCGGAAGTGAAGGAGTCGCTGGCCGTGCTGAACAAGGCCTCCGGCTTTCTTCGGGGGCAGGTGGCGCGCGCCATGAAGCTGCGGGTCATCCCCCAGCTTCGTTTCCACTTTGACAGCCTGCTGGGCCAGAGCCGGAAGATGGACCGCCTGATTCGCGCGGCCGTGGGTGAACAGCCTGCGGTGCCGCGGGATGATAATGATGATCCTGTGTCTGACAACCCGGAGCGAGATGCTTGAGTCGTAAACGCAAAGGCCGTCCGGTGAGCGGCATCCTGGTGATCGACAAACCCCAGGGCATCACCTCCAACGGAATCCTGCAGCAGGTAAAGCGCCTGTATGGCGCGGCAAAGGCCGGCCATACCGGTGCGCTTGATCCGCTGGCGACCGGTGTGCTGCCGCTGTGCTTCGGCGAAGCCACCAAGTTTTCCCAGATGATGCTGGACAGCGACAAAGCCTATATCACCACCGCCCGGCTTGGTATCCGTACCGAAACCGGGGACAGCGAAGGCGCTGTGGTGGAGGAACGGCCGGTTCCGGCACTGACCGGGGAGCAGGTAGAAGCGGTTCTCGAGCGGTTCCGGGGCGATATCCGGCAGGTGCCTTCGATGTATTCGGCGCTCAAGCACCAGGGCCGTCCGCTATATGAGTACGCCCGTGAAGGCATCGAGATTGAACGGCCGGCCAGGCCTGTGACTATCTATGAACTCAAGCTGCTGGCAGTGCGGGAGTACGAACTCGACCTGGCGGTTACCTGCACCAAGGGTACGTATATTCGCTCACTGGTTGAGGATATTGGCGAGGCTCTGGGCTGCGGAGCCCACGTCAGTGCGCTGCGCAGGACTCTGGCCTCGGGCTACACGCTGGCCGATGTTCAGGATGTCAAAGGCCTGGAAGCCATGCGTGAACGCGGAGAGAGCCTGGATGGTTTGTTGCTGCCCCCTGAGAGTGCGTTAACCATGTTTCCGGAGCACCGGTTGTCGGGGCCGGCATTGGTGTCGATCTTGAACGGGCAACCAGTTAGAATACCTGGTCAGTCTTTGGAAGGTTTTGTTCGCATCTATGGCGACAGGTCTTTCGTGGGGCTGGCTGAAGCAGTGCCAGAAGCCGGTGACACCAAACTGGTGCCCCGTAGGCTGGTAACCGACAATCGCAGATAATTCTGCGATTGTTTAGCCGGGCTGTAGAGATGCGCGGTTCGGCCGGACTAAAACAGCATCGCAACCAACGAGGTGTAATATGGCACTTACTGCCAGTGAGAAGTCTCAGATCGTTAAGGATTTTCAGCAAGGTGAAGGTGATACCGGTTCCCCTGAAGTTCAGGTGGCACTGCTGAGCGCCAACATCAACAAGCTGCAGGATCACTTCAAGGCCAACAAGCAGGATCACCATTCCCGCCGTGGCCTGATCCGGATGGTAAACCAGCGTCGTAAACTGCTGGACTACCTGAAGCGTAAAAATGCTGACCGTTACCTGGATCTCATCCAGCGTCTGGGTCTGCGTCGCTGATCCGGGTTTCGACCTGATGGCAGAGGCCGGGCTTGCCCGGCCTCTGCCATGCTTCTTTCCCGTCAGTTGCCGCGTCAGTGAAACCGAAGGATTCTCTCTGTCTCATGGAAAGCCGATATTGATAGCAGGTTGTTGAAAGACCCGGGTGCTGTCGGGGTAACCACAGTCCCTGCCGGGGTTTTGCAACAGCCTGTTAGCTTTCAGACGGGTTGCCTTTCGGTTCACAGATCAAACAACTGACATTGAAACCAGAGCTCCGGCCTGAGCACTGAAGTGTCTGGCCAGGGTTACTTAATAGAATACGCAGGAGTTTATTGTGGATCTGCAACCACGTATCAAAACCTTCGAAATGGGTGGACAAACCTTCACTCTGGAAACCGGCCGTATTGCCCGTCAGGCTACCGGCGCGGTGGTAGTCAGCAGCGGCGACACGGTGGTACTGGGTACCGTTGTCGGTGCTAAAGAGCCCAAGCCAGGCCAGGGATTTTTCCCGCTGACCGTTAACTATCAGGAGAAAACCTACGCCGCGGGTAAAATCCCCGGTGGTTTCTTCAAGCGTGAAGGTCGCCCCTCTGAAAAAGAGACTCTGACCTCCCGCCTGATCGACCGTCCGATCCGTCCGCTGTTCCCCAATGGCTACATGAACGAAGTGCAGGTTGTCCTGACCGTTATGTCTGCCAGCAAGAACCAGGACTCTGACATCGCGGCCATGATTGCCGCTTCTGCGGCGCTGGCGATTTCCGGCATTCCCTTTGACGGCCCCATTGGTGCTGCCCGCGTTGGTTACACCAACGACAAAGGCTACTTCCTGAATCCGACCTTTGAAGAGCTGCAAACCTCTCTGCTGGACATGGTTGTCGCGGGCACTGACGACGCCGTACTGATGGTTGAGTCCGAGGCCAAGGGCCTGACTGAAGACCAGATGCTGGGCGCGGTGCTGTACGGTCACCAGGAAATGCAGGCGGCGGTTACCGCCATCAAGGAATTTGCCGCTGAAAACGGCAAGCCGCGCTGGGACTGGCAGCCCGAGCCGGAGAACACCGAACTGCTGAAGGCGATTCAGGCGGAGTTTGGCGGCGCGATCGAAGAGGCTTACGCCATTCGCGACAAGATGGCCCGTTACCAGCGTTTGGGTGAGATCAAGGCAGCAGCCGTTGAGAAGCTTGCCGGCGACGAAGAACAGCCCTCTGAAGAAGACGTGAAGAGCTATTTCGGCAAGGTTGAGAAAATCATCGTTCGCCAGCAGGTGATTGATGGCAAACCGCGTATCGACGGCCGCGATAACAAAACCGTACGTCCGATCAAGGTGGAAGTCGGTGTCCTGCCTTCCGTTCACGGTTCTGCGCTGTTTACCCGTGGCGAAACCCAGGCTATCGTAACGGCCACTCTGGGTACGACCCGTGATGTGCAGATTATTGATGCGCTGGAAGGTGAGCGTAAAGACCCGTTCCTGTTCCACTACAACTTCCCTCCCTACTCCGTGGGCGAAGCGGGTCGTATGGGTTCACCGGGCCGTCGTGAGATTGGTCACGGCCGCCTGGCCAAGCGTGGTGTCGCGGCGGTTATGCCGACCATCGAGGAGTTCCCGTACGCGGTCCGTGCGGTGTCTGAGATTACCGAATCCAACGGCTCCAGCTCCATGGCTTCTGTGTGTGGCTCGTCCCTGGCGCTGATGGATGCCGGTGTACCTCTGAAGGCGCCGGTGGCCGGTATTGCCATGGGTCTGGTCAAGGAAGGCGACAAGTTTGCCGTCCTCACCGATATCCTTGGCGACGAAGATCATCTGGGCGACATGGACTTCAAGGTTGCCGGTACCAAAGACGGGGTGACAGCCCTGCAGATGGACATCAAGATCAACGGCATCACCGACGAGATCATGGAGCTGGCTCTGGAGCAGGCCCATGACGCGCGCCTGCATATCCTGGGCGAGATGAACAAGGTGATCTCCGAGTCCCGTGCCGAACTGTCTGAGCGCGCGCCGACCATTACCACCATCAAGATCCATCCGGACAAGATCCGCGATGTTATCGGTAAGGGCGGAGCCACCATCCGGGGTATCTGCGACGAGACCGGCGCATCTATCGATCTGGATGACGATGGTAACGTGAAGATCTACGCAGACAACGCCGCTGCCGCCCAGGCAGCTGTTAACCGCGTTAAGGAAATCACCGCCGAGATCGAAGTGGGCGCTATCTACAAAGGCCGTGTTGAGCGGATTGTCGACTTTGGTGCTTTTGTTAATATCCTGCCTGGCAAGGATGGTCTGGTGCACATTTCCCAGATCTCTGAGCGTCGTATCGAGAACGTGACTGACGAGCTGAGCGAAGGTCAGGAAGTTCTGGTCAAGGTTCTGGATGTCGACAACCGTGGACGGGTCAAACTGTCCATGAAAGAAGTCAGAGAGGGCGAGCAGCCGACTGACTTTGCTGACTAGGATTCGTCCCGGTTAGAAAAACCCGCCAGGTGTTGAGCCTGGCGGGTTTTTTCGTTTTTAATGGTTAGTGCGCTGGTTTGTCTCTTTGGTGGACGTTAGGGGCTGGGAACCCGGTTCCATAAACTCCAGTACCGCCTCCCGGTACGCCGGAATAATGAAGGTCGCGGCATGCGGCGTATCCGTCCTCAGGAACGCCTTGGGCTGCTCTGCCGCCTGGTACAGCCTGACCCCATGCATGAAGGGAATGATGCCGTCCCTCACACTGTGAATGATCATCACCGGCACCGGTGAGATAGCCGCGATCATGTCGGTACCTTCGTAGTCTTCTGGAATGGTCCAGCTCAGGGGAATCTGCAAAGGCCAGGTTAACCAGAACTGGCCGAGCTTTTCACGGGCAATGTAGCGAAAGCCGGAAAACGTACCGTCGAGAATGATACCGTTCAGGGCCGGCTGCTCCCTGCGTTGATTCCACTCACTGGCCAGTGCGATACCCAGGGCGCCGCCGAGGCTCTGGCCGAGCAGGTACAGAGGCTGCGTGGTGAGTTGTGGCTGCTCCACAAGCCAGCGCAAGCCGCTTTCGACGTCGTGCAGGGCGCCCTCTATATCGGGTGCGCCGGTAGACTGCCCATAGCCCCGGTAGTCCAGGGTAAACACATTGTAGCCCTGCTCAGGCAGCCACGCAGCGTTCAGCAGGTGGGCGCTCACGTTCTGGGCATTGCCGTGGAGGTAATACACCGTGCCTTTGGCAGGCCCGTCGGTGAGGGCAGGCAGCCACCAGCCGTGCAGGGTTTCACCGTCTGCGGTGGGAATGAACACGTCTTCGTATTCGAGGTTGAGACGGTCCGGGGTCAGGTAGCTGACCTTATCCGGATAAAAAAACACGCTGCTGCACCCGGCCTGCAACAGGACGCTGACAAGGACAGCGGCCAGGGCCAGCCCCCGGTTCAGAAATAGGCGTGGATTCCGGCCTGCCATATGCTTTGATACCTGTCGAAGTGGTCTTCCCGGGTGAATTCGGCAAACAGGCTGAATTCACGCCCGATGTGGAGGTTGCCCTTGAGATACAGCTGATCCTGCCGGTGCTGGCTGCTGATGATCCAGGCTTTGGCTTTGGCGCCGGCGATCAGGCTGAACCGGTTATTCTGATGCAGGACCCCAAGGTCGGCGCCCGGTGCAAGATCGTGGCCCCGGCGCAGGTCGTCGTCGATCTCGAGATCTGCGGTGGCCAGTGCAAACGCCAGGGTATTCTCCGCCAGAGGCCAGCTGCCTCCGGCTCCGCCCTCCAGATAGGGCGCAAGTACACGATCGGTGCCGGTGTCGGTGCGGCGGGCACCGAAGCCTACCTGCCAGGATACCGGGGAGAAGAACGGATTCCTCGGGCTCAGGGAACGGATTTCCACCCCCGTAATCTGCTCTACCTGAAGCTCGTTGTTGTCATGGTAGAGGCGCGCGTCGAGCCGCAGGAACTGCAGTTGGGCACCCGTGCGGTAACCCGCGGGCGGATCTGTCAGCTCGTGATAGGCGGGCCTCAGAGTCAACTGGCTGAATTCGCCATGGGCCTGCTGGCCGGTGCTCAGGCTCAGGCGGAAGGTATCGTGCCCCTGGTCGTCCCGGATGGCGGGTTCCGGTACCCCGGGCAGTTCGTCGGCCCCGTCAATCCGGCTGCGGGCCACCAGCAGCTGGTGTGACAGGGGGGCGGCATAGTTCCGGGGCCAGTTATCGGCTTCGCTCTGGTAGCGCACGTAGTCGTAGGTGGCATCGAGTATCTGTGCCCGCTGGTGTCGGTCGAGCTGGCTCAGCTCCGGCCCGTTTACCTCCACATAACCGTTGGCTACGGCTGCGGCAATGGTCCGGTGCTCTGGTGGCAGGCTGTTCAGGCTGTGGGCGACCGCGGTGGCGGCCGACGGTCGGTACCGGATGTTCTCCACCAGGCCGGCGTCCCTTACCCAGCGTACGGTGTCAGAGGGAATGGCGTGGGTACTCACTTCGCCCAGCAAATCGGTGCCAGGGCGGGCCGCATCAATCAGGGCCAGTAGCCGGTAGGCGCAGTTTTCATCAAAAAAATAGTAATCAAAATTCTTATCCTGTATTTCCCAGGTGTGGGCCAGCAGGGTATCCACTTCGGGCTGGGTCAGGTTCAGGGTGTACTCCCAGAGGTCCCGGTGCTCGATGTCGTTGTACAGCCGGATCATTTCGTAATAAGGCTTGATGGCCGTAATGCCAGGGTATCCGCCAAAGATCCCCCGGTAGGCGAACAGAAGCTCGTTATCGTGTTCGGCCGCATCCGCAGCGTAGGAGATGGTGTTGGCCAGCAGCAGGTCTGCTTCATCGTCGTCCTGAGGCGGGTCCAGCCTTAAAAATGTATGCCCGAACATGGATGAGGGGCTGTTCAGGTACGAGGCGGCAAATACCAGGGTTACTTTTTCAGTATTCAGGGTCTCGGCCCATTCTGTGAAGGCCGGGCAGTCAACGGGGGTGGCGGGCAGATCGAGCTGGTCCCGAAGCCAGGCATCCCGTGCCGGGAACCGGCACCGGGCATGGTCATCGCCACCGCCGGGTTGCTGGATGGCGGCAAGGGTGGCGTGGAGTTCGGCTTTGGGTGAGGTTTTGCCGTTTTCACTCAGGAAGAAAGCCGGATCGTCGGCCTGACTGGTGTGCCCGGAGCCGAACCGGTCGGGATGGTAATGGCCCAGCGTCAGCCATGCCGGGTGTTCGTGCAGGTTGTCGGTAGTGGCGAGAGTGGAGGAAGAGGCAAACAAACACGCAAGCCAGAGTACAGCCCGCCCGGAATACAGCGAATAGCCCATGGGAATGATGTGCCCGGTTCAGGGTGGATAAAAGGGAATGCGCCATCCCTGGCGCAATGTCTTTCCCTGGCCGCCTTGATCAGGCAGCGACGTATTTGCTCAGAGACTCGTTTTGCTCAAGCAGGGCAACAATGGCCTCGACCGCTTCACCGGAGGTTGTGTCGGAGGTCGGGAAGATGGAGGCAAAGTTGTCTTGCAGGACGCTGCGGAAGGCATCGCGGTCGGCTTCTTCTACACCCAGCAGAACCGCCAGGGTATCGAGGTTTTCGCCAGCGCCACGGGACATGTCACGGGCAACCTTGTCGATGTTGCTGTCCATGTACATGGCCATGGATTGTACCGACTGGTTGGTGGAACAACCCAGGGTGCCGGTTGTCATACCGAACGTCTGGTTACCAAATGTAGCGTTGGTGGTTGCTGCCAGAACGTGTGGAGCGATACCGGACTGGCCTTTCCAGATCATGGCACCAACGCCACAACCAGGCTGAGCGAATGCCATGGAAGAGGCACCCAGAAGAATTGCACCTGCGATCAGTTTTTTCATTATCCACTCCTTTATGTGGTTTTTTGCTTTGTCGCATACCCTGCAACCGGCCTTTCTCGATTGGCTGCAAGACAACGGTCCCGATATGGATACCGGTGATAGGTTTGACCGTTGGTTCAAGTATAGATGAAAGCCCGTAATAGGGAAGAATTCAAGCTGAGGTATCAATGGCTTATTGAAAGGCCTGCGTATCCCTGCTGATGTGTTGAGTGTGGCGGCAGGTGCAGTCTAGCCGCCGAGATAGGCATCCCGCACCTCCGGGTTTGCCAGCAGGTTTTTGCCGGTGTCGTGCAGTCGAATCCGCCCGGTTTCCAGCACATAGCCCCGGTCGGCCAGATTCAGCGCCTGATGGGCATTCTGTTCCACCAGAAACACGGTGATGCCTTCTTCGCGCAGATGGCCAATGATCTCAAAAATCTGCTTGATGATAATCGGCGCCAGGCCCAGCGAGGGTTCATCCAGAATGATCATTCTGGGCTTGCTCATCAGGGCGCGGCCGATCGCCAGCATTTGTTGCTCGCCCCCCGACATGGTGCCGGCACGCTGGTTCTCCCGCTCTTTCAGCCGGGGGAAGAGTTCGTAAACGTGATCCTGGCTTTTGCGTATTTCGGCTTTGGTGTTGAAAAAACCGCCCATGTGCAGGTTTTCCGCAACCGTCAGCCCCGGAAACACCCGGCGGCCTTCCGGCACAATGGAAATGCCTGATCGCATGATATTGGCGGTGGCATCACGGGTGATGTCCCGGCCTTCCAGAATGACCCGCCCCGAGCTTGCCTGGGGGGTGCCGCATACGGTCATCAGCAGGGTCGTCTTGCCCGCCCCGTTGGCACCGATCAGAGAGACAATCTCGCCACGGTTAACTTCTACCGATACCCCGTGCAGGGCTTCGATCTTGCCATAGTGGGTATGAACGTTTTCCAGTACCAGCATGGTGTTTCCTCAGGCCTCGCCCAGATAGGCTTTGATCACATCGTCGTTCTGGCGGACTTCTTCCGGTGTACCGCTCGCCAGGGGGCGCCCCTGATTGATGACCGTTATGCGGTCAGAGATACCCATTACCAGGCTCATGTCGTGCTCGATCAGCAGGACGGATACGTCGTAGTCCTGCTTCAGGCTTACAATCAACTGGTTGAGCTCCCGGGTTTCGGCGGGGTTGAGGCCTGCGGCGGGTTCGTCCAGCATCAGCAGCCTGGGTTCGGTCACCATGCAGCGGGCGATTTCGAGCCGGCGTTGCTGGCCGTAAGCAAGGTTGCCGGCTTCCCGGTTGGCCAGAGGCAACAAGCCCACGCGGTCGAGCCAGTAGCTGGCCCGCTCCAGAGATTTCTGTTCCCGCTCCCGGTAGTTCGGGGTCTTGAGCAGGCCCGAGATCAGGTTGGTATTCAGGTGCCGGTGCTGGGCGACCAGCAGGTTCTCGACCACCGTCATGTGGTTGAACAGGCGCACGTGCTGAAAGGTGCGAACCATGCCGAGGAGAGAGATCTTGTGGTCCGGTTTGCCCTGAATTTCGTTACCCTCAAACAGGATTTTTCCGCCGGTGGGTTTGTAGAAGCCGCTGATGCAGTTAAAAACCGTGGTTTTGCCTGCGCCGTTGGGTCCGATAATCGAGACGATTTCCCGGCTCTGCACGTCCAGGGTTACCCCATCGACGGCCAGGAGCCCGCCGAAGCGCATGGACAGGTTGGATACTTCCAGCATTCCTCTTACTCCTGCCGCTTCAGTTCAATCTGGATCCGGCGCATGGGCATCAGGCCCTGTGGGCGCCACACCATCATCAGTACCATCGCTGCCCCGAAGATCAGCATCCGGTAATCGGCAAACTCACGGGCCAGTTCCGGCAGGATGGTCACGGCAATCGCCGCCAGCACCACGCCGATCTGGGAACCCATACCGCCGAGTACCACAATGGCAAGAATGATGGCTGACTCCAGGAACACAAAGGACTCGGGGCTGATAAAGCCCTGCTTGGACGCGAACACAGTGCCGGCAAAGCCGGCAAAGAAGGCACCGATGGTGAAGGCCGAAAGCTTGACGGCGGTACGGCTGAGCCCCAGCGAGCGGGCGGCGATTTCGTCCTCCCGAAGCGCTTCCCAGGCCCGGCCAACGGGCATCCGCATCAGCCGGCGGATCACCACCGCGGTGATCACGGCCAGTACCAGCGCGATCAGGTACAGAAAGATCACCTTGTGTTCGCCGCTGTAGGCGATGCCAAAGGTTTCATGAAACGAGGTATTGCCTTCCTCCTTGACCCGCCGGCCAAACTCCATGCCGAACAGGGTGGGTTCGGGAATACCGCCAATGCCGTTGGGGCCACCGGTCAGCCCGGTCCAGTTGTTGAGCAGTATCCGGATGATCTCGCCAAACCCCAGGGTTACGATGGCCAGATAGTCACCGCGCAAACGCAGCACCGGAAAGCCAAGAACCAGCCCGAACAACGCAGCCAGCATGGCACCCAGGGGCAGGGCCACCCAGAAAGAGGCGCCCCAGTACTGTGACAACAGTGCAAAGGTATAGGCGCCGACCGCGTAAAAAGCGACGTAGCCCAGGTCCAGCAGCCCGGCGAGCCCAACGACAACATTCAGCCCCAGGGCCAGCATCACATAGATAAGCACCAGGGTGGCGAGGTCGATATGACCGCGTGAGGCAAAAAACGGCCAGATCAGCGCGAGCACGGCAAGCCCCGCCAGCGCCCAGCCCTCCAGCCTGACGCGCCTGGCCTGGGGCATGGGCGCGCGCCCGCTGAACGGGTTCAGTTTGGGCACGCGGCCAAGCTGCGCCATGATCCGGTTGCGGAACAGCTGGAAGAAAAACACCACCAGCGCTGCCAGAAATATGGCTATGACGGTGCGGGTGTCGGCGCCTTCCAGGCCTACCCGGGTGCCCTGGGCGGTCAGATTCAGCCCGAGGATCGGGTAGGCGATGATCAGGGTGATAAGGGCACAGAACAGCGCGTGCCTCAGGTTGGTGGTGGCCATCAGATCTTCTCGACCTCCGGCTTGCCAAGGAGCCCGGTGGGCTTGAACAACAGAATCAGGATCAGCAGGCTGAACGACACCACATCCTTATACTCACCGCTGAGATAACCGGACGTCATGCTTTCGGCGACGCCCAGAATCAGGCCGCCGAGCATGGCGCCCGGAATACTGCCGATTCCACCCAGTACCGCTGCGGTAAACGCTTTCAGACCGGCGATAAAGCCGAACAGAGGATCTACCGATCCGTAATACATCCCCAGTAACAGGCCGGCTACTGCCGCGAGAGCGGCCCCGATAACGAAGGTGGCGGAAATGATCCGGTTGGTGTCGATGCCGAGCAGGTTGGCCATCCCCAGATCCTGGGAGACGGCCCGGCAGGCGCGGCCGATCCGGGAACGGGAAATGAACAGCGACAGGATGGTCATGCAGATAAGGGTGGTGATGAAGATGGTGATCTGCATGTACGACAGTGACAGCTGGAAGCTGTCGGCGGCGCCAAAGCGGAAACCGCCGTCCATCAGGGAGGGGAAACCCATGTTGCGGGAGCCCTGGGCCAGGTGCACATAATTCTGAAGGAAAATGGACATGCCGATGGCGGAAATCAGGGGGATCAGCCGGTGTCGGCCACGCACAGGCCGGTAAGCCACCCGTTCGACGGCCCAGCCCATGGAGCTTGAGACAATCATCGCGCAGATCAATGCCACGATAAGGACCAGCGGTAGCCAGGTGATGCCCAGGGTGGCGAGCCCGGTGATGGCGATGAGCGCGGTATAAGCGCCGATCATATAGATTTCGCCGTGGGCGAAGTTGATCATGCCGATAATGCCGTAAACCATCGTGTAACCGATGGCGATCAGGGCATAGGTGCTCCCGATCGTGAGCCCGTTAATGAGCTGCTGAAAGAAGTACAGGAGGTCTTGCATCGGTGTGGAGCTCCGAAAAACAGCACCCAGATCAGGTACCTTCCCGCCGGATCGTGGCGGAAAGGTACCCCTCGTTCATACTGCGTTGAAACGAATCTGGCTTAGTTTGCCGGAGTTTTACTGCCGTCTGCGTGCCATTCGTAGACCACAAACTCGAACTCTTCGAGGTCACCCGCCTTGTCGTACTGCACCGTGCCAATCGGTGTTTCAAAACTGCCGGAACGCAGGGCCTTGGCCACTTCGTACGGGTCTTTCGAGTCGGCTTTCACGATGCCTTCAGCGATCAGCTGAACGGCGGTATAGGCCGGCAACACGAAGGGGCCGGATGGGTCTTCGCCTTTCTCGGCAAAGGCAGCTACCAGCTCCTGGTTTTCTTCTTTCTCGTCAAAGCTGGGGGGCAGGGTAACCAGCAGACCTTCTGCGGCGTCACCGGCGATGGTGTTGATATCATTGTTACCAACCCCCTCGGGGCCCATGAACCTGGCATCAACATCCGCCTGGCGGGCCTGGCGCAGAATCAGGCCCAGTTCCGGGTGGTAACCGCCAAAGTAGACGTACTCCACATTGGCCTGCTTGATCTTGGTCACCAGTGAGGAGAAGTCTTTGTCGCCCGCGGTTACGCCCTCAAACAGGGCGATCTCGATGCCGGCTTCTGCAAGGGTGTCCCGGACGGCGGTGGCAATACCTTCCCCGTATTGCTGTTTGTCGTGAATAACGGCCACCCGCTCCGGGTTCTTGCTGGCGATATAATTGGCGGCCACGGGGCCCTGCATGCTATCCAGGCCGATGGTCCGGAACACCAGTTCGTAACCACGCTGGGTAATCTCCGGGCTGGTCGCCGCCGGGGTAATCATCAGGATGCCTTCATCTTCGTAGATGTCGGAGGCGGGTTGGGTAGAGCTGGAGCACAGGTGCCCGACCACATACTGGACGCCCTGGTTGACCAGGCGGTTAGCGACGGTAACGGCCTGCTTCGGGTCGCAGACGTCGTCCACTTCGACGGCCACCAGCTGCTCACCCATCACGCCGCCGGCGGCGTTGATGCGTTCGATGGCCATGCGGGTGCCGGAAAACTGCATATCACCATACTGCGCGACAGGGCCGGTAATCGGACCGGCGACACCGATTTTAATCTCGGCTGCGGCCTGGCCCGCGGCCATCAGGGCAACGGAAGCGCTAACAGCGGTAACAAGTTTCTTGATCGAGGGTTTCATCGTGATTGTCCTGTTTGTGTCAGGGTTATTGTTATGTCCTCAGGCATCAAGAAACACCACCGGCTCTGCCTTGTCAAGCCTTGAGCCAGAGCGGGGTATAATACGCAAAACCTAGGTAGTATCCGGCACTTGTATTTGGGAGTGCGAAGGCCTCTAATGATTAGAGTTGTAAATAAATCGTCGGCGATTGAGGTAGTGAGTGAATAATTACGATCGGGTGTTGGTAGCGCTCAGGCGGGTGATCAGGGCAACAGATCTGCATTCCAAAAGACTGAGCAAGCATGCCGGGCTGACGGGGCCACAGCTGTTGATTATGCGTTCGATACGCGATCTGGGCGAAGTCACCATCGGCACCATTGCCGAGAACGTCAGTCTGAGCCAGGCGACGGTGACCACAATACTGGACCGTCTGGAACTGCGCGAGCTGGTGTATCGGGTGCGCAGCACCCAGGACAAGCGGAAAGTTCATGCGCACCTGACAGAAGCGGGCGCTGAGTTGCTGGCCCAGGCGCCCAATCCGCTACAGGAAGACTTCATCCAGAAGTACCAGAGTCTGGAGGAATGGGAACAGACCATGATCCTGGCCGCGCTGCAGCGGGTGGCTCACATGATGGATGCCGACGACATCGATGCCTCCCCGGTGCTGACGGTCGGTCCGATGCTGACCGACGACGGCTGGAAAGAGAAAGCCTGAGTTCCTGAGGCTTTCTCTTTCCGTCACTTGTGGAGGTTGCGCGGGCGGTCCGGTCTTAATGAACGGACGTCCCTTTCCTGGACTTGCCGGTGAAGCATACCTGGAACACGTCGTTATAATGCCTGGCAAAATTCACCGTCAGCCCTTCTTTCAGATACTCCGGTAACTCCTCGTAGTCGCCCCGGTTGGCCTCGGGCAGGATCAGATTGCTGATCCTCTGCCGGCGGGCGGCGATGACCTTCTCCCGTATTCCTCCCACCGGCAGCACCTGCCCGGTCAGTGTCAGTTCTCCGGTCATGGCCAGATTCTGCAGTGGTGCCTCGTTGCGGGCGATCGACAGCAGGGCGGTGGCCATGGTGATCCCGGCACTGGGGCCGTCTTTGGGCGTGGCACCTTCCGGCACGTGCAGGTGGACAAACGATTTGTCAAAGAACGTGGTATCGCCTTTGAACCGCTTGAGGTTGGACGACACAAAGCTGTAGGCGATCTCAGCCGACTCCCGCATCACGTCCCCCAACTGGCCGGTGAGCTTGAAACCGCGTTGGCTGGTATGAATGCGGGACGCTTCGATGCTCAGCGTGGCACCCCCGAGCGCCGTCCAGGCCAGTCCGGTAACCACGCCGGTGCCCTTGAGTGACTTCTCCTTGCGGAACGCTGGCTGGCCGAGATACTCCGGCAGGTCGGCGATGCCGACGCGCACGGGCTTGTCCGGGTTATCGAGCAGCTTCACAATGCCTTTACGAATGATCTTGTGCAGCAGCTTCTCAAGATTCCGGACGCCGGCTTCGCGGGCGTAGCCCTCAATGACCTGCCTGATGGCGGCATCGCTGATGTTGAGTTGCTTTTTCAGTACTCCGGCGCGCTTCAGCAGGCGTGGCATCAGGTGGTTCTTGGCGATGGCCAGTTTCTCTTCGGTGATGTACCCGGACAGTCGGATCACATCCATGCGGTCCAGCAACGGCCGCGGGATGGTATCGAGCTGGTTGGCGGTGCACACGAACAGGACTTTTGACAGGTCCATGCGCACGTCCAGATAGTGATCCAGAAACTCCCTGTTCTGTTCCGGGTCCAGGGTCTCCAGCAGAGCGGAAGCGGGGTCGCCCTGATAGGAGCTGCCAATCTTGTCGATCTCGTCCAGCATGATCACCGGGTTCGCTACCCGGGCATCTTTCAGGGCCTGAACGAATTTGCCGGGCATGGCTCCGATGTAGGTGCGCCGGTGGCCTTTGATCTCGGCCTCATCCCGCATGCCACCGACACTGAACCGGTAGAACTCACGGCCCAGGGCATCCGCCACGGAGCGGCCAATGGAGGTTTTGCCAACCCCCGGCGGGCCGACCAGCAGGAGTATGGAACCGCTTACTTCGCCTTTAAACGTACCCTCGGCAAGGAACTCGATGATGCGGTCTTTCACATCATCCAGGCCATCGTGGTCCCGGTTCAGAATGCGCCGGGCTTCGGCCAGGTCAAAATGGTCTTCTGAGTGGATGCCCCAGGGTACCTGGGTCAGCCAGTCCAGGTAGTTTCGGGTCACCCCATACTCGGGTGAACCCTGCTCAAGCACCTGCAGTTTCTGCAGTTCATCATCAAACCGCTCGCTCACGGCTTCCGGCGGGTTCAGTTTTGCCATGCGTTGTTCAAACCGTTCCACATCGGCGGTCTTGTCGTCTTTGGCAATGCCGAGTTCGCGCTGGATCACTTTCAGCTGTTCGCGCAGAAAGAAATCACGCTGGTGCTTCTGAACCTTTTCGTTTACCTCCTCGTTGATTTCCGACTGCAGGCGGGCTACCTCCAGCTCTTTGCGCATCAGCAGCAGTACTTTCTCCATGCGCCGGAGCAGGGGGACGGTATTCAGCACGTCCTGCAGCTCGTGGCCGGGTGCGCTGGTCATGGAGGCGCCGAAATCGGCAAGCGGAGAGCTGTCTTCCGGCCCGAACCGGGACAGGTACTGTTTAACTTCCTCTCCGTACAGCGGGTTGGTACGCAGCAGCTCCTTAATCGCGCCAATAATCGCCAGGGTATAGGCTTTCAGTTCGTCTGCCGGTTCGTCCGGTTCTTCCGGGTACTCGACTTCCACCAGATAGGGAGGGCGGCGGCGCAGCCATTGCACGATCCGGAACCGCTGCATGCCCTGAGCAATAAACTGAACCTTGCCACCTTCATTCTGGGCATGATGAACCCGGACCACACAGCCCATGGTCTCGAGGTCTTCGCTGGCGGGGATGCCGGTGTCGGCTTCCGCATTTTCGACAAAGCAGACGCCGAGCATCTTGTGATCGGTTTCGGCAATGCGCTTCAGGGTTTCCTGCCAGGGGTCCTGGTTGACCACCACCGGCTGCACCTGGGCCGGAAAGAACGGCCGGTTCGACACGGGCAGTACGTACAGGCGCCGGGGCCGGACCTGACCCGGCAGTATCAGGCCCTTGCTGTTTTCATCTTTTCCGATGTACTCGGTCACATCTTCTTCGAGTTCTTCCAGGGAGTCGTTGCGGTTCTCGTCTGTCATACCGTATTGCTCTCAAGGCGTGTGTGGTTAAGGTCTATGTGACGGCGACTCCTGATATTTCAAGTTTGCTTGATTTTTCTGCCACCGGCTCCATATCACCTGATAATTTCATTCATCTGATTCAGGTTCTGACTCATGAGCAACTCGCCCTACATTTTTGACGCTACCGCCGACAACTTCCAGGAGAAGGTGATGGATGCTTCGGCAACCACGCCTGTTCTGGTGGATGTGTGGGCCGAGTGGTGCGCGCCTTGTAAACAGCTGATGCCGATTCTGCAAAAGCTGGCGGAGGAGTATCAGGGCAACTTCCAGCTGGCCAAGGTGAATGCCGATGAGCAGCAGGAGCTCACCGCCTCGCTGGGTGTACGCAGCCTGCCGACCATCATTCTGGTGAAGAATGGCCAGGCGGTGGACGGCTTTAACGGCGCCCTGCCGGAAAGCGAAATCCGCAAGGTGCTGGAAAAGCACATCGAAGCCCCGGCAGAAGACCCATACGAAAAAGCCCACGCTCTTTGGGAAGCTGGTGATATAGGCGGTGCTCTGGCGATCCTTACCGAAATGAACCAGAAAGACCCGGAAAACCTGGATGTGCTGATCGACCTGGCCCAGCTGAAAGCCGAGCAGGGCGATCTCGACACCGCCGAGCAGGTGCTCAACAGCCTGCCCCCGGAAGAAAAACTGCAGCACAAGGCCAAACAGCTGGCGGCGCGGGTGAAGTTTCTGAAGCAGTCCGGCGAACTGCCGCCGCAGGCGCACCTGGAAGCAACCCTTGAAGCCAGCCCGAACGACCCGGAAGCCCTGCATCAGCTGGCTCTGCATCACGTGCTTCAGGAAAAAAATGCCGAAGCGATGGATTTGCTGATTCGCCTGATGCAGGCCGACAGTACCTACAAAGATGGCATTGCCAGAACGACTCTGGTGGAGCTGTTCGAGAAGCTGGGGAATAACAATCCGGATGTGCGGACCTACCGGCGCAAGCTGTATACCTTAATGCATTGAGCCGGGGGCCAAAACGAAAAACCCCGCGATATGCGGGGTTTTTTATAGGGTGGCAGGGTCTAGCCGTTGCCCTTTTTCATCTGCTCGTACTCCTCCTCAAAGAAGAACTTCTCCTCTCCGAAGGCCGGCTCCAGTTCGTGCAGCCAAGTGGCGGTTTCGCTGTATTTGGCAAAGAAAGGGCGCTGCACCCAGTCCGGGTTACGGCCCTGCAAAAAACGTAGTACAAACACTTTTTCACCCTGGATTTCGGCCACGCCCTGGATTTCCACTTTGCCGGGCCCGGCGCTCATGCTGGGGCCTCGGGCGGTGCGGGCCAGGCCGCTGACCTGCTTCATGGCATCGCGGTAGATGTTGTAGGCCTCGGCCAGCGGCAGCTCAAAGTAGGCTTTGGCACCCGTGTCCCGCTCCACAAACATGTAGTAGGGGATGATGCCCAGCTTCACTTCGCGCTTCCACAGTCTGGCCCAGTCGTCGGCGTTGTCGTTGACGTGCTTGATCAGCGGGCCCTGGGCCCGGATTTCAGCACCGGTGGCGCGAATGCGACGAATGGCTTCTTCGGCAATCTCGGTGGTGATTTCCTGCCAGTGGTTGTAGTGAGCCATGATGGCCACGTGCTTGCCGGCATCGACCAGTCGGGCGAACAGCTCGATCAGCTCGTCGGCATCCTTGTCGGAGACAAACCGGTACGGCCAGAAGGTAAGAGCCTTGGTGCCGATACGGATGGTCTGGATGTGGTCAAACTCCGGCGCCAGCAGGGGTTCCAGATACTGGGCCAGGCTCTTGGTTTTCATGACCATGGGGTCTCCCCCGGTCACCAGCAGATCGGTCACCTCGGTGTGTTCCCGCAGGTAGCCGTGCAGCTTTTCGGCATCGGTGCTGGCCATTTTCAGGTCTTTGTCACCGACAAACTGGGCCCAGCGGAAGCAGAATGTGCAATAGCTGTGGCAGGTCTGACCCTGAGACGGGAAAAACAGCACGGTTTCACGGTACTTGTGCTGTACGCCGTCCAGCACTTCGCCGTCCAGTTCCGGCATGTTCATTTCCATCTGGCCGGCCGGGTGCGGGTTCAGTTCGTCGCGGATGACCCTGGCGGCGGCCTGGATGTCTTTCTTGTCGGCGCCATCGCGGTGCAGTTGCGCCATCTGCTCGTAATGTTCGTCTTTGAGCATGCCCTTCTGGGGAAACACGAGCTGATAGATGGGGTCGTTCGGTACCTTGTCCCAGTTGATCAGTTCGTTGATCACGTATTCGTTAACCCGGAACGGCAGCACGCTGGCTACCACTTTCATTTCAAACCGGGTTTCTTCGGGAAGGCTCTGGATTGCCTCGATCTTGTCGAGTTGGCGGTCAGTAAAAACCTTGAATCGGCGTTCCTCGAATTCCTGAACCGGAATACGGCTCGGGAAGGTCACGATAGAGTTCATAGATCGCCCTCTGTTGGGTGCCAAAGACAGGAGGACGGCGGTAAGGAGCGCCTCCTCCACTGGTTAAAAAACGGGCAGGCAAGTATACATAAATCAATATTCATTTTCAGGTCTAATTAATAACAGGGGTTTCCCGGGCGTTTTCGAGGATAGAGGGGCGTGGTCCGGCGCGGGTCAGTATCGCTGTTGACTGGTTTTTGTAGTGGAAAAAGGGGAGTGGCGGATATTTAGCGACACGATAGATATGTGCCTGGTGTGGCGTGTAAGACCTTGGTCTGAGTCTGGCTTGTTCCAGCTGGCGGGTATCGTCATTATTACGTAAGTATTCTCAATATATGCTATTCAAACGCCTGTTTGTTTTATTTTTTCCCTGATTTGTAGTAAAAGTACGAAAACATTGCTGCCGGGTGCGCGCCCGACGCCCGGCAGGAAAAATGCCAGAGCTGTTCTATGCTTGTAAGAGCTTAAATTGTTCCCGAGGGGGAGGGTTAGATGTACCGCGATGATGATCCTATCGAAACCACTGAATGGCTTGACGCACTAGAGTCGTTAATCGAAAACGAGGGCGTTGAGCGAGCCAAATTTATCCTGGAGCGCTTGTCGGAGCGTGCCAGCCGTGACGGCACAGAGCTGCCGTACTCTATTACCACCCCGTTTCGGAATACCATTCCGGTTACTCAGGAAGCGCGCATGCCGGGCGACCTGTTTATGGAGCGCCGTATTCGTTCCCTGATCCGCTGGAACGCTATGGCAATGGTAGTGCGGGCGAACAAGCGCCCGGGTGATCTGGGTGGCCATATTTCTACTTTTTCATCCGCTGCCACGCTGTACGATGTAGGCTTTAACTATTTCTTCCACGGTGGCAACGAAGAACGTGCCGCCGACCTTGTGTATTTCCAGGGCCACGCCTCGCCGGGTATTTACGCACGCTCCTTCCTTGAAGGCCGGTTTACCGAAGCGCAGCTCGACAAGTATCGGGAAGAAGTGGATGGCGACGGGCTGTCTTCCTATCCACACCCCTGGCTGATGCCGGATTACTGGCAGTTCCCCACGGTATCGATGGGGCTGGGCCCGATCCAGTCGATCTACCAGGCCCACGTGATGAAATATCTGCATAGCCGTGAGCTGATCGATATGGATGGCCGTAAAGTGTGGGCATTCGTGGGCGATGGTGAGTGTGATGAGCCGGAAACCCTGGGCTCGATTTCCAAGGCGGGGCGCGAAAACCTGGATAACCTGATCTGGGTGGTTAACTGCAACCTGCAGCGGCTGGATGGCCCGGTTCGTGGTAACGGCAAGATCGTTCAGGAGCTGGAAGGTGTCTTCCGTGGCGCCGGCTGGAACGT
Organism: Marinobacter sp.; assembly: GCA_035306945.1. Lineage (GTDB taxonomy): Bacteria > Pseudomonadota > Gammaproteobacteria > Pseudomonadales > Oleiphilaceae > Marinobacter. Next base: position 46,767 of record DATGNB010000016.1, read on the forward strand.
CATCAAAGTTATCTGGGGCCGCATGTGGGATTCTCTGTTCGACAAGGACGAGAACGGCAACATGCAGCATGCGATGGACGAGCTCTGTGATGGTGAGTTGCAGAACCTCACCTTCAAAGGGCCGGCATACACCCGCAAGGAATTCTTCGGCAAACACCCGGAGCTGGCCAAACTGGCTGAGAACCTGTCCGATGAGGACATCCAGGGGCTTAACCGGGGCGGGCACGACCCCTATAAAGTCTACGCTGCGTATCACCGTGCGGTGAATCAGGCCAACGGCAAGCCTACGGTAATCCTGGCCCACACCATCAAAGGCTACGGTTTTGGCGCAGCGGGCGAAGCGCAGAATACCGCGCACTCCCTGAAAAAACTCGATATCGACACCCTCAAGTCCTTCCGGGATCGCTTTGGTGTGCCCCTGAAAGACGAAGAGCTGGAAGATGTGCCTTACTACCGGCCGGCGCCTGACAGCCCGGAGCTGGTGTATATGAAGAAACGCCGGCAGGAGCTGGGTGGCTTCTATCCCAAGCGCAACAAGGACTGCCAGCCGCTACAGATTCCCGAGCTGGACATCTTCAAATCAGTGCTTGAAGGCTCCAACGGCCGGGAAATCTCTACCACCATGGCGTTCGTGCGTATTCTGACCGCCCTGGTCAGAGACAAGCGTATAGGTAAGCGGGTGGTTCCCATTGTGCCAGACGAAGCCCGTACCTTTGGTATGGAAGGTATGTTCCGGCAGCTGGGTATCTATACGGCAGAAGGGCAGAAGTACGTGCCCCAGGACCGTGATCAGATCATGTATTACCGGGAGGATAAAAAAGGCCAGATCATGCAGGAAGGGATCAACGAGGCAGGAGCCATGTCGACCTGGATGGCGGCGGCCACGTCCTATAGCCATAACAACTTCCCGCTGATTCCGTTCTACGTGTTCTATTCCATGTTCGGTTTCCAGCGGGTAGGCGACCTGGCCTGGGCGTCTGGCGATATTCAGGCCCGGGGCTTCCTGATTGGCGGTACCGCCGGGCGCACCACGCTGAACGGTGAGGGGCTGCAGCACCAGGATGGTCACAGCCATGTGCTGGCCAATACCATTCCCAACTGTAAAGCCTACGATCCGGCCTACGGGTATGAGCTGGCCGTTGTGATCCGGCACGGTATGAAGGAAATGTTCGAAGAGAACAGGAATGTCTTCTACTACCTGACGGTTGAGAACGAAAACTACGAGCAGGCCGCGATGCCCGAAGGCACTGAAGACGGCATCATCAAAGGTATGTACAGGTTTGAGTCGGTCGAGCTCAAAGGCCGCAAGAAAGGCCCGCGGGTTCAGCTGCTGGGTGCCGGTGCCATCTTTAACGAAGTGCGTGCCGCGGCCCAGATGCTGAAAGACGACTGGGGTGTGGCATCGGATGTGTGGAGTGTTACCAGCTACAACGAGCTGGCCCGTGACGGCCAGCATGTGGAGCGCTGGAACCACCTGCACCCGGACGACAAGCCGCGTAAAGCCTATGTGACCCAGTGTCTGGAAAAGGCGCAGGGGCCGGTGGTGTCTTCCACCGATTATATCAAGCTGCATTCAGAGCAGTTACGGGCATTCATTCCCAAGACCTACATGACACTGGGCACCGATGGCTTTGGTCGTAGCGATACCCGCGAGAAGCTGCGTAGCTTCTTTGAGGTTGACCGCTACTATGTGGTGGTCACGGCTCTTGCGGCGCTGGCGAAAGACGGCGAGGTTAAGCAGGAGCAGGTGCTTGAGGCCATGCGCAAGTATGGGATCGATCGCAACAAAACGAACCCGATGCTGAGCTGAGGAGGCCGCCATGAGTGAACAGGAAATCAGGGTTCCCGATCTCGGCGGTGCAGATGAAGTCGAGATCATCGAAATCATTGTCAGCGAAGGGGACACCGTTGAAGAAGAGGATTCAATCCTGACGGTTGAGTCCGACAAGGCGACCGTGGAGCTGCCCGCTCCGGCCGCCGGAAAAATTACGAAACTGACCGTAAAGGTTGGAGATAAGGTCAAAGAAGGCGACGTTGTCGGCATGCTTTCAGGCGGCGGCGATGCCGTAGCAGCGCAAGACGACAGCGTTCAGGATGAGCCGGAAACTGCCGGGCCGGCCGAGAGCCAGGCAGAGGCAGGGCCAGCTGAAAGCGAGCCCAGGGCCAAACCGAAAAAGACCGGTGGCTCCCGGACCGAGGTTGTGAAAGTGCCTTCGCTGGACGGATTTGATGATGTTCCCGTCATCGAAATCAACGTCGCTGAAGGTGACAGCGTTGGTGAGGACGATCCGCTGGTAACCGTAGAGTCTGACAAGGCGACGATGGAAATCCCCTCGCCCTACGCAGGCAAGATCGGCAAGATTCTGGTGAGCGAAGGTGACAAGCTTTCCGAAGGCGCTGATCTGCTGGAAATGATCATCGAGGACGACGGGGCCGGGGACGACGAGCCAGCGGCTGAGGAAGCTCCGGCTCAGACTGAGCGCCGGGAGACCCGGCCTGAGTCTGAGGCGGACGCATCCGAACCGGCACCGCAGCCTCAGGGTGCCACCTACGAGATTCCGTCTCCGGGTGCCAAGGTCCATGCTGGCCCGGCGGTCCGGAAGCTGGCCCGGGAACTGGGGGCAGACCTGACGCGGGTGAAAGGCTCCGGCCCGAAAGGCCGGATTATCAAGGACGACGTCAACAATTACGTCAAGAGTCAGCTGCAGAAAGCCCAGCAAGGTGGTGGTGTGGCCACAGGCTCCGGCATACCGGGTGTAAAACTGCCGGACTTCAGCCAGTTTGGTGAAATCGAGCGTGAAGGCATGTCCCGGATCATGGCGGCAACGGCGGCGAACATGCAGCGCAGCTGGCTGAACGTGCCCCACGTGACCCAGTTTGACGAAGCCGACATCACAGAGATGGAGGCCTTCCGTAAGGCTCAGAAGGCAGCCGGTGAAAAGCGGGGTGTCAAAATGACGCCGCTGCCGTTCCTTCTCAAAGCCTGCGCCGCGGCGCTGGCGGAGTTGCCGCAGTTCAACGTGTCACTGGACATGGACCGCAAGGAAGTGGTCCGTAAAAAGTACATTCACATCGGCATTGCGGTGGATACACCTCATGGCCTGATGGTTCCGGTGATCCGTAACGTGGACCAGAAAGGCCTTTGGGAGCTGGCGGCAGAAAGTGCTGAACTGGCCCAGAAGGCCCGGGACAAGCAGCTGAAGCCGGCAGAAATGCAGGGCGCATGCTTTACCATTACGAGCCTTGGCGGTATTGGTGGCACGGCCTTTACCCCGATCGTGAACACCCCCGAGGTTGCGATCCTCGGTGTGTCCCGGTCAGCGGTGAAGCCGGTGTGGGATGGCGCGGAGTTCCAGCCCAGGCTGATGCTGCCGTTGTCGTTGTCCTACGATCACCGGGCGGTGAACGGGGCGGATGCCGCTCGCTTTACCAACCTGCTGACGCAGTTGCTGGGGGATATCCGTACCCTGCTGCTGTAGCTAAGAAGGCCCCCTGCAACCCTTGTGTTGCAGGGTGGTAAAACCAACCGACCCCACTCGGACAGAGGGGGGTCGGTTGGTTGCCTCAGTATACTTCCTCGTATCAGATAACCTGTGGGCTATTGCATGCCCTGGATCACGGCCTTTGCGGGTAAGCCGCGCTTCTCCAGAGGTGCTGCCCAGCGGTCGTAGACGCTTTCGAGTTTCTCCCTCGCTTCCTTGACGTCCTGTTCTGACAGGGGCATCTGCTCAATACCATAATCGTTCTTCAGTACCGCAAGAATGTCGGCTTCGGAGTTATCGACATACGCGCAATAGGTTTGCATCGCGTGCTTGCCGGCTTCCGTCAGGATTTCCTGCTGTGCATCGGAGAGTTTGTTCCATACCCGGTCGCTGATGGAGAACGTGAGCCCGAAGCTGCCCACCGTCAGATTGGGGACTACCTGATCCAGCGCCGGGGCCAGGCCATAATCCAGAATGCCCCGGACAGGGAAGTACACACCATCGAGAGTTCCCCGGGTAAGTGAGGTAAGCACATCAGACCCCTGCATTCTTACGGGGCTTGAGTCTAATGCGGTGGCCGTCAGCGCCATGGGGCCGCCTGCGGTGCGGATTCTGAGCCCTCGAAGGTCCTTAAGCGCCTCAAGCTTCCGGTCTTTGGTGAGAATCCGGTATTGCCCCATATTGCCGACCCAGAGTGGCCGTACTTTCTGGCGCTTGAACTCTGCTTCATAAATGGCGCCGCCGGGCTGGGCAAGTTCATAAAAGGCGTTAGCGGCTGCGCACGAGTTCTGGACGATCTCCGGGAGTTCGATCACGCCGGACAGCGGGAGCTTATCCGAGATATAGGCAGGAGACACGTTGGCAATGTCGGCAACACCCGTTTGCAGAAGTGTCAGTGACTCGGAGCCACGGCCGAGTTGCTCAGCCGGATAAAAGTCGAACTTCATTTTTCCGCCGGACAGCTCTTCTACCTTTTCCATGAAAGGAATCGCACCGTACTCGGTGGCAAAGGAGGTTGTGGGCAGCCACTCAGCAAATTTGAAGGTGATGGGTTCTACCTCGGAAGCGGAGGTAGTCAGGCTGTGAGAGATCAGCGCAGCCAATGCCAGGCTGCAGTAGGTGGTACGTTTCATGTTGGTTCTCCTGCGTGTAGCTGAAGCAATATTGTTGTATTTGTAAACCACTACGGTATACCAATCGCTATCCGGTACTGTGTTTTTACGTTCTGTATATGTTTCACAACTCCTCTGTTTATTAACAAAACTCTGGCCGCCGGGGTTGCTGGATGGGCCGCCTCCGGTAACGACTCAGTTCATGGCCGTTGAGGGCAGCCAGAGCACGATCTCGGGAAAAGCAATCAGCAGACCAATGAGGATGAGCAGCATCGCAATGAAAGGCATTACCCCGACAAAAAGCTCACCCACCGGGATATTCGCCACCTTGGCCACCACAAAAACGTTCATCCCTACCGGAGGCGTGACGATACCTATCTCTGACAGCAGGATGACGATCACGCCAAACCAGACGGGATCGAATCCCAGCGCAATAACCACAGGCAGCACAACAGGAATCGTAAGGATCAGAATGGATATCAGGTCTAGGAAAAGACCGAGTACCAGGTAGAGAACAACGAGGAAAAACAGAATGACATAGGGTGAAACATCCAGAACGCTGACATATTCAACCAGGCTTCGGGTGACGCCTGTCATCGTTATAAAGTACCCGAATATATGGGCGCACACGATAATAAGCCCGATCATTGCGGATATGCAGCAGGTATTCACCACCGCCTGCTTTAGCTCATCAAGGCCGAGCTTTCCGGATTTCAGCGCGAGCAAAAACGCGCCAAGGGCACCCAGGGCGGATGACTCTACCGGTGTTGCGATTCCGGTATAAATCAGGCCGGTTACCACGCCAAATAACAGCACGAACGGGCCCGCCACTTTCAGAGAGGCGATCTTCTCGCCTAACGTGTAGTCCTCACCGGAAGCCTGGATCGGCGACTTCAGCAAAAGCAGTTTGATGGTCAGGGCTATGGTCAGGGTTACCAGCACGCCGGGCACAATACCCGCAATCAGCAGGTCACCAATGCTCACACCACTGAGCAGCCCGTAGAAGATCAGCGCGACACTGGGTGGAATCAGCATGGCGATGGTGCCGGAAATGGCAGCAATGCTTCCTGCCATTTTAGGGGAGTACCCCTGGACCAGCATGGCCGGAATACTGATTTTGCCAAGGGTGGCGGCAGCTGCCGTGCTTGAGCCTGAAATTGCGCCGAAAGCCGCGCCGGTGATAACCGCCGATATGCCGACGCCGCCGTTGATCTTCTGGGTCCACTTGGACACCGCGCCGAACAGGGACGTGGTTATCCCGCTGACACCCATAAACTCCGCCATAAGTATGAACATGGGCACGGTGAGCAGCTCATAGGTGGTGAGGGCGGAGCCCGGAGACGCGGACAGGATCCCAAGCAGCACCTCAAAGCCGCTGGCCAGAATAATGCCAATACCACCGGCGATGGCGAGGCTGAGGGCAACGGGGACCCCGATCATAAGAAGAAAAAACAGTGCAAAGAAAGGCAGGGCGATAGTCATTGGATGCCGCTCCGGTCTGGGAAGATCTGGTCGAGTGTTTCGATGAGGAGCCGAAAGGAAAATGTGAGGGAGCTGACGGCGATGATCAGCTCTGATGGCCAGACGAGCCAGTTGATTGCGCCGTAAATGATCTCGTTCTCCTCCCAGGCCATATAGGTCCGGCCGGCGTAGGTATACGCAATGTAGAAGAACAGGGCGGTAGCAAGGGCTCCCGCTATAACTGTGCTAACGCGCAGAAACAGGGGGGGAAACTTGGAAATAAAGTAGTCGACCTTCAGGTGATTTCCGGTCCTGAGGGCGTATGAGAACGCCAGGAAGTAACAGCCCGGAAGCAGGTACATGGTGATAAAGTCATACACCCAGGTGATGGGGGAGCTGAAGACATATCGCATGATGACATCGATGAACGTTACGATCATGGCCGCGATCGTCATGTAGCCCGCTGTAAATATAAGAATGTTTTCCAGGAGCCGACAGGACAGTTCCAGAAAGAACGTAATGCCGGTTTTCCCCGTCGTGTTTGGAATAACGGTTGTCGGTTGTATCGATGCCATAACTACCTCAGTGCCAGTGACTAACGACGCAGCGAGTGCGCCCTGTTGCTTTCCCTCGTTAGCTAGCAGGAGTCCCCGACGGTATTACGACACTTTTTTGAATTTCAGAGGTATTGTTCTTGTTCATGATTCCCTCAACTATCCGGTAGAGGCCAACGGCTGTCACCAGGCCTGAGACTGGCCTGGCGACAATGGTCAGCTATTGTTATTTTCGGATTGGTAATCCGCCAGTATACGTTCGGCTTGTACAACGATGGGTTTGTCGACCATCTTGCCATCCACCGTTGTGGCGCCTCCGTTGCTGCTGGCCATCGCGTCCAGCACACGGTGGGCCCACGCCACCTCGTCAGGGCCCGGGGCGAAGGCCTCATTCACCGGCGCCACCTGTTTGGGGTGGATGCAGAGCTTGCCGCCGAACCCGAGTTCTTTGGAGCGACGGGTGTCTGTGAGCATCTGCTCCCGGTCGTCGAAACCAACGCTCACTCCGTCGATGGGCGGAGCCAGGCCCGCAAAACACGATTCCAGCACGATCTGTGTTCGAATCATGGTCATCGCATCGCCGCTATCAGTGATGCCGGTCTCGGTGCCAAAATCGACGCTGCCAAACGCGAGCCGGGCTACACCCGCGGTTGCGGCGATCCCCTCAAGCTCTTTCAGCCCCCTGACCGTCTCAATCAGGGCAATCACGGTATGATTCGGTAAGGTTTGAGTGGTGGCGGATACAGAGGCCAGGTCTGCCTTGGGCAGCATCACGATGGCGTGAGGTATTTCAGCCAGCAGGGCGAGATCGGCCTCAAACCAGTCGGTGTCGGCGGCATTGATCCGGACCAGTGCCTCGTGCCCCTGAGCCAGCCAGGCCCCGGTGGCTGACCTGGCCTCCGCCTTATCCATTGGAGATACCGCATCCTCAAGGTCTATTGCGATTTGATGGGCACCGCTGGCGCGAGCTTTGTCAAAGCGGTCAGGCCGGTTCCCGGGGACAAACAGAATGCTGCGAGCGGTCCGGTTCATAATGCCCTCACGCAAACTCAACGTTGGTGGACGAGGTTTGCTGGCAAAAGCGTTCGAGGCTCTTGATCGCAATCTCATGTTCTTCAGTGGTCAGGCCGCAGCAGCAGTCTTCCAGCACAACCATCTCGAAATCACGGTCATGGCCGTCTCTTACCGTCGCCTGCACCACGGCGTTGGTTGAAATTCCGGAGCAGTAGATCCGGGTGATCCCCCTGGCCCGCAGAACCGCTTCGAGCGTGGTTGAATAGAAGGGGCTGACGCGGTGTTTTACGATATCGATATCATCCGGTGTCTGGCCCAGAGCAGGGTGCGTTTCGGTACCCCATTCACCCAGTTTGAAAATGCCGTTGTCTCTGGCTTTGCTGAAAATCGGTGAGTCAGGCGGGCACTCACGGTAATCCGGAGAAAATCCTACCCGTACGAATCCGACCGGGATACCCGCGGCCCGGGCTTTTTCGATCGCTACCCGGGTGTTCTCGACAATGTTCCGGGTTCTGACCTGTTCGCCATAAGGGCCTTTGCTGCTTACGCCGTCCTCGTGGACCAGGTCATTCATCATGTCGAGTACGAGATAGATTGATTTGCTCATTGGTTCTTCCTTTTATCAGTTGTGGGCGAGTCACATGATGACTTCGCGTTCTTCCAGGTCCTGCCTCTGTGCAGAGCTTAACCCCAGTAATTGACCGAAGACATAATCCTCATCCTGCCCCAGCCCGGGGGTGCCCCTGAAGATCCCGACTCCCGGCGTACTCCCAAAGCGTGCGGGGGTCCCGACCGCAAGCCGTTGGGGGTTCGCGGGGTCGTTCACGGGGGTCAGCGCCCCGCGCTGGAGCAGGTGAGAACACTCTGCAATTTCCTGGGTGGTCCAGGAAACATGGGCGCAGACGCCCGCATTCTGTAATTGTTCCGCAGTCAGGCTCGCACAGCGAGTCGCCAGCCACTGGCTCACCAGCTCATTGACCAGATTCCGGTTGGCCCGCCGGGCCTCGGCCCGGGCAAAGCGCGGGTCATCGGCGGCATCGGGGGTGCCGATCACCGCCACCAGAGCCCGCCACTCCCGGTCGTTCCGCACCGCCAGGGTCAGCCACCGGTCGGTGGAGGCAGTCGG
>DATGNB010000017.1:0-8054 GCA_035306945.1 Marinobacter sp.
AAGGGTCACACTCCATCACCAGACGATCGGCAAAAGTGCCGGAATCGCCCTCATCGGCGTTGCAAACAATGTACTTTTGCTGCCCGGCTGGCTCATCCAGCACGGTCTGCCATTTGATGCCTGCGGGGAAAGCGGCGCCACCCCGGCCACGCAGGCCGGAGGCTTTGATTTCATCAACGATAGCCTGAGGGGTTAACGCAACAGCTTTTGCCAAACCTGAAAAGCCGTCGTGGGCGATGTAATCATCCAGCGAAACCGGGTCGGTAATGCCGATACGGCTGAAGGTCAGGCGCTGCTGCCGCTTCAGGTACGGATGGTCTTCAATCGGACCCAGATACAGGGGATGCCCGGGATTACCCTCAAACAGACCGGCGGCAACCAGCTCTGCCACCTGTTCCGGTTCGACCGGGCCATAGGCGACCCGCCCCCGGGCGGTCATGACTTCCACCAGCGGCTCCAGCCAGAATAACCCGCGGGAGCCGTTGCGCACGATCTGAATATCAGCCCCGCGGCTATCCGCCTGATCCCGGATCTGCCGGGCAACCTCGTCAGCGCCCAGAGACAGGGCGGTGGTATCACAGGGCACATAAATGGTTGTTGGCATGGCTTGCTCCTGTGCTTATTGCAGCTCAAGGACGGTGGTGGTCAGTTTGTCCGCCAGCTGATCGAACTTCTGCGGGCTCATGCGGCCGTGAACAGTATCGTCCACGCGGATTGACGGCCCACAGGCGCAGTTGCCCAGGCAATACACCGGTTCGAGGGTAAATTCGTTGTCCGCACTGGTGCGGTGATAGCCGACACCCAGTCTGTTGTGGATATAGTCTTCCAGCGCACGCGCGCCCCGGGCCTGGCAGGCTTCGGCACGGCATACCTGCACAACATGACTGCCCGTTGGCCGGGTTCGGAAATGATGATAGAAACTGATAACGCCATGAACATCGGCACGGGTCTGTTGCAGCGCTTCGGCGATAATCGGTACCGCACCTTCGGGAATGTAACCAATACGGTCCTGTACGGCATGAAGAATCGGTAAAAGGGCACCCGGCTTGTGCCTGAGCCTGGCCACTTCTTCCCGGATCATGTCAGGTGTCCACATTATATGCATGCCTGTTCCTATCTTCTTTTGTTCTGATACAGTATTAATCTACGGTAGCACCTCACTATCACCCACGGAATATGAATAGCCATGCATAACAAGAAGCTTACTATCTCCCCCGCGTGGGTTTTTCGGACCGAGTCTGATGAACTTTTTGAGCCCGCGTTACTGCATCTGCTGGAAAACATACGGGATACCGGCAAGCTCACCACGGCCGCGGCCGCGGCAGGTGTCTCCTACCGGCACGCCTGGAACCTGCTTAAGCGTGGTACAGATATCTTTGGTCTGCCACTGGTGGAGATGCGTAAGGGCCAGGGCTCAACCCTGTCCGCCCTGGGCGAAAAGCTGTTGTGGGCGGATCAGCGGGTCAAGGCACGCCTGGGGCCGCAAATGGAGAGTATGGCTTCTGAACTCAACGATCAGATACGGCAGCTACTGGCCGCCAGTGAGCCCACGCTGCGCTTACACGCCAGCCATGGTTATGCCGTAGCCCTGTTGCCGGAGTTTTCCGATCAGATCAAAATCAACCTGCAGTACCGTAATCCGGAGGAGGCGTTATCCGCCCTGAATCGCGGGGAGTGTGATCTTGCCAGCTTCCACGTACCCACCGACCCCCTGCTGGGCCGGCAGATTCTCGACCACTACCAGCACCTGCTGGCAGACAATCAGCATCAGGTCATCCGTTTTGTGACCCGCCGTGAAGGTCTGATGCTACGCAAAGGCAGCCACGACCATATCCACACCCTGCATGACCTGAAGAACTCGCAACTCAGTTTTATCAGTCGCGACCGGCATTCCGGCACACGAATTCTGTTCAACCTGTTGCTTCAGCAGCAGGGCCTGGCGGAAGACAGCATTAACCGGACCTCACAAAAGGAATATACCCACACCGCCATCGCCGCTTTTGTGGCCTCGGGGATGGCTGATGTGGGCTTTGGGGTGCAGGCATCGGCGGATCAGTTTGGCCTGAGGTTCATTGAGCTGGCCCGGGAGCATTATCTTCTGCTGTTTCGCAAAGACCGGCTGGCACCGGCCACGCTGTTACCGCTCCTGAACCTGTTAAGGTCACCGCGCTTTATTGACCGTATTCTCGAGGTTCCCGGGTATGCTCCCGACTACCCGGGCGAGATTACCAGTCTTGAACAACTCATCGCCGAGGCGGCCGGTCAGTAGGCGTGCATCACCATGTACAGCCCCACACCACCCATCACCAGGGTGTACGGCAGGGCCATGATTACCATCCGGCCGTAGGACAGGCGCACCAGGGGGGCGATGGCTGAGGTCAGCAGAAACAGGAACGCGGCCTGGCCGTTGGGTGTGGCCACGCTTGGCAGGTTGGTGCCGGTGTTGATCGCCACCGCCAGGGTCTGGAAGTGGTCGACACTGATGGCGCCGGCGTCCAGGGCCTGTTTGACTTCGCTGATGTAGACGGTGGCAACAAACACGTTATCGCTGATCATCGACAACAGACCATTGGCGATAAAGAACATGCCCGGCTGCTGTTCTACCGGCAGGCTGAGCACAAATTCGATCACCGGTTTGAACAGGTGCTGGTCGTGGATCACCGCGACCACGGCAAAAAACACCACCAGCAGAGAGGTGAACGGCAGGGATTCCTGGAATGCTTTACCGATCTGGTTTTCGTCGATGATGCCATTGAAAGAAGTCACGAGGATGATCACCAGCAAGCCGATCAGCCCCACTTCTGCCACGTGAAATGCCAGCCCCAGTACCAGGATCACCGCGGTGATGGCCTGTACCCAGAGTGCCGCTTTCTCGGATTTGGTGCGGCTGATTCTTTTGCTGTCGGCGTAGTCCTGCAATACCTGGCGGACCGGCTTGGGCAGGCGGCCACCATAGCCAAACCAGCGCAGCTTCTCCAACGCCCAGCAGGTACACAGGCCGGCCACCAGCACCGGGATACTGACCGGTGCCATATGCAGGAAGAAATCGATAAAATCCCAACCCACCATCTTGGCGATCAGAAGGTTCTGGGGCTCTCCTACCATGGTGGCTACGCCGCCCAAAGCGGTACCAATGGCCCCGTGCATCAACAGGCTCCGCAGGAATGCGCGGAAGTTTTCCAGGTCTTCCCGGTGCAGCTCCACCACCTCCGCATCACTGTTGGCGTTATGGTCTTTCTGCTGATAACCCTTACCCGAGGCGACCTTGTGGTACACCGAGTAGAAGCCCACCGCCACGCTGATAATGACGGCTGTGACCGTCAGTGCATCCAGAAACGCCGACAACAAGGCAGAGACCCCACAGAACAGCATCGATAACGCCGACTTGGACCTGACCCCCACCAGGATCTGCGTGAAGGTAACGAGCAAAAGCTCCTGCATGAAGTAGATGCCCGCCACCATGAACATCAGCAGCAGAATCACCGGAAAATTGATCAGCAACTCATGGTAAACCGCATCGGCGGAGGTGAGGCCGATCAGCAGCGCCTCAATGGCCAGCAGCCCCCCGGGCAGCAGCGGGTAACATTTGAGCGCCATCGCCAGAGTAAAGATGAACTCGGCAATCAGCAGCCAGCCCGCGGTTGTTGGCCCGAATACCGCCAGTACGATGGGGTTGGCAATCAGAAAGAGGACGATAACCTGTTTGTACCAGACGGGCGCTTTGCCCAGGAAATTGCGGGTAAAACCAGAAACCAGTGTGTCCGACATTGCTTTCTTTCTTTTAGAAGAGGGAGTGACGGAAGTATCTGGCGAAGCGCTAAACACTTCCTTGAAATGTGTGTTTAGATTACCCGCGCATAATAAAGGGAATGATGAGTATATAGACCTATCGGCACCGCCAAAACTTGCTCTGGATCATGTTGTTAGGAAGAAAGTTCAGAAGCGGTACGACATCGACGCCGTTGCGCTCCGCCCCGCTCCGTAATAGCAGTAATCCAGGCTGTTGTAACAGGAGGCCACGTACTCCTTATCCAGAAGATTGTGGATGTTCAGCCGGGCGGTTACGCCAGGCAGACCCTGCCTGCTCAGATCGTAGGCCAGCGCCATGTCCACCAGGGTATAGTCCGGCACCTTGCGGGTGTTGGCATCGTCGGCCTGCATGTCTCTGACATGGCGCACGCCCAGTCCTGCCCGGGCACCCTCCAGGGCACCGTTAAACGGCTGACGGGAAAACGCATACCCGGCCCACAGAGCCAGCTGGTGCCTGGGCGACTGGCTGGCCTGGTTACCTTCCCGGTAGGCTTCGGCTTTTTCAAAGGTCACGTCGGAGTAGGCGTAACCGGCTTGCAGGTCCAGATGGTCGGTGAGCCGGGCCTGAGCCTCCAGTTCCACACCCTGGGACTGTACTTCGCCAATCGCCCGGTAAAAACTTTCCTGCGGCAGCTTGGTGGCAAGGTCGTCCTGGTTAATGCGGAACAGGGATAAGGTATAGGTGTCGGCAGTGCCCGGCGGCTGGTACTTGAGACCGGTCTCGATCTGCTTGCCGGTGCTGGGTGTCAGGAGCTGTCCGTTCTGGCCATTGTAGGCGCTGGGAGAGAAGGACGTCGAATAGGAGACATAGGGCGCCACACCATTCTCAAACAGATACAGCAAACCGGCCCGGCCGGTAAACTGGTTGTCGTCGAGCCTGGCCACCACGCCGGTGTCCCTATCGGTATTCTCGATGTCTACCCAGTCATGGCGGGCACCCAGGTTGAGCCGCCAGGGCCCTGCCGCAATCTGGTCCTGCAGATAGACGCCGGTCTGTTTCTGTTCCCGCAGGTTGCGGACCGGCGGGTACAGGGCGGTCGGGCCTGCCCCGTAACCAGGGTTAAAGGCGTCGATGTTGGGAAAGGCACCCGAGGGCCAGACTACATCGTTTTCCCGCTGCTGGTAATCGGCACCCACCAACACCCGGTGTTCCACGTTGCCGGCATAGAATGTGGCTTCGAGCTGGTTATCTGCGGTGATGGCTTCAAGCTCTTCGTCGCCGCCGGAGTAGTAACGAATCAGCTCGGTATCAGAGGCCCAGCCATAGGCATACACCTGCTTGAGGGAAACGTCGGACTGCAGATACCGGACCTTCTGCCGGGCGGTCCAGTTGGGGCTGAAGTCGTGCTCCAGGTCGTAACCGACCATGGCCATGTCGCGGCTGAACTCATCGTAGTCCGGCTCACCTTCAAAAAAACCGGTGTCGATCTTCTGCCCGTTCCGGCTCACGGCGGTCCCTTCAAAAGGCAGGCCGGCATGGTAGCCGCCTTCAGGGTCCCGCTGAAGGTACGCCAGTACCGTGAGAGCGGTCTGGTCGGTAATGTCCCAGCTCAGCGACGGTGCAATGGCCTGGCGCTCTTCTTCAACGTAATCCTGCTGAGCATCCGACGCCGAGGCGATACCGCTTAGCCGATAGGCCACCCGCCTGGTTTTACCCACCGGACCGGTAACGTCGAAGGCAAAACTGCGCCGGGCATCGGTGCCGGCGCTTATCCGCAGCTCGCCGGCAGACTCAAACTCCGGGCGCTTGCTGGTGAGTGCGACAATACCGCCGGGAGAACTTTGGCCATACAGCACTGAGGTGGGGCCTTTAACGATTTCGATGCGCTCCAGAAACCAGGGATCGATGGCAAAGGAGCTGTAGGAGCCACCATCGTTCATCACCCGCAGGCCATCGAGGTAGGTGTTGTTAATGCTGCCGTCCGAGAAACCCCGCAGGATCAGGTAGTCGTAGCGGTTGGACGCACCTACCTGATTGGTCCCTACCCCGGGTGTGTAGGCGGCGGCCTGTTGCACCGAGGTGGCACCCTTTTCCTGCCATTGCTCCCGGTCAATCAGGTTGATGGTCTGGGCGGTTTCCATCACCGGGGTTTCGGTTTTGGTAGCGCCCCGGGCCGCCGTTACCGACAGGGCCTCTAACTCGGTAACGCTGTTTTCCCGGGCAAAAGACTGGGCAAAGGCGACAGGCATGGCTCCGATACCGGAGATGCAAAGAACGACCGATAATGGCGCTCGCAGAAGGTTGATCATGGACTACCTCATGGCTCGGGCCGCACCCCACCGAGAGAATGCGAATTATTGTCTTTTAGATCCGCGGGCAAGTATGACAGGTAGAAAAAAGCATGCGCAAGAGTGGAAAAGAAAAAAAGAATTGCGTGAGGTTCAGCACCTCGCGCCGGGAATATCCTTACGGATCAGGGCGCTAACAGGCTTGAAATAACCCAAGAAACATTCAATCATGTATTTTTACAAATTCCCCGAATGGACGCACTTAACAGCCCGGGCAACGGCCTGTCACAATGAACAAAACACTAACCATAAAGACATTAAACCCTTTAATATCATTAAGTTGATGATAACACTGGCACTTTGAACCTGCGCGGAAGGGGAGATTTATCAGGTACCCTGCGTTCTCCATCCGGTGTTGACAAAGCAAGGACAATGGCGCTATTTTTCAACATACAGTATTGTACTTTAAGTTGGGCAGGGCTGAAGCTGGCAGGGACCGGCAGTCAGAAGATGACGAAAGGCTCGCTCCCATCTAACTTGAAGAAATACAAAAAAGAGGAAAGCCGGGAAGGACAGGATGACCTCCCGTTTGAAAAACCTCTATCACGACTTGCCAGGAGAGTACGAACGATGACACAGGCTTGGGACGATTTTGTACCCGGCGCTCATGGGCCCACAATCCTCGACCTTTTTGTCAGGAACGTGAAGGCCGTGCCAGACCGGAGATTCATCAAAACCAGTAAAGTGGATTTCAGTTACCGGGAAATGGGGCGTATGGCAGCCTCCATCGCAGCCGAACTCCCGGACGACCTGCACAACCGCAGTGTTTTGCTCTATATGCCAAACTCGGCATCCTTTATTGCCGCTTTTTACGCCGTTATCTCCAAAGGCGGGGTACCCACGCCGGTGAACTTCGCGGTCCCGGCCTCGGGTGTACAGCAGATCGCCGCAAGCTTTGACACGGCCCTTACCGTTACCGCCGTGGAAGGTATCACCGATGGCCCGGAGCTGGTGCTGGATGACGCCACACTCTCCGCAAGGGCAGATTTTGAAGGTGAGCTGAGCTCTACCGCCAACGCGAATGATGATGCCGTTCACCTGTTCAGCGGGGGCACAACCGGCACGCCCAAGCGGATTCGACACAGCCACCGCACACTGATGGCGGCCGTTGAGCGTATGGAATGGAGCTGGCCCACCCAGGACGGAGACGTCTGGCTCGCCCTGGCGCCCTTCTCCCACGTTTGGGGCTTTATCATGGCAGTGCTGAACCCACAGGTAAGTCGGTGCTCACTTATTCTGCCCGAGAATTTCCAGCCTGCAGAGGTTGTTAATCTCCTCGAGAGCGAGAAAGTCTCGGTGCTGGGGGGCGGGCCTCCGGCCATCTATCAGGCCTTGCTTGCCGATGACACTTTCGCCAGCCGGGACCTGTCGGCGTTGCGGGTGTGCCCGGGCGGCGGAGCGCCTTTTCCGGCAGCCGTCCATAAACGCTGGGTCGAGGTGACCGGAGTCCATATTGTCGAAGCCTTCGGGATGACCGAGATAGCGCCCATCTGTGTCAACAACCACAAACATGGCGCACGGCTGGGGACGGTCGGCTTGCCCGTTCCGAATACCGAGGTGCAAGTGGTTGATGTTGAAACCGGCGCCCGGGTGCTGCCCCCGAACACGCCGGGAGAGATCCGCATTCGCGGCCCACAGATGATGCTGGAGTACAAAGATAACCCGGCAGAAACAAAGCAGACGATCCGCGATGGCTGGGTGTATAGCGGCGACATCGGCGTTATGGATGAAGACGGCTATCTGATGATTACCGATCGCTGCAAAGACCTCATTATCCACAAGGGCTTTAACGTGTTCCCGCGCGAGATTGAGGAGTGCGTGCTGCATTATCCAGGCATTACCGCCGCAGCGGTGATCGGTGTTCCTGATGAGCGCGCCGGCGAACAGGTCTTTTGCTATGTGGTCATGCCGGAGGGCGGCTCAGCCGAGGAAGTGCGTGCGTACTGTGCGTCCAG
>DATGNB010000018.1:0-38902 GCA_035306945.1 Marinobacter sp.
AATTGGCGTCCCCTAGGGGGTTCGAACCCCTGTTGCCGCCGTGAAAGGGCGGAGTCCTAGGCCACTAGACGAAGGGGACTAGAAATTGGTGGAGCCAAGCGGGATCGAACCGCTGACCTCAACACTGCCAGTGTTGCGCTCTCCCAGCTGAGCTATGGCCCCTCAACGGATGCGTATATTAGGGATTCACCCTTAGGGCGTCAACACCTAAAAGCGCTTTTTTTAAAGAAATCTGGACATCCATGTCCGTACCGTTCAATTAACCGGCAAACCGTTCATCAAATAGCCAGGGCGGCGTATTCTTTCTCGACCCTTCGGGTTTCTTTCTTTGAGAACCCACCCAGAATGTCCAGGGCATGACGCAACCTGGCCCGGGTCATGTCCGGGCCGATCAGCGCCATGGAGTCCATAACCGACCAGGAATTCGGTGTACCGGCAACCGCCACAAAGACCGGAAACATGAAGTCGCCCATCTTCAGCTCCATGGCTTTCGCCAGGGCCTTGATGTCTGCAAATATCGTGTCCTTACTCCAGTGGCGCTGGGCTTCGAGTTTCCACAGGGCAAACTGTAAAACCCGCTTTACCTGATCTTCTTCCAGCTTGTTGTGGGCGAAGCTTTCAGGCTTCAGGTCCAGCATGCCGCTGAACATAAAGCTGGCCATCGGCGCCACATCAGAGAACACTTCGGCCCGGCCCCTGATATGGGGCACCAGTGCCTGCAGGGCATCCTCATTGAACCACCAGTCCCGCAGCCGGGCCATAAACTGCTCGTCGTTCAGGTCGTCGCGCATCCACTGGCCGTTGAGCCAGCGCAGTTTTTCCACATCAAACACCGGGCCCCCGAGGGACACGCGCTGAATGTCGAAGTTCTGAATCATTTCGTCCAGACTGAACTTCTCACGCTCATCCGGCATCGACCAGCCCATGCGGCCGAGGTAGTTGGTGACCGCCTCCGGCAGAAAACCCATCCGTTCGTAGAAGTTGATGCTGGTGGGGTTTTTCCGTTTTGACAGCTTGCTCTTGTCCGGATTGCGCAGCAACGGCAGGTGACAAAGTACCGGCATCTCCCAGCCAAAGTACTGATACAGCAGCTTGTGCTTGGGTGCCGAGTTGATCCATTCCTCACCCCGTAACACGTGGGTGATGCCCATCAGGTGGTCGTCTACCACGTTGGCGAGATGGTACGTGGGCATGCCATCGGACTTCAGCAGGATCTGGCAGTCTACCTGGGCCCAATCGATTCCAATGGTACCCCGGAGCATGTCCTGGATCTCGCACACCCCGTCATCGGGAACCTTCATACGGATCACGTAAGGCTCACCCGAGGCCAGACGCCGCCTGACCTCGTCTTCCGGCAGCTCAAGATCTCCCTTGATGCCCGGATTCAGGCCCCGGGCCTTGCGCTCCTCGCGGATGGCATCCAGTTCATCCGGCGTACGGAAGCAGTAAAACGCATGGCCGGCCGCTACCAGGTCTTCGGCGTACCGGCCATACACGTGCTTACGCTCAGACTGCCGGTAAGGCCCGTGCGGACCACCCACATCAGGACCCTCATCCCAGTTCAACCCCAGCCAGCGCAGGGCTGTGAGGATATCCTGCTCGGATTCTGCCGTGCTGCGGGCCTGGTCAGTGTCTTCAATGCGCAAAATGAACTGGCCACCGTGCTGGCGCGCAAAACACAGGTTAAACAGGGCCACGTAGGCGGTACCAACATGGGGATCGCCTGTGGGAGACGGGGCAATTCGGGTGCGTACTGTCATGGAACCTTCCTGCAAATAAGTGGCCTATCTGTGAACCGCGCATTATAGCGGCCGCCGGCGTTTTTCGCATGATAGGCTTTGCACTGATTCCTGAGAATGTAATATTATAACATTTCAACAACCATCAGGATTCTGTGTCATGAAGTTCCGCCCTGTCCCGATTGCTCTAGGCCTTGCCGCCGCCCTGTCCACTATTCCGGTTTTTGCGGCGGAGGTCGTCACTTCCATCAAACCTCTGGAACTTCTGGTAAAAGCCGTCGCCGGCGATCAGGTTCAGGTAACCACGCTGGTGCCGGTCGGTGCCAGCCCACACAATTACACCATGAAGCCGTCGCAGCGCCGGGCTCTTGAGCAGGCCGACCGCATCTTCTGGGTAGGGCCTGAGATGGAAACCTTCCTTGGCCGCTTGCTGGGCAGCGAGGAATTCGAGGGTCGGGTCACTGCCTTTACCGATACCGGCGAGGCCAGCCATCATCACCACGCACATCACCATGGGCATCATCACGATCACGGTGACGGAAACGATCCCCATATATGGACCGACCCGGCCCTGGCCCTGGGCATGGCCCGCGACATCCACGCCCGCCTGATCACTCTGGAGGAGCTTGACCGCCAGCAGCTGGACAGCAACCTGGTGCGTTTTGAGCAGGGGCTGGCCCGCACCGACCAACAGATCCGGCGGCAGCTCGCCACTCTGCATGGCAGCAGCCTGTTCGCCTATCACAGCGCCTTTGAACGTTTTGCCAACCATTACGGCCTGTCGCTGGAGGGCGTGCTCACCCTCAACCCGGAATTAACCCCCGGCGCCCGCCACGTCGCCGAGGTACAGCACCAGCTACACCAGGCCAGCCAGCCGTGCCTGCTGACAGAGCCCCAGTTTAACCGCCAGTGGTGGCAATCGATCACCGAAGGCCTGGATATCACCTTCAGCACCTGGGACCCACTGGCAACGGAAATCGCCTCCACCGGGGATGGCTACCTCCGGTTCCTGCAGTCTGTTGCTGATGCTGCCCTGGCCTGCCTACCAGAGCAGGCTGAGCATTAACGGCATGGTGACCATGGCCAGTAACGTCTGCCCGCTGATGATGCCCGCCATCAGCGAGGCATCGCCCCCCAGCTGACGCGCCAGAATGTAGGCCGAGGTAGCCGTTGGCAGCGCCGCCAGCAAAACCACGACCTGCACCAGCAAGCCACTCAGGCCAAGCACCCAGGCCAAGCCCGTCACCATCAACGGAAAAGCGATGAGCTTGAGGCCGGACGACACCACAAACGGCAGCGACGCATCACGCAGGGCAGCCAGCTGCAACCCGGCGCCAACGGTCATTAACCCCATCGGTAACGCCAGATGGCTCAGCGGAGCGAGTATGCCCTCAAGCAGCGGGTGAAAACCGATTCGGAACCAGCTCCACAGCACCCCGACCACCGACCCTATAATAAGGGGGTTAGTCACAATGGCACGCAACACCTGCACCACGCTGACCCGGTCCTGGCCGGCCACCAGCGAGAACATCAGGATGCAGAACAGATTCAGCAAAGGCACCATCACGGCCACTGCGATGGCCGTCAGTGCCAGACCATCGCCGCCAAGCATCATTCCACCCGCGGCCAGCCCCACGTAGGAATTAAACCGGATCGCCCCCTGGTAGACCGAGGAGAACACCGGCCCGCTCCAGCGCCAGTACAACTGTACTACAACCAGCACCAGGGTCATGGCAACCAGCATGGCCAGAACAAGCATCGCGGTATCAACATAGGCCGATGCCGGCAACCGGGCCTGGCCCAGTTTATAGACCAGCATGGCCGGAAACAGAACGTAATACGTGAAACGCTCCGCCTGCGGCCAGAAGTCGCCACCGGGAAAGTTGCATCGCCTCAACACATGGCCCAGCATGATCAATACAAATACCGGAAACAGCGCTTGTATCACTACCGGCATGGGTTCTCCGTTTTAACCGTTGCCATTTTTCTCCCCGGGAGTTAGATTCAGCCTATAGCATCCTATAACGGTGTAACGCGAACAACGTGAACAGCCTGATTTTCTGCCGTCACACGCCCTCTTCTGCACTGCGGTCTTCCTCTGAGAACACCGGCAGGGCTGTTGTCTGCCTCTGATTCCGCTGAATCCCTCTGTTACTTCCCGGATTCAGCGCTCATAACCAAACACAATTGAACCGATTTTCCGGAGATTTCCATGTCAGATTTACCGTCCATTACTGTTGCTGAAGAAGACTATAACCGACTGAGTTCCCTGCTTGAGAGAGTTGCGGGCCAGTCCGATGTCGCTGACGACCTGGAAGACGAACTGAGCCGCGCCGATCTCAAGCCACTGGCCGAGATGCCCGAAGGTGTCGTAACCATGAACTCCCTCGTTCGCTTTTCAGACGAAGACAGTGGTAAAGAGCACGAAATGATGCTGGTGTACCCCCACGAGGTCGGAGATTCTGCCCAGAAAATTTCCATCCTGGCTCCGGTGGGTGCCGCCATGCTTGGCCTGAGCATCGGTGACAGCATCGCCTGGCCCATGAAAGGCCGCAAGCCGCTACACCTGAAGGTCGTCAGCGTTACCCGCAACGTATAAGCAGTTTCCGGTACCCGCTCGACCGAATTGATATATCTCCACACCGCTTACGGCCTCCGGTGCTAGTCTCTAAGTAAGAAAACCGGACTATCAGGAGGCCGCATGCCAGAACAGCCCCGCCCCGACTGGGACCCCCGATCAGCCAGCGTTCAATCCGATCAGATTGGTGCCTACGACACCATGCGCAAGCGCTGCCCGGTGGCCTGGAGCGATTATCAGCAATGGACCCTGTTCCGACATGCCGACGTAATGGCCGCGCTGGAGGATCACGAGACATTCAGTAACGCCGTCTCTGCACACCTGTCTGTGCCCAACGGCATGGACCCACCCGAACACACGCCCTACCGCAAGATCATCGAACCGTATTTTTCAGCCGACGCTGTGGCCCGGTTTGAACCGGTGTGTCGCAACATTGCCCGAGACCTGGCCACCCGTTTACCCCGGGAGCAATCCGTCAATGTGGTCAACCAGCTGAGCCGGCCATTTGCATTGCATATCCAGTCGGCCTTTATGGGCTGGCCGGAGCGCCTGCACAAGCCTCTGGAAGAATGGGTCCGGAAACACCATCGGGCCACGCTGGCCGGAGACCGAAGCGCCATGGCCGATATTGCCCGGGAGTTTGACGGCTATATCACCGAGATGCTCAACGCTCGCCGTCAGCCCGGCGTGCCGGCCCCGGACGACGTGACCAGCTCGCTGATGCAGGAGACGGTTAACGGCCGTCGGCTGAGCGATCCGGAACTCGTCAGCCTGATGCGCAACTGGACGGTAGGCGAGCTGGCCACCATCGCAGCCGCGGTTTCGATCCTGCTGAACTACCTGGCGCATCATCCGGCTTTGCTGGACGAACTGAAAAACAACCCGGACCAGCTCCCGGCAGCAATCGATGAAATCCTGCGCCTGGATGCCCCACTGATTTCCAACCGCCGGGTTACCACCCGGGCGGTAACCGTGGGTGGGCGTACCATTCCGGCCGGCGAGCGGGTCACCCTGCTGTGGGCCTCTGCCAACCGCGATGAAGCTGTATTTGGCGAGGCCAACACCTACTGCCCACACCAGAATGCCGATAAAAACCTGCTCTATGGCGCCGGCATCCACGTCTGCCCGGGTGCCCGGCTGGCGAGGATGGAGTTGCGGGTGATTATGGAAGAGGTACTTGCACAGGTTCAGGCCACTGCGCCGGATGAAAGCCAGCCTCCGGTCCGCGCGCGGTTTCCCGGCGGTGGTTTTGATCAGCTGAACCTGCGGTTTCGGTAACGGCAACACTTGACCAGGACGGTCCTGACCTTCGGGCGCAGTACTGGACGCTGTCCGCCCGAAGGTATAAAACTGCAGGTGTCTTCACGTCAGCCGCACAGGAACCAGCATGACCGACCAGCCCAAACAAGGCCCCGCCACCCGTCTGATTCACAACCGCCGTCACAAAGATCCGTTTGGCAGCCCCTACTCCCCCGTTTACAACACCACCACGTACCGCTTTGAGAATAGCGCAGCCCTGCTGGACGTGGTGAAAGGCCACCGGGAAGGTCACCTTTACACCCGCTGGGGCACTAACCCAAGCATTCAGGAACTGGAACAGGGACTGGCCGGGCTGGAACAGGCAGAGGCGGCCCTGGCATTTGCCTCCGGCATGGCGGCGATTTCCGCAACCCTGCTGGCCCACGGCCGACAAGGCATCATCTGCGTGGGCGACCTGTACGGCGGCACCCAGGAGCTTCTGGTCAATCATTGCCAGCCGCTCGGCATTCCCGTTACCTTTCTGTACCGGGACGAACAGGAACGGTTGGCGGAGCTGCTCGATAAACCGGGCAAGCTGGTGTACTTCGAAACCCCCGCCAACCCGAACATGGCGATTCTGGATATCGCCTCCCTGAGCAGGACCGCCCACCACCACGACGCACTGGTAGCGGTAGATAACACCTTTGCCAGCCCGATCAATCAGCAACCTCTGACCCAGGGCGCAGACCTGGTACTGCACAGCGCCAGCAAGTACCTCGGTGGCCACAGCGACATCACCGCCGGTGCCCTGATGACCTCGGCCAGGCTGGCCAGACCGGTGGCAACCTGGCGCAAGAACCTGGGCCAGCTGATTGCCCCGGAGACAGCGGCCCTGCTGGCCCGGAGCCTTCGCACCCTGCCGGTCCGTATCCGCCAGCACAATGAAAACGCCCTGGCGGTCGCCCGGGCCATGGAACAACATCCGGCAGTCGACAAAGTTCATTACCCGGGCCTGCCATCCTTCGCCGGCCATGAACTGGCCCGTCGCCAGATGAATGGATTTGGAGGCATGCTCAGTATCGACGTGAAAGGCGGACATGACGCCGCGGTAAAAGTGGCAGACACCCTGCAGATCTTTCTGCTTGCCACCAGCCTGGGCGGAGTCGAAAGCCTGGTCAGCCAGCCCAGCGCCACCAGTCACTACGGCCTGAGCCCGGAGGAACGCCACAAACGGGGCATCAGCGATGGCATGCTGCGGCTCTCGGTGGGCCTGGAAGACGCCAGCGACCTCATCGCCGACCTGAACCAGGCTCTGGCCTGACAACCTGAGGCAAGCTCGCTTCTTGAATCCGGGCGAAACAGGCCCAATAATGGGAACATCTTCCAGGAAGCGATCAATGAACCTTCTTTGTGCAATACAGATACCGCGCTGGCGCCAGAGAGTGGCCGGCGTTGCCGTGGCTGTTCTTGCACTGGTGTTCCTCAGTTCGGTAACCCAGGCTAACGCCCACCACCGGGCCGACGGCCAGGCCGCCGAAAACCAGCTTGAACACCTGGTCGTTGCCAGCCATAACCCTGCCCTGGCTGTTCTGAAGCCTGATCCGCGAGCCGACAACAACGTCACCGGCGACACCCCGGAGTCTTTGACGGCCCTGCTGATGGCACCGTTCAGGCTACCGCCGCCCACAGCCGTTGTTGTGACCGGCCGGCCATTGCAAACCGCAGTGGCAACCCCCTACGCCCTCGCCCCACCCCTGAGGGCACCCCCCGCCGTGTAATCCGTTTCAGACCCGCAACGCAGGGCGGTACTTGCCTTTCGCCCTGTCTGTGTACCTGTTCCAATAAGGATTACCGATGAAATCATTAAGCTCACGGGCCATGGTGTATGGCCTGGTCATTGTGCTCGGATTGCTGAGCGCAATGCCCAATCTGTTGCCCGCCCGACTGGCGGATACACTCCCTGACTGGTACCTGGAGAACACGCTGTCTCTGGGGCTGGACCTGCAAGGTGGATCCCACCTGCTTCTGGAAGTCGACGCCAGCGAGTTACTGGCCAACAACCCCGGCCAACCGGACGACCTGATTCTGAAAGACGCCGTTGAGCGCAGCCTGGAAGTCGTACGCCGACGCCTTGATGAAACCGGCCTGGTAGAACCCGGTATCACCCGCCAGGGGCGCAACCACATCCTCGTACAGATGCCTGGTGTGGCGGACCCGGCCGAAATACGGGAGCTTCTGGGCACCACAGCCCAGATGACGTTTCACTGGGTAGCCAGACCAGACGACACCAGACGCTCGGCCATCCTGCGCCTGACCGACACCACAGGCGAACAGACGTATCTGCTGGAACGACGTGCGGCCATGAAGGGCGAGCACATCCAGGATGCCCGGCTGGCTTTTAACCAGGAGACCAGCGAGCCTGTGGTTAACTTTAAACTCGACGCCGAGGGCGCTCGCCTGTTTGCAGACATGACTCGCCAGAATATCGGTCGCGCCCTGGCCATCGTACTGGATAACAAAGTCATTACTGCCCCGGTTATCCGCAGCGTGATTGCCGGAGGAAGCGGCGAAATCAGCGGCAGCTTCACCTCAGGCGAGGCCAGCAACCTGGCCCTTCTGCTCAGAGCCGGTGCGCTTCCGGCACCACTCAACGTGATCGAGGAGCGCACTGTCGGTCCAGACCTGGGCAGTGACGCCATTGCCATGGGGATAAGCACCGGCTTACTGGGGGCAGCACTGGTCATTGCCTTCATGCTTGGTATCTATGGCCGCTGGGGCCTGATTGCGTGTACCGGGCTGGCCATCAACATCGGCCTGGTGTTCGGAGTGCTGAGTCTGCTCGGCGCCACCCTGACCCTGCCCGGCATCGCTGGTATTATCCTGACCATCGGCATGGCAGTGGATGCCAACATCCTGATCAACGAACGTATCCGGGAAGAGTCCCGTAA
Source organism: Marinobacter sp. (assembly GCA_035306945.1). Classification (GTDB taxonomy): domain Bacteria; phylum Pseudomonadota; class Gammaproteobacteria; order Pseudomonadales; family Oleiphilaceae; genus Marinobacter. The sequence continues at coordinate 8,505 of DATGNB010000018.1, forward strand.
AGGCAAGTCGGGATGGGCGTCCGTGCGGGAAGGTTTCGGGCGGGCCTACAGCACCATCCTGGATTCCAACATTACCACTTTGATCGCCGTAAGCCTGCTATTCCTGTTTGGCAGTGGCCCGGTACGCGGCTTTGCCGTAACCATCGGCCTTGGTCTGCTGACATCGCTGTTCACCGCCGTGGCCTTCAACCGTCTGGTTATGGAATGGTGGATCAGGGGGCGAGAGCGCGAACCGCTGGTCATTGCGGGCTTCGCCTGGCTCGACCATCTGAGCCAGAGGGGCCTTAATTTTATGCGTGCCCGCGTGACCGGGCTGCTGATCTCCGCCACCCTGTCGCTGGCGTCGGTCGTTCTGTTTGTCGGTCCCGGCCTGGATTACGGCGTCGACTTTACCGGCGGCACTCTGGTAGAGGTACAGGCACCGGATGTCACCGTGGATGAGCTGCGGGCCAGTCTCCAGGGCCAGCAACTGGGCACTGCGTCCATTCAGGAATTTGGCGAGGCCGGCAATTTTCTGATCCGTCTGCCGGCCGATGCAACCCCTGATAAAGCCGCCACTCATCCGGTCGAGACCCTGAAAGCCGCTGTCACCGGACTACAGCCGGACGCCAGCTTCCCCAAGGTGGACGTGGTCGGGCCCAAAGTCAGCGGCGGCTTCAGCGACGCCACCGTGCTGGCGGTCCTGCTGGCCGGCCTTGGTATGCTGGCATACCTGTGGATTCGGTTTGAGCAACATTTTGCCCTGGCTGCCACACTCACCATCCTACTGGACATTACCAAGACCATCGGCTTTTTTGTACTGGCCGGCGTGGAGTTCAATCTCACCGCGGTTGCCGCAATTCTGGCCCTGATTGGTTACTCGGTGAACGATAAAGTGGTGGTGTTTGACCGGATACGGGAGAACCTGCGCAATGCGCCGGATACCCCCATCCTGGAGGTACTGAACCAAAGCATCTCAGCGACGCTCACCCGAACAGTTTTCACCTCGGTGACCACCTTCCTGGCCCTGCTCCCCATGGGCATCGCCGGCGGTGCCGCCGTTGCCAGTTTTGCGCTTCCGATGCTGTTCGGCATCATCATTGGCACCAGTTCGTCGGTTCTGATCGCTTCGCCGATTCTTTATTATCTGAGCCAGCGCAGAACCCGCAAAGGCCTGCCCCAGCTACGTCCGACCCGTGAACAGATTCAGGCTGAGCTGGACCTTATTCCCTGACACGGCTGCTTGAGGGGGCATGCCCCCTCCTGCCCTACCGGGTAACCAGGTAATCAGCCAGCCGGCGTGATACGCAGCCGGGCATCAGCTTGTTGGTCAGCCACAGGCCGCGTGCGCGCCAGCCCGGGATCACCATAAACCGACGGCGTTCAATGCCCTTGTAGATCCGGGCGACGGCGTAGTCCAGCGGCAAGGTACCTGCCATCAGCTTGAGGGTCCCGGTCTGCCTGGGACGGGTTTTGCGCTCGGCCACCACCATCGGCGTTTCAACTTCCGGCGGGCACACCACGGTAACGTCGATCCCCTTGCGCCTGAGCTCGATACGCAGCACCTCGGCCAGACCCACCACCCCGTATTTGGAGGCACAATAGGCCGCATAACCATAACAGCCCACCAGCCCTGCCATCGAGGCAATCAGGACCACCTGAGAGCCGGTGCTCATATAGGGCAGAGCGGCCGCCACCACATTACGGGAGCCCACCAGGTTAATGTTGATTACCCGGGCGTAGGTGTCGTCGTCGATGGCGTCAAAGTCCGCGGCTACGCAGATACCGGCACAGTGAATCAGCAGATCCGGCGCCGCTGTGGCCGCCGCCTGAGCAAACACGTCACGAAGCTGTTGTGGATGAGTGACATCAACGGCAAAGGTGCGTACTTGTCCCGCACCGGCCAGCGCAGACAGTTCCGCCACCGCGGACTCTGCCGGCTGAACATCAAAGAGGGTGACGGCCGCCCCTGACCGAGCGTACTCACGTGCCAACTGCAGCCCGATACCACTGGCACCGCCGGTAATAAATACTTGCCTGGCCATTCCGCCGTTACCTCGCACTTATGGATTTGTTATTGCAACAAACTTAACAGTGCTTTGAGGCTCTTGCCTTGGCCCAAACGACAGTCTCCAGGAAGGGATCTGACGCCCTCCGCGATAAGGTACCGATCAGGAAGAGATGGTTTTACTGACCATTTGAGACGGTGCACTCAACAAGCCGTTGTAATCTTTGGCCTGAATCCGGAAATACCAGGTACCGGGCCTGAGACCCGTGACGGTGTAGGATGGCGTTCCGCCACCGGTCAGTTGCGCAGCGTCTTCTACCTCGACCGTCCGGTTGAGATTATTCCGGTCCTGCCCGTAGCTGATCACATAGCTGTCAAGCTCGCCCGGGCGCATGCCCTCGCCATTGGCGCGCGTGCTCGGCGCTTCCCAGCTCAGGGTCGCTTTGTGCTGCGAGCCAAGCTCACTGCCAACCACGGCCCCACCCGAAGGGGACCCGACCGCCTGAGACTGAGCCCCATGGCTACCTGTTCTGGCCTCACCACAACCTGTCAGCAAAAGGGCAGCCAGGACGGCGCTCATAACGAGAGGGCCTTTCTGCAAAATTCCGCACATGGATATACCGCCGCACTATTGTAAATTTTGCAGAATTTTATGCCGTTAGAGCACGAAAGACTGTGACAAAATCACGTCCGTTTGTGACGGTAGGTTAACTGGACAAAAGGTTAGGTGGCGTACTAAAGCGGTGACCGGCCGGGTCGGTGCCTGTCACGCCACCGCCAGCTTCGCCGCCTGTTGCCACATGAAGTTTGGCATGGGCATCCTCAGCTTCCAGGTAATGCTCATGGGCTGCGAACCGGTATGGGACACGTAGTAAACCTCACCATAGTTTACGTAACCCATGGTGCGGCCGTATTCATCTTTCCCCTGCTCCCGCACAAACAGGAACAGTCGTTTGTTGATAGCCTTATGCTGAATATAATCTCTTCCGCGCCCGCGATCCGGCCGCGCACTGTTTTGTGACTGCCAGTGGAACAGGGACTCGCTGATGGCGTAGTCGTGGTACATGGTGGTCGGGGAAAACTGCTTTTCATTCTTGTCTAGCGTGACAAACAACAGCTCGATATTCTGGTCCTGAATGCCATAAACACCTTCTCTCGAGGGCGGCTGGTGCCCGAAGGTCGTGGCTCCAAACCCCACCAGTATCTGTTCCCTTGAATAGCGTGCATGCAGTCGCAACGGCACACCGGCCAGGTCCGGCATCGGCGGCTGCTCGTGCCGGGTTTGCGCCAGTTTCCAATCGAGGGCGTCCGGAAGCTCCTGCTCAACGCCTGACTGACGGAGCCCCGCAAAGCTTTGAGCAAGCGAATCAAACTTCAGCTCTGGCCCGGTTTTCTGCCAGAAATCATAGTGACACATGAGTGCCTGACGTTCGTTTGCGCTCTCCCATTGAAACCCTGCGCAGCACAGCCGCTTAAGAAACAGCAGATACTGGTGATCGTCGCAAACCAGCAACCGGTTATAGATGGCTTTCTTCAGCAACGTGAAGTGCGAATCCCCGGCGACAGGCTCATCCCTGGCTCTACTCACCAACTCTGACCAGCTGCCCCGTTTGTACAACTCATTCAGATCGAGATGAGGATGCTGAGCCAGAAAGTTTTTCAGGGTCAGCGGCTGCGTTGAATGCTGTGGAAACTGTCGAATGAGCGACACCAGTCGACCCATTGTGAGGGTCGCCCGGCGTATATTCGCGAGAACCATGTCCTGGGTTTTCCGGGTCAGTTCAATCCGGCAACCCAGGGGCGCATGGGGGAAGCCCTGCTTTATCTCCTCCGCCACCGATCGTTCTGATCTTCCGATCAGAGCCCGGAATTTATTGGCAAAGTCATACTCTGGCCGTGAGTTACCGACAAAATCCAGCACCGTGCAGCAATCTTTAGTCTCCGCCAAACGCAATCCGCGGCCGAGCTGCTGCAGAAAAATGGTCAGGCTCTCCGTCGGACGAAGGAACAGCAAGGTATCGACTTCCGGAATGTCGACGCCTTCGTTAAAGATATCGACGACACACAACACATTGATCTGGCCTGAACGGATAGCCTGCTGTTTCTGCTGGCGCTCGTGGCTGTTATCACTGGTCAGCACATCCGCCCTGATCCCCCGCAACAGGAACTGCTGCACCATAAAGTTCGCGTGGTCCCGGCTCACACAGAAAGCCAGGGCTTTCATCCTGCCGGGATCGGTGACGATCTCCCGCACGCTGCGGATTATCTTATCGACGCGGCTCTGGTTGTGCGTATACAGATTGGTCAGTTGTGCTACGTCGTAACGGCCACGGCTCCAGGGAATGGTGCGCAGGTCGGTATCGTCGTCTATGCCAAAGTACTGGAACGGGCAAAGATGACGGCGGTTAATCGCTTCTGGCAGACGGAGTTCGGCGGCAATCACCCCGCCAAAGTCACTGAGGATATCGCCACCGTCATGTCGCTCAGGCGTGGCCGTCAGCCCAAGCAGTATCACCGGCGAAAAATGCGCCAGTACGGCCCGATAGCTCGCCGCGGCGATGTGATGCACCTCGTCGATAACGATATAGTCGTAGTAGTCTTCCGTCAGCCTCAGTTGGCCCAGCTGGTTGTTCAAGGTCTGGACCGAGACAAACAACTGGCGGTAGTGCTCCGGTAACTGGCCACCCACCCAGAGCTCACCAAAGGCACTGTCACGCAGGACACCCCGGTAAGCTTCCCGGGCCTGGCGCAGAATTTCTTGCCGGTGGGCCACAAACAGGAAGCGGGCATCGGGTTTTGTTTTCAGGAAACGCTGGAAATCAAACGCCGAGATCAGGGTCTTGCCGGTACCGGTAGCCGCCACCACGAGGTTGCGAAAACGCCGGTGCACACTCCGTTCTACCGATAGCTGCTCCAGAATATCCTTCTGATGGGGGAACGGTGTGATTTCAAAAAAATGCGACATCCCCGGATCGGCCAGCCCTTTTTGCTGTTTTAAGGCGCGTTTGAGCTTTTCGCTGCTCTCCGCCCGGCCGTCAAACAGCTCAAACTCTTGTGACGCCCAATAGGTCTCAAAGGTGCTGAGGGACTTGTTGATAATATGAGGGATTTCCTGCGATGTAATTTTCAGGTTCCACTCAAGGCCATTGGTCAGGGCCGAACGGGACAGGTTTGAGGAACCGATATACCCGGTGTGGAATCCCGTATCCCGTAGAAACAGATAGCTTTTGGCGTGTAGCCGTTCCCGCTCTGTGTTGTAGCTCAGTTTAACTTCAGTATTCGGCAAACCGGCCAGATACTCGACCGCTCTGGCATCTGTTGCGCCCATGTAGGAGGTGGTAATGACTTTTAGTTCCCGACCACTGGCCGTAAAGGCTTCCAGCTCTTTCCGGAAAATGCGGAGACCGGCCCATTTGATGAACGAAACCAGCCAGTAGATTCTGTCCGCAGACAGAATTTCACGCTTAAGCTCCGACTCCAGGGATAAGCCGGCATTGCTGCCAGAGAACAACTCACTCTGGGTGAGCCCGGTCAGGGGGAAAATTTCTTCGACGTATCGCTCCAGGCTGGCCGCCACCGGGTTCTCCAGCTCATAAAGCGCGGTCAGAATCCTGCCCCGGCTATCAAGAAGGTTCTCGTCCAGAAATCCGTCATCGGCAATCTGGTCTTTAAGCCACATCAGCAACTGGTTAGAAAGGTCGATTTGCGCCTGAAGCCGGTCGCTCCCTGACGGAACCGATTCAATAGCAAATTCCAGAATATGGGACAGGAAACGGGCCAGCCACACCGAGGCCTCGGCACTGTTAAGCTGACGCTCGCCAACGTAGAACCTGTCCCTGTCCAGATGACTCTCAATCAGCCTGGTGATCAACTGCTCATAAATTCCGGTCTGTTGCATCGTCTATCGTCCATCCTCGCCACCCGGCACAACACTAACACGGACAAACCCGGGAGTTCAGGGGCTCCCGCCTCTCCCGACGCTGCTTAACCAAAGGAAACCGCCGGATTTTGCAAGAATTTACGTAGATCCGGTGATCTTTACGCGTACGGCGTTGTACAAAAACTGTTCTGACTAGACAATAGCCAATTCCTTTCACCATCCAATTCCGAATGACTCATCTTTATGTCTCAGGCACTTCATTATTATCGGCACAACCTGGTACTTTTCCTGTTGAGTACCGCCTGCCTGTGTACCGGTCTGATTGGTATCACAGCGTTTGTCTTTCCAGCGCTGCCGGTGCCAGAGGCCCTTCGTTTGTCATGGATGGCATCTCTGGGTCTGATACTGGCGGGGCTGGCACTCGCCATCTGGCTTTCGCGCTTGTCGGGCCGCTCGGCACTGCTTGAGCAGCTGTCGCACCAGGCGACTCACGATACCCTGACCGGACTGGGAAACCGGGCACTGTTTGAGGAACGGTTGCGCCACCACTTTGCTCTGGCTCGCCGGCAAGACCGGTTGATCGCCGTGCTGTTTGTTGATCTGGATGAGTTCAAGCCCATCAACGATACGCTGGGCCATAAGGTGGGCGACAGCCTGCTGATCACGGTTGCCCGGGTTCTGGAGAACTGTATCCGTCCGACCGACACCGTGGCGCGCTTTGGCGGCGATGAGTTTGTCGTGCTGCTGCCGGATCTGGATTCGCCCAGGCAGGCCGAAGATGTGGCCCGGCGTATCGTCGAGAAGATCGCCCTCCCCCATCAGGTGGGCGAGCACGAGCTGTATCTGTCGGCCAGCGTGGGGATCAGTCTGCTCGATAACCACCAGGACGTGCCGGAAAAGCTGATCCAGCAAGCCGACATGGCCATGTACAAGGCCAAACGGCAAGGGCGGGACACCTTCCACGTTTATTCCCATGACCTGGACACCAAGCTCTCCCGGCGGGTGACTTTGCGTAACGACCTTCAGGAAGCTATCCAGACCGGTCAGTTTGTCCTGCACTACCAGCCCCAGGTGGATCAGCACGGCCGGCTTTGTGGTCTGGAGGCTCTGGTGCGCTGGCGGCATCCGGAAAAAGGCCTGGTCTACCCCGAGAGCTTTATTGAGCTGGCCGAACAAACCGGCCAGGTTGTACAACTGGGTAAGTGGATCCTGCACCAGGCCTGTGCCGATGCGGTAGAGCTTGGCAGTCTGGGATTACTGTACGGACGGGTTGCGGTTAACCTGTCGCCGTTACAGTTCCATCGCCCCGGCTTTCTCAAGCTGCTCACCAAGACCTTGGTGAAGACCGGTTTGCGGGCCGATTGTCTGGAGCTGGAGCTGACAGAGAGCCTGCTGATGCGGGACCGGGAAGGCGCCTTCGAGATTCTCCAGACGATTCAGAAAATGGGCATTGCCACGGCCATTGATGATTTTGGTACCGGTTTTTCCAGCTTCCGTTACCTCAGGGACCTGCCCACCAACAGCATCAAGATTGACAAATCGTTTGTTGAAAACGTGGTCACCAGCCGAAAAGATGCCGCCGTATGCAAGGGTGTGATTACCCTTGCCCGGGAGCTGGGTTTGACGGTGGTCGCCGAAGGGGTGGAAGAAGAAGCCCAGTTCGACATCCTCCGGGCCTGGGGCTGCCATGCCTTTCAGGGCTTCTATTTTGCCCGGCCAATGCCTCTGGGCGACCTGATAAAATGGATCGAGAAGCGGAGCCAGACCAGCGCCTGCACCGCTACTTTTTAATCCAGTTGCCGTTGGTCAGTACATACTGGCCTGCGGGTGTCTTGTCGATGGCTTTTTTTCCGGCCACGGTCTCCACCTGGGTTACCGGGATATTGTGTTTTTCTGCAATCCGGGCGTACTCGTCCCGGCGCGCCTTGTTAATCGCCTCGGTTACAGCCCGGGCCTCCCCTTCAGCCCTGACGACTTCCAGATAACCAGAGGGGGTTTCGCCAACCAGCCCCTGCTGCTTGACGCTGTTCAGCTTTTGCTTGGCTTCGTCCAGGCCCATCGCCATGGCCGGCAAGGCAAGGCTCAGGGTGAGGATAAGCGCGGCGGTTTGGATCAGGTGTTTCATCGTTAACTCCTTGGTCAGCGGGAGCGTGGGGCCCACCGGTCTTAAAACAGGCCCTGCTCACTGAACAGTTCGTCGACTTCTCTGTCTACTTTCACATAAATCTCGTGCTGAATTTTTACGTTCAGGTTAACAGTAATTGGCTCTTTGGGTGCGGCCACCTGCACCGTGGGCGTACAGGCCATCAGTGCCAGCGTCAGAACCGGCAGCATCAGTCGCCGTAACATGGTCATGGTGTTCCCTCCTGCCCTGTCTGTTCCAGCCGCTCCCGTACCCGCTCGGCGACGGCTTCGTTTACCCGCCCGCTCAACTGCAAACTGGTGAGCAGAGCGGGAATGTCTTCTTCAAGATTGATGTTGAGCGCCACCGGCTGGCCACGGCCCACCTCAGGGTTATTCCCCTCCAGGCGCAGGCCAAGGGTGAGCCTGCCACTTTCATCGTAGTCTATCGTGCTGTTAAGAACCGAATAATGAAAATTTTGCAAAGCGCGGGTAACCAATTCCGAGGCGGCACTGGTACCGAGCATGCCCTGCAGGCGCTCAGCAGGCAGCCGTAACCGGCCACCCGGGCTCAGGGCCTGAACATGGCCGTCTTCAACCGTCAGGCCATGTTCGCCAATGGCTAACGGAATCTGCCCACTGATCCGGCCGGTACCGGCAAACCCTTGTGCCGGATAAACCTCCAGTAAGCGCTCAAGGGAAAGCTCATAGGCAGCAAGCGGAACCTGCAGGGGCCGGTGCCCAAGATCAAGGGTGCCGGGGGCAACACGCACCTGCCCGTCCAGAAACTCTGCCGTTGCCTGCTGAATATCCAGGGCCCCGGCCAGCAGATCGTCCCGGGGTGCCCGATAATCGGCCAGCAACTGCACCGGGCCGATACCGATGCCGGAGTTGATCTGGCCGATATTCACCTCTCGCAGGCGTGCCGTCAGCTGTTCACCCTCAAGGCTGAACAGCAGGTGGCCGGAGACTCCCGAGAGGGCCGTGCGGTCAATCAGAGCGCTGACATTGTCAAGATCCAGCCGGCCATGCAGCACCATGGGGGCATCTGGCCTGAGCTGTACCCTGGCCTGCAGATCAAGACTGCCTTCAGACAACTCCATGAATTCAGGCCAGTCGGCCAGCGTTCTCCGCAACACGGTGGCCGCCTGCTCCGCCCCGGTGCGGATACTGAGCCGGCCATCGTTTATCCGGCCATCCACAGCGGTGTGCAGAATCACGTCTGCCACCAGGCCCTCTTCACTACGGAGCTGGCCTTCGAGCCGGATGTCCGCCAGGGTCCCGGTGGCTTCGCCGTTAAAATCCCAGCGCTGGGGTTTGAGTGCTGCGTGCCGGATCTCGCTGATCGTCAGCCTCACTCCGCCTGACACACGGGTATTGGCCGGGAGCGCTCCAGGGCCGGAAGCATCAATATTTACCTTGGTATCCGTCAGGGCCAGCCTCAGCCCCGTGACTGCCCAGCCCTCGCCGGCAATGTCCGGCAAGGCCGTCTCGACATCCCCTTGCTGCAGCTCAAACTGCCATCCATAAGCGGTTACGGGCATAACCAGCAGCAGGCAGATACTCAGCCACCGACGCCGGTTATCCAGGGCTCGCTTAAGCATTATCGATTATCCTTGTTTGCCTTGGTTGTCACGAATGCCTAGTATCGCGCCCTTTTTATGACATTACTCAAGGACACTTTACAAGGTTATGGGACGTCGTAACGAACAACTGCGGTGGCAGCTCGCCAAAGGACTGCTGCACGCTCTGCATCTGGAGCGACTGGCCAGCCGGTACAGTCGCACTACCGTGATGGCGGCATTTAACCTGGTGAACGGCAGTTTCAGCATCGGCCTGGTCGCGTTTGTGGCGCTGATGACGCAGCAAGCATTTATCTTTCCATCGCTGGGTGCCACGGCATTCATTCTGTTTTACGTGCCTATGGCCCAGCCGGCCTCTCCTCGAAATACACTGTTCGGGCACCTGATCGGGGCACTGATGGGCATGTTGTGCCTGTACATTTTCGGCCTTCAGGGACAGCCTTCTGCCTTCCAGACCGGCGTAGACCTGCCCCGGGTTGGGGCCGCGGCGCTGTCTCTGGGCCTGACCAGTTGCCTGATGGTGGTCCTGAGGGTTGCCCACCCGCCAGCCGGTGCCACTGCCCTGATTGTGTCTCTGGGCCTGATGCCAGACCCCGCCCAGCTGCCGGTGCTGATGGCCGGTGTCTGCCTGTTGCTTGCCCATGCCTTCCTGATGAACCGCCTGGCCGGCATACCCTACCCGGTGTGGTCTCACGCTACCGCGACGTCACCGGTTACGGCAACCCAGAGTCAATAAAGTTTCATCAAACTGTCCGGGGGTAAGGCTCACTCCGCCGGGGCGTCCATGGTAGAATCAGCGCATTAACTTCTTTGTATTCTACGGGTACCCATGACGCTCCAGCCCTCTTCTCCCAGCCTGTCCCGCCGCTTCTGCGTGGCACCGATGATGGACTGGACCACCCCGCATTTCCGGTATCTGGCCCGAATCCTGAGCCGTCGGGCCCTGCTCTACACCGAAATGGTAACCACCGGGGCGCTGATCCATGGCGATACCGAACGGCTCCTGCGCCACGACCCGTCTGAATACCCGCTGGCCCTGCAGTTGGGAGGGAGTGATGCCGGAGAGCTGGCTCAATGCGCCCGGCTGGCTCAACAATATGGCTTTAACGAGGTCAACCTGAACGTTGGCTGCCCGAGCGACCGGGTCCAGAACAACCTGATCGGCGCCTGCCTGATGGCCCACCCGGACAAGGTTGCACAGGCAGTCGCCGCCATGATGGATGCGACGGATTTACCGGTAACGGTCAAGCACCGCATCGGTATCAACGGCCGGGAGTCCTGGGACGAGCTGTGCGACTTTATCGAGACCGTCGCATCGGCGGGCTGTAAAACCTTCATTGCCCATGCCCGCATCGCCATTCTGGAAGGCCTGAGCCCGAAAGAGAACCGGGATATCCCGCCCCTCAGGTACGACTGGGTCTATCGCCTGAAACAGGCATATCCAGACCTGGAAATCATCATCAATGGTGGCATCAAAACCGTCGATGAATGTCGGCACCACCTGGCCCACACCGATGGTGTCATGCTGGGCCGCGAGGTTTACCATAACCCCTGGCTGCTGGCCGGGGTAGATACTGAATTCTTTGGTGAGCCGGCCCCCGTGGCCAGTCGCCATGAAGCGCTGCGCGCAATGTTTCCGTTCATTCAGCAGGAGCTGGACCGGGGCGTGCACCTTACCCTGATCTCCCGTCATATGATGGGATTGTTCCTGGGGCAGCCGGGGGGACGACAGTTCCGCCGCCACCTCAGTGAAAATGCCAACAAGGCAGGAGCCGGCCTGGAGGTCATCGAACAGGCCCTGGACAAGGTGCGCCAACCGCATTCGCCAACCACACCGACCTACCGGGACGACAGGACGACGTATGACCAACAAGCTTGACCAACTGAAAGCCATGACCACGGTGGTGGCCGATACCGGGGATCTGGATGCGATCGCCCGGTGGCGCCCGCAGGATGCAACCACCAACCCCTCCCTGTTGCTCAAGGCGGCCACCTCTGAGGCGTATCGGCCAATGCTCGACAAAGCCGTCGAAATTGCCATCCGCCACGGCGGCTCATCCGCGGATCAGCTGGCGCTGGCCACCGACATGCTGGCGGTACTGGCCGGCAAGGAGATTCTCGGGCTGATCCCGGGCGTTGTTTCAACCGAAGTGGATGCACGCCTGTCCTTCGACACCGCAGCAACCATTCAGAAAGCCCGGGCACTGGTTGAGCTGTACGACCAGCAGGGTGTGGATACCAGCCGGGTACTGATCAAGATTGCGTCTACCTGGGAAGGTATCCGGGCCGCGGAGGAGCTGGAGAAGGAAGGCATTCGCTGTAACCTCACCCTGCTGTTCTCCTTTGTGCAGGCCGTGGCCTGCGCCCAGGCGGGTGCGCACCTGATCTCCCCCTTTGTCGGCCGGATTCTGGACTGGCACCTGGCCAACTCCGGCAAAGCCGGGTTTGCCCCGGAGGACGACCCGGGGGTGCAATCGGTTACCCGGATTTATAATTACTACAAGGCCCATGGCTTTAACACCGTGGTGATGGGCGCCAGCTTCCGCAATACCGGTGAGATCGAAATGCTTGCCGGGTGTGACCGGCTGACCATCAGCCCGGCCTTGCTGAAGGAACTGCAGGACGATCAGGGCACACTGGTTCGCCGCCTCAGCCCTGAGTCGGCTCAGGTGTCCGAAAAAACGGGTTGGGTGGACGAAAAACTGTTCCGCTGGGAGTCCAACGAAGATGCCATGGCCACCGACAAACTGGCTGAGGGGATTCGCCGGTTTGCGGCGGACCAGATCGAGCTGGAACATCAGGTACGCCAGCTGGCGTCCCGGGTGGCGTAATCTTCAGACGCAATTGAGGCAAGCCTATGTTAGTCATTCTCCAGCCCAACACCACCATGGACAGCGACAACTGCCGCCAGACCATGGAATACCTGAACCACCTGCCGGATGTCTCGGTCCGGGTACATGAAGTCCAGGGCACCAGCCAGCGGCTTACCGAACTTTACCTGCTGGGCGACACCAAAACCCTCGACAAGGAAGAAATCGAAGCCTTGCCCGCTGTCGAACGGGTGATTCGCATCTCTGAGGATTACCGGATTCTGGGCCGCCATAAAGACGACCTCCGGCAGAGTGGTTTTACCTATAACGGGGTGGAGTTCAGCCAGAGTAACCTGAACATCTTTGCCGGCCTGTGCGCGGTGGATGTTCCGGAGCATGTGGATCAGATGATGCAGGCGCTCGGGGAGCACGGCGAAGTGTGTACCCGTATGGGCGCATACAAGCCCCGGACCAACCCCTACTCGTTCCAGGGGCATGGCAAGGGTTGCCTGCCGTGGGTATTTGAAAAAGCGGGCAAACACGGTATCAAGGTGGTTGCTATGGAAATCACCCATGAAAGCCACATTGAAGAGATCGATACCTGTCTCGAAAAACTGGGCCGCCCCACCGGCGTGATGCTACAGGTGGGTACCCGCAACACCCAGAATTTCGAGCTGCTGAAAGCCATTGGCCGCCAGTCCACCTATCCGGTTCTGCTCAAACGGGGCTTTGGTATTACCTTGAACGAATCACTGAACGCCGCCGAATACCTCGCCAGTGAAGGTAATGCCCATGTGATTTTCTGCCTTCGGGGTATGAAAACCGAGGCTGGCCAGCCTCACCGGAATATGGTGGACTTCGCCCACGTGCCGGCGGTCAAACGCCTGACCCGCATGCCCGTGTGTGTCGACCCGTCCCATTCCGTGGGCAGCCGGGACAAAGCCCCCGATGGCATTCTGGACGTCATGCACGCAACCGCTCAGGGCGTTATCGCCGGGGCCAATATGGTCCTGGTGGATTTCCACCCCAAACCGGAGAAAGCGCTGGTTGATGGTCCCCAGGCATTGCTGATGCACGAACTGCCGGCCTACCTGGAAGACATCCGCCTGTGCCACGATACCTGGAAAAAGCGCCAGGCGATTTATCAACGCATTGAGGACGCTCGTCAAGAATGATCATTTATGGTCACCGGGGAGCAAAAGGTGAAGCTCCCGAGAATACCCTGCCCGGCTTTGAGCACGCATACCGGCACGGCATCCGGCATTTTGAGCTGGATCTGGTGCTGTCGAAAGATGGCATTCCGGTACTGGTGCACGATCTGACCGTGCTGCGCACCACCGGCGAGAGCGGTAACGTCTGCCATTATACCGCCGCCCAGCTCGACGCGATGGATGCCCGGAAAAATACCAGCCCATGGCCCGCCAGGACGGGAATTCCGACCCTGGAGACACTGCTGGATCGGTTTCCGGACATTCAGCATCTGCAGCTTGAGGTGAAAAAAGACAGCCACGCCCGACTGAACATCCTGTGTAACCGGCTGACTGAAATCATCCAGCGCCGCAACCTGTGCCATCGCTGTGTGGTGACCTCGGCCAACCCCTGGTTTTTACGCGAGATTCGCCGGCGCAACCGTAATATTCGCATCGGTCTGGTGGCTGAGCGCCGCTACACCCGGCCCCTGAAACTTGCCATCCGGCTGGGCTGTGAATATTTTTGCGTTAACTGGAAAATACTGAACAAGAACATGGTCAACCTGGCCCATGAGCACGAGATGCACGTGTCCGCCTGGACGGTTAACCGTATTCACGACATGCTGAGGCTCGAGGAAATGGGCGTCGACAGCATCATCACCGACTACCCCACCAGTACAAAGATTTTCTTTGATAACCGGGACCGGGCTCGCCTGAGCCTGCCGTTAACCAACGCCAGCCCGCAACCTGCCTGAGCAGGCCGGGGCCGGGCCTGCTCAGAATATCCGGTTCAGGCCGTTGAGGGCAGCTACCCGATAGGCCTCAGCCATGGTCGGATAGTTAAACGTGGTATTGATAAAGTAATTCAGGGAATTAGCTTCCCCCTGCTGATTCATGATGGCCTGGCCAATGTGGACGATCTCGGCGGCCTGGTCTCCAAAGCAGTGAATACCCAGAATCTCCCGGGTTTCCCGGTGGAACAGGATCTTCAGCATGCCAACCGCTTCGCCGGTAATCTGTGCCCGGGCCAGGTCCTTGAAAAACGCCTGGCCAATCTCATACGGCACTTTGGCTTTCGTCAGTTCCCGCTCGGTTTTCCCCACCGAGCTGATTTCCGGAATGGTATAGATCCCGGTGGGTACGTCATCCACAAACCGGAAGTAATCGTCCCCGGTAATGGCTGAAGAGGCCGCCCTGCCCTGATCATAGGCCGCACTGGCCAGGCTGGGCCAGCCAATCACATCACCGGCAGCGTAGATGTGCTCGACTTCGGTCCGGTAGTGCTCGTCAACGGTCAGCTGTCCCCGGCTGTTAGACGTCAGGCCAACATTCTCAAGCCCCAGATTATCGGTATTACCACTGCGCCCGTTGCACCAGAGGAAAGCGTCGGCGCGGATTTTTTTACCCGATTGCAGCGACAGGATAACGCCGTGATCGTCGCCCTCTACCGATTCGTATTGCTCATTATGGCGTACCAGCACCCCGTTGTTCCGGAGATGGTAACTGAGGGCATCGGAGATCTCATCGTCCAGGAACGAGAGCAGTCGGCTTCCCGGGTTGATCAGGTCCACCTTCACCCCAAGGCCGGCAAAAATCGACGCGTACTCTGAACCAATCACGCCGGCGCCATAGATAATCAGCGTGCGCGGGGTGTGGGACAGATTGAGAATTGAGTCCGAGTTATAGATCCGGTGATGGCGGAAATCCACATCGGGTGGCAGATACGGACGGGAACCCGTGGCCACCACGGCCTGCTTGAAATGAATCGTCTCAACAGACTGGTTACCGCGAATCTCAAGCCGGTTCTGGTCAATAAACCTGGCCCGGCCATTGATCAGATCCACCCGATTGCGCGAGTAAAACTGAGTACGCAGTTTGACCTGTTTGCCGATCACCTTCTGGGCACTCTGCAACACCCTCGGGAACGAGAACCAGCGAGGTTCGCCAATATCCCGGAACATCTGGTTGGTGTTAAAAGTGATAATCTGCTTGACCGAATGACGAAGCGCCTTCGAGGGGATGGTACCCCAGTGGGTACAGTTACCCCCAACGGTCGGCTTGTCTTCAATAACGGCCACTCGTTTATTGTTCTTTGCCGCATTCATTGCTGCCCCTTCACCGGAGGGGCCAGCGCCAATCACGACCACGTCGTAATGATGCTCAGCCATCTGTACAGTGACTCCTTATCTACGTCTGGAAAGCGTAGCTGTCGTTATAGTGATTGTCGTGATCCGATCCGTTCAGCTGTCGGCTTTGGTGGCATCGTAGGCCAGGTCTTCCGGTTTTACCGGCGCATCAGAACCACTCCGGCTTTCTTCGCACTTCTGGGTATTACCGCCGCAGATCTCGCAGGAGGCACTGATGCCCAGCGCGCCAATCCCGCCACAGGTACCGCTGATCGGCTTGCGGCCGAAGATCACGCCAATCGACATGCCCAGCATCAGCAGCAGAACAATAAACAATACTAGAAAAAAGGTACCCATTACTTGCCCCCTTTACTGTACGACATAAGATGAGAATGCCGGTGTCTGGTGAGTTTCAAACCCCGTGTCTCCCCTTACGACAAAATACGCAGGAATATTCTCCCGGGTGGCCAGGCTGGCTGCACGCTCGTACCCCATCACGCTGAACGCTGTTGCCAGGGCATCCGCGGTCATGCAGTCGTCCGCCAACACGGTAACCGAAGCCAGATTGTGATCAATCGGCCTTCCGGTCGCCGGGTCTATTGTATGGGAAAACCGCTGGCCATTGGATTCGTAGTAGTTACGATAGTCCCCCGAGGTGGCCATGGCCATGTCGCTCAGCGCGACAATCCTGCTAACCTTCCGAACGCCCTCTGCCGGCGCCTCAACTGCCAGTCGCCAGACCTCGCCATCGGGCTTGCGTCCGCGGGTGCGCACCTCGCCGCCGATTTCCACCAGATAGGCGTCCACACCCTTGCTGTCCAGGTACCGGGCCACCACATCAACCCCGTATCCCTTGGCAATGGCAGACAAATCGATGTATTGAGGGGTCGGGCTGCGGAGTTCCCGGGTGTCCGCCTTCAACTCAAGTTTTTTCCAGCCGGTTGCTGCCAGCTGCTGCGCCAGCTCAGCCTCGTCTGGCACCGTCTTGTGCCGGCCTTCCGGACCAAAGCTCCACAGATTGACCACAGGGCCAATGGTGATATCAAAGGCGCCGTCGGTAAGCCCGGAAATTTCCTGAGCCCGCTGGATCACTTCAAACAGGGGCGCAGACAACGGTGTCCATTGGTACGGGTCCGGCCGGCGATTGAGCAATGACAGCTCGGAGTCAGGCTTCCAGGTCGACATGCTGGCGTCCACCCTCTCCAGGGCCCCGGTGATGCCGCTGGCGAGGCTCCGCAGCCGGGTTTCGTCCTCGGGCAGTACCACGCTGATGTGATAACTGGTGCCAAAGATTCCACCGGAGATTTCCCAGACTTTTTCCTCGTCCTCAAACGAGCAACCCGCGAGGGCAGCCACAATCAGCGTCCAGAAAACGCTGATGGTAACCACCCTGGCGGGCCTGACCTTGCTGGATGTCATCTGGCTAAATTAACCCCCAAAATCATCCAGCATGATATTTTCTTCTTCTACCCCCAGGTCCCTCAGCATTTTGATCACCGAGGCGTTCATGATTGGCGGCCCACACATGTAGAACTCACAATCTTCCGGAGCAGGGTGATCCTTCAGATAGTTTTCGTACAACACGTTATGGATAAAGCCGGTCGGGCCATCCCAGTCATCGGTGGGCAGCGGGTCCGAGAGCGCACAGTGCCACTCGAAGTTCTCATTCTCCTGGGCCAGCATGTCGAAATCTTCTACGTAGAACATTTCTCGGATACTGCGGGCACCGTACCAGAAGCTGATCTTGCGCTTCGAGTTCAACCGCTTGAGCTGGTCGAAGATATGCGAGCGCATGGGAGCCATACCGGCACCACCACCAACAAACACCATCTCTGCATCGGTGTCTTTGGCGAAGAAGTCCCCAAACGGCCCCATGACCGTTACCTTGTCACCCGGTTTCAGGTTAAACACGTAACTGGACATGATCCCAGGCGGATAATCGGTGCCAGGGGGAGGTGTGGCGATACGGATGTTGAACTTCAGAAGACCTTTCTCTTCCGGGTAGTTCGCCATCGAGTAGGCACGCACGGTATCTTCGGTATTGACGGCCGTGTAGCGCCAGATATCGTGTTTGTCCCAGTCTTCGTGGAACTCCTCCTCGATCGCGAAATCCTTGAACGGAATTTCGTAAGGAGGACACTCAAGCTGAACGTAGCCACCGGCGCGGAACGCAACCTCTTCGCCTTCAGGCAGCTTCAGGACCAGCTCCTTGATAAAGGTGGCCACGTTGTGGTTGGAGATTACCTCGCACTCCCACTTCTTGACGCCAAAGAACTCTTCCGGCACTTCGATCTTCATGTCCTGCTTGACAGGAACCTGACAGGACAGACGCCAGCCTTCTTTCTCTTCACGGTTGGTGAAGTGCGTCTTCTCGGTGGGCAGCATGGCGCCGCCGCCATCCAGAACCTTACACTTGCACTGGGCACAGGTACCGCCCCCGCCACAGGCTGAGGACAGGTAAATGCCGCTGTCTGCCAGAGTACCCAGCAGCTTGCCCCCGGCACTGGTCTTAAGCGTGTGCTCAGGGTCATCGTTGATCTCAATCGTCACATCACCGGTGCTTACCAGCCTGGAACGGGCCGCGAGAATAATCGCCACCAGCGCCAGAACGATAACGGTGAACATGACCACGCCGAGAATAATTTCTGTATTCATGGTCTCGCCTTTTCGTTAATCCGAATCACCGGGTGAGTTACAGAGAGATGCCAGAGAACGACATGAAGCCCAGAGACATCAGACCAACGGTAATGAAGGTGATGCCAAGGCCACGCAGTCCGTTCGGGACATCGCTGTACTTGAGCTTTTCACGGATACCCGCCAGCGCGACAATTGCCAGGGCCCAGCCCAGGCCGGCGCCAAAGCCGTATACCACGCTCTCGCCAAAGGTATAGTCACGCTCAACCATGAACAGTGACGCCCCCATAATGGCGCAGTTAACCGTAATCAGCGGCAGAAACACACCCAGAGCGGAATACAGTGCCGGGATATACTTGTCGAGCACCATCTCCATGATCTGAACAATCGCGGCGATCACGCCGATATAAGTCAACAGGCCCAGGAAGCTCAGATCAACGTTGGGCAACCCGGCCCAGCTCAAAGCTCCGTCACGCAGGATGGTGTTGTACAGCAGATTGTTTACCGGCACGGTAATCGTCAGTACAACCACGACCGCGATACCCAGGCCGGTAGCAGCTTCGATCTTCTTCGAGATCGCCAGGAAGGTACACATCCCCAGGAAGAACGCCAGCGCCATGTTTTCAACAAAAACGGCTTTCAGCAACAGCCCGATATAATGCTCCATCAGAATGCCTCCTTCACGCTGTGCCGGGACATCTTGTAATCAGGCTCTTCAACCTGCTCCGGTTTCCAGGTGCGCAGGGCCCAGATCGCCAGGCCGATAATGAAGAACGCACTCGGCGGCAGCAGCAGCAGGCCGTTGGTCACGTACCAGCCACCATCGTTCACGCTTGGCAGCAGAGTAACACCAAACAGTGAACCGGCACCCAGCAGCTCGCGGAAGAACGCAACAAACAGCAGCATGACGGAATAGCCGAGGCCATTACCCACACCATCCAGGAAGCTCAGTACCGGCGGGTTGGTCATGGCAAAACCTTCCGCACGCCCCATAACGATACAGTTGGTGATGATCAGACCAACGAACACCGAGAGCTGCTTGGAAATCTCATAGGCGTAGGCCTTGAGAATCTGGTCCACCACGATAACCAGCGATGCGATGATGGTCATCTGCACGATGATCCGGATACTGCCCGGGATCTGAGTCCGCACCAGCGAAACCGCCAGGTTTGAGAATGCGGTAACCGCAATGACCGCCAGACACATAACGATGGTGACGTTCATGCTGGTGGTAACCGCCAGCGCCGAACAGATACCGAGAATCTGAAGGGCGATCGGGTTATTGCTGAAGATAGGTTCGAAGAGAACCTGTTTGGCCGTAGGTCCCGCCATGATCAGACCTCCCCTTCACGAAGTTTTTTCAGGAACGGCGCAAACCCGCGCTCGCCCATCCAGTAGTTGACCAGACGCTCCACACCAACACTGGTCAGGGTCGCACCGGAAAGCCCGTCTACCTTGTGCTCCCTGTCTCTGGTGTCGGCATTCACGCCACCTTTGACCAGACGGATCTGGGGCTCGGTGGGGTCCTCATCGTACAACTCTTTACCAACCCACTGCTGTCTCCAGCGCGGGTTATCGACTTCGCCGCCCAGACCGGGAGTTTCTGCGTGCGCGTAGAAACCCAGGCCTTCGATGGTGTTGAGGTCGCCTTCAAGTGACATGAAACCATACAGGGTGGACCACAGGCCGTAACCGTGCACAGGCAGAACCACCCGCACCAGCTCGTCGTTCTCGGTCAGCGTATAGATCTTGGCCACATCAGGGCGACGCTTGATGCCGGCCATATCCTCAGAAGACGGAATGTTGGTCGACATTGAGGGGTCCGAAGCCGCTTTGTACATGTCGTACTTCATCGGATCTTCGACACCTACAGCCGCAGGCTCGACAAAGTCACCCGTGTCGAGGTCAACCAGGCGCACATCAAAGCGGGCAAACACCTCTTCAATCTGCTCCGCCGAGGCACCTGGCTCAAGCATGCCGGCCGCAGCCAGGATGTTGGTCTTGATGTCCAGGTTCTGGTTCAGGATCTGGGCCGGACGCAGCACCACCGCTGCCGTCGAGACGACTACCGAGAAGAAAATACTCAGTACCAGAGCAACCATCAGGGTTCTGGAGACACTATCTTTAGCTTTAGCCACGTGCAAGCCTCCGTTTGATGTTGGCCTGGACCACATAATGATCCATCAGCGGCGCGAACAGGTTAGCGAACAGGATGGCCAGCATGATGCCTTCGGGGAACGCCGGGTTGACCACGCGGATCAGCACCGTCATCACACCCACCAGAATACCGAAGCTCCAACGGCCGGTGTTGGTCATGGCGGCAGACACCGGGTCTGTAGCCATAAACAGCATACCGAAGGCAAAACCGCCCATGACAAAGTGCCAGTGCGGGGGCACATCGAACATCGGGTTGGTTTCAGAACCCACCACGTTGAGCAACAGTGTCGTCGCAATCATGCCGATCATCACCCCACCGACAATGCGATAGGAGGCGATCTTCATGGCCACAAGAATCAGGCCGCCAATCAACACCGCAATCGTTGAGGTCTCACCGATTGAGCCCTGAATGGTCCCTACGAAGGCGTTCATCCAGCCAATCTGGGTTTCCAGCGCTTCGAGGCCGCCGGAGGCTGCCCAGCTCAAGGCCGTTGCACCACTGAACCCGTCAACGGCGGTCCAGACAACATCGCCGGAGATCTGCGCCGGATAGGCGAAGTACAGGAAGGCACGGCCGGTCAGGGCCGGGTTGAGGAAGTTCTTGCCGGTACCGCCAAAGACTTCCTTACCGATCACCACACCAAAGGTGATGCCCAGCGCCACCTGCCAGAGCGGGATGGTGGGCGGACAGATCAGCGCGAACAGGACGGAGGTCACAAAGAACCCTTCGTTCACTTCGTGGCGACGCACAGTGGCAAACAGAACTTCCCAGAAACCGCCCACCACAAAGGTGACTGCGTATACGGGAATGAAGTAAGCCATACCGTAGACAAAATTATCCCACCAGCCCGCGCCGGAGCCGGTTACCGCCAGCGCGGTAATGAAGGCTTCGCGCAGGCCGCCGTCGGCAATCATGGCACCCGGGTTGGCCGCCAGAACCGCATTGGCCTGGTAACCGATGTTCCACATACCGAAGAACATGGCCGGGAAGGTACACAGCCATACAGTAATCATGATGCGCTTGAGGTCGATGCCGTCGCGCACATGGGCTGTGGTTCTGGTTACGCTCGAAGGCGAATAGAGAATGGTATCAACGGCCTCATACAGAGCGTACCAGCGCTCGTACTTTCCGCCTTTTTCAAAATGATGCTCGATTCCATCGAGAAACTTTCTGACTGACATCGGTTTAGCCCTCGATCTCGATTCGGGTCAGATTCTCACGGAGAATCGGACCGTATTCATATTTACCGGGGCACACGAAGGTACACAGGGCCAGATCTTCTTCATCCAGTTCCAGCGCACCCAGCTTCTGTGCCATTTCGGTATCGCCCACAATCAGCGCGCGCAGCAACTGTGTCGGCAGGATATCCAGCGGCATCACCTGCTCGTACGCCCCTACCGGAACCATGGCACGCTCGCTGCCGTTGGTGCTGGTGGTGAAGTTAAACAGCTTGCCCGGACGGAACCTGGACAGATAGATGTTCAACACCGAGAACTTGTTCATACCCGGAGACAGCCAGCCCATAACCTCTCGTTTGCCGGGCTCTTCGAGCACCGACACCTGATTGGCAAAGCGACCCAGATAGGCACAGGGACCTTCGCCACGGCGGCCACCGAATACCGAACCGGAGATCGCGCGTACCTTACAGTCTGTTGCAGTCTCGCCTTCCAGCAGCTCGGGCAGGCTGGCACCCAGACGGGTACGTACCAGACGGGGCTTGAGTGCTTTGGGGCCGGCGATGGCAACAATGCGCTCTACCGGCAGTTCACCGGTGGCGAACAGCTTGCCGATGTCGATAACGTCCTGATAATTGACGCTCCAGACCGTTTTGGTAACAGAAACCGGATCAATGTAGTGGATATGGGTGCCCACGTTACCCGCCGGATGCACACCGTCAAATTGCCGGACCTCGATGTTGTCAGCCTTGGGCACGGGCACATTGGAACCCGGTTTGCCGGTTACGAACACCTTGCCGTTGCTCAGGCGGGACAGGATCAGCAGCCCCTGCTCAAACGCCTTGCTGTTTTCAGCGATGATGACCGTGGGGTCTGCCGCGAGCGGATTGGTGTCCATCACAGACACAAAGATGGAGTGCGGAGCAGAGTCAATTTCCGGCACCTTGCTGTACGGACGTGTTCGCAACGCGGTCCACAAGCCGGATTCTACCAGGTTATCGACGACTTGCTGGCGCTCCAGGCTGGCAAGATCTGCTTCATTGTAGCGGGCAAAGGTTTCCGCCTCGTCGCCATCAATTTCGACCACGACAGACTGGAATACACGACGCTCACCGCGGTTGATTTCTTTCACCACACCTGCGGCCGGTGAGGTGTAACGAACGCCTTCGGTCTTCTTGTCCGTGAACAGCAGCGTACCGCGCTTGACACGGTCTCCCTCTTTGACAGCCATCGTCGGCTTCATGCCGTTATAGTCAAAGCCGATCAGTGCCACGTGGCGGACTGGTTTGCCGTCAGTAATGGTCTGTTCGGGAGCGCCGCTGATGGGAAGATCCAGGCCTTTTTTGATCTTGATCATTAGCCTCGTCCAATCATCAGAAACTGTTTCTGGGGATAGTTTACGCCTGGGTCCCCTGCCACCCTGAAAAGCATGAGAAACCGGGACGCCAGACATACCTAAAATCGCGCCAATTATAGAGATTAAGGAAACCTATTTCCACCGGTAAGGAAAATGGTTTCCGGGTGCCCTTTATACGAAAAATCCCCGACAGCGGCGGCTATCGGGGATTGTTCAGGCGGCTGCGCCGGACGGCGCTACGACCTTAGTCGCGGGCGCGCTTGGGGAAGATCGGATAAGTCACACCGGCCATCTGATTAACACAGCGGATCACCTGGGCACTGTAACCAAACTCGTTGTCGTACCATACGTACAGGATCAGCCGCTTGCCGTTGGCAATGGTTGCCTGGGCGTCAACCACGCCAGCATGCCGGGAACCCACAAAGTCGGTGGAGACAACTTCCGGCGAGTTCACAAAGTCGATCTGCTTCTGCAGTTCGGAATGCAGCGCCATGTCGCGCAGGTAATCGTTCACCCTGGCGGCGTCCACATCGGTTTTCAGGTTCAGGTTCAGGATCGCCATGGACACGTTCGGAGTTGGCACGCGGATAGCGTTCCCGCTCAGCTTGCCCTTCAGCTCGGGCAGCGCTTTGGCCACGGCTTTAGCGGCACCTGTCTCGGTAATTACCATGTTCAGCGGGGCACTGCGGCCACGGCGACTGCCTTTGTGGTAGTTATCGATCAGGTTCTGATCGTTGGTGTAGGAGTGGACGGTCTCGACGTGGCCGTCTTCGATACCGAACTCATCGTTGATCGCCTTCAGCACCGGCGTGATGGCATTGGTGGTACAGGAGGCCGCAGACAGGATCCTGTCTTCGTCGGTGATCCAGTCGCTGTTGATGCCATAAACAATGTTTTTGATGTCGCCCTTGCCCGGTGCGGTCAGGATTACGCGGCTGACCCCTTTGGATTTCAGGTGCAGGCCCAGGCCCTCTTCATCGCGCCAGATACCGGTGTTGTCGATCACGATGGCGTTATCAATGTCGTACTGGGTGTAGTCCACCTTGTCCGGGCCATCGGAGTAAATCACCTTGATGAAGTTGCCGTTGGCAATCAGGGCCGAGTTTTCCTCGTCGACAGAGATGGTGCCATTGAACGGGCCGTGCACGGAGTCACGACGCAGCAGGCTGGCACGTTTCTGGAGATCATTTTCAGCGCCACCCTGGCGCACTACAATTGCCCGCAGACGCAGATTGTTGCCACCACCGGCTTTCTCCACCAGGATGCGCGCCAACAGGCGGCCAATCCGGCCAAAGCCGTACAGGACCACGTCTTTGGTGTCGTTATTGCCGTTCTGGCTGGCGTACTGCCCCACTACCGGGCCGATTTCCCGCTTCAGGAATTCCGTGAGATCGCCACCTTCCTCTTTGAACTTGGCCGCAAGCTTGCCAATATCAACGTGTGCCCGGCCCAGCTCCAGCTTGTCCATTGCCTGCAGAATCGGCAAAGTGTCGTGAACCGACAGCTCGCTCTGCTCCACCTGGCGCACAAAACGGTGGGCGCGGATGATATCGATCACAGACTGGTTGATGATCGCTCTGCCGTAAACAGACGTAACAACGTTGTTTTTACGGTAGAGACGACCAATCAGCGGGATCATTGCTTCGGCAGTGGACTCTCGGTCTGTCCAGTTGGACAGGTGCTGGTTGATCTGCTCGTGGCTCACGGTAGGGACCTCGTTTAGCACAGGGGAATAATTGGTGGCGCACATTATCCAACTTAACGCGCCCTACGGCAAATGGGATTCGCCGGGGTTCGGGCAGCCCTATCATGACACTGGCACCCCCGAACGATAGAATAGCCGCCGCTTTTTTCGTTTTCGATACGCCCGTTGCATTGCCCAGGAGAGTTGCCACCCCATGCCCGAAGGTTCTGCCCGCCCCTCAGCTGCCAGTGCACTGATCGCGCCTGTTGCGCCCGAGAAACCGTCTGACCACCGCAGGTGGGGCCAGCTGGCCGGGTGCAGCGACGCCCTGGCAATCTGCGAAAGCGCCCGCAAACATACCGGGCTTACCCTGGTCATCACCCGCAACACCGATGATGCCATCCGGCTTGAGCAATCCATCCGCTTTTTCCTGGACCTCCCGGCCGACGAGGCCATCACCATCTCGGCCGATGGCCTGGAGCTGCTTTCGTTACCCGACTGGGAAACCCTGCCGTACGATCTGTTCTCGCCGCATCAGGACATTACCTCCCGGCGTATTCGCACCCTTCACCGCCTGCCCTCCACCCATCGCGGGATTCTGGTGGTGCCGGCACGTACCCTGATGCACCGGCTGGCTCCGCCAAGCTTCCTTCAGGGCAACACACTGCTGCTGGAAGTCGGCCAGACCCTGCACATTGACAGCTGGCGCCTGCAGCTCGAAGCTGCCGGCTATCACCACGCCGAGAACGTTTACGAGCATGGTGAGTACGCGGTCCGGGGTTCGATTCTCGACATCTACCCAATGGGCTCCAATCTGCCCTACCGCATCGACCTGTTTGACGACGAGATCGAAACCCTGCGAACTTTCGACCCCGAGACCCAGCGCTCAATCGACCGCATTGAGCAGGTCGAACTGCTTCCGGCCCATGAGTTTCCCTGGCACAAAGAGGCGCGTTCGGGCTTTCGCAACCGCTGGTTTGAGCACTTTCCCAGGGCAGATAAAGACGCGCCGGTGTATCAGGATGTCAGCCATGGCATAACACCACCCGGCATCGAGTACTACCTGCCCCTGTTCTTTGACGAAACCGCCACGCTGTTTGATTACCTGCCGCCGGCTACCCTGGTCTTTACCGCAGATGCCCTGAACGATGCCGTGGTTGCCTTTGATGCCGAAACCCGGGCCAGGTACGAGGATCGCCGTCACGACCTGCTACGGCCGATTCTTGCACCCCAGGATCTGTTCCTGTTACAGGACGAAGTGTTTGGCAAACTCAAACAGTACCCACGCATCACCTGCCTGCCCCAGGCCACCGAAGGCGCCGCCGGTACCAATTGTGGCGCCGAACAGCTGCCCAACATCGCCATGGATGGCCGGGCGACAGACCCGGCCAGGCGCCTGAAAAGCTTTGTCCGGGAATTCCCGGGCCGCGTACTGATTTGTGCAGAGTCCTCAGGACGCCGGCAGGCGCTGATCGAAAATCTGGGCGACCACAACCTGAAACCAGTGTCGGTCAGCGGCTGGCAAGAGTTCCTTGAGAAAAAAGACCTGGTTCTGGGCATCACCATAGCGCCCATGGAACAAGGCATGGTTCTGCCACAACAGAACCTCGCCCTGATTACCGAAACCGCGCTGTTTGGCGAACAGGTACTGCAGCGCCGGCGGCGTGAAAAACCCACCGAACTGAACGACCACGGTTATCGGGACCTCTCGGAACTGCGCATCGGCTCACCGGTTGTTCACATCGATCACGGGGTGGGCCGTTACAAAGGCCTCGAAACCATCACCGCCGGGGGCCAGGCCGACGAGTTCCTGACGCTGGAATACGCCGGTGGCTCCAAACTGTATGTACCGGTGTCCAGCCTGCACCTGATTTCCCGCTACGCCGGCACCGATGAGGAACACGCCCCGCTGCACAAGCTCGGCACCGAACGCTGGAGTAACGCCAAACAGAAAGCGCTGGAGAAAATCCGGGACACCGCCGCCGAGCTGCTCGATGTCTACGCCCGGCGCGAAGCCCGCAAAGGCTTTCAGTTTGAAGATCCGAAAGAGGCGTATCGCACCTTCGCCGCCGGTTTCCCGTTTGAGGAAACCCCGGATCAGCAGGTGGCCATACAGGCGGTGTTCGAAGACATGACCAGCACCCGCCCCATGGACCGGCTGGTGTGTGGGGATGTCGGCTTTGGAAAAACCGAAGTGGCCATGCGCGCGGCGTTTCTTGCCACCTGGTCCGGCAAGCAGGTGGCGGTCCTGGTACCCACCACCCTGCTGGCGCAACAACACTACGAGTCATTCCGGGACCGGTTCTCCGAGACTCCGGTAACGGTCGAACTGCTCAGCCGTTTCCGCAGCAGCAGCCAGACCAGCAAGGCCATCACCGCCATCGAAGAAGGCAAGGCGGACATCGTGATTGGCACCCACAAGCTGCTGCAGGGAGACATCCGGTTCAGAAACCTCGGCCTGGTCATCATTGATGAAGAACACCGTTTTGGCGTTCAGCAAAAAGAGAAGCTGAAGTCCATGCGCGCTGAGGTAGACATGCTCACCCTCACCGCCACACCCATTCCGCGTACCCTGAATATGGCGATGGGCCACTTGCGGGACCTTTCGATCATTGCCACACCGCCAGCCCGGCGCCTGTCGGTGAAAACCTTCGTACGCCAGCGTGAAGAAGCGATGGTAAAAGAAGCCGTGCTGCGGGAAATCCTTCGGGGCGGCCAGGTGTATTTCCTGCACAACGATGTCGCTACCATCGAGAAGACTGCCGAAGACCTCCGGCGCCTGATCCCGGAAGCCCGGGTAGGCGTTGCCCACGGCCAGATGCGGGAGCGCCAGCTTGAACAGATCATGTCGGATTTCTACCACAAGCGCTTTAATGTGCTGGTGTGCACCACCATTGTAGAAACCGGCATTGATGTTCCCAGTGCCAACACCATCATTATCGAACGTGCTGACAAATTCGGCCTGGCCCAGCTGCACCAGCTCCGGGGCCGGGTGGGCCGCTCGCATCACCAGGCCTATGCCTACCTGCTGACGCCACCGCCCAAAGCCATCTCGGCGGATGCCAGAAAGCGGCTTGAGGCCATTTCCGAAGCCCAGGATCTGGGCGCCGGCTTCATGCTCGCGACCCACGACCTGGAAATCCGGGGTGCCGGCGAACTGCTGGGCGAAGAACAGAGCGGCCAGATTGAGAGCATCGGCTTTACGCTGTACATGCAACTGCTGGACGAAGCGGTGAAAGCCATCCGCGAGGGGCGCACCCCAAATGCGGAGCTGCCCCTGAGCCACGGCACCGAGATGAACCTGCGCATCCCCGCACTCATCCCCGATGACTACCTGCCGGATGTCCACAACCGCCTGATGCTGTACAAGCGTATCGCCAGCGTCGAGACCGACGATGAATTAAAAGAACTTCAGGTTGAGATGATTGATCGCTTCGGTTTATTACCGGAGCCTGCCCGCAATCTGGTGAACCAGACCCGCCTGCGACTGCAGGCCGACGCCCTCGGGATCGTGAAAGTCGATGCCGGACGGGAATGGGTCCGCCTGGAGTTTGGCAGCAGCACGCCGATAGACCCTCTGATTCTGGTTAAAAAAGTGCAATCTGCGCCCGATACCTACCGGCTTGAAGGTGCCAACAGCTTCCGGTTTCGGCTGAATGACGACTCAACCAGTGGTAAACTCGACGCCATCGCATCCATGCTCAAGGAGCTCACGCCGGCTGCCACGCCCCAGGCCAGGTCTGCCTGAGCAAACAGATTCTGTTGGAGTAACTCTTTTGCAAGCACGTGACATCTGTTCCAGACCGCCACTCATCGCCATCGCACTGGCCCTGGCTTTCCTGCTGGTACCGGCGGGCGCAGCCATGGCCCAGGCACGGGCCGATTTTTATCGGGCCGAAATCGTCATTGTAGAACGGCTGGTCGCCCCTGCGTCGGTGCAGGAACAGATGGCCGACAAGCAGGTAGAGCCGCCTTTAAACGGCATATCCTCCCTGTGGGTCGTGGACGCCAGTGGCAACCGGCAGTCCGACGTCAGCCTGGCCGGACGGAATGAGCTCCATCTCAACCAGGCAGCGGCGCGGCTGGAAAACAGCGGAAACTATCGGGTGCTTGCAACGGCCGGCTGGTATCAGAGTTTCCCGCCCAATTACGACGGCCAGCCGATGAAAGTCGCCATCGGCGACTGGCTGAGCCAGGCCGGGCAGCGGGCGGTCGAAGGCCATATCGAGATTGACCGCCAGCGCTACCTGCACGTGAACGTGCATCTTAACCACTGGCAGGACAGCGGCCAGAGCCAGCCTGCCAGCAGTACCGCTGCAGAAGACGGAAACCAGGCAGAGAACCAGCTTCAGCCCGACGCTGCCTATCCGTCCGCCGCTGCGGCGCCGGCAGAGCTGATCACCTGGATTCGCGAAACCCGCCGCATGCGCAGTGAGGAAATCCACTTTATCGATTCCCCCACCATCGGCGTGCTGGTGTTCTTCAGGCGGATCGAGGGCTGAGCTGGCCCAGCGCCGCCACGGACTGCTCAAGAACCTGTTTTACCCCGGCCATGCCCTGATCAATGGCCAGCTCAATTTCTTCCATGGTGATGATGTGATCGGTTTTACCGGCGGCGCGGTTTACCACCAGCGCCAGGCACACATAGCGCATCCCCAGTTCCGCTGCCAGCACCGCCTCCGGCATTCCGGTCATGCCCACCAGATCACAACCATCCCGCTCCAGCCGCCGGATTTCGGCAGCCGTTTCCAGCCGTGGCCCCTGAGTGGCGGCATAAACACCAAAGTCTGAAAACTCCAGGCCCAGTGCCCCGGCCGCCGCGATCAGAATCTCACGGCAGTCCTGGTCGTAGGGGTAGCTGAAGTCGATGTGGGTAACCTGATCCACATCGTCTTCAAAAAAAGTGCTGGCCCGCCCCCAGGTGTAATCAATGATCTGGTCCGGCACCACGATATGGGCAGGGCCCATGGCCGGGTGGATGCCACCCACGGCATTAACCCCCACCACGGTTCGTACACCGGCGTCATGGAGAGCCTGCAGGTTGGCCCGGTAATTCACCTGGTGCGGCGGTATCCGGTGCGGATTGCCATGGCGCGCCAGAAAAATGATTCTCTGGCTGCCTGACTGCCCGTGAACCAGCCTGTCGGACGGCTCGCCCCAGCGGGTGCTGACGGCCTCTTCGCCCACCACCTCCAATGTGCTGAGACTGGTGAGCCCGGTCCCGCCAATAATCCCGACAGGAGGATTACTCATGATCATGCCCTGGCTCCTCTCTCCGGGTGACTTCGTCACCACTACTTACCTGTAACCCATTGGGCATGTGCAGCGTGCGTGTCGGCAGAGCCACCTGAGCGCCATGGGATTCGATGATCTCGTTGATCTTCAGGAAGACATCTTCCTTAACCTCATGGAAACGCACCCACTGCGTGGTCTTGGTGAAGGTGTACAACATGATATCCAGTGATGAGGTACCGTAGCCCAGCAGGTTCACAATCATTGTCCGGTTGGGATCGATCTCGTCGTGGTTCTTCAGCATGTCACGGATATCGTTGACGATGGCCTGCACCACTTTGGCATCCACCAGACGGATGCCCAGGGTCTCGGAGATCCGCCGGTTGGTCATCCGGGAGGGATTCTCCACAGCAATGGTGGTAAAGGCCGCGTTGGGCACATAAAGCGGGCGCTGATCAAAG
>DATGNB010000019.1:0-26871 GCA_035306945.1 Marinobacter sp.
GGGAATTCTGGTCGGGACGGTAGGATTTGAACCTACGACCCCTTGCACCCCATGCAAGTGCGCTACCAAGCTGCGCTACGCCCCGATAATCGCCAGCCAGGAGAAAACAGGGTTTATCTCAGTGGCTTAGCGGGAGCGAAGTCTACACGAGCTCAAAGGAAAAAGAAACACCGTAGCGGCAATTTTCTCCTCCTTGCCCTAAATCCCCCCGTTCTCGTCAGTCTCCTGATCTGGCCCGGGCACACTACGGTGCCCGGGCCAGAGTCTATACTCCTATGGACGTTAGCGGTTATTTGTCATGTTTTGATAATTTGAGTTCAAAACAATAAAATGGCGCGCTTGTAACCATCGACCTTCCATTCATGTGTCTGAGCCTGGCGCAGTCAGGGAACACTGCACAATGAGGAGACGCCGCCGTGGGCGAAGTAGTAAAAGACGAATATCAAACGGATTACGTTGCAGGGCAGGATAATATCAGACCTTTCGGGCTCGACCTGCACAACTGGGTATTCCCGGTCTCAGCCGTTGTTGTTGTTCTGTTTGTGGTAGGGACTCTGCTTTTTCCGACCACCGCCAAGGACGTTCTGGACGGTGCCAAGTCGGGAATCATTACCAGTTT
The DNA here is from genome assembly GCA_035306945.1 of Marinobacter sp. Lineage (GTDB taxonomy): Bacteria > Pseudomonadota > Gammaproteobacteria > Pseudomonadales > Oleiphilaceae > Marinobacter. The sequence goes on from DATGNB010000019.1 coordinate 620, forward strand.
TGACTGGTTTTTTGTTTTGAGTGCGAATATTTTTGTGCTCATCAGCCTGGCGCTTATCGTGATGCCGGTCGGCAAGATACGGCTGGGCGGACAAGACGCGCGCCCCGAGTTCTCCCGGTTGTCCTGGTTTGCCATGCTGTTCGCAGCAGGGATGGGGATCGGATTGATGTTCTGGGCGGTAGCAGAACCGGTGGCCTATTACACCGGGTGGTTTGGCACGCCCTTTAATGTTGAACCCAATACGCCGGCAGCAAGGGATCTGGCCATGGGTGCAACCATGTATCACTGGGGCCTGCATCCGTGGGCTATCTACGCCATTGTGGCGTTGTCGCTGGCGTTTTTTGCGTTCAACAAGAACATGCCCCTGACCATACGTTCTGCGTTTTTTCCCTTGTTGCGGGACCGCGTGTGGGGCTGGCCCGGGCACATTATTGATGTGCTGGCTGTCGTGGCGACCATTTTTGGCCTTGCGACCTCTCTGGGCTTTGGCGCGCAGCAAGCGGCCTCAGGAATCGATTATCTGTTTGGCCTGGGGTCGGGGCTGAACGTACAGATGACGATTATTGTGGGAGTCACGATCGTTGCCCTGATTTCGGTCCTGCGAGGTCTCGATGGTGGGGTAAAAGTGCTCAGTAACATCAACATGGGTCTGGCGGCGCTGCTTCTGTTTTTTATTATCTTTGCCGGCCCGACCATGGCCATACTGAGTACCGTCTGGACCACATTCACCACCTACGCTGTCAATCTGGTTCCCCTCAGCAATCCGTTCGGCCGTGAGGACGAAGCCTGGATGCACGGCTGGACCGTGTTCTACTGGGCCTGGTGGATTTCCTGGTCGCCGTTTGTTGGTATGTTTATCGCCCGGGTCTCCAAAGGCCGGACAGTACGGGAGTTCATAACCGCTGTGCTGCTTATTCCCACTGCTGTCACCACGGTGTGGATGAGCAGCTTTGGGGGCAGTGCCCTGGATCAGATCGGGCAGGGGCTCGGCGCGCTTGCCGAGGTTGGCCTGACGGATGTCTCGCTGGCAACCTTCCAGATGTTCGAGCAGCTGCCGCTAACCGGGATTCTCTCGTTTGTGGGTATTATTCTGGTTCTGGTGTTCTTTATCACCTCGTCCGATTCCGGCTCTCTGGTGGTGGACAGCATTACCGCGGGCGGAAAGACAGACGCGCCTACCAGCCAGCGGGTGTTCTGGGTGATTATGGAGAGCGCGATTGCCGCGGCACTGATCTTTGGCGGCGGGGAGGATGCCCTTGGTGCCATTCAGGCTGTGGCAGTGAGTGCCGGGCTGCCATTCACGCTGATCCTGCTGATCATGACCTGGGGTCTGCTTAAAGGCCTATCCCATGAGCGCAGGCTGATGCTGCAACGAGGCGAATGGCATTGAACCGGTCTGCGCAAAGATAAAAAACCGGGATCTGAAATTCAGATCCCGGTTTTTTTGACCTGCCCCGGCCGGGCTCAGAGCTGCCCGAAAGCTTCCATGGCATAGAGCACCCGCTCGCGGGGGCTGAAGTGAGGCCGCTTGAGCGACTCTATGTTTTTCAGACGGGGTAACAAGCCCCGGCCGTTGGCCATCTGAATCGCCAGCCCGGGCCGGGCATTCAGCTCCAGCAGAAGCGGGCCCTGCTGGGCATCCACCACAAGATCGACGCCCATGTAGCCCAGATTGGTGGCTTCATAGCAACGAGCCGCCATTTCCAGCATGTTTTCCCAGTCATCAATGCGGATATTCTCCAGCGGCAGGCCGGTATCGGGATGCAGGCTGATCGGGCGGTTGAATTGCACCGCGTTCAGGCTCTGGCCCTTGCCGATATCCAGGCCAACTCCGACAGCGCCCTGGTGCAGGTTGGCTTTGCCATCCGAATCCCTGGTCGCCAGTCTGAGCATGGCCATCACCGGGTAACCCTGGAAAATGATGATCCGGATATCGGGCACGCCCTGATAGGAGTACCGCGCCAGCACAGGGGTAGACTGCACCAGGTCTTCGACAATGGCCACGTCCGGGGTGCCGGCCAGGGAGTAGAGACCGGCCAGAATATTGGTAAGGTGCCGCTCCAGAAGCTCAGCCCTGACCCGTTCCCCCGAGGCTTTGACAAAATGGTCTCCGTCGCGGCCGGTAATCACGGTAATGCCTTTGCCGCCTGAGCCTTTGGCGGGCTTGATGGCAAAACCGCCAAGCTCTTCTGCCACCGTCCGGAAGCCCGAGATCTCGTGCTGGCGGCTGATTACCTGCAGTAGCTTTGGCGTGTTCACGCCGTACTCTTTCACCGCCAGTTTGGTTTTCAGCTTGTTATCAACCAGCGGGTAAGACGACCGGTTGTTGTAGCGCGCAATGTAGTCGACATTGCGCTTGTTCATGTTCAGCAGGCCGAGCCGTGTAAGCCGGCGGGGGGATATCCAGCTACCCATGTGTGTCGTAGGCCTTCATCGGAGTAAAACGTCGTAACTCGCTGAGCTTGTATCCGGTGTACTGGCCCATCAGCAGAATCAGCCCCAGAATCACCAGATGCAGTTCCGGGAAGTTGAACGTGAGGTGGCCGGCCAGCGGCAAGCTCATGGCCAGATAGGCGCAGATGGCGACAAACAGGCTGCCGGAACCCTGTACGAGCACTTCACGGGCACCTTCTTCCTCCCACAGAATCGACATGCGCTCTATTGTCCAGGCGATAATCACCATCGGGAAGAAAGTAACCGTCATGCCGGTATTAAAGCCCATCTGGTAGCCGATAATACTCAGGCCGGCAGTGATGAAGATCACCAGAATGATCAGCGCCGATATCCTCGATACCAACAGCAGGTTCAGGCTGGAGAGATAGCCCCGCAACAGCAGCCCGATGGCAACCACCGACAGGAAAGCGATCAGTCCGGGTACCAGTGTGGTCTGAACAAAGGCCACCGCAATCAGGACCGGCATGAAGGTACCGGATGTGCGAATGCCAATGACAATGCGCATAAAGGCCACGATCAGAGCGCCGACCGGCAGCAGAAGAAGCATCCGAAACATGCTTTGCTCTTCAATCGGCAATTGATAGAAGCCCAGCACGCCCAGGCCATTCTGGCTGGCTTCCAGTGTCGCCAGCTGCAGGGCCGGCACAGTCTGGCGAAGCATGGAAAAGGTCACCTGGGAGCTGTCGCCGCCAACCACATCAAGCAAGGATTCCGAGCCCTGACGCCACAACAGCAGGTTGTCGGGTACGCCCTGTTCGCCGCTCCGGGGGTCAAAAGTGAGCCAGCGCTCGCCGTTGTAGATCTGGATAAAGGGGATCAGCTGCTGGCGTCGGCGGGCGTCTTCCAGCTTGAGTCCGTCGGCTGTCCGGGCGGCAATGCCGGCATGGTTCAGCATACGGACAATCAGCTGAAGGTAATTATCGTCAGAGACCAGCAGAGTCGTGTTCTGCGTCCGGGTGTCAGGCTGCATCAGGCGGATCAGCTCCCGGGTCATGCTCTCCGGACTGCTGGAACGTTGCGTCGCCTGGTTCAGAACTTCCCGCACCGCGGTCGCCAGAGGCTCTTCCCAGAACACGGGTTCGGCTCTGGGGGGGCGCACGGGTACCTGTTCGGTCACGTCTTCATCGGGAATAAACTGAGCCTTGAAGTAAAGGGTCTGCGGGCCGGAGGCCTGTCGTTTTGTCCATTCCGCCCGCCGGCTGCGCGGGGATTCCAGAATCGAGAAGCCATAGCCCGGTGAGGCCGCTTGCTCAGTGAGAATCCGGAATCCAGGGGGTTGCTCGGGAATATGGAGGCTGATTTCCGATGCCTCACCGCCGGCGTTGAAATCAACCCGCGCTTCGACCATCCACACGGGATGCTGTTCTCCGGTCATCCAGGGGATGCCCAGCTCCAGGTGTCGCCAGGTAGCGAAGGAAATACCGGCCGCGATAAGCAGAAAAACGAAAGCATAGAAAGGGGCTCGTGACGGCACGCTCATTCGTCATCCCCGCTGGCAGCTCTGGCGCGATAGGAATCAGGTAATTCCGTGGCAAACTCTTTACCTACATCAATCAACATCACATCTCGCAAAATATTCCGGCCTATGAGGACTTCATAGGTAAGATTGGTGCGGTCTGCCAGGGTAAACTCGGCCACCTGCTGGTGATCGCCAATGGCAAACTGCAGTTCAACCACCACGCGGCGTTCTGCCTCGTCTGCGGTGGACTGGATGATCCTGACCCTGCGGGAGATTTCCCGTTCCAGGGTTTCCCATTCCTCATAGTCCGTACCGGGTACGGGCACCTCAAAACGCACCCAGTTACTGCCATCCCGCTCAAAACGCTTGATGTTACGGGCGTGAATGGAGGAGGTCTCGGCGCCACTGTCGATGCGGGCGGTATACACCAGCCCCGGGTTGGCCAGGTAGAACTGTTCTATCTCGCCCACGATCACCTTGCCTTTGAGCCGGTCAGCCCGGCCGGTGTCTCTGGGCAGTGGCGGGCAGGCTGTGGCCTGGACCGGAGGGCACGCCGGGCGCTCTACCTGAGTGGCAATGGCCTCAAGAATGGTCTGGGTGGAGTGCCGGTTCTCCGTCAGAAGCTGGTCATGACGTACATTGGCGTTGTCTTCCATGGTTACCAGTGTTGCCCGCTGGCTTTTGACCGATCCCCGGACGTCGTCCATCCCGTCTTTGGGTACCATCAGGTATCGGTCGGAGGTACAGCCGGTCAAGGCGATCCCCAACCCAATGGCGACAAAAAGTAATGCGCGGGCCTGTGTGAACCTGTAACCCATGAAAATCCCCTGAAACGGCTGCTTGCTCTGCCGGCACCGGATTGCTGCAGCTCTGGATGTGTTTGCGGTCAGGCGGGAAATTATACTACAAGCATCTGTGTCTTGACTTTACAGATGGTTAAGAAGATTCAACTCCCGAAGAACGGCCCGTGCCCCAGGGGGGTTTCGGCTCTGAGGTATTCCTGGATCACTGGCGAGCAGTTGAGGTAAAACAGCAGCAACTCACGCTGGACGTCCTGATCCTGTATGCGTGCGGCAAAACGGATGACTTCTTTCAGCGACTGATCGTTGGCGGCGCTGTCATCGGGAACCGAAAAGCTCTGACCATAGCGGGCGCGGAGCAGGGCAGTCAGGCGCTCCAGATGGAACTCACCGGTGTGGGTGATGTGCGGGAGCAGGCGCAGGCGGCGGGACACGCTGGCGCGGGGCGACAGGGCATCGTCGCCAGGCCGGGGCTCTGCGCTATAGGGGTGCAGAAACTCTGCTTCCAGTTTTCTCCATAGTTCCTTCAGCATGCTCAGGTCCTTGCCAATGAGCGTCATTATTATTGGGTTTCGGAGAACCTTTAGCCCTTTTAAATCAATTTGCGGCGGGCGTCCAGCAACACCTGAATCCAGTGTGGCTAAATGCCAAGCAGTCGATACCGTATTTGAGGGTTGGTTCCGTTACGTCTGACAGCCTAACAAGGTCGGGGCATTGAGGTACACTGTCGGATTTAACAGCAGGTTTCCAGGGAGTACGTATCAGTGATCGAAACACTTGTCCGGGCGATGGTTGCTCGCCCTGAATGGATGGCTGGCTGGTTGCTGGGCCTGATGGTCGCGCTGGCTGCGCTGGTGCTTCTGGTGGCGTGGCTGCTGACAAGACTGAGAGGTACGGGACAGGAAACTGGCCATCGGGCGGCGTTGCACCAGCAGGAGCTGAACCATCTCCGACAGGGCCTCGCGGACGCCCGGGCCCGGGAAGCAAAACTGGAAGCGGCCATCGACGGCTGGCGTGCCCAGGTTGGGGATCTGAAAGCAGAATTGCGGGCGCATCAGGTTACCCTGGAAAAAGAGCGGCGCAACGCGGCCGAGAAACTGGAGTTGCTTGAAACGAACCGCGACGCCCTGAAGCAGGAGTTCGAGAACCTGGCCAACCGTATTTTTGACCAGAAAACCGAGCGTTTCAGCCAGCAGTCCAGAACCAGCCTGGATGCCCTGTTGAACCCCTTCAGGGATCAGTTGCAGGATTTTCGTAAACGGGTGGAGGATGTCTATACAACGGAAACCCGGGATCGTCAGGCGCTGCGTAGCGAGATCAAGTCCCTGCAGGACCTGAACCGCCAGATTACCGAGGAAGCCGCCAACCTGACCCGGGCGCTCAAAGGCGATAAGAAGGTTCAGGGCAACTGGGGCGAGCTGATTCTTGAGCGGGTGCTTGAGCGTTCCGGCTTACGCAAGGGCGTCGAGTATGATACCCAGGGCAGCTACCGGGACGATAATCACCAGCTGATGCGGCCAGACGTGGTGGTTCATCTGCCGGACCAGCGCAATCTGATTATCGACTCCAAGGTCTCGCTGGTGGCCTACCAGCAATGGGTTGTTGCGGATGACGACGCTGCCCGGGAGCAGGCCCTGAAGCAGCATGTAGAAGCCGTGCGCACCCACATTCGCACCCTCAGTGAGAAAGACTACAGCCAGCTCAATGGCCTGCATTCACCGGATTTTGTCTTTTTGTTCATGCCCATTGAACCGGCTTTTGTGGCAGCATTCCAACAGGACGAGAACCTGTTCGCGGAAGCCTTCGAACGAAAGATTATCGTGGTAACGCCCACCACATTACTGGCCACCCTGCGCACGATCGAAAACATCTGGCGCTATGAGCGCCAAAGCCAGAACGCGCGCCGCATCGCTGAGCGTGCCAGCGCGGTGTACGACAAGCTGCGGGTGTTTGTGGAAGCCATGGAGCGTCTGGGAACCCAGCTTCAGACCGCGCAAGGTACCTACGACAACGCCATGAATACACTGACCCGTGGCCGGGGTAATCTGATTTCCCAGGCCAACCGGTTTGTCGAACTGGGTGTGCGGGTCAAGAAAGAGCTTCCCAGAAGTATTACCGAACAGGCAGAAGTTGATGCCGGGGAACCCGGCGAGTCTGAGAACACGGCAGTAGGTGCAAAGGAGTAGCAGAATGTTGATCACAAACAGTCGGAGCGGCCCCGGCAGGCGGGTACGCTTGCGAGTGATGCTGTTGTCGGCGCTTTTGGTGTCTGGCGCGGGCCAGGCGACGGGCCTGGCGCCCGAGCATGAGGTGCGCCGCCTGATGCTGGCCACCGAAGAAGCGGTAAAGGCAGAGCGCTGGGCCGACGCCGGAGAGTATCTGAATCGTCTGCGCACGATGGAAGGGGAAAAACCCGCTGACTATTTTTACTTCCGGGGTCGCGCGATGCTCAATGCCAGCCATCTGAATGAGGCAAGGTCGGCGCTGGAAACCTACGTCGGCCGTGTGGGTGCGGATGGCCAGTACTATCAGCAAGCCCTCAAACTGATCACAGACATCGAAAAAGTCAGTCGCGCCAATGTCAGAGCCCTGGCCGAAGCCAATGGCGAGGTGAGTGAGCCGGTTGCGGTCATAGAGCCCGCCGGGCAGGAGCGCCTGGACACCCTGCGCCAGCTGTACCTCGCCAGCTCAGACCGGGAGGCGCTGACACTCCATCTGAATGCGGTATTGGATACCGCGGCCTGGCGGCGGGATAAAACCGTGGTGCAGCTGGACCGGCCTGCTGATATTCAGTACCAGGTCAGCCTGGACGGCGACGACCTGAACGTTCAGGAAATCCGCCGGGAGCTGGACGCCCGTGTGGTCCGCAAGTCGATGACGCTACCGGTTTTTGGTGTCAACCCTCAGCTCCGCTGGGACTGTGAACCTGCCGTAGCGGCCTGTTGGGTATACGACCCCAGGGATGGTTCGCGCCTGTTCCAGCTGGCCCAGGATCAGGACAAGGCCCAGGAAGTAGCCCGTACCCTGGGGCGTCTGATCCGTAACCTGCAGCAGGGTGGCTCAGACGGCCGTTAGCCATCGCTCAGTGAGTGCACCAGATCGCCCCGCTCGCCATCACGCCAGGCGCCCGGGGTCACGCCGGTCCATTTCTTGAAGGCCCGGTGGAAGGTTGAGGGCTCGGTAAAACCCACCCGCTCGGCAATTTCGTTGATGGGTACCTCGTGCCGGCTCAGGTAATAGATTGCCAGGTCCCGGCGCAACAGATCCTTGATCTCCTGAAACGAGGTGTTTTCCTGCTTCAGTCTGCGGCGCAGGGTTTGCGGGCTGGTGTGCAGGTCCTGGGCAATCCGGTCGAAATCCGGCATGGGCCGGGAAAAGTCCCGCCCGATCAGGCCCCGGATTCGCCCCGTCCAGGTGTGGCTCTCATCCGGCCGGGACAGCAGGTCTGCCGGAGAGGTTTTCAGGAACTGCCTCATTTCGGGCAGGTCCCTGATGAGCGGTGCCGATAAAAACCGTTTGCTGAAGGTGAGGGCGATGCAGTCCGACTCGAACACCAGAGGGCAATGGAAGATGTGCCGGTAGTCGTCGCCATGGGCCGGCCGTGGGTAGTTGAACTCGGCTTTTTCCAGCTCAATGGGCTGCCCGATCAGCCAGCTGCCAAGCCGGTGCCAGATCACCGGAATGCTCTCCCTGAGAAAGCAGTCAGGATCGTGAATATCGCCTTCGATGTGAGCCACAAGGCGGGCATGGTCCTTCCCGACTTCAAGTTCCATGGCCACCATCGGCTCAAACAGCCGGGAAAACCGGAAGGCCTGCTGATACACCTCCTTCAGTGTTTCGCAGTTGATCACCAGGGCGCACATCGTGGCAAAGGTCCCGGTGCGTGCCCGCCGTGGCCCCATCCCCATGAACTCATCACCCGAAAGGGTCCAGATGGATTGCAACAAACGGCTGAACTGATCGCTGCTCACTCTGGCTTTCTCGATCCGCAGCAAATCCGGTGAGATCCCGGCCTGGTGCAACAGCTCCCCCGTATCCAGCCCCAGCCGGCGGGCGCCGGCGAGCGATGCTTCAACAAAATGCCTGGAGACGGTGAGGGTAGACATAAACGGAGCCGATAAATAAACCAGAATCCATCATATTAGGCCGGGGCTACAATGCAACCCTCTGATTTGCCTGAAGCTGGCAGAAACTGCCAATCGAAATGAGGTAACCGGCAGTTGGCCTGCGAAGAAAAACCCGTCAGCATGAATCATCCACCCGGACCATCGATGGTAACCACAAGGAGTACAGCATGCCTGGACCTCTGGCAGCCCTTAGGATTCTCGATTTCAGCACACTCCTGCCCGGGCCCTACGCCACCCTGATGCTGGCGGATATGGGCGCCGAGGTACTGCGGGTAGAGGCACCCGACCGGGTCGATCTGGCCCGGGTAATGCCGCCGTTTGACGGTAAGCACAGCACCACTTTTTCCTACCTGAGCCGTGGTAAGCAGACGATCCAGCTCAATCTGAAGCAACCCGGGAGCGTGGAGAAAGTAAAAGCGCTGGTTAAAGATTACGACATCGTGGTGGAGCAGTTCCGCCCCGGGGTCATGGACCGGCTGGGGATTGGCTATCAGACCCTCAGGGCCATCAACCCGCAGCTGATATACTGCGCCATCACCGGCTATGGCCAGACCGGCCCCTACAAAGACCGCGCCGGCCACGACATCAATTATCTGGCCATCTCGGGTGTCGCCAGCCACTGTGGCCGGGCCGACAGTGGCCCGCCGCCGATGGGCATCCAGATAGCCGACATCGCCGGCGGCTCCCACCACGCCGTGATGGGCATCCTCGCCGCCGTCATCCGGCGCCAGCAAACCGGGCAGGGCGCCTTCATCGACATCAGCATGACCGACGCCGCCTTCGCCCTCAATGCCATGGCCGGTGCCGCTGCCCTGGCGGGCGGACAATCCCAGAAGCCCGAAGGCAGCATGCTCAATGGCGGCAGCTTCTACGATTATTACCAGACCAGTGATGGCCGGTGGCTCTCGGTGGGGAGCCTGGAACCGCAGTTCTCGGCGCGTTTGTGTGACACGCTGGGGCTCGGCGAGATGAAGAGCTTTGCCCTGAGCCAGAACCCGGAGCACCAGCAACAGCTGAAGGCCGCGATCAGCGAAAAGATTGCGGCGAAAACCCTGGCCCGGTGGCGCGAGATTTTTGCCGGTGCAGACGCCTGTGTGGAGCCGGTGCTGACCATCGAGGAGGCGGCGGAGCATCCGCAGATTGTGGCGCGGGGAATGATTGTGGAAGGGGATCGCGGGGACGGAGTGATGCAGAGGCAGTTGGGGTGTCCGATCAAGCGATTCTGATGTATTTAGGGCTATGAATACAAAAACCCCGGGTTAAGGCCCGGGGTTTTTGATGCTCTTGAGTGATGGGGTTACGGTGCGACTGTACCCAGCAATGTCAGCGTTTCGAGAACAAAATCTTCGAAGGCCTCGTCAAGCGGAGAGACCGGGCCTGAGTGGGTGCCGTCATTGATGGTGGTCACCGGAGTCCCCGTCAGTGCCAATGGCTGGGAGCCGGCGAGTGGCGCGTTAAAGCTGTTGACCGACAGGGTTATGCTGCCGTCCGCTGAGGTGAGGGTGCCGGTGAGTGGTGCGCCGCCCCAGACCGCATCGGCTGAGTTCGGGATGACCGCGTCGTCAATCACTTCAACCAGAGCCAGTTCTAGCGGGTTGGCCAGATTGGCAATGTTGTCGGCAAAGTTGATGGGGTCCGCTGTGTCGATGGCAGCCTGGAACACGTTAAAGTACGTCTCCAGATTTGCATCGCCCTGGGTCAGGCCCGCTGCCTGTTGCAGCCCCGGCAGAATCCGCAACGCGAAGGTGCTGGAGTTCTCCAGCATCCGCACCACGCCACCGCCCGGGGTCAGCATGGCTGCGCCGGCAATGTTGTTGAAAGCGGACGGCAGGGTCCCGGCAGGGGTGCCGTCGGTCAGGGTGTTCGGCAGTTGGTCCGCGTTAACGGCCGCGACAAAAGGTGTGCCGGTAATCGTTCCCAGGGAGTGCCCGACGAACAGCACCGGCGTGGTCGGTGCTATGGTCACACTGGCGCCACCAGGCAGCGGAAGCGCCAGCCCGGCCAGGCTGGCCCGCAGGTTCATCTGATCGACAGCGCTCTGGCGAAGGTTGTCGCGGGTATTCAGGAAGTTTGTCAGGTTGATGAACAAACTGCCGGAGTCGCCTTCGGTGGCGGTCATCGGGCTGGGCACGCCCGGTTGCGCGGCGTAGAAGCCAAAGTGGCGCTCGTTACCGTCCTGAGCTGCAAGACCCGGGATGGTGCTGCCGGCGTTCGCGACCGTGTTCTGAGCCGATGCGATGAACTGGATTGCCGCATCAAGGCCGGGATCCGTGGACGTGCCTCCGGACAGAACGGTATCGATGATTCCTTGGGCAACGGCGGGATCCGATTCACCTGTGGCCGTCATCACAAAGCCCAGATTCAGTGTACCGTCCACCAGGGCACTCACTGTGCCTGCGTCGTTGGTCAGGGGTAAGCCCTGATCAATACCTGCATCCAGAAGCGTAGACGCCAGGCCTTGCTGTACCGCTGGATTCACCGGCGCAATGCCGTGCAGCGGCTGGTCAATCGCAACAACCGCATAGCCATTTGCCGCCATGGCAGAGCCGATGGTCAGTGCGGTACTGCGATCGGTGGTAATGCCATGCTGGAACATCACCACACCTTTCAGGGTGGGGGTGGCCGGGTAGAGTACAAGCACCGGTACGTCTACATCAGCCTGCTTTTTCGGGAAAGGGAAAACGTAGTTTACCGCAGTCGACCTCGTGGGGTCTGCCTGGGGAATCACAAGCCCGGCACCTTCAAAGGCGGTGTTCAGAGCTGATGCCAGCGTATTATCTGCGACCCAGGACCTGGTTACCAGATCGGCTCCAGAGGTGCCCAGATAGTACGGCAGCTTGACCGTACCCTGTGCCGCAAGCACGGTTTCGGCAGAGCTGATAGGGGCCAGTACCTGACTGGCAAGCGCTGAAACCAGCCCGACCGGAGCCGGCGCACCCAGGGTAAAGTCCGCGGCACTGCGGTTCAGTGCCGTCGGTGTGGGCAGTAAGCCTGCGTTTGCAAAGTTTGAGGCCAGCGCGACAGCGGCACAGTCAATGGCGGCTTCGCCGCCTGCGGCTACTGCAGGCTCACAGGGGGCACCGGCACCATACAGGGCTGCCAGTGCGTCTACTGCCGTGGTCTCGCCCAGTGGGATATTCGGGAATTGAGCGTAAGCTCCGTCCACCACAGCTTTAACCGAGGCATAATCTGTTGCTCCGCCTTGAACGGCGCTTGCGGCTGCAGAAACTTTAACAAATGTTTCCAGCTGGTCTTCGAACCACGCGGCCGGCTCGGCAATGTACTGCAGAACTTTCTCATCGTTAGACGTGGTAAACGCGTATGTCAGAGCAATCTGGTCCGGAGTGACCGGTGTGCCCACGGCGTTCGCGTAGGCCATGGCCAACGGCTCCCACAGGTTATTTACCAGGGTGCGAACCGGCGCCAGGGCCGAGCTGAGAAGGCCGGCTGCAGGATTGTCTGCGGTGCCTTCAGCCGTAATATTGGCGTACACCGGGTCCTGGATGATTGGATCGCCATGGATGTCTTTAACCCCGGTTGTGACAAGCACCACATATCGCCTGTGAGGGTTCAGAGGTTCGAGAGGCAGAATGCGGATCGCTGAAGCTCCGTCCAGTGTTTCCACATCCGCGCGGGCCAGAACCGGGGCTGATGGATTTGCCGGATCGGCGATGGCAAGCGTTGGGGGCTCACCGATTGATAAGGCTCGTACCGGGTCCCCGCTGGCATACGAAAGCTCGATCAGATGAACCGTTTGGCCGTACACCACGGTGTCCGCATCCAGCTGGCCATTGGTCTGAATGACCGCAGGAGCAACCGTTGAGGCGCCTGAGAGCTCGTTAAGGGCCGTGGTCACAGGTGGTGAGCTGTCCGCAAGACCGAAGGTTCCGTCACCTTGTTCACTGTCGAAAATCAGGTCGTTCGGCAAAGGCACCTGACTGGTGGCCGGGTTAAAAATCGGCCAGGTCTTTCCGTCTACTGCGGGATCTGTGTAGTTCGGGTTCGGATTAGCGTTTTTGGTGTCGCTCCCGCTGTCAAAACAGCCCGTCAACCCAAGGGAAGAAGCCACGGCAAGACTTATTAACGTTTTCTTGAACATGGATGGAACCTTTTCCTGTTGTTGTTTCGTTATATCCGGCTTAGACGGAACCGGTCGGCCCCTGAATTCCGATCTTTTGCCTGTTCTGCTTGTCAGTTTGGTTGTCTGAAATTGTAGCCAGCGCATTTAGCCAATTTCTGTACCTTCGACTATAGCGGCACGGTGGCAAGTGTTGATCAGCCAAAAGTGTGATTCTGCGTTGGTTTCCTCTTCTCCCACGGATGGGCGCAGTCTTTCTGAAAAATAGTGGGCCCTACGACGTTTGTCGAGTGTGGGGGTGTGCCGTGCTCCGTGTTTTAACAATTTGTTGCCAATCGGGGCAAAACAGCGGTCATAGATTTTGCTGTGCCAGGTAATAGCGCTGCTCGCCTTCTGTCGCATCCCGCTCGGCCGGGAATTTCTGTTAAACTCTCTCGCTTCTTTATTTAACGGCGAAGCTGCTCCGACAGCCGGGCCTATTTCCGATAATCAGAAAGCTGATGAGGCGACTATGACCACCGTAATCCGCCAGGACGACCTGATCGAGAGCGTAGCAGATGCGCTCCAGTTTATTTCCTATTACCACCCGAAAGACTTTATTCAGGCCGTTTACGAGGCCTACCAGAAGGAAGAGTCCCAGGCGGCCAAGGATGCCATGGCCCAGATTCTGATCAACTCCCGCATGTGCGCCCAGGGCCACCGCCCGATCTGCCAGGACACCGGTATTGTCACGGTGTTTGTAAACATCGGGATGGATGTGAAGTTTGAGTGTGAGATGGCGCTGGATGATGTGATCAACGAAGGCGTCCGTCGCGCCTACACGCATCCGGACAACGTTCTGCGGGCGTCGGTATTGGCCGACCCGGACGGCAAGCGCCAGAACACCAAAGACAACACCCCGGCCATCATTCACTACAAGATGGTGCCGGGTAACACCGTGGAAGTGCACGTGGCGGCCAAGGGCGGCGGTTCTGAGGCCAAATCCAAATTTGCCATGCTGAACCCGTCTGACTCCGTCGTCGACTGGGTGTTGAAAATGGTGCCGCAGATGGGTGCCGGCTGGTGCCCGCCGGGCATGCTGGGTATCGGTATTGGTGGTACCGCCGAGAAGGCCATGGAGCTGGCCAAGGAAGCCCTGCTGGACCCGATTGATATTCACGATCTGCAGGCCCGCGGTGCGTCTAACCGTGCTGAAGAGCTGCGACTGGAGCTATTCGAGAAGGTGAACGAACTGGGTATTGGTGCCCAGGGTCTCGGTGGCCTGACCACGGTTCTGGACGTGAAGGTCAAGGATTACCCCACCCACGCAGCCAACAAGCCGGTTGCCATCATCCCGAACTGTGCGGCCACCCGGCACGCACATTTTGTGCTGGATGGTACTGGCCCGTCCTTGCAAACCCCGCCGAGCCTGGACGACTGGCCGGAGATTACCTGGGAAGTGGGTGAGAATGTGCGCCGTGTAAACCTGGACACGGTTACCCCGGAAGATGTGAAAGACTGGCAGCCGGGTGAAACCGTTCTGTTGTCCGGCAAAATGCTGACGGGTCGCGATGCTGCCCACAAGAAAATGGTGGATATGATCGAGCGTGGCGAAGAGCTGCCGGTAGATCTGAAGGGCCGCTTCATTTATTACGTAGGCCCGGTTGATCCGGTACGTGAAGAAGTGGTTGGCCCCGCAGGCCCCACCACGGCAACCCGTATGGACAAGTTCACCGACACCATGCTGGAAAAAACCGGCCTGACCGGCATGATCGGTAAAGCCGAACGCGGCCAGGTGGCCATCGACGCCATCAAAAAGCACGGCGCGGTGTACCTGATGGCGGTGGGCGGTGCTGCCTATCTGGTATCCAAGGCCATAAAGGGTGCCCAGGTGGTGGCCTTTGAAGAGCTTGGTATGGAAGCGATCTACGAGTTTGAAGTGCAGGACATGCCGGTAACGGTTGCGGTGGACTCCCGTGGAAGCTCCGTCCACCAGACCGGCCCGGTTGAGTGGCACGACAAGATCATTGCCGCCAAGGCGGTGTAATCCAGGCGCCCTCTGAGATCAGTGGCCGCTCTGGGCGTTTTGCTCAGGGCTGCCACTGAAAGTCTTTCATCTTTATCCTTCCTTTATATACGTCCACCCCTTCGAGCCTCAGCTTCTCGGTTTGAAGCCGGCAGGTTTCTGTGCCGGCGGGAAACGCGATCTGGCCGTTACTCCGGATCACCCGATGCCAGGGAATGACGTGGCTGGCGGGCAGCTTGCCCAGTGCCCGGCCGACAAAACGCGCCTGCCGGCCGAGACCGGCCATGGCGGCAACCTGGCCGTAGCTGGCCACTTTCCCCTCGGGAATAGCGGCCACTACCTGCCAGATTTTCTGCTCTTTGGTGGGTTCTTGTGCGAACTCGTCCATTCAGAGCTCCGGGTCTGGCCGGGTTACAGGCGCAGCGCGCCGTCCACTTCAATCATGCGGCCGGATACGTAATCGTTCTCCAGAATGAACGCCACGGCGGAGGCAATCTCTTCTGGCTTGCCCATGCGCTTGAGTGGAATGCCTGCGGTCATTTTTTCAAGGGCTTCCGGTTTCATGGAGGCGGTCATTTCGGTTTCGATGAAGCCCGGGGCAATGCCCATGCAGCGGATGCCGTAGCGGGCGAGCTCTTTGGCCCACACCGGCACCAGGGCCGAGACGCCGGCTTTGGCGGCAGAGTAGTTGCTTTGGCCCATGTTGCCGGCGCGGGAAATCGACGCGATGTTGATGATCACGCCCTGGTCGCCATTCTCGATCATGCGGGTAGCTGCTTCGCGGCCACACAGGAATACGCCGGTCAGGTTTACATCGATCACAGACTGCCACTGGCTCAGTTCCATGCGTTTTTCGAGCTTGCCGTCCCTGAACTTGACCATCAGGCCATCCCGCAGGATACCGGCGTTATTCACCAGGCCGTTCAGCTGGCCAAAGTCGTTGATAATCGCCTGGAAGGTTTTCTCAACGTCGTCCTCTTTGGCTACGTTGCAGAGGTAGGTCCGGGCGTCACCACCGGCTTTTTTGCAGGCGTCTGCGCTCTCGGCCAGTTTGTCGTCCATCAGGTCGATCAGGGCGAGGCGAGCGCCCTTGGCTGCAAGGAATTCTGCCATGGCGCGGCCCAGGCCCTGGCCGCCACCGGTGATTGCAATTACCGAGTCTTGAAGTTTCATTGTTTGCCCTAATTAAGTTCAGAGGTGATTTACGTTGTCTGTGTGTCAGCGTCGTTTTTATAAGGAGGCATTTTGCCCTTTTTTTTATTCCTTTTCATCGTTCTGCCTATTGCTGAATTAACCGTGCTGATTCAGGTGGGCAGTGAAATCGGAGCACTGAGTACCGTAGGGCTGCTGTTCCTGACGGCCTTTGCCGGTATCTGGCTGCTGCGGCACCAGGGCCTTGCCACCTTACTGCGGGCCAATGAGCGGCTGAACAGTGGTGAGCTCCCGGCGCGGGAGGTAGCCGAAGGCTTTATCCTGGCGGCTGGTGGCATGCTGTTGTTGGTGCCCGGCTTTATTACCGACGTGTTCGGGCTGTTGTGCCTGTTGCCGGGGATACGCCAGTGGTTTGCCCGGCAGGCACTCAAGCGGATGACCATAGGCGGGCAGAGCCAGAGCTTCTATTTCTTCCGGGCGGGCGGTCAGCCGTTTGAGCGGCCTGGTCCCTTTGGTCCGGCTCCTGGTCCGGGCAGTAATGGCGACGTGATCGAAGGAGAATATCAGGACCGGACCGAATCCGGGCGCCGCCAGATCGGGGAGCACAAGCCCCGGAATACGGATGATGAAAAAAACTGAAATTTTTTCGTGGCTGGGTATTGAAATGTATCCAGCCAGCCCCATTTAACTCAGCACAGATTCGCCCAAGGCAGAAAACCACTGCCTGTCAGGGGTTTAAACGCCAGGGCAGTTTGTCTGACCCGGTTGCGGGCCAGACATTTTTAACAAGCAACTGTCATTGCCACATTTAATCGAACTATTGGAGAAACAGAGCAATGAAAATTCGTCCGCTTCACGATCGTGTTGTCGTGCGCCGTAAAGAAGAAGAAGAGAAAACAGCGGGTGGCATCGTGCTGCCGGGTAACGCCAAAGAAAAGCCGTCCCAGGGCGAAGTTCTGGCTGTCGGTAATGGCCGCGTCCTGGACAACGGTGAAACCCGTGCGCTGGCGGTCAAGGTGGGTGACACCGTGGTTTTTGGTCAGTACGCCGGTAATACCGTCAAAGTGGACGGTGAAGAGCTGCTCATCATGAGCGAAAGCGAAATCTACGGCGTGCTTGAGTGATCGCAACCGCGATAAATACGAACGCTCATTAACCCGATTGTTTCAATTCTCGGTTTAAAGAACAGGAATAGAGAACATGGCAGCAAAAGACGTTAAATTCGGTGATAGCGCCCGCAAGCGCATGGTCGCAGGTGTTAACACTCTGGCAGATGCAGTAAAAGTCACACTGGGCCCCAAAGGCCGTAACGTGGTGCTGGAGAAGTCCTTCGGCGCTCCGACCGTCACCAAAGACGGTGTGTCTGTAGCGAAAGAAATCGAGCTCAAAGACAAGTTCGAGAACATGGGCGCGCAGATGCTGAAAGAAGTCGCGTCCCAGGCCAACGAAACCGCCGGTGATGGTACCACCACCGCCACGGTTCTGGCCCAGTCCATCGTTAACGAAGGTATCAAGGCCGTTACCGCCGGCATGAATCCGATGGACCTGAAGCGCGGTATCGATAAGGCCGCCGCCGAAGCCGTTAAAGCGATCCGTGAGATGGCCAAGCCTTGCGACGACAGCCGCATGATCGCCCAGGTGGGTACCATCTCTGCAAACGGTGATGAAACCATCGGCCGGATCATTGCCGACGCCATGGAGCGCGTAGGCAAAGAAGGCGTGATCACCGTTGAGGAAGGTCGCGGCCTGGACGACGAGCTCGATGTTGTCGAAGGTATGCAGTTTGACCGTGGCTACCTGAGCCCGTACTTCATCAACAATCAGGACAACATGTCTGCCGAACTGGAAGACCCGTACATCCTGCTGGTTGACAAGAAAATCTCCAACATCCGTGAGCTGCTGCCGGTTCTGGAAGCGGTAGCCAAAGCGGGCAAGCCGTTGCAGATCGTTGCTGAAGATATCGAAGGTGAAGCGCTGGCGACTCTCGTGGTCAACAACATGCGCGGCATCGTGAAAGTGAACGCGGTGAAGGCGCCGGGCTTTGGTGACCGTCGCAAGGAAATGCTGCAGGATATCGCCATCCTGACAGGTGGTACCGTGATTTCCGAAGAAGTGGGCCTGACTCTGGAGAACACGACTCTGGACGATCTGGGTACCGCCAAGCGTGTCAACGTTACCAAAGAAAACACCACCATCATCGATGGTGCCGGTGCTGAAGCCGACATCAATGCCCGCGTTGAGCAGATCCGCCGGCAGATCGAAGAGAGCACGTCTGACTACGACAAAGAGAAGCTGCAAGAGCGCGTCGCCAAACTGGCCGGCGGTGTTGCGGTGATCAAGGTTGGCGCCGGCTCTGAAGTAGAGATGAAAGAGAAGAAAGCCCGCGTTGAAGACGCGCTGCACTCAACCCGCGCTGCGGTGGAAGAAGGCATTGTGGCCGGTGGCGGTGTAACGCTGATTCGCGCCCTGGCGGCTCTGGAAAAAGCGGATGCGATCAACGACGACCAGAAAGCCGGTGTGAACATCCTGCGCCGTGCGATGGAAGCTCCGCTGCGTCAGATCGTGTTCAACGCAGGTGGTGAGTCTTCTGTGGTGGTTGCCAAGGTCAAAGAAGGCGAAGGTTCCTTCGGCTTTAACGCGGCGACCGAGCAATACGGCGATATGCTGGAAATGGGTATCCTGGATCCTGCCAAGGTAACCCGTTCGTCCCTGCAGGCTGCTGCGTCTGTGGCGTCTCTGATCATCACTACCGAAGCGATGGTTGCAGACGAGCCGCAAGAAGACAAAGGCGGTATGCCGGACATGGGTGGTATGGGCGGAATGGGTGGCATGGGTGGCATGATGTAAATGCCAGCCAGATCCCGACCAGATCCCAGTTTGTGAGATCTGGCCCGATCTACCCCTGAAAAACCCCGCGCTGGTTCACACTGGCGCGGGGTTTTTCTGTTCTTTTGTCATGAACTTGCAGGGTGGCTTTGATAGACTCGGCTACCAGTTTTACAAATGTGCATAACGCAATGACCGAATCCCCCCAAAAGTCGTTTCTGGGTATTGGCAAGATCCTGATGCTCCTCGTGCTGGGCCTTGTGGTGTATGGCGTCACTCTGGTTTTTCAGGTGCCGGCAGGGTGGCTCTGGCACAAAGCCTCAGCCGGGATCGAACTTCCGCCCCAGGTGGAGGTTCAGAAGGTCTCCGGTAGCTTATGGAGGGGCGCCGCTGGTCTGAATATCGGCGGCTTTCCTGTGCGCGTGCACTGGCATCTGGACTGGCCCTCGGTCACGGAACTGACGTTGCCCCTGGAATTTTCATTGTCTTCGTCACAATCTCGCCTTGCAGGCCTTGTCAGGGCCGGCTGGCCCGCTACTTTTGAAGTAACGGGAGAAGGAATTGTCACGGTTTCCGAGTTCGAGAGTCTGATACGCCAGAGCGGTGGTGCGATGATTGATGGCGCGGTAACCATTGATGCGTTCCGGCTTGCATGGGCGGACAACCGATTGCAGCAGGCCCAGGGTGTGGGCCACTGGCCCGGAGGGCTGGTGACCTGGCCGATGGGCAGCGGAACCGGACAGGCCCGGTTCCCGCCGATGGAGGCTGACCTGAATACCCGGGATGAGGGTGTTGCCCTCCGCATCGCTGAGCAGGGCGCAAGTGGCCCGGCGGCGCTGGCCAGTGTGGCGCGCAATGGCATGATGGATATACGCGTGTATAAGCGTATGGTAGATCTGGCGGGGCAACCCTGGGCAGACTCTGCCAGCCCGGACGATCTGGTGTTCCGCGTTCAGCAACCCTTGTTGCCCGGAGGGTTCTGAGTTGGGGAAAGTCTCAGTCCGGGCTCAGGAGCGTTGTGCCCGCGCGCTCGCGAATGTCTTGCTGGTGCTGCTGGTTGTCGTGGTGGCTGTCGAACTGGCCAAAGTGACCTGGTTGGTGCTATGGAACGACCAGCCGGTGCCGGAAGTGTTTGCCCAGGCCGCCGGTCCGGGTAGTGGTCCGGTTGCTGACGACCTGGCCTCCGTGGCGGGGTACGAGTTTTTTGGCCGGTCAGAGGGGCAGAGAGGGGTGGCGGATGTGGTGCGCCGCTCAGCGCCCGAAACCGGATTGCAGCTCAGGCTTGAGGGTGTCCTGGTCGGGCCGGGCCCGGAGGGCTCCGGAGCGATTGTTTCGGGCAGTAATGGCGAGACCGAGTATTATCGGGTTGGGGATATGCTTCCGGGAAACGCCGAGCTGGCGGAGGTGGAGCCAACCCGAATTCTGTTACGCAGAAGCGGGCGTTATGAGGTACTTTCGTTCGAAGACAGTGTTGGCGTTGAGGCAGTGGTTGCGGAGCCGGCACAACAGGCGGCACAATCGCCTGATACTTACCTTGCTGATGCCCGGGCACGGCTTGATTCCCAGGGTGCCGGTGCGTTGGCAGCCTACGGTTTGAGTCCGGCCGACGAGACCGGCCAGTCCGGTTATGTGTATGATGGTTCAAACCCGATGCTGAATGCCGTCAACCTGCGATCAGGCGACGTCATTACCGCCATTAACGGCCAGCGCCTCGGTGATGTAGAACAGGATAAGGCATTGCTGGAAGACTGGCGCAACCAGGCCCGGCTGGACATAGAAATTGAGCGTGACGGATCCATACTCACCGTCAGTTATGCCATACCCGAACAGTGGCGCTGAGCGGGGACTTTACAACAGGATGATATCTCCAGATGTATAATCACAAAAGCAATCTGTTCCGGACCCTTCTGTTTGTACTTCTGTTGCCTGTTATGTCGCTGGCTCAGGCCCAGGAAGAGACCTGGCGGTTAAATCTCAAGGACGCGGACATCCGGGCTTTTGTTACGCAGGTGGCGGACATCACCGGCTACAGTTTTGTGGTTGACCCGCGGGTCAAAGGCAAGGTGACCGTCCTCTCGAGTGCCCCCATGAACAAGGACGAGATCTACGATCTGTTCCTGGCAGTGCTGAACGTTCATGGTTTTACCGCCATCCCCGGCGAAGAAGTCGTGAAGATTGTCCAGCAGGTGGATGCAAAGCAGACCGCAGAAAACCTGGACCGTTTTGTTGCCACGCCGTCTGAACAACTGATTACCCGCGTTATCCAGATCAATAATGCCAACGCTCTGGAGCTGGTGCCCATCCTGCGCCCGCTGGTGGCCAAGTACGGTCATCTGGCCGGTGTCGCCGCCGCCAACGCGCTGATCGTAAGTGACCACTCGTCAAATATTCAGCGTATTGAACAGATTGTGCGTGAGCTGGACAGCCCGTCCAAATACGAGGTGGAAGTTATCCAGCTCAAAGAAGCCTGGGTGGGCGACATGGTTAAGCTGTTGCAGGAGCTCGCACCGGATGAGCTGGGCCGTGCGGGGGCTGACAATTCGGTACGCAAGTACAACGTAACCGCAGATGAGCGGAGTAACCGGCTAATCCTGCGGGGCGACGAGTCATTCCGCGACAAGATGCGCGGCCTGATTCGTCAGCTGGATCAGCCCTCGGCCACGGGCGGTACCACCAAGGTGCTTCGCCTGCGTCATGCCGATGCCAAGGTCCTGACGGAGATCCTGAAAGGTGTCATGGGCGAAGTGGCCCGTGAAGTGCCGGGTGGTGCTGGCAATACGGCGGGTGGGAGCTCGGGCAGCCGTCAGTCTGCCAAGTTCTCGGTGTTTGCAGACGAAGGGCTTAATGCGCTGGTGGTGCGGGGCGAGCCGTCACTGATGCAGGAGGCCGAACAGATTGTGGCCGCGTTAGACATACGCCGTGCCCAGGTCATGATCGAGGCCGCGATCGTCGAAATCAGTGATGAGCTTGGCGATCAGCTGGGCGTCCAGCTTGCAGCCGGGGATGAGTCCTCGGGGTCCATGCCGGTGATTGGTACAAACCTCACCAGCGGTGAGGGTATGGTAGGCCTCAACTCTGTGATCGGTGCTCTGGTCGGCGATACCATTCCCCAGCTCGGTGGCGGGATTACCATCGGGGCGGGAGAACGGGATCAGGATGGCATTACCTGGGGTGTGCTGATTCAGGCCTTGTCGACCTCGTCGGCGGCTAACCTGCTGTCGACTCCCAGCATTATCACGCTGGACAATCAGGAGTCTGAGATTATCGTCGGCCAGAATGTCCCCTTCCGTACCGGGGAATCCACAGTCACCGGCGATGGCACCACCAACCCGTTTACGACCATCGAGCGACGGGACGTTGGCCTGTCGCTGAAGGTAACGCCCACGATCAGTGCCGATGGGCTGGTGCGTCTGGTGGTAGAACAGACCACCGAAGACATTTCGACTACCAACGTGGCCGGCGCGTCGGATCTGATTACCAACAAGCGTGAAATCAAAACCACGGTGCTTGCCGATGATGGTGAAACCGTGGTTCTGGGCGGCCTGATCAAGGACGATTATCAGGTTAACAAGAGCAAAGTGCCTTTGCTTGGAGATATTCCATTGCTGGGGCGCCTGTTTTCGTCTGAATCCGAAACCCGGGTAAAGCGCAATTTGCTGGTTTTTCTGCGCCCCACCATTATGCTCGGAAAAGACGAGAGTGTTGCGGCAACGGCCGAGAAGTTTAATCGCCTGTGGGAAGTGGATCTGGGCGTACGCGGCAAGCTTGGCTTGCCGGCACCAGAGCAGCCACCGACGGTTGATATGCTCTTTGAAGGCCGGCGCTAGTCACAAACAAACGGATCGCCAGGCACGGACACGGGCCTGGCGATCCGTTATGGCTCTCTGATTCTACTGCCCGGCCTCACAGAGGGGGCATCGGGCAGTCCAGCTGATCCGCAACCAGTCTCATCAGTTCGTACTCCCTTGCATCAACCCGGCCATCGTGGCTGACACAGTAACCACACGCGTCGATAATGCCTGGCTTGAGCAGCGGGGAGAGCTTGCCCAGCGCTTGCAGGGCACGGCTGAAGGCGCGCAGTGAGACGGCACTTTCCATCGCCAGCTCCGCGCTGTTACCAAACCCTGCCATGGCTTCATCATACAGTTGCTGAGCTTGTTCGGGGGTATGGCTGCCCGCACGGGCAAAAAGACTCAGCACCCGGCCGATTTCCGGCAGTACCTGACGATAGCTCCGGTATTTTACCGGCACAACCCTGGCGGCGTCGTCCGCCAGATGACGGGTCAGGAACGTGGTGAGGGCGAGCTCAAAGAGAGTGAATTTCTGGTCGGCCGAGGCGAGTGTATGAGCATTGCTCAGGAGTTGCTTCCGGTCGTCGGGCTCGAGTTTACGCAAGGCGGGCATGGCCAGTTCCAGCAGCGGGAAGCGGGCCCGGTCTCCCAGGGTGCGTACCGACGGCAGTAGTTTGCCGAGTACCTCTGGCCGGAGGCCAACAACATTATGGTCAGGAATCCGCTTGAGCAGCGCCTGTTGTTGTGCGTCATCCTCATCGCGGATCAGCAACGCATAGCAAAGCTGAACCCCGCCGGCACGTGTGTACAGGAGACTCCGGAACGTGGATGGGAGTTGGGCCAGTAGCTCAATTGCGTAGGCTTCGCTGCTGGGCGTGACGGTGCCCACTTTCTCCGACAGGGCTGTGGTATCGCCAGCCAGCGAGGACTGCACAGGCGACAGGCGGTGGCCGGGGCGGGGGCTCCGGACAGGCCCGGCGATGTGGCCGACTAACCCGCTGAGGCTCTCTGGCGTGCCTGATGTGGGCTGTGAGCGCAGTTTGCTGTCGGGCTCAGTATCACGCAACCGGCTGCGCAGACGGGCCAGCAGGCCCGGCTGGATGGCATTGATGCGCTGGTTGATGGGTGGATGAGAAGCCAGCAAGCTGGTCAGCTTCATCCGGGTGGCTTCGGTAAAGCACATGTGGTTCATGTTGCTGGCGTGGCTGGTGGTGTCCAGATAGCCGCCTTTCATGCCAATCTTGAACAGCGCTCCACCGATGCCTTCAGGGTTACGGGTAAACTGAACCGCGGAGGCGTCGGCCAGCATTTCCCGCTGGCGCGAAACCGCAGACTGGATCAGGCGGCCGAAAAACACACCGACATAACCAATCACAATCAGTGCGATGCCGGCAATACCAAAGAAGATTTCAACTCTGCCATCCCGGCTGCTGCGGCGTCGGCTGCCCCCCACAAAACCGGCTCGCACCATGAAATAGCCGATCTGGCCGACCATCAGGATACCGGCCAGCAGTGCAATCAACCGCACGTTCAGACGCATGTCACCATTCAGTATGTGGCTGAATTCATGGCCCACCACGCCCTGTAATTCGTCCCGGGTCAGCTGGGCCAGAGCCCCCTGGGTAACCACCATCACCGCTTCGCCGGGGGTATAACCGGCAACAAACGCGTTAATCCCGGTCTCATTATCCATCACGTAGAGGTCCGGAACGGGGACACCGCTGGCAACGGACATTTCCTCAACAATATTGCGCAGCATTCGTTCCTGGGAGTCCCGGGTGTCTGGCTCGATCAGCCGCGCGCCCACCATGTGGGCCACCCGGCTACCCCCGCCCGCCAGATCAATCCAGCGCACGAGCGAGGTAAGGCCGACCAGAAGCACAACCGCTGCGGCGGTGACCAGGCCATGGCGGGATGTGAGCCAGAGATGGAAGGGAAGAGAGGACGCTTCGCTGCGGGTGAGGGCGTAACCTACCAGGCACACGGCCAGGGTAATCAGGATGACGGCGGATAAAAACAGAGCAACGAGCAGGCCGGTATTGCGCCGGGCATTGGCCTGGCGCTGAAAAAAACCGGGATTCGCCATGGCTCAGGCCTCAGAAACTGACTTTCGGGGCCTGGCGGGCGTCCGGGCTTTCGAGCTGGAGTTGCGCGGTTTCTTTGAAAGCAAACATTCCGGCTATTATGTTGTTGGGGAACTTCTCCCGGAAAATATTGTAGTGCATCACGCCATCGTTATAGGCCTGGCGTGCAAACGCCACCCGATTCTCGGTGCTGGCCAGTTCCTCCATCAGCTGCTGGATCGTCTCGTTGGCTTTCAGATCCGGATAGTTCTCAGCAACCGCATAAAAATTGGCGAGGGCTTTGGTCAGCAGGTTCTCGGCTCCGCCCAGCCGCTGGATACGAGTGCCGTCGCCCGGATCACGGGCAGCGTCCTGCTGGGCGCTGACCGCGTTATTGCGGGCTTCCATTACCTGGGTAAGGGTCGATTTTTCATGGGCCATGTAGGCTTTGGCCGAGTCGACCAGGTTGGGTATCAGGTCGTGCCGGCGCTGCAGTTGGACATCAATCTGAGCAAAACCATTCTTGAACTGATTGCGCAAGGAAACCAGTTGGTTATAGATAAATACCAGATAGAAAATGACAACGGCAATAATAACAAGGCCAATGACAGTACTTGTCATGGTAGCTCCTCACAGGTTAGCGGTGGTTCAGGTGTTATTTTCCACAATCTTGCGGTGAAATGCTTGTATAAAGCTTTCGAAATCCTCGGGGCGCATGGGTTTGCTGTAGTAGTAGCCCTGGACAAGGTGACAACCGCGCCGGGCCAGGTAGGCTGCCTGCTCTGCGGTTTCCACGCCTTCAGCGATGACCGTCAGGTTCAGGCTGTTGCCCAGATCGATGATGATGTTGGCGATACGGGCATCATCCTCATCCAGCAGCAGGTCACGTACAAACTGTTTGTCGATCTTGAGGCTCTGGACCGGCATTTTTTTCAGGTAGGTGAGCGATGAATAGCCGGTCCCAAAATCATCCACGGAGATCTGGATGCCGGCCCTGCGGAGCAGGTTGAGTTTACGGATGGCGTCGGTCATGTTGGCCATGAATCCGGTCTCGGTGATCTCCAGCTCCAGTAGACTGGCCGGCACGCCGTGACGCTCAAGGGCTCCCAGGATTTCCTCTACAATGGACTCCTGTCGTAACTGGACGGTAGATAAGTTAACCGCCACCCGCAACGACTGCCCCTGGCTGGCCCAGAGGGCCGCCTGTCGACAGGCCTGGTCAAGCACCCAGCGGCCGATCTCGACGATCAATCCGTTGGCCTCCGCAACCGGAATAAAGCAATCCGGGGGTATGGCACCCCTGCTGGGATGCTGCCAGCGTAGTAACGCCTCAGCGCCGATGACCTTTTGCGTCGCCAGCTCGACCTGAGGCTGGAACTCCAGATGGAACTCGTTATTGATCAGTGCCAGGGCCAGGTCTTTCTCCAGCTGCTTTCGTTCTCTTATCTGCTGGTCGATACTGGCCACGTAAAACTGGAAATGATTGTGGGCGCTGAG
>DATGNB010000020.1:0-6487 GCA_035306945.1 Marinobacter sp.
CAAAGGCGGAATGCGGATTTGCATCACGTTAAGCCGGTAATACAGGTCTTCCCGAAATTCTCCGGTGCGGGTCATGGCCTTCAGGTTGCGGTGGGTAGCGGCAATCATGCGTACATCCACTTTCCGGCTCTGGGTAGAGCCAACCTTGCGAATCTCACTTTCCTGTAGAACCCGCAGCAGCCGGGCCTGGGCTTCTGCTGGTAGCTCGCCGATTTCATCGAGGAACAGGCTGCCACCATCGGCGGCCTCAATCAGGCCGGTTCGGGCGGAAACAGCGCCGGTAAACGCGCCTTTCTCATGGCCGAACAGCTCCGATTCAATCAGGCTTTCGGGAATGGCGGCACAGTTTACCGAGATCAGCGGTTTAGTGGCCCTGGGGCTGAGCAGGTGTAGAGCCCTGGCAGCCAGTTCCTTACCGGTGCCGGACTCACCCTGTATCAAGACCGTGGTTTCGGTTGGAGCCACCTTGCGAATGAGTGTGAACACCTTCTGCATGGGCTCGCACTGGCCATACATGATGGCTGCCGGATCGGATTCGGTGGCCTGGTTCTGCCCGGTGCTCTCGCCGCCGACGGGTTCATCAGGATGCGCACTCTGGCGGGCCAGGATGTTCTCCACCGCCGCCAGCATTTCATCGTGATCAAACGGCTTGGCGATGTAGTCCACGGCGCCGAGTTTCATGGAGTCCACGGCGGAGCGCAGGCTGGCGTAGCTGGTCATGATCAGTACCGGGGTGTTGGGCGCCCGGTTGATCATCTCGGTACCCGCCGCACCGGGCAGGCGCAGATCGGTGATAATCAGATCAAAGCCGTCCGGTTCCAGGTTGTCCGCCTCCTCAACAGAGACGGCATCCGCCACTTCGTACCCGGCGTGCTGCAGAAGCTTGCGGACCGCAGAGCGGATGATGTCTTCATCTTCAACTATCAGAATACGGGGCATATCGCGTTCACGACCTTTCGTTCGGGGTGCTGTTGCCGGTATCGGTGTCTGGCTCATAGGCGGGCAGGCGCAACCTTACACAGGTTCCCCGCTGGCGCTCGGTGTCTGCCGGGCTCTCGACCTGCACGTTGCCATAGTGTTCTTCAACAATGCTGTACACCAGCGAAAGCCCAAGGCCCGTGCCTTTATTGGGCGCCTTGGTGGTGTAAAACGGCTCAAATATATGGTCCAGCTGGTCAGCGGGAATGCCGGTGCCTTCATCAATCACTTCGATGATAGCGGAGTAGCCGTCGCCCTTTCCACTGACCCGGATGGTACCACCGTCTGGCGAGGCATCCCGGGCATTGGCCAGCAGGTTGACGAAGACCTGCACCAGGCGCTGTTCATCACCCAGTATCTGGAGGTTTGCGGGGCATTCGTTCAGGTACCGCAGCCGCATCCCCTGGTCACTCAACGACAACAGGTTGATGGACTCTTCCACACAGCGATGGATGCTGACCGGCTCGTAACGGTTGGCATGGGCATGATTGCCGGTGCGGGCAAAGTTCATCAACGACTGCAGAATGGCAGAGATGCGCCGGGTTTGCTGCTGTATCTGGTCGGCGGTTTCCAGAATGGACGGATCATCTGTTTCCAGTTTCAGGTTCTGGGCCAGGGAAGAAATGCCGGTGACCGGATTGCCAATCTCGTGGGCAACACCGGCGGCCAGCCGGCCCACTGAGGCCAGGCGCTCGCTATGCATAAGCTCGTCTTCCAGCAGCCGGGTTTCGGTCTGGTCTTCCACCAGAATGATGGAGCCACCTTCTGGATGGTCCGGCCCGCTCAGAGCAGCCTTGTGCAGATTCAACCAGTGGGGCTTGCCGCGCAGGTCCAGCCGGTGCTTGTAACGGTGCAGGTCGTCACCCCGGTTGAAGTCATCCAGCAGGGTGTGCCAGTGCTCCGGCAGGGCCATGAGTTTGGCGCCGACCACCTCGTCGGCAGAAATGCCGGTGAGCGATTCAATGGCGTGGTTCCACATCAGGATCTCGCCATCCTCACCGACAGAGCAGGCGGGTATAGGCAAGTTCTGCAGGGTCTGTCTGTAGTGGCGCCGCAAATTGTCCAGTTCGCCCGCAAGGCCTGTAAGCTGATTCTGGTAGTCGCCCAGAGCCCGCTCCACATAGCGGATGTCCTGGCCGGTGCCGCCGTGGGTCAGGGGTTTGAAGCCCAGATGGCGTTTGACGATATCCCTGGCCACGGCAGGGCCTAGCAAGCCGGACAGGTTGATTTCAACCTGATCCCGCAGGCGCCTGAGCTGGTAGGGCCGGAACTCCACGTTGGGCAGCTTCAGTTGCCCCAGGGCCCGCTCCACTTCCCGCCGGGCCACCGTCTGGCCCAGCGGGTCGGTCAGATGTTGAATAAAATCGTTGGATGATGTCGCCAGCAGTTCCCGCCGCTGGGGGCGGGACAGGGCGCCCAGGGAGCAGGCCTGGGCCGCACTGGTTTCTTCCGGAGACGCCGGGCTCAGGATGGAAACCAGCGCAAATACCGAGATGTTGGCGGTCAGGCTGATGAAGGTGAACAGGTGCCAGTTGTCGTAACCCGGAGTGACCGGGAGGTTCAGCCAGGCCAGCAGGTCGGCGGCGTAGGAAAATGGCAGCACCAGAGTGGTCATCCAGATCGCCAGGCCGGTCAGCAGTCCGGCGATCAGACCCCGCCGGTTGCCTTCCGGCCAGTAAATAACCCCGAGCGCGCCCGGTAACAGCTGCAGGGTGCCGGAGAGCGAGATAGCTCCGAGGATAGACAGGTCGAGATTCTGGCCGATGGTTTCGTGGAATAGCAGCGCCAGAAACAGGATAACGGCAATCAACAGGCGTTTTACCCACTGCAGCCATTGATAGATGTCGCCCTGGTCTTTGGGGGTTTTCAGGGGCAGCACAACATGGTTGAGCACCATGCCCGACAGCGCCAGGGTGCTGACGATCATCAGCCCGCTGGCGGCAGAAAGCCCGGCAATGTACATCAACAGTGTGAGCGCGGGGCTCTCCAGGGCTTGCGCTACCCCGATGCTGAAAAAGGCCGGAGGCGCACCAACACCCAGGGCCTGGCCGGCCCAGACGATCAGGGGTACCGGCAGGCCCAGCAGCAGCAGGTAAAGGGGCAAGCCCCAACTGGCTTTCGCCAGTGCCCGGGGCGACGGGTTTTCACTGAAGGTCATGTGGTACATGTGCGGCAATACCAGCGCGGCGGCAAACGACATCAGCAGCAGGGCGCGCCAGCTGCCATCGTTGATCGCCATGGTCATGGTCGCCTCCGGGTGCGAGGTCTGGGCCAGCCACTGTTCGAGCCCGTCGGTGCCGCCGAACACGCCAAACAACACCACACCACCCAGTACCAGCAGCGCAACCACCTTGACCAGGGAATCAAAGGCGATGGCCAGTACCAGCCCCTGATGGTTGCCGGAGCTCTGATGCCGACGCGCGCCAAAGAGCATGGTAAACAGCACGACGATCAGGCTGAACATCACGCTGATGGCTTTCGGAGAGGTGTCCGGGGCGAGCAGGGAGGCAGATACGGCCACGGCCTGAATCTGCATGCTCAGCAGGGCAAGAATGGCTGCGGCCGAGCAGAGCGTGACCAGGGTGCCGGCCCACTGGCTGCGATAACGATAGGCAAACAGGTCGGCCAGAGACGTTAACTGATAAGCCCGGCCGATCCGCAAGATCGGGTTCAGCAACACCGGTGCCAGCAGAAAGGCTCCGGAGATGCCCAGGTAATAAGCCAGAAAGCCGTAACCGGATTCCGCCGCCATGCCGATGGCGCCGTACACCGCCCAGATACCGGCATAGACGCCAAGGCTCAGGGTATAAACCAGCGGATGCCGAACCCATTGGCGTAGCAGGGTGCCTCGTTCGGTACTCCAGGCAATGCCGAACAACAGAATCAGGTACAGAAGACTGGCCAGTAGCAGGCCGCTGGCGCTAAAACTCATTGGGGTCTCGCCGCCATTCGAGCCAGAAGCCGATAGCAATCAGTCCGCCCCAGATTACATAGGGGCTGTACCAGGCGTTGTCTGGTGAGGTCCACCAGTCCAGGATGTTGGGAGAAAAAATATAGATGGCCAGTACCAGCAAAAAGACCAGGCGGTAGATATACATCGGCTCATTGGTCCGGACGCAAGTGTGTGTCTGGGGTTATACCACGGGCCTGTCGGGATGTCAGGGGGATGGCGTGCCGACGCCAGTTTTCCCGTGCCCAGGCGAGCACATCGTCCACCGTTGCATTAGCAAGCGCGGGCGGAGGCTGCTGGCCAAGCGCCGCCAGGGCGTTGACCAGGTTGGCTGTGGGCTGTTGGTCGTCCAGCGCCGGGGCGTGGGTCTGTTTGCTCAGTTTCTGGCCCTGATCGTTCACGATGACGGGGATATGCAGCCACTGTGGCGGCCGTGCGCCAAGGGCCCGGAAAATCTGTTGCTGCTGGGCGGTCATGTCCAGCAGGTCAGAGCCCCGCACCACGTGGCTGATGTGCTGGTCGATATCATCCACTACCACCGCCAGTTGGTAGGCGTAGAAACCTTCTTTGCGCAAAAGCACGGGGTCGTCCAACTCGGCGGCGACTTGCTGTTGCTGAGGCCCGAGCAACAGGTCCTGCCAGACACTGAATTCGTCGGTCAGGGCGAAGCGAATGGCGTATGGAGTGTCTCCAGGCGCCGGCTGGCCATCGCGACAGTGGTCTGGATGATAACCGCCATGCTGTTGGAGCAGTTTGCGGGAGCACCGGCACCGATAGGCTTTATTCAGCGCCAGGAGCTGGTCAATGGCGGACTGGTAGGCGTCGTGACGACGGGATTGAAAGCGTACGGGTTCATCCGGGTACAGTCCGTGGCACTCCAGGGAGTGCAGGATCTGGCCAGTGGCTTCAGGGGGTTCCCGTAATGGGTCCAGGTCTTCAATGCGAACCAGCCAGTCGCCACGAGCGGTGCGGGCTTCCAGCCAACTGGCCAGGGCGGTAACAAGGGAGCCGAAATGCAGCGGTCCTGTCGGGGAGGGGGCAAAACGCCCGCGGTACCGTGGTTGCTCCATAGAGACTCAGCAAGCCGGCTGCCTGGCAGCCGGCTGTAGGTAGGGCTTAGATGCCGGTCTGGCGCTCGCGGATTTCCGCCAGAGTCTTGCAGTCGATGCACAGCGTGGCGGTGGGGCGAGCTTCCAGTCGGCGAATGCCGATTTCCACGCCGCACTGGTCACAGAATCCGTAGTCGTCTTTATCAATCCGATCGATTGTCTTATCAATCTTCTTGATCAGTTTCCGCTCACGGTCCCGTGTGCGCAGCTCCAGGCTGAACTCTTCTTCCTGGGTTGCGCGATCGCTGGGATCCGCGTAGTTTGCTGCGTCTTCCTGCATGTGGTGCATGGTGCGGTCCACTTCTTCCATCAATTCCTGCTTCCAATTCAGAAGCAGTTCCTTGAAGTGCTGAAGCATCTCTGCACTCATGTAGTCTTCACCCTTTTTCATTTCATAAGGGGTGAAGTTGGTAAAACGTTCGCGTGGTTGTTCTGCAGTGTTTGCCATTGAACCCGGCCTCTTGTTTGTACTACTACAAGAACGCTTTGCTTCCGCCGCGCCTGCATTGCTGCGCGGTTTAACCCTGGATAAAGCATTCGTCCTGAAACGGGAATTTGCGGAAAATAGCAGATTAGTCTCAGGGTGACCAGCCTTGTGACACTGACTTTTAGCGGAGAGCACATGAAGTTTGCTGAACCTTTGGTGGAAGGGCGCCTGATTCGACGCTATAAACGCTTCCTTGCCGATGTACGCCTGCCCGATGGCGAAGAGGTTACGGCCCATTGCCCGAACACCGGGTCTATGCTTGGTTGCCAGCCGGATAATGCCCGGGTCTGGCTGAGCCGGAGTGATAATCCCAAGCGGAAACTGAAGTTCACCTGGGAGTTGGTGGAAACGACCCCGGCTGTGTTCGCTTGCGTCAACACCGCCCGCCCCAACGCCCAGGCCCGGGAGGCGATTGAAGCCGGGCTGGTGCCGGAACTGGCGGGTTACAGCGAATGCCGGGCAGAGGTGCGATACGGTGCTGAGAAAAGCCGGATAGATTTGCTGCTATCGGGCCACCCGGAGCAGCCAGACGCCTGGGTTGAGGTAAAGAACGTTACGTTGGCGGAAGGTTCAGGTGGCTATTTCCCGGATGCTGTGACCGAGCGGGGCCAGAAACACCTGAGGGAACTGATGGCGCAGGTGGAGAAGGGCGATCGGGCGGTACTGTTCTTTGTAGTCAACCACACCGGAATTGAAGTGGTGCGCCCGGCGGATCACATTGATGCCCGCTATGGCGAGTTGTTGCGCCAGGCGAAGGCCGCCGGGGTTGAGGTGCTGGCTTATCGCGCCGCACTGTCGGGGCCGGATGGTAACCCGAGTGGCCGGCTGGATCTGATCGAAGCGGTGCCGGTCAGTCTTCAAGCCTGACTTCGACCTGGCCACCGTTCTGGCGTACCTCCAGGGCGGTCAAGGCATCGCCCTGGCAGGGCCCGGCAATGCATTCGCCGGTGCCGGGCTTGAACA